>ONBH01000045.1 GCA_900316005.1 uncultured Bacteroidales bacterium | reverse complement strand
TACACCAACTTCGAGCAAAAGTACACCTTGCCGGACAATGTGGATGAAGCGAAGATTAGCGCAAAAGTCGAAGATGGTATTCTGACCATCGACCTGCCGAAGATCAAACGCGAAGAAGGCAAGACCGGACGCCAAATCGCCATCTCATAACGAGGCATGTTCCCTAAAAACCAGAGCACTCCAAGAGCGAGTGCTCTTTTTTTTGTGCTCAAAACACAAAAAGATTTGCACATTCGGATTTTTTTTTGTACCTTTGCGCCCGAATTTTGACGCAAACAACGATAACATCGATTCAACCCTCAAACGTCTGCCGGACGGACGATTAGCACAGCGTCTCTCGCCACGGCAGAAACGAAGCCATTGGACCGAACTGAATAAACAATATAAGAAATTATGACCACAGAAACTACCAATACCTACAACCACTGGCGGAGGAATTTGTCTTCTAAGGATGATAATCGGCCACAAGACCGTTCGTGCGAGGAGCCGGCCAATACCTTGACGCATCTGTTGGCTCTAATTGGAGCGATAGGCGTATCGGGACCACTTATTCGGCTGGCAATAGACAGAGGTGCTCTGGCGGTGGTAGGAACGGTATTGTTTATCGCCGGCATGCTGCTCATGTTCACTTCCTCCACGCTGTATCACGCCATCCAAAATCCTGTTCACAAGGCGCGGCTGCGCGTGTTTGACCATGTGTCTATCTACGCGATGATAGCGGGTTCGTATTCGCTGCTATGCGTGTTTGTGGTCGGCGGTTGGAAGGGATGGACGCTGTTCATTTTTCTGTGGGCATGCGTGCTGGCAGGAACGGTTGGTAAGTGTTTCGCCCTCGGTCGACATCCTCGTCTGTCGCTGATTTTGTACCTTTTGATGGGTTGGGCTGCGTTGCTGATCATGAGACCTATGTGGTTGCTTTTGCCCCGCTCGGCATTTTGGTGGATACTGGCGGAAGGCCTTTTATACACCCTCGGTGCGTATTTCTTCCACGGGGATGAGCAGCACCGTTACTGGCATGCCATTTGGCATGTGTTTATCATCCTCGGAGCACTATGCCATACGATTGCTACATGGTTGATTTTATCGATTGAATAAAGGTTATGGATCGATATACATTAGGAAAAATATGTAAGTTTCTATTCCATCTTCACTACGATATTCGTGTGACGGGCGAAGAGTTATTGCGCGACAAGACGACGCATCTCGTTTTGCCCAATCATACGGCGTATGTGGATCCGCTGCTGTTGTTTTCTGAGGAATGGTGGCTGCCTATTCGTCCATTGGTGGATGAGCGGTTTATGCGACATAGGTTCTTTGGACATATCCTCCGCAAAGCGGATGCAGTCGAGGTGCCGGATCTGGAGAAGAGCGTGATGAGCCGCGAACAGGGAGCAATGGCCGCAGCTCAACTCAGCCGAATCGCGATAGATAGTTTGGCGGAAGGAAAGGAGTTGTGTTTTTATCCTTCCGGTCATGTCAAAACGGTGGATAAGGAGATCATCGGGAATCGCCGTCTGGCGTATGAGGTATGCCGCGAGTTACCGGAAGGGGTAAAGGTCGTGTTGTGCCGCATGCGAGGATTGGAAACCAGCCGTTGGTCGAAACTGCAACCGAAAAAATGGAAATGGCGCCGCACAGTAACAATGCATTTTGAGAACCATACGGAGGATGTGCGTCATTGGGCACAGACACTTTCCCGCCGTGAGTTTAATGAACAACTCGAGCAGTGGTACAACCATGTCAAAATAGGTAAAAACCTCGATAAAAGTCCGATAAAAGTCCGATAAAAGTCTGAGGTGAGTTCGAATTGCATAAAATCATAATAATTATTTTTGCATTTCTGCAAAAGTGGTAGATATTTAGCGAATTTGTGTTTGCGTATATGGACAAAAAGTAGTAATTTTGCAGGCGCTTACGTTAAGAACAGCCTCGGCTTGATTTACTCTGGGGACCCCAAACAAAATACGAAAATAAGTACATGTAAAAATAAGAAAATATGAAAGTAGTTGTTATTTCTACGAGTCTCCGGGCGGGATCGAATAGTCATCAGCTGGCGGAGCAGTTTGCAGAAGGTGCCAAGAGCGCGGGACATGAAGTGGAGTTGATCTCGCTTCGGGGCAAAGAGATTAAATTCTGTATCGGTTGCCTCAAGTGTCAAGAGACAGGTGCTTGCGTGTTCAAAGACGATGTGCCGGCAATCATGGAGAGCGTGCTCAATGCGGATGTCGTTTGCTGGGCGACGCCGATTTATTATTATGAGATGTCGGGTCAGATGAAGACGCTTATCGACCGAATGAACGCCATGTATCCGAAGGATTACAAGTTCCGCGACATCTACCTGCTGACCACCGCTGCCGAAGACGAGGAGTTTACGCCCAAACGCGCCGAAAGCGGTTTGCAAGGCTGGATTGATTGCTACGAGAAGTGCGCGCTCAAAGCCCATCTTTTCTGCGGCGGAGTGAATGACCCGAAAGAGATTTCCGGCAATACCAAACTGCAAGAGGCATACGAATTAGGCAAAAATATCTGACAAAACTGCGCAATAAAAGAAAAAAATCCTGCGTACATTTGCGTATGTGGGATTTTTTTTGTAATTTTGCACTCGAAATAATAAAATCAACTATGAACGTTGAGGAAATACCCGGAGTAATTGGAAGTTAACCGCGTGAACGCAAGTAGCGTCAATACCGCCATCCGGAGATTAAACTGAAAGACCTGTTGCTTAGATAAGTACACACAGTAAACGATGTAAGGTAATGGTAAAAAAACTTTTTTTCTTCCTCGCCATGTTTCTTTTGGTGGCTTGTAACCGTCCGGCAGAGACTTTTATCCCTGCTCCTCCGGACTATCAGGACACCACCATGTGGATCACGCTCGATGGCGATACCGCAGGAACAGGAGCGGACATCTTCTATGTCGTCTCTACGTGGGAGCAGGACTGGATGCACGATAGCCTCGTCTGCCATTATGCGGATGTATGGAATCCTGACCATCGTGCACATATGGCAATAGAGATTCGCCGTGCGGCGGAGTATATGTCGCCAGGAAACCGGTTCTATGCGCCTTTTTACCGCCATACGACGATTGACGGATGGGTCACGCGCAACGAGGACACGATCTATCATCGTACGCGTCTGTCTATGGACGATGTATGTCGGGCGTTTGATATATTTGTTGCTCAGCGCGAAAAATCCCGTCCGCTCGTCATAGCCGGTTTTAGTCAAGGCGGTATGGCGGTGGTCGAACTGCTCAAACATATGTCCGATGAGACGTTCAACCAACTGGTGGCTGCTTATGTTATGGGTTATAAGATTACTCCGCAAGACACCCTTTGTTCACATATTCGTCCGGCGCAAGGCGAATTAGACACACAGGTCACGATCTGTTACAACACCGTCAAGGACGTGCGCTTCGTCCAACCGGTCATAGCCGCTTCCTGTGTCTGCATTAATCCCGTTAACTGGCGTACTGATGCCACTCCTGCCACGCTCCATGATACGATTTCCGTCACCGTGGCGCCCGAACATGTGTTGGTCGTCAGCGGCTATAGCGGATCGGAATATCCGCCATATGCCGGATTTATCAACGTGGGCGACATCCATAGTTGCGAACCGTGGCTCTATAGCGACTGTATCCGCCGAAACATCCAAAAGCGCACTCAATCGTTCCGGAATTAGTCTGCGTTGAGTAGTTGATGCATAGGTAAAAGGTAGGTTTTTATGCAAATTTTTATGCTAAAAAGAGAAAAATGAATACAATAATAGGATTTTTCAATCAAATACTTGTATATATAAAAAAAAAAGTATTTCCTTTGCAAAGTTTTTTGCGATGAACAGAACGTATAGATGAATTCTGCCGACCTTGATGTTGGCGACACTTTCTTCAGAGGCTATGCGCATCTCTTCCATAGCAAATACGCGCTCGAGACCTTGACGGAGATGATGGGTAAGGATACCCACTCGCCGTACCCCGCACGTGTCAACGGCCCTGTGGCGCAGATAGACGATTGGTACGAACTGTTTGACGTCAAGGAGGGCGACAAGATGTACATCGCCCCTGACAAGCGCATCAAAATCTGGTAATAACCCCAAAATATAAAATCACAACATTATGAATAAGCATTTTTTTGCAGCAGTGCTGCTCCTTTCGGCTTTCGCTTTTCACGGGTCGCCGTTATCGGCACAAGAGACAGTGATGGAACATGTGCAGATAGGTGATCTGTATTACGATCTCAACACGCAGGACTCTACGGCTGCCGTGACATGGGAAAAGAAGATTGACACCACCAACTACCACGGCCTGAAAGAGGCGATTATCCCAGCCTCAGTTACCTACAACGAGCAGGTCTATCAGGTGACTGCGGTAGCCGATAACGCTTTTGCCCAGTGCGACAGCCTGACTACCATCTCTATTCCGGAGGGCGTTACCCGCATCGGGCAGAATGGTTTCCGTCAGTCAGAGTTGATCGCGTCGGTAGTGATTCCCAACAGCGTGACCGAGATAGGTGATCATGCCTTTGATCTGTGTATCGGCATGAACTACCTGACGCTGGGTAGCGGATTGAAGAGGATCGGCGCGCATGCTTTCGTGGATTGCCAGAACGTGCAGGAACTGATTATTCCCGATAATGTGGAATATATCGGAGATGTGGCTTTTTCGAGTTTTAGGAGTGCTACACGTATTGTGATCGGCAGCGGTGTCAAGTATCTGGGAGAACGTGCTTTCCAGAAGGCGGATGCGCTTCCTGCGTTTGAAGTAGCCGCCGGCAACACAATCGTTTGCGCGGTGGATGGCGTGCTGTTCAACATGGCGAAAGACACGCTTATTCAGTATCCGGGCGCCAAAGGCGGCGATTACACCGTGCCGGCTACCGTGACCGTCATCGGCGACGGTTCGTTCAATAATTGCAATCCGCTCAACTCGATCTCGATTCCGGAAGGGGTGACGTATGTAGGAACAGCTGCTTTCGCCGGCTGCATGGGGCTGAAGGAGGTCGTGATACCCAACTCGGTAAAGCGGATTAGCGGAACGGCGTTCACGGCGTGCTATAACCTGGAATCGGTTACCCTCGGCAGCGGTCTCGATTCCCTCGGAATGACAGCTTTTGCAGCGTGCAAGAAACTTAAATCGGTGACCTGCTATGCGCCCGAGGCACCGAAGGTAGGCGAATTACCTTTCTTCCAGATTGATCCGGACGCCAAGCTCTATGTAACGATGGAGGCGTTCTCGAAATATATCTACGCACCCGTATGGAAAGATTTCAAGATCATCGAACCGCTCTCAAGACCCGGGCTCGTACGTGCGAAGATAGGTGACCTGTATTATAATATCGACTCGGTGGCAAACACGGCTGCCGTCACCTGGGACCGCTATCAGCATACGACCAACTATAAATACCTGAAGGATGTTATCATCCCCGATTCGGTCACCTATGCCGAAAAACGCTATCCCGTGACCGCGGTGGACTCGATGGCGTTTATCACCGCCTACACCATTGAGACCGTCGTGCTGCCTAACACCGTGACCGAAATCCAATATTCTGCTTTTATGATGTGTGATTCGCTGAGAAGCATCACTTGGGGTAGCGGATTGAAGAGGATAGAGGCCGCTGCTTTAAGCGGTTGCCATGCTTTGTCGGAGATTATTATACCCGATTATGTGGAGTACATCGGCGGTTCGGCTTTCGACTATTGCAAGGGGGTTACCCGCGTAGTCATTGGTAGCGGCGTCAAGTATCTGGGCGAACGTGCTTTCCAGCGCCTGGAAAGCCTGCCGGCTTTTGAAGTAGCCGCCGGCAACACAATCGTTTGTGTAGAGGACGGCGTGCTCTTCAATATAGCGAAAGATACCCTCATTCAGTTCCCGGGCGGTAAAGGCGGCGATTATACCGTGCCCGCATCTGTAACCGCCATTGGAGAAGGTTCGTTCCAATCGTCCAAACATCTGACCTCCGTCACCCTGCCCGAAGGGCTTACCTACCTGGGCAACGCGTCCTTCGTGGCATGCACGAGCCTGACCGAGATCGTCATCCCGAACGGGGTGACTACGATCAAAGGCTCTTTCACCGAATGTACCTCCTTGAAGCACGTGACCATCGGTAATGCCGTGACCTTCATTGACATGGTGGCCTTTGGTGATTGTAAGGCGCTGGAGACTTTTACCTGCTATACCGTCACGCCGCCTGCGCTGGGACTCATTCCGTTCTTCAGTGTAAATCTGGCGGCCGCAACGCTCTACGTGCCGGCTGAGGCCGTTGAGGCGTACCGCGCTGCCGATACATGGAAAGAGTTCGGTACCATCGCCGCCATCCCCGCGGAAGGCATTGACCAAATCACAAATGACAAATCAAAAATGACAAATAAAATCATCCGCGACGGCATCCTCCTCATTGAGAAAAACGGCAAACTCTACAATGCCCAAGGCGTAGAAGTCCGTTAAATCTATTAGTTCGGTGGGATTGGGTTCCCACCGAATTGCAATACGTCAAGGTCAATGTGGATTACTCCAAGGACATCATCGGCTTGTGGGAAGGCGTGGAGATGACCGGTTACGAGACATACGAATTAGGTCGAAACAGCTAAAAAACAGCCTGCTACTGTACAAAAATTCCACCTGTAATTTACAGTTGTGGGATTTTTTTGTGTATATTGCTATTTTTTTACAAAAAAACTTGCATATCTCAAATCTTTGTGGTAATTTTGCAGCAATTTTACAATTTAATCTAATTAAAAACCAAAATAAATAGCAAAAATATGGGAAATGTTCGTTTTGAAGCCATTAAAATCGCAAAAGAGCGTCAACCGTCTAATGACCAACGACTGACGACCAACGACCGTGTCAAAGATTATTTTGCTCGCGATGTGTTTACGCGTGCAAAGATGAAAGAATATATCGCACCGGAAGTGCTGGAGCAGTTATTTGATGATGTGGATAACGGTCGCACGATTCATCGTGACATCGCCGGCAGCGTGGCGATAGGTATGCGCAAATGGGCGATGGATCGTGGCGCCACGCACTACACTCACTGGTTCCAACCCCTTACAGGCGGCACAGCCGAGAAGCACGATGCGTTCTTCACGCTCAACAAAGACGGACAACTCATGGAGGATTTCAGCGGCGATAGTCTCTATCAGCAAGAACCCGACGCATCCTCTTTCCCATCCGGTGGCATCCGTAACACATTCGAGGCGCGCGGTTACTCGGCTTGGGACCCTTCTTCACCGGTATTCCTTATCGGCGACACGCTTTGCATCCCGACGGTTTTCGTAGCCTATACCGGCGAGGCGCTGGATTATAAGACGCCGCTCATCCGCTCAACAGCCAGCCTCTGCCACGCGGCGCTTGAGGTATGCGGTTATTTTGATAAGACTGTCAAGCACGTGCACGCGAACCTCGGTTGGGAACAAGAGTATTTCCTCGTGGACGAAGCGCTCTATATGGCGCGTCCGGATCTGATGCTCACCGGTCGCACACTAATGGGACATGATAGTGCCAAGAATCAGCAACTCGAGGATCACTATTTCGGCTCCATTCCACAGCGTGTACTGGCATTCATGCGCGAACTCGAATACGAAGCCTTGTGCGCAGGCATACCCGTGCGTACGCGTCATAATGAGGTAGCACCTAACCAATTCGAAATGGCACCTATCTTCGAAGATGTCAATCTCGCCAACGACCATAACCTGCTTGTCATGTCCATTATGGAGCGCGTGGCGCAGAAACATCATTTCCGCGTATTGCTACACGAGAAACCGTACGCAGGCGTCAACGGTAGCGGCAAGCATTGCAACTGGTCATTACAGACTAACACGGGCGTAAACCTGCTTGCTCCGGGCAAGAACCCCTACCAAAACCTGCAGTTCGTCACATTCCTGGTCAACGTACTGATGGCTGTCCAGCGTCATAACGGCCTACTCAAGGCATCCATAGTATCGGCCACCAACGAACATCGTCTCGGCGGCAACGAAGCACCGCCAGCCATCATCTCCGTCTTCCTGGGCAAACAGCTAACCGAGGTGTTGGACAAACTTGAGCACGCGTCGGCAGATAAAGGCATCATCATCAACGCCAAGAAAGAGATGAAACTCGGAGTGGCGAATATTCCGGAGATTCTACTCGATAACACCGACCGCAATCGTACATCACCCTTTGCCTTCACGGGTAATCGTTTCGAGTTCCGCGCAGTCGGTTCTTCAGCAAACTGCGGAGGTGCGATGTTAGCGCTCAATGCTGCCGTTGCCGAACAGTTGATGCTCTTCAAGGCTGAAGTAGATGGCCGCATAGAGAAAGGCGAGCCCAAAGAGCGTGTCTTGTTTGATGTCATCAAGAAATATATCGTTGCCTGCAAGGCCATCCGATTTGATGGAAACGGCTACGACGACGAGTGGAAAACCGAGGCAGCCAAACGCGGACTGGACTGCGAGACCTCAGTACCGCTCATCATCGATCGATACCTTGCGCCGGAGTCGGTAAAGATGTTCCAATATACCAACGTCCTCAGCGAAGCAGAACTACATAGCCGCTCTGAGGTCAAATGGGGCACATACGTCAAGAAGATTCAGATTGAGAGTCGTGTGCTCGGCGACCTGGTCATCAATCACGTTCTTCCTGCCGCCAAACGCTACCAGACGATGTTGCTGCAGAATGTGCTGGCCGTCAAGCAGGTCTTCTCTGCCGACGAGACCGCGACTCTCAACGCGATGGACTACTCAATCATTCGTCAGATAGAACAACACTCCGGCGGTCTCTTCGCCGGCGTGGAAGCCATGACCGAAGCACGCCATAAAGCCAACCGTCAACCCGACGAGCGCTCGAAAGCCATTGCCTACCACGACACCGTCCTGCCTCTTATGGCAGAGATACGCAGCCATGCCGATGCGCTGGAACTCATCGTGGACGACGAGTTATGGACCCTGCCCAAATATCGCGAACTGCTGTTTATACACTAAAGAACATCGCAACCTCGTCAAGTAGTATGAACGTTGAAGAGATACGGGATTTCTGCCTTTCGTTAGGCACAGATGTAGAAGAGAAACTGCCTTTCGCCAAGTTCAAGAATGGCGAGAACGTGCTGGTCTTCTACGTCTGCGGACATATGTTCTGTTTCTTCGATCTCAATGATTTTCAGGTCATTTCGCTCAAGTGCCAGCCTGTACGGATAGACGAACTGAAGGCTGAGTATGATTGTGTAGGCA
>ONBH01000044.1 GCA_900316005.1 uncultured Bacteroidales bacterium | reverse complement strand
GATTACATTTCATCGTGCGCATGCATTTGCTGAACGTAAATGGCGTGCTGCATCTTAATACGCTTCAACTCGCTGGGTTTGTCAAATTGCTGACGACGACGGAGCTCCTTGATGACGCCAGTCTTGTCGAATTTGCGTTTGAACTTCTTAATGGCGCGTTCGATATTCTCGCCTTCTTTTACCGGTACTACGATCATTGCATACACCTCCTTCTTTTGTTACTCTCCGGGCAGTTAGCCTGTTATGAGTGGATAGCGGATGTTTAAGTCTTCCGCATGACCTTTAAATTAATTTATAGTTCTTATCTCGGCTAAAGCCTCGAACGATCGGCTAAAGCCGTACGATAATTGATAGTTGATATTTTTTCAGTTGTGACATACCTTTTCTAAGAATGTCAATTTTCAACTTTCAACTGTCAACTGTTTCTTTCCTCCGGGGTCCCCGAAAATCTGCTGATTTTTGGGGAAAAGGAGCGAGAGTAAGGCGCTTCCGTTCGCAAAGCGAACCCACTTCGCCGAGCCACTCCCTTCCGGGGTCCCCGAAAATCTGCTGATTTTTGGGGAAAAGGAGGAAATGTGAGCCGCCTCCGTTCGCAGAGCGAACGCACTTCGCCGAGCCACTCCCTTCCGGGGTCCCCAAAAGCTCTGCAAGAGGTTTTGGGGAAAAGGAGGAAATGTGAGCCGCCTCCGTTCGCAGAGCGAACGCACTTCGGCGAACCATTTCCGACGCCGTACCCAGAGCCGGGGTCGAACCGGCACGGATTGCTCCACTGGTGTTTGAGACCAGCGCGTCTACCGATTCCGCCATCTGGGCCAATGCTTTTTCTATTAGCGAGCCGCTTCCGTTCGCAGGGCGAACGCACTTAGGCGAGCCATTTCCGACGAAAAAGCCCGCAAAAGTACTGCTTTTTTCTGACATGCGCAAATTTTTTGACAAAAAAAATGCATTTTCGCTCAAAAAAATGCACTTTTTAGTTGATTTTCCGTCTTTACTTGTAAAAACTCTGTGTAAAAGCGTCCTGATTATCTTTGTGCAGTACCCATCGGCGCCAAGCGGCGACGAGGAAGCCGGTACCATATCCGGTTAGCTGTACAAAGGCCGCTACGACAGAAAGCAGGCCGATCCGAAGCGAGTGATTCTTAAGGGTAGAGTCCACCGTGATAAGGAGGGCATAGCACGCGAGCAGCGACCACACCCAATGCCACCAGCAGCCGCCGATCAGTAGCAACACGCAGCCAATGGTGAATGCCGAAGGCAAGAGATGCACCAGCCGGAGTGTACCCGGGTGCAATATAGTAAGGTTCACGCGCGCGATGCCGGAGTTATGCACCTGCCGGAAGAACTTACGGAAGTCCGTACGACGTTTGTGATAGACCCATGCGTCGGGGATAAGGGCTGTACGGTAGCCGCCTTCGACGATGCGGTAAGAGAAGTCGATATCCTCGCCAAAGCGCATGGCACGAAAACCTCCCAAGGCGTGATAGACCTCACGTCGGATACCCATGTTGAACGAACGTGGGAAGAACTTATCGAGTTTCTGTTTGCCGCCGCGGATACCTCCGGTGGTAAAGAAAGAGGTCATGCCATAGTTGATAGCCTTCTGAACGGGTGTGAAAGACTCATGTGCACGGTCGGGTCCGCCGAAAGCGTCCACATCGTTATGGGCAAGGAAGGAATTGAGGGCATCGAAATAGCCTTCGGGCACGAGTATGTCGGAGTCGAGGACGATAAGCCATTCGCCCTCGGCACGTTCGGCGCCATAATTGCGCGACTGCCCGGGTCCGGAGTTGGGTTTGGCAAAATAGCGAAGGGATAGTCTGTCGCCATATTGGCGGGCAACGGCTTCGCAGGGCAAGGTAGAGCCATCCTCAACGAGGATGACTTCGTAGTCGCGAAAAGCGATACGGGTGAGGCTGTCAAGTAGTTCCGCCACCTCGTCGGGGCGGTTATAAACAGGTATGATGAGGGAGTACTTCATTTCTCGTTTCTGGGTTCTGGGTTCTCGGTTCTCGGTTTTCGGTTCCACCGTAGAGACGTGCATTCCATGCCGTCTCTTGTTCTGGGTTCTCGGTGAAAATATCAACTGTCAACTATCAACTATCAACTATCAACTATCAACTATCAAAAGGCATTCCAACCTTGCGCACGGATGGGTAGTTCCTCGCCGTTACGGCCGACGAGGATGGTACCAAAGTCCGGCTTGGTAATATGACCGATGATATAGACGTCGTCGAGCGGCACGAGTTTCTCATAGTCGTCCAGGTCGCAGGTGAAGAGCAGTTCGTAGTCTTCGCCGCCGTTGAGGGCACAGGTCACGATATTGAGGTTCATCTCCTCAGCGAGCGCTGCAGCCTGGTAGTCGATAGGCAGTTTGTCTTCATAGACCGCACAGCCTACTTTCGACTGCGAGCATATATGCAGCAGTTCGGACGACAAGCCATCGGATACATCCTGCATGGCGGTAGGACGAATACCCGCCTTGCGCAGCGCCTCGATGACATCCCATCGCGCCTCGGGTTTGAGTTGGCGTTCGAGCAGGTACTCCCTACCCTCAAAGGCAGGGATTGTATCGCCGGACATCTGTTTATCGCGGTGCACGATGCGCTCGCGTTCCAGCAGCTGCAGACCCATATACGCGGTACCGAGGTTGCCGGTGACGCAGATGAGGTCATTGACCTTAGCTCCGTTGCGGCGGACTATCTCGTCGGCTTTGGCGGTGCCCAGGCAGGTGATGGCGATGGTCAGACCGTTCATCGAGGCACAGGTGTCGCCGCCCACGAGGTCCACGTTGTAGCGTTCGCAGGCGAGACGGATACCGGCATAGAGCTCATCGAGGTCTTCCACCGAGAAACGGGATGAGATACCCAGCCCGACTGTTATCTGTGTGGGGGTACCGTTCATGGCGTAGATGTCGGAGAAATTAACGACGCAGGCTTTGTAGCCCAGATGCCGCAGGGGCACATATTCGAGGTTGAAATGCACACCCTCTAACAAGAGGTCAGTTGTCACGAGCGTGCGAAGGTCTGCATCTCCGGTAGCGGCATAGTTCAACACGGCTGCATCATCGCCCACCCCAACAAGGGTAGAGGGTTGGCGGTTGGTAAGTCCGTCCGTTAGGCGACGTATCAAGCCAAACTCGCCCAGGGTTTTTATTTCAGTTCTTGGCATTATAATTCAAATTATTATTCGAGTAATGTTCGCTTCGCTAAAAGAACAAAGAACAAAGACTAAAATACGTTCGGCTGTACGACTACGGAACCATTTTTGTCTTTATTCCTTACTCCTTATTCATTACTCCTAATTCATTACTTCCGTGCCGGACACGGTATATATCTTGCCGTTTTTTTCAATAAGCAGTTGTCCGTTGACAAGGCGTTTTACGGCGTGTGGCTGCGTCTCATCGGTGTGGAGCATTTCGATCGCCGTACCCTCTTGGTTATCGGGCGTCAGGGCTATCTGTCCGTCATAGACGAACTCGTACTGCACGTCGTTATCCGCGATGATAGAGCCTTCCACATGGTAGGTATTGCCGTTACGGGTGATGGTAAATTCCTGGTAGTAAGCATATTCGTAGTTCCAGGAGTCGGCGGACAGCTGCACGTAGGTATAGTCGCCCACGTTGAAGTTATAGGTGGCGTACGAGCCGGTCAGGTCACCCTGTTGAGCGGCATAGAGGTCGAGCCAAACGGTGGGGTAAACCGTTGCGGGCTGCAGCATCAGCCAGTAACTGTAGGCACCCGGCGCGGAGTAAGTGGTGTCGTCGGAATAGTCCAACGCCTCAGCCTGCACCGCCGTGAAACGTACTGTATCCATCACCTCGCCCTGCACGCTGCCCGGGTTGGAACCGAAATAGACGGCGATGCTGAAGCAACGGAGCTGGTTAGCGCAGTCGATGGTAACCGCCGTGCTATCAATATCGGTGATGGTCAGGACCGGGTAACCAAAGGCGTCTTCGTATTCATCGGAGATATAATCAATCTCTCCGCGGTCAGCAGAGGCGTTAAAGTTCTTCTTCACCCAGCCGTTGATGGCTATTCCGCGGATGGTATCCGTTGCGCTAATGGTCATGGAGCCATTGGCGAGGCAGGCGAAATAGGTGCTATCCAGGTTGTTCCAACTATGTCCTGCGGGATAAGCCGAGCCATAGGATACCGAGATGGTAATACCCTGCAGGGTAAAAGTATAAGCCGTCTTGTTGATAACGGTATCGGGTGCCGTGACGACCACCGGCGATTGGGCATCGCACCGTACGTTTTGGGGTGTAGTCTGTGCCGCGTTGCACCAAACGGCAACAACGACGAAAAACATCAGTAAAAATCTTTTCATATCATTTTTTGTAAGTCATTTCTTAATCCGGTAGGGAATTGTCACCGCTATACATATCCTCCACGGTGATTGTACTCCAAGACTTCATGACGGGCAGCGAGGGGTCGTTAACCAAGGCGTCCACGCGGCAGGGGATGCCTTGTATCACGTTTTTCTCCAGGAAGTCCATCTCCAGGCGAAAGAGTTGGCACATATAGGCCGCTACGTCGTGTGCACGCTCCTCAAAGCGGTAGATACGATAGTTCTGCCCCTTTTTCTGCATTGTCTTGGCTATCGAGCTACTGCCCCATATGCCTCGGCGTCCGTCGCCGAACTGCTTGTAGGCGACCGCCTTGTCGCAGGTACCGTGCAGCAGCAATACCGCCCCCGGGTCCGTCGGGAACGAGGGTGCTCCGCGGCGGCTGATGATGCCTCCGGCAAAACTCATGACGCCCCGAAAACGGAAACCGTCTGGCAGACCTGCTGTTTCGCCACAGGAGATAGCATGGGTAGAGGCCAGGGAAATGATGGCACCCGCCGAACTGCCGGCAATGACAAGGTTGCGTGTATCGATGCCCAATTCGGGGTGCTGAGCCAGGTACGAGACAGCCGAGAAGACATCCTCCACACCCATCTGCTGCGAAAGCATGAAACGATCCATCGCCTTGGCAGCGCCAATCAATCCGTTGCCAATCTTGTAGCCCTTCATGCCGAGCCGATAGTCGATAGCGACGACGCCGTACCCTGCATCGTTAAGCATACGAAACCAGCGGAGTACGTAGGGTTCGTTGCGCGCTCCCTTGACAAATCCGCCGCCGAAGACATAGAGGATGGCAGGCTTCCGCAAGCCCTCATAGAGCGTGTCGGCACCTGCTGAGGGGCGATGTATATCCAGGTATAAACGAGCTGTATCCTTCTCGGCAAAGAGATAGGTCTCCCCGGCAAAGGCGCCGAGGGAGAAGAGACAGGCGATAAGGGTAACCAGTTTTTTCTGCATTATACGTATTTTTTTAGGGCTTCGGCATAGCCGAATGCCAATTTGGCTGCAAAGGTAGTACTTTTTTTTGAAATACGCAAATTTTTTGCTGCTTTTCTTATTCAAAATCGTACATAAAACCAATCGTCAATAAATCGTAAATCGTAAATCGTCCAATCGTAAATCAAAAAATCGTTCTATCGTAAATCAAAAAAATCGCTCGAAAGGGCGATTTTTTTTGCATATGTGAGAAAAAAGTTGTACCTTTGCAGCCGATTAGGTGTGAAAATCTGTATTTTCAAAACACATTTTCACAGGTAATGCGATTGATCCGCCGGTTAGAAGAGTGGTTGGTTAAAGCAAAAATCAGCGGTCCGCAGCCGGAAACATTCTTCTATTGGGCAAAGACAAGTGAGTTATTGCAGCGATGAACGATTTCGATAAATAATATTTGAACAAATAACTTTACTAATAAAATGAAGATATATTACGATTTTGGGAAAAAGTTATATGGCGGAGTATGGGAGATAAAATCCGATATGCCATACGCAGATATTTCAGAAGGCAAGAACTTGCACTTATTGGATCTTCCTTTCTGTATATGTCATGGAAAGAAGCAACGGGATATCATATATTATCATGGAGATATTAGTATTGAATTTTTGTCTCATAATATTTATACTTTTCTGTCGCAATATGGGGATGTAAGCCCATATTTATATCCTATACATATCAAGGACGTTGATGATATGTACTATTTTGTTCATAATCTACCGGAAGTCAAATTTATCAATCGTAACGTGGTTATTCCGAATACGAATTTTGAGCGTGAAATTCGATGTTTCTTGTTACAAGATAACATGCCTTCCTTTTTTACATTG
>ONBH01000041.1 GCA_900316005.1 uncultured Bacteroidales bacterium | reverse complement strand
GTACGAATCAGCGTGAAATCGGTCAGCGGAGCTACTACACCACCAATGATACCATCGGCTATAACTGCAGTAAGGAAGTCGCCGAAATATTCGCCCCACGAACGATACGTCTCGTCAATGTTATAGCCGGACACAAGCTTCAGTTCGTTACCCGCCTGAATCGTTACGTTCTTACCCTTAATGTTAACATCCCCGTTCGGGGCAGAGATGGTTATACCGGTAAAGGCACTCAACTGTACATCGCCAAAGGGAGACATAATCGATATATTACGATCCGTGGCAGATGCCGTAATACGGTACATACCCCACGAGTCGCACAGCTCAATACCTCCGGAAACGGAATCGTTCTCACCAAAGTGCAGATCCGCACCAAAGCCGGCGCCTACCAGCGAAGTTAAAATCTTGTAGCCGGGCCAGAAACTATTCACGAATTGGGAGGCCATATCGGTATCTGTAAACACGATGGAATGCCCCTTCTCTGACATAATCTTGCGAACACGACCGGTCTTCAGACTCATGGTCTCTCTGGCAGCACTCGATGGCGCAGCATTGCGCGGCGAGAACAGCGAACCCGTAATGATGGGGTGCTCTATATTGCCGTTCTCATAGTCAACCACTACTTCGTCACCCACCTTGGGCTCAAAGAAGAAGCCGGCTCCGGCTACCGGAGGATCGTTGGGTGCAAAGGGCACAGCTACGCGTACCCAGGGCGAGGGCTCGTCAGACTCTTTCTGCCAGGGATAACGTATGCACACGCGGCCCAGACCCTGTGGGTCACCATTGCGAGCAACGAATGCACGCTGGATGCCAACCTCACGCGTAAAAGGCACCATGGGAGGCGGACAGTAGAGCGAAATCGATGTGTTGGCATCATTCACAGGCGCTGTGTATAAGGGGGCTAATACCAATCGCTGACCACGGGCAACTTCTTCCGTACGTTCGGACATCAGATCCTCTTCTACGCTGATGACGATGCAGCTCTGATTGTTAAATTTAACTTCTTCGCCCAAGCGGAAAACAGGTGACTCAACACCGGTCTCTACCTCAATGAGCGTCTTGCTGATATTATGGCTGCATTTGCTTACAAACTGGTAGAACTTATTATTCAGGTTTTGCGCATGGTCGTAGTTATAACCCTGCACCTCGCTGTTGAGCATCGAGCCATACACACGGACGCGATCGCCGTCTTTATGATCCTCGGTGGCATTGTCGATGTATTTCTTGTTGCCATCGCTGTTCTTGACGTCAGCGCTGGTGTTGGCGATGAGGGCAAAGGTGACCTCTGCTCCTGCAATCGCACCAATGACTTCTGCGTACGATGGTTTGGTCAGGAAATTACTGAAAGCCTCAATATGCCTACGGGTCATACCTAACAACTCGTTCGAAAAACTGGAGAAACTGTCTTTGGTCAGCACCAGTCCCAGGTATTCGTCTATGGGCAATTCGTCGTAGTAGAAGTAGTCGGCGTTGGCGGCATACAGACCTTTCCCCTGTTGCTTTTCACCCATAGCCATGCTATCCACATACATGGGTGAGGGCTGTATGATAGGTTCGCCGTAGCTCTGATAGCGATAGGCATACACCTTCTGATCGTCGATGGTGCGTATCTTATCGCTCGGGGTAACGGGCATACCGATATGCAGTTTGCCCTCGTCGTGGTACAGGAACTCGCCGCAGCGATTCGCCGTACGAGCTATGAAATCGTAGAAACTCTCGTTATATTGCACCAAGTACGGCTGGATAAACTCCTTCCGTTCCTCCGCCTGCACGATGTTTCCGTTTTCGTCTTTTTTCTCCGGTTTGGTGATATAGCGCAAAAAACGTAGATTGCTGCAATCAATCTTCTTCTCATCAAATCCCGCTTTTTGCAATATACCATTCATCTCCGATTGGATGATACCCTCATTGCCGGCTGTCGTGACGTCACCCACAAACTTCTTATTGGTGTACATCTTGCTGTACGGTTGCAGGGTTAGCTTATGGTCACGGCTGTAGCAATAGCAGGTCAACTCCACATACTGGTTTGAGTCGCTATCACGCCTAAACTCGGGTATGACCTTATATATATAATAGTCGGCGGCAACGTCCATTCCGTCGCGTGTCACCTTTAACTGATTATCCTTGAAATGGTTGATGATGACATCGGTAGGGATGCCTATGTTTTTCTGGTCTTTGGGGTACTCTGTACGCTTGAGTTGCAGCCGGGCGAGTACCATACCGGGCTGGAATATCTTCTTGTGATAACTGAGCTCATGCAGCCATAGTTCACAGGCTACATCATTCAGCTGTATCTCTTTGTGCATGGTCTTCGAGACCACTTCGGCTGAATCCGTATTCGACTTGAGTATCAGTAGGAAGTTCATATTATTCGCTAATTATGCTCAATGCGAGTTTATCATTATTCTTGTGTACAAAGGTCATCTTGCCGGCTAACAGTTTGACCTGAATTGTAGCTTGCTCTCTATCATTCTTTCCGGCCTCTTCTACTTCCACCACGTAGCCTTCCACCATGATGGCCTGGTCGAATGATTGCAGCTTGTCGTTCTCAAAGACGGCGTTGAACACAAAACTGAACTGGTCTGTCCCGTGTTCCTGTAGCTTCTCGTAGAACAGGTTCTGACCGTTCTTGATGACGCATACGGTGAACTGGAAAACCACGCTCTGCGGGTCGCCATAGATATTCCCTACGCGGTCGCGTTGGAGCGCGCAGGTGTAGTCATATTGCTGTACTGCCATGCCGTTAGGCCGACGGAAGGCGTCCTGCTGGACGGCATCCCTAAAGTTACTCTCCGACAACTTAGCTATGTCGCCACGGAATATCATCACTTTAATCTCTCTCATAAACCTAACGCGTATTAAAGATGTTTGACATTGATATCATCAATTTTTACTTCATCCGGTATGATAATGATGGTTATCAAGCGGCGATTGCGCTCGTTGATGTCGTAGTGTTCACTAACCGACAGGCAACCGGCATTCGTAAAATCGATGACACGTAACTCGCCGGTGCCGGTATGGGGAGACATCGGCAACTCGTACGTCAGCTGACCCGACTGCTTGTTGCGGTTGATAAGCCACTCATAGAACAGGAAATCGTCCCGCTCGGTAGCGACGACCGTTATCTCGATTTGTTCGCAGGCAGGACAGGTCGTCGGATGAAAGCCGTTGTGCTTGCGGCTATAACGGCATCGGAACCCTACCACCAGGTATGGGTCCTGAATATCCTGCATCTTCAGTTTGGTTAGTAGTGCCACGGTAGTTTTGCAATAGGATGGTGATGGTAGCATGGAGCCGCCCTCCTTTGGCGGAGAGCAGCTCCGTGCTATCGGTTATTTATTTCCAGGGGTTCTCAAATGCGATCGGACCGTTCTCGAGCTTCTGGCATACTATCTCCATCTCCTCGAAATGTTCCTGACCGTCTTCCCATTTCTCCTTGTAGTTGACGCAGTAGCATCCGGTGCCCTTCAGCTCCTTCATCGTCGAACCATCTACCGTGTTGTAGAAGGTTACCTTGAAATCGCGCGGGTCATTGGGGGCCAGCATCCATTGCAGCAACTGGCTGTTACCGTCGTTCATCGCTTTTACGCGGATGGTGACACGACCGCCACGGGGAATACCGGCTATCTGACCTTCACGGTCGGTTGCCTGGTCAAACTTATAGTCAATCATCATGACTTGACGAGCTTCAAAATCCTTCACCTCAAGGGTTACGGGGGTTACGTTCTCTGCCATAATTCCTAAAATTTTAAATTTTCAATCTTAAATCTTAAATTTTAAATCTTAAATCTGAAATCTCCGATTCCATCAAGCCCACTCGTTCTCGTATTTTACGCTTCCGATTGCGAACTCCTTGCAGGTGATGGTGATCTCCTCGTAGTGACCCACCTTGTCTTCCCACTTCTCTTCGAAGTTCACGCAGTAGCCGTTCTTGAACTCAATGGTCTTCATTGCCTTACCGGTCTTGGTCTCCAGGAACTCAATCTTGCCGTTCTTGGGCAGGTTGCGCTCTACCATCCATGCCAGCAGGTCGGGGGTACCGTCATTCAGCGCTTTTACGCGTACCTGAATTTTACCGCCGCGGGGAATACCGGCCATCTGACCTTCTACATCGGTAGCTTGGTCGAACTCATAGGTTACCATCAGGACCTCTCTGTCCTTGTAACCATCGATTTTCATCGATACAGGTGTTTTTGCCATAATCTTAAAATTTAATGGTTTTATGGTTAAAAATTATCAACTATCAACTGCCTAAGCTGCGCTCATCGACGCATTCTTTTCCTTCTTGTCAGCTGCCACTTTGATGACGAAGTTCTTGGTGGCGTAGAACGGAGTCAGCGTGATGTCGCAGGTTACCTGTTTGGTAACAGGATCCATCCGAGGCTCGCCAATCTGGTAGTCTTGGAACAGGTTGCCAAAGCCCTTGTATTGGTTCAGGAACTCCTGAATCTTTGCCTTCAGGTCTTTCGGACTGTTGTACGGATCCCAGTTCTCAAGGGCTACTTCATGAACATAGTTCATCAGCACTTTCTTCACCCAGTCGAATACGCGTACGATGGGGTACTCCTTCATGGCATCCAGGTCACCGTTGTACAGCGTAGCGTTGTTGAACGCCATCACGCGGCCTTCGCTATAGACCATCGGAATAACCTGATTATCCATCAGGGCAGCAATCTCCGATTTCAGCAGGTCGTTCTGTACACCCTTCACACCATCCAATGTACCGTATTTCTTACCGCCTGCACCCTGTGCCATATTGGCGGTCTCGTTGTACAGCTTACCGCAGAGGGCTGCCGACGGAGCAATATAGAATGCCTTGCTGTCTTCTTCGTCCACCGACATCTTCTCTGCCTCACGGCCTACAATCCAGTTGGCGGTCATCACAACGTTCATCAACTCGGGGTCGCTGTCGCGATAACCCTCGGTATTGGCTTGCAGATCATCAAACGAATATTCGTCTGCATGGTCCGTCAGCAGCAATACCTTATACTTATAGGCCATCTTTGCCCACGTCAGCAGGTCAACCTTGTCGTTCAATACGGCACCCGGTACGCATACCAAGCTGTACGCATCCTTCAGACTCAGACGGTCGAAACCATCACGCAGAATATTCTCAACTTCCTGTGCAAAACCGGAATCCGGATCGGCGATATCCTCCTTTACCACGTTGATGATACGCAGGTTCTTCACCTTGTCCGTTCCGCAGGTCTTGAAGAACGAATCCAACTCGCGGTACGAACGCTCCAGGTCTTTGGTTGCATACAGCGCGTCCGTGATACCCTGTTTGAGCAACTCGGTATATTTCTCCTCCTCCTGCTTGCAGGCATCGGCATAACCGGTTGCACCTTCGATACCCTCTTCGTCCAGCAACTCAATCCAGCGTTTCAACTCGCGAGCCAGGTCCTCACGTTTATCCTTGAAGCGCTTGTCATTCAGGAACACTTCTTTCTGGGCCTTGCGGGCAGGATTCATGTTCTCGGCATCCGGCATGAAACCACGGATGGCGTTGAATCCACCATACGCGCTCAGCAGTTGCGACATGTCTTTGGCTTGCGCTTGCTCTCTCAGCTCACCACCGGCTTGTTGTGCCTCGGGCGCTTTTTTCATTTCAGTATCAGCCATATAGCATTTACAATTTAATCTTTTACAATTGGTAAATTAATTCGCTGCTTCCAGCTCGTCTAACATCTGTTGAAGCATCGCTCTCATCTCGGCCTTACCTTCGGCGTCCTTCAGTATCTCGCGCAACTTGCGGTTCTGTTCTATCGACTTGCGAATCTTCTGATTCGTCTCTATCTCCATCTTCACACCCGACAGGTATGCGCTGTTCTCTACCAGACGACCCTTGCCGCCGTTAGCCTCGAAGTCACGAATCTCGCTGAAATGCAAGGTCTCTTCGACTGCTCCGCCGTTCTCGTCCGTAAATGTTACATCTACTTTCGGTTTGAAGTGCTCAAAGGCATCGTTGATGTTGTGGATATCCTCCACAAACTCAGGGCTGCCCGGCTCTACGTCCGTTGTGTACTGATCAATCATCAGCGTCTTGTTCTGATCAATGAGGCTGACTTTCGCATTGCTCTGCTCATCCGGAGCCATCGAAATAAAATTCTCTTTCATTGCCATAATAGTAATGATTTTATGTGTTATATCAATTTTTAATTCTTAATTTTTAATTCTTAATTCTTAATATCAAACACAACCTCGCCATCCTTGATGTCCACGATGATCTTGTCGCCCGATTTTACCTTGCCGGCGATGATCATCTTCGAAATCGGATGACGCAACTCCTTGCGAATGATTCCTAATATCGGACGCGCACCATACTGCTGGTTGTAACCCCGTAGTGCAATCGTCTCGCGGGCCTCGGGCGTCAGCTCCAGCGTGATATCCTGCTCTGCCAACAGCTTCAACAGACCCTTCATATGGATGTCAAATATCTTCGTTACCGTCTTGTCTGTAATCGGCGAGAACGGTACTATCTCCGTCAGACGCGCCAAAAACTCCGGACGGAAATAGCCTTGCATGATATCCATCAGCTCGTTGTTCTCCGGTATGACGCCGCTGTTGAACTTCTCCACAATCTGTTGCGCACCAATATTCGAGGTAAACAGAATGAGCGCGTTCGAGAAATCACCTACGCGACCCAGACGGTCGTGCAACTTACCCTCGTCCAGTATCTGCAGGAACAAATCAAAGACCGACTTGTGCGCTTTCTCGATCTCGTCAAACAGCACCACAGAGTATGGCGTCTGACGAATCTTGTTCACCAGCAGACCGCCTTCTTCGTAACCTACGTATCCCGGAGGCGCTCCGTACAGCAGAGCCACCGAGTGCTCTTCCTTGAACTCACTCATATCGAAGCGCAGCAACGCACTCTCGTCGCCGAACAGGAACTCCGCCAACGCTTTCGACAACTCCGTCTTACCCGTTCCCGTCGGACCTAAGAAGAAGAACGAACCCATCGGTTGACCCTTCTTATTCAGACCCGAACGAGCCTCAAAGACGGCGTCTAACACTTTCTTTACGGCGTGATCCTGACCTACAACGCGTTTCTTCAACGCCTCTTCACCGCCCAACAAACGGTCGCGCTCCTGCGTCTGCACCTTGCCCAACGGAATACCCGTCTGCTTCGCCACAACGGCTGTCATATCTTCAATACGCAGGTCGGTATGCTTCTTCTCTTCCTCGCCTAAGTCGTTCTCTACCTTCACGTGCGACATCGTCCTATCCAGTAGGTCAATAGCCGACGCAGGCAGACATTTCTCCGTCAGGTATCGTTTCGCCAAACGGATAGACTCCGTCAGCACCTCTTCGCTTAATGTCAAACCGTGGTACTCCTCGTACGAAGGCATGATACCACGCAGAATCTCCATCGTCGTGTCTGCATTCGGCTCATCAATACTGAGCCGCTCCAGGTTGCTGACCATCTCCTTATCGGTCTCGATATTCTTGGTGAAACCGTCTATGCTTGCGGTACAGAGCAGCTGCAGACGGCCTTTCGATAGCTCGTTCTTGAGTAGGGTAGAGCAGCCGTAGAGCGCACCCTGTTTGTCAAAGAGCTTATCAATTTTCTCGATTACCAACACGGCATTCGGCTGAGCCTCTACCTCGTTGATGATGTTCTTGAAGCGGTCTTCTACCTCGCCTTTGTATTGCGCGTCGCCGCCTAAGGTTGCCGTCTCTAACTCATACACCACGGCATCATCCAGGAAACCCGGCACCTTGCCTTCCACCAGCGCGGTGACAAAACCGTTCACCAACGCCGTCTTGCCGACACCCGTCTCACCTGTTATCAGCAGGTTGGCTTTCGTCTTGCGACCTAAAATATCATAGATAATGCCAATCTCCTTCTCAAATCCTACCACCTTGTCCAGATTACCGGCTCGGGCAATGGCAGTCTTGTCTATGCAGTACTTGCTCAACGCATCCTTGCCTTTGGCGGTCGATGTAGCCTGCATAGCAGTCTGTACTCTGTCAGTAGAGCGGTCTGTATTCTGTACTCCATTAAACTTGGCACTTATATCCTCCGGCTTCAGCGGAAGAGTCTTCAGCTGGTCAAAACTGAATCCTACACCCGGCGTCACCAATGCTGCTAAAATGCAAACGGGTTCCAGACTCTCTAAGTCAAACTTACGCTGGTAGTTCTCAGCCTCTTCCATCACCTCGATACTCTCGTCGCTCAGCGATAAATCGCGCATCGGACGAACGGCACGCGGAGCAAGCTGCATCTGCACATCTGCCCAGTCCTGCAGGTAGTAATAGTCCTGACCTAACTCCGTCTCAATGAAGCGAACCAGCCCCATCTCTTTGTGTAATACAGCCTTGAACAAGTGCGCCGGATAAATGGCGTCGCTGCGGTCGCTGCGGTATTCCTCAGCATAGGAATTGGCAATGTTTTTCAGTTTTTCGTCCATGGTATTTTAAATATTACAAATTTGGCGGCAAAGTTACTAAAAATATTTCACATATGCAAGTTTTTTTTGATAAAAAAATACATTTTTGTCTTAAAATGTGACTTTTTTTGTTTTTATAGTGACTTTTTTTGTTTTCAAAGTGACTTTTTATATTTACACAACTTCCCTGATTGTTTGATAAACAAAAAACTCGGCTCTCCCCGCTTCCTTTCGCCTTACCTGAAAAATACATCGTACATATAGCAGTTTTCCTCAGACTTTTATCGGACTTTTATCGGACTTTTATCGTAATTTTCTGCATTTGAAGCAAAAAAATATTTTTTTTGACCAAATAATTTGCATATATGCGATTTT
>ONBH01000025.1:25680-28291 GCA_900316005.1 uncultured Bacteroidales bacterium | reverse complement strand
CAGCTAAACATTTTTTTACAGCTAATAGCCGTTCTTCAATAGAATGTTTCATAATAAAACCCCAAAAGTTTATTGTTCAACTTTTGGGGTTCATTACAATATGAGACCGCCTCTACCAACGCCTCAAAAAGGCCTGGCAACGCGGCAACACAGTACGGCTACTGATTGTAGGATAATGAGAGAGAGTGTGTCAAAACGAATCGACACACTCTCTTGTGCATTCCGGCTACCTACAACAAGTGATTTTTCGTGCAAAAGTAGTAAAAAAAATGATATATGCAAAAAAAAAGCGCCACAAGGACGCTTTTTTTTATCTATGTCGTGCACCTTTACTCGTTCATTAAAAGTTGCATTACCACCTTGGCGGAATGGGCAACAGAGGTGCCGGGGCCGAAGATAGCGGCTACACCTGCCTTATAGAGGAAGTCATAGTCCTGTGCAGGAATGACACCACCGGCGGTAACCATGATATCCGGGCGACCGAGCTTCTTGAGTTCCTCGATAACCTGCGGGATGAGGGTCTTGTGACCTGCTGCCAGCGAAGAGACACCCATCACATGCACGTCGTTCTCAACGGCTTGTTTAGCGGCCTCAGCCGGGGTCTGGAACAAGGGGCCCATATCCACGTCAAAACCGCAGTCGGCGTAGCCGGTAGCTACCACCTTGGCGCCACGGTCGTGGCCATCCTGACCCATCTTAGCAATCATAATACGCGGCTGGCGTCCTTCTTTCTTGGCGAACTCAGCCGTCAGACGGCAAGCCTCTTGGAACTCGGCGTCTAAGGTAGTACCTGCTTTATACACTCCTGAAATAGTTCTAATGGTTGCTTTATAACGACCTACGACCTTCTCGCAGGCATCGGATATCTCGCCCAACGAAGCGCGCAGACCGGCAGCCTTAACAGCCAGAGCAAGTAGGTTCTCACCCTTGCCGCCGTCAGCCCATGCCTGAACGGACTTGGTTATCTCTTCGAGGGCAGCCTGAACGGCCTTCTCGTCACGATGAGCACGGAGCTCTTTGAGGCGCTCTACCTGCTCTGTACGAACGGCGGTATTATCGATCTCAAGGATGTCAATCGGATCCTCGTGGTCCAGACGATATTCGTTCACGCCGATAATCTTCTGATTGCCGGAGTCGATACGAGCCTGCGTACGTGCAGCAGCCTCCTCGATACGCATCTTAGGCACACCGGTCTCGATAGCCGCAGCCATACCGCCGAGTTTCTCAATCTCCTGGATATGCTCCCAGGCCTTGTCGGCGATTTGCTTGGTGAGGAACTCTACGTAGTAGGAACCTGCCCAGGGGTCAATCTCCTTGCAGATCTTGGTCTCTTCCTGGATGTAGATCTGGGTGTTACGTGCGATACGTGCGCTGAAGTCCGTCGGCAGGGCGATAGCCTCGTCCAGGGCGTTGGTGTGCAGCGACTGGGTGTGTCCGAGTGCAGCTCCCATAGCCTCGATACAGGTACGACCTACGTTGTTGAAGGGGTCTTGCTCCGTCAGCGACCAACCCGAGGTCTGACAGTGGGTACGGAGTGCCATCGATTTCGGGTTCTTAGCACCAAAGGACTTAACAATCTTCGCCCACAGCATACGGCCTGCACGCATCTTGGCAATCTCCATGAAGTGGTTCATACCGATAGCCCAGAAGAACGAGAGACGCGGAGCGAAGGTATCAACCGACATACCCGCATTCACACCGGCACGCAGGTACTCCATACCGTCAGCCAGGGTGTAAGCCAACTCGATATCTGCCGTAGCTCCGGCTTCCTGCATATGGTAACCCGAGATAGAGATGGAGTTGAACTTAGGCATGTTCTGCGAGGTATATTCGAAGATATCGGCTATAATCTTCATCGAGAACTTAGGCGGATAGATATAGGTGTTACGCACCATGAACTCCTTCAGGATATCATTCTGGATGGTACCCGCCATTTCCTCGAGCTTAGCACCCTGCTCCAGTCCGGCGTTGATATAGAACGCGAGGATGGGCAGCACGGCGCCGTTCATGGTCATGGATACGGACATCTTGTTCAAGGGGATTCCGGCGAAGAGCACCTTCATATCCTCGAGCGAGCAGATACTTACGCCGGCTTTACCTACGTCACCTACCACGCGCATGTTATCGGCGTTGTAGCCACGGTGTGTCGGCAGGTCGAAGGCTACAGAAAGACCCTTCTGACCGGATGCCAGGTTACGGCGATAGAATGCGTTGGACTCAGCTGCGGTCGAGAAACCGGCATACTGACGGATGGTCCAGGGACGCAAGGGATACATGGCGCTATACGGGCCACGCAGGAATGGAGGAATACCGGAAGCGTAGTTCAGGTGCTCCATGCCCTGGAGGTCTTCCTTGGTATATACGGGCTTGACGTCGATAAGTTCGGGCGTCTGCCAGTCGGCTGTGTTCGGGCCAACAACCTTGCTGGCCGAAACTTGCTTAATGTTGATATCTTTAAAATTCGGCTTCATATGCTTTGAATTTAGTGTCAAAAAAATATTTTCTCTTTTTTAGTCAAAAATTATCAAAAATTAAAGAAAATTTCTTCTTTCGTTTTTCAGTCAACAATTATCAAAAATTATTCTTCTTTTTTTAAGTCAAAAATTATCAA
>ONBH01000025.1:0-25638 GCA_900316005.1 uncultured Bacteroidales bacterium | reverse complement strand
ATTATTCTTCTTTTTTTAAGTCAAAAATTATCAAAAATTAAAGAAAATTTCTTCTTTCGTTTTTCAGTCAACAATTATCAAAAATTATTCTTCTTTTTTAAGACAAAAATTATCAAAAATTAAAGAAAATTTCTTCTTTCGTTTAAAGATCCTCATCGAGATAATTGAACTGACGAGTGCTCTTGACGTTGAAGAATGTCACTTCATTTGTCTCTGGATCGTAGATGTATTTCTCAGCCCGTACACTCTTACCGAAGTTCAATAAGATACCAACAAGTTTCTTTGTTAAACGCAGGTAGTTGTACAACTGAGCACGATGCTCAGGCAAAATAGCTTCCAAGGCTTTGAGTTCGACGATAACATCTTTCTCGACCACAATATCCAAGCGAAAACGCTTCTCTAACAACTGACCTTTATAGTACACAGGCAGGTCACATTGCGCTTCCGTCTCATAGCCATACTCATTCCCCAATTCGATACATAGCGCTTCTTCATAGACGCCCTCTGAGATACCAAAACCGTACTCGTTGTGCACTTCCATTGCTGCGCCGATGATATCATAGGCGATGTCTGCTAATTGTTGTAGTCTTCTCTCAGTCATAAATGTAAGTTATTTCTTTTAGTCAAAAATTAAAGAAAATTTAAGAAAATTTTTCTTCCCTTTTTAATTTTGGGATAATTTTTGGTAATTTTGGACTAATAAAAAATATATCTTTTTGACTTGTTATTTCTTTAAGAGTTGTTGGTTGAACGATTTCAACGTCTCCAATACGTTACATCTCACGTGGATGAAGTTTTTGATGCCGAGCTTCTGGAGGTCTTCCATGCAAGCGGGAGCACCGGCCACGATGAACATCTCTTTGGCATTCTCCAGCTCGAGCCATGCCTGCGGAGCAAAGGTTGCATATTCGTCATCCGACGAGCAAAGCACGATAATATCGGCTTTAGCCTTGCGGGCAGCCTTGATACCTTCCTTGACGGTCTTGAAGCCGTTGTTGTCAATAACCTTGTAGCCTGCGCAAGCCAGGAAGTTGCAGCTAAATTGTGCACGGGCGATACGCATAGCCAGGTTACCGATCGTGAGCATGAATGCCACGGGTTGTTTCTTGGCACCTTCGGTCTCCAGACGTAGTGTCTCAAACTCCTCAGCAGCACGAGCCACGGGCAGGGTCGGCAGGGCGTTTTCGCACTTGTCGCCACATCCGCAAGCGGCTTGAGGCTGGGTCTTGCAGTTGCAGATAGAACTGCATGCTCCGGCGTCAGCCTTAATCTTCTTGGCAGCCACCTCGGTAAAGTTGGGGAACTGGTTGCTTCCCAGCAGCACTTCTTTGCGCTTAGCTACATCACTCAGGCGTGCCTTGAGGTTAGCAGCCACAGCCTCTTGTACCTTGCCGTTAACAATCATCTCGTAGAGACCACCCTGTTCCTGAATAGCGAGGAATTGTTTCCAAGCCTCAGCGGCGAGGCTGTTGGTCAGGTTCTCCAGGTAATACGAACCGGCGGCGGGGTCAACGACCTTATCGAAGTGAGCCTCTTCCTTGAGCAAGAGTTGCTGGTTGCGGGCGATACGCTCGGCGAAATCAGTCGGACGCTCGTAGGTCACGTCAAACGGGGTAACGGTAATCTCGTCCACACCGGCGATAGCGGCACTCATGGTCTCGGTCTGCGAACGCAACAGGTTGACATAGGCATCATAGATGGTCATATTGAACTTGCTGGTCTCGGCACTTACGTTCATCTTGGCAGCCTCACGCAGAGCGGTCGTGAAGACGGGAGCCTTGTAGCTCTCCACAATCTTAGCCCACAGCAGACGGGCAGCACGGAACTTAGCAATCTCCATGAAATAGTTACCGCCAATACCCATGTTGAAACGGATCTCGCGGGCAGCGAGGTAGTTGGGCACACCGGCTTCGGTCATCATCGTCATGTACTCAGCACCCCAAGCCAGGGCATAAGCCAACTCTTGTGCGCAATAAGCACCCGAGTTATTGATGATAACGCTATTGACGCCTACTACGCGGTAGTTAACCAGCGTCTTGCAAGCCTTGACGGCAGCCACCAGTTTCTCGGCGACCTCTTCGCGGCTCATGCGTTTGCCCTTGAGCAACATCTGCTTCATCGGGTCCACGTTGATAGAACCATAGACAGCCTTGAAATCATAGCCCATACGGCCATAATAGCGCACCAGGATACTTGCCAGCTCGGGAGCGTGGCATGCGCAGATGCTGAAGTTGATGGCAATAGCGCGCGCATCAATATCCTTCAGCAGGTTCTTGATGAAACGGTAGTTCAGTTTCTCACCATCGAGGCAGAAACCCAGCGAGGTAATACCCTTGTTGAGAATCTCCAGGGCTTTGGCGTTGGCTTTGCGAGCAGACTGGCATGCGCACACGTTCTGACGGATGTACCATTCGTTGCTCGTACGCGTACCACGCACGTAAGGGAACTGTCCGGGAGCAGAAACTGTGGTCTTCAGGCCACGCAAATCCTCCTGACGATAGAAAGGCTGTACATTGAAGCCTTCGGGGGTGCGCCACACGAGTTTCTTGTCGAAATCGGCACCCTTCAAATCGGTGACAATCTTATCCTTCCACTCTTTGGTCGAGATGGCAGGAAAATCAGCCAACAGATTGAGTTTTTCTTCTGACATGATTTGTAGATTTAATTTGTTGTATGTTTGTTTTTTTATTCGTTTCATACCTAAAAAGTCCGCAAAGTTACGACTTTTTTTTTATACGACCAAATAAAATCCATAAAAAATTATACTTTTTTTGCAAAATCTTCATTTTCGCCCCCTTCGCAAGCTATTTTCTGCTTTTAAGCATATCATTTATAGGCAAAAAGGCATATTAGACCTCGCATCTTTGCCAAACGCTATAAATTCAACAAAATTCTTTTTTTTGGCAAAAAGATTTGCGCATTTCAAAAAAAAACAGTAACTTTGCAGGCTTTTTTGTAAGAATGAAAATGAAACGAATTTATCTCCGCATACATATACTGCTTTTCGCCTTATTCTGTCTGTCATGGGGAACGACACAGGCGATAACACCCGCCGAATTGGCAGACTCGCTGGACGCCTATACCAAGGAGCGCATGCTGCCCATGGCGCGTGTGCGCGTCATCCGCGTACGGCAGAGCGGCACCCGAATAGATGTAGAGACCAACGTCACGATGTCGGGGCTGAGCCTTACGCCGGAGGAACTGAAGGAACTGAAACGCCGAATCAGTCTGTGGATGCGGGGCGACGAAGACGGACAGGTCTATATCTACAGCGACAAGCACGAGATGGAGGAGTTGGTATCGGTTCTCGGTTATCGGTTATCGGTTCTCGGGGATTCGGTTAGCGGGGATTCAGTTAGCGGGAAGTGGAACTTGGGGGGGAAGCGGATTGCGTTATGGCCAAGTCACGGCGCATATATGCAGAAAGATAGCGTTTGGCATTGGCAACGGGCACGCCTATGGGGAATCGTAGAGGACACCTATACCTATCGCTATGCCGAAGCCGTCACGGCGATGCTGGAGTCTGCAGGCGCCGAGGTGCTGTGGCCTCGTCCACGGATTGGCAAGGACAGCCTGGCTACGACCATCGGCCGGAGCGGACTGCCACGATGGATGGAAGGCGCACGATATTGGCTGGAGGAACAGCAATATCCCGAATGGATCTGGGACACCTACCGTTTCCAACCCCACCCGGAAGAGAGCGACCATTACAAGGACGACCTGCGTTGCCGCGGAAACTGGGTTAACTACCTCAACGACAGCATTTGCAAACTGGATTTAGCCATCGCGCTCCATAGCGACGGATTAGACCTGCCGGGCGATAGCACGATCATGGGGCCGCTATGCCTCTATACCGATTTCAACGACCGCAAAGAGACCGTTCTCAGCGACGGGAGAAGCCGTATAACCTGCCGTCATCTGGGGGACTTTGTGCAGACTCAGGTGGTGGAGGATATGCGTAGAACCGTCTGTCCGACTTGGCCCAGGCGCGAGCTTAGGCAGGCTAACTACTGCGAGACACGCCTGCCCGACATACCGACCATCATTCTGGAAATCCTCAGTCACAAAAGCCGTTCTGACATGAAGTACGGCCTGGACCCCGAAGCGCAGTTCATTCTCTCGCGCGCGATATATAAAGGTATTGTCCGCTACCTGGCTTATACAGATAGTCTGAATCCCGATGCGTGTATCATTCAGCCCCTGCCGGTTCATCGGTTGCGTGTAGAACAGGCGGATACAGACTGGCAGTTAAGCTGGGAGGCAAAGCCCGATCCGCTCGAACCGACAGCCACCCCCGATGCCTACCGCGTCTTTATCCGCGAGAATGAGACTACATGGCGCGACACCATCGTTCGCCAAGCCGGTCTTACCCTACCCGCTCGCGCCGGAGTGCAATATGACTTCCGCGTCAGCGCCCTTAATGCCGGTGGTGAGAGCCGTGCGTCGGAAACACTATCTGCCTTCCGCGCCAACGACTCCATCGCCCCTGCAGTACTGATTGTAAATGCCTTCCGCCAGTTACGCGGACCCCAATGGTTCATCGACAGCACCTATGCCGGCATCGTGCCCGGTACTTATCCGGTCTTTGACGGCATAGAGCGTGCCTGGCTCGGCGAACAGATGGACTTTGACAAGCGCAGTCTGTGGGTGGATGATGACAACTGCGGCTACGGCATGTGCTATTCCAATTACCTGGGAATGAATGTCGTCGGTAACACCTTTGACTACCCCGTGATGCATGGGCGCGAGTTGAAAGCCATGGGCATCAGCTACGTGAGCTGCGCGTCAGACTGCCATCCCGATTCCGTTTGCCCTGACCAATACCGCATTGTGGATTATATAGCCGGACGCGATACCGCGATGAACCGAAACTGGCGAAAGGCTTTCGAACGCTATGCTGCCGTTGGCGGACGCGTATTGGTTTCCGGTTCGTATGTAGGAGAAGCCCGATATACAGCCGCCCGCTTCGCTTCCACCAGCGAACGTATCCGCACGATGGATGGCACGATTTACCGCTATAACCTCCGGCCTAACGAGGAGCGTCTTGCCGCCGAACACGCCACAGCATTCAAACCCTATAGAGGCGGACAAATCATCGCCCGCTATACGGACACCAACCTCGGAGCTGCTATTCGCTGGGAGAACCGCCTCATCCTATGGGGTATCCCACTCGAGAGCCTGGAAGACTTCAGCACCCTATACCGACAAGCAATACTACAACTATATGAAGAAAAAAAATCTCCCGCTACTAACTAATATCACCATTACCGACGTAGCCGCCGAGGGCAAAGCGCTCTGTAGAATACAGACCGCTAACGCTGACGGAGTACAGAGTACAGACTTGGTGTGCTTTGTGCCGTACTGCGTACCCGGCGATGTAGTCGATCTGCAGGTCACACGTAAGAAACACTCCTTCATGGAGGCTCGCGTGGCACGCCTCATCACCCCTTCGCCCAAACGCTGCGAGGCACGTTGCCGCCACTATGGCGTCTGCGGTGGGTGCAAATGGCAGATCCTGCCATACGAGGAACAACTCATCTGGAAACAACGACAGGTCGAGGATAACCTCCGCCGCATCGGGCACGTGGAGCTGCCACCTATCTCGCCTATCTTGGGCAGCAACGAGATATACGAATACCGCAACAAACTGGAGTTCACCTTTGCCGACCACCAATGGCTTACGCCAGAAGAAATGAAGCAAGGTATCCCCTTCACGCCCGGACTGGGATTCCATATTCCCAACTGCTTTGACAAGGTGCTGCATATCGACACCTGCCACCTCATGCCCGAAATCAACAACCGCATCCGGCATCTTATCTACGAGCAGGCACAGGCGCTCGAGCTCACATTCTACAACGAACGTAGCCATACGGGCGACCTCAGGAACCTGATTCTGCGTTCGAACCACAAGGGCGAACTGATGCTGGTACTGGTCTTCGGAGCACCCGTAACCCAAGCGGGCATTCAGCTGCTGGAGACGATCCATAAGGCATTCCCCGAGATTGTCAGCCTGCAGTATGTGCTCAACCTGAAGCTCAACGACACCATTGGCGACCTCGATGTGCAGGTTTATAGCGGTCAGGATCACCTGATGGAGGAGATGGAAGGACTGCAATTCAAGGTCGGCCCCAAGTCGTTCTACCAGACCAATACCCGGCAAGCCTACGAACTATATAAGGTAGCACGCCGTTTTGCCTTCGACGAACGATGGTTATCGGATACCGGTCGGTTATCGAACGGCCAACGACCGTTAGTCTATGACCTCTATACCGGCACGGGGACAATAGCCAATTTCGTAGCCAAACAGGCGTCAAAAGTTATCGGTATCGAATACGTTCCCGAGGCTATCGAGGATGCCAAAGTGAATGCCGAGTTGAATGGTCTGAGCCATAAGACCGAGTTCTATGCCGGCGATATGAAGGATATCCTGACCGCAGACTTCATCCGCGAACACGGACACCCGGATGTCATCATTACCGACCCGCCACGTGCCGGTATGCACGAGGATGTCGTTAATGTCATCATAGGTGCCAACCCCAAACGCATCGTCTATGTGAGTTGCAACCCCGCCACGCAGGCACGCGACCTGAACCTACTGGATGCACACTACCGCGTAGCCGAAGTACAACCCGTAGATATGTTCCCCCACACACAGCACGTAGAGAACGTGGTTCTTCTTGAAAGAAGAAATTGAAAATTGAAAATTTAAAATTTAAAATTATTATTTACCATGAAAACCATACTGAGTATCTTTTTGAGTGCATTCTGTTGGTGGATTCAGTTCCCCGACAAACAGGGCAGTACCGAAATCTGCCTCAGTCCGCGTGCCATAGAGCAACGCCAGAAATGGGATATTCCCATTGATTCCTTGGACTACGCCGTTAGTCCCGCCTACCTCGATAGCCTGCGTGCTGCAGGGCTTACCATCATGCACACCAGTCGCTGGATGAATGGTGCTACCGTTACCGGTACACAAGCGCAGATAAATGCCATCAACGGCAAGAGTTGGGTGGCCGCTATTGAGCAGACACGCGATAACACACCTGCCGGCAGTTGGTACAGCCCCGAGCGCCTCAAAAAACTACGTAACGAAAAGGAAGCCGGCCCTATTGTCATACCGCAGACCAATGAGCAATTGGCGTTGTATAACTTGCTGCCGCTACATCGCTTGAACTACTGCGGACAAGGCATACTGCTCACGGTTTGCGATGGCGGTTTTACCAACACGCACAGTCTGGCATGCTTCGACTCCATACGAAGCCGCATCTTGGGTCACTTTGACCTAACGGATGATGCCGATGACTTCTATACCGGCTCAAACGGGTCACATGGAACCGAGTGTTTCTCAGCTATTGCTGCTATACAAGACGGCTACTATGGTGCTGCGACAGGCGCAGAGTACTACCTCATGCGTTCCGAAGAGGCCCTGACCGAGAGCCCCAAGGAGATGGATAACTGGGTCGTAGCTGTTGAGAAATGCGATAGCCTGGGCGTGAATGTGATGTCCAGCAGTCTGGGGTATTTTAACTTCGACAACACCTCTTGGAACCTCAGCTACAGCGACATGAACGGACAAAACACTCGTTGCAGCCGGGCTGCAACAATTGCTGCCAGAAAAGGAATGTTAGTGGTAGTAGCAGCCGGTAACGAGGGTATCGACACCTGGCACTATATATCCGCGCCCGCAGATGCAGATAGTATTCTGACGGTCGGGGCTGTCGATACCGACGGACACATCGCCTCCTTCTCGTCGTATGGTCCATCGGCCGACGGACGCGTCAAACCCGAGGTCTGCGCTGTGGGTTCCGGTACCACACTCATCAACACACGCGGTAGTATCATCACAGGCGATGGCACCAGTTTTGCTTGCCCCCTCATCGCCGGCATGGCTGCCACGCTATGGAGTGCCCTACCCGATCTGGATGCCGCTACCATCCGGCAACTCATCATCGAGTCCACCGATCGCTACACCTCACCCAACAGCCACTACGGATACGGTATTCCCGATGCCTATGCTGCTTACCAAGCCGGTCTGGAACTGATACACTCCGACCTTATCATGCCGGAAGCCGAACCGCAAACGGAAGCCGTGAAGTACTTCCACAACGGCAGAATCTATATCCTCCGCGGAAATGATGTCTATACCATCACCGGCGAGAAAACAAGACTTTTGGAATGAATAATGATTAATGAATAATGAATATCTTTTTGAATGAATAATGATTAATGAATAATGAATATCTTTTTGAATGAATAATGATTAATGAATAATGAATATCCCTAATGAATGAATAATGATTAATGAATAATGAATATCTTTTTAAATGAATAATTGTACATCCTACAAAAAATATTCATTATTCAATGTTCATTGTTAATTATTCATTGTTCATTATTCATTGTTAATTATTCATTAAAAAAAGGCAGGCTATCTTTATCGCACCGCTACAACCCATTACCCTTGCTTCGGTCAAGACCTGGGGGAATTCATGGGGAGCTGGTCGTAAAGTACCTGCCAAAAGTCCCTGTCAAACACATTTGCTGACAAATCGGCTGCAAAGGAGCCGTTTTTCTCGAGCAACAAGTGCTCTCGATTAAAAATCGGCTGCAAAAGTACTGCTTTTTTTTGACATACGCAAATATTTTTACATTTTTTTTCAACTTTCCTGCATAAACTATCCACTTTCTTCGCTAAACTGCACTCAACACTCAACTCTAAACACTAAACTGAACTCAACTCCCCTTGATCCAACAATTCCTGCATAGCAAGATTCGGTCCGCGTTGCCTTTTACGCCCAACAGCGGTCAAGAGATACTTATCCGCCAGCTGGCGGAGTTTCTCTTCACACAGGCCGAGCGCCCCTGTTTCGTGTTGCGAGGGTATGCCGGAACGGGCAAGAGCTCCATTGTCGGCGCATTGGTCAAGGCGCTTCAGGCTCTGGAGCAACCCATCGTTCTGATGGCTCCTACCGGTCGGGCGGCTAAGGTACTGGCGCGTTATGCCGGTCATCCCGCCTATACCATCCACAAGCAGATCTACCGTCGGGCACAAGCTACAGGTGAACAATTTAACATCGGTTTCAACAACCTAAGCAACACCCTTTTTGTAGTCGATGAGGCCAGCATGCTATCCGCCGAACGCGACAATGCGGTATTCGGTTCGGGCAGCCTGCTCGACGACCTCATCCGCTATGTATTCATGCAGAACGGCAATCGTCTGCTCCTACTCGGCGATGACGCCCAGTTGCCGCCCGTCGGGCATGATGAGAGTCCCGCACTCAATCCCGATTACCTATCCGACTACGGGCTGGATGTACACACCGGTACGCTTACCGAGGTTGCACGCCAGGCCGGCGATAGCGGAATCCTGCTTAATGCCACAAAGCTACGCCAAGCTAAGACGATTATCCCCCTTACCGAGACCGATGATCTGAGACTCCTTCCGCCCATCGAGATGGTCGAACAGATTGAACAGAGCTACCATACAGTAGGTCTGGAGGAAACGCTCATCATCACCCGCAGCAATCGACGAACCAACCTCTATAACCAAGGCGTCCGCGCCCAACTGCTCGACTACGACGAACTGCTCAATACCGGCGACCGCATCATGGTCAGCCGTAACAATAGTTTTCAGACTGCATCCTACAAAGATGACAAGGGTGAACTCCTTATCCCCTTCCTTGCCAACGGCGACATGTTTCAGGTGGTACGCCTACGCAAGCACCACGAGATGTACGGTTTTCAGTTCGCCGAAGCCGAATTGCAAGGGTTAGACTACCCCTATGAAATCAGCGTTCTCGTCTGGCTCGACACACTCGTCACGCCAACCCCTGAGGACAGCTACAAACTACAACGCGAACTATATCAACGCATCGCGGAGGACTACCCCGAGATACACTCCAAGCGCGAACTCAATGAGCTTATTCAGGCTTCGCCGTACTATAACGCCCTACAGATACGCTACGCCTATGCCGTGACTTGCCACAAGGCTCAGGGCGGCCAATGGCGGCATGTATTCATCGACCAAGGTCCTACAGCCTCGCTAAGCACCCAAAACCGAGAACCCGGAACCGAAATCCCCGCTCCGGACTACCGCTGGCTCTATACCGCGCTGACGCGTGCTACCGAACGTGTATGGGTTCTGCGAACCTAACGTCGCTACGTGCTCAGCTCGCTCCGTTCAGCTTGCTCATAAAGCGCTCCTTATTAACGCGAACGCGCACGTGCGTACCCTCGGCTATCTCCTCGCCGCGGGCGTTCTCTACGCGCAGGATGAAATGATAGCTGCGCTCATCCTGCTCCTTGAGGCAGGCCGTACAGGTGACCTGCTCGCCGATAGCGGTAGCCTTGACATGTTGCACGTTGATTTCCACGCCAACGGTGGTCTCATCCGCCTCCAGGTCCTCAATACAAAGAATAGAGGTGCTCTCCATCAGCGCCGCTACCATAGGCGTAGCATATACGTGCAAGAGACCCGAACCTACCCGATCGGCTGCCATCTCGGGCGTTACGGTAATTGTTTGTGTTTTTAGTACCATAAAACTATTTACGATTAGACAATTTATTTTTATGTACGATGTATTATGTACGATGTACGATTTATGTACGATTTATTTATATGTACGAATTATCCTTTGTACATTATACATCATCTTTTTCCTCTCGCGGCTAAGGACATGAATACGCCTAACATCACCCCCAGCAAGGCGGCAAACAGCACGCGCCACTCGGGCGGCAATAGGAACGTAAGGGTATGCGCCGGAATCCAGAATAGCGGAATGGTCTTCTTGAATAGGAAGTTCCAGATGGTTTCCCAATCCAGGTTCGTGAATATCCTGCCAAACTCCACACGCGAGAAATACCCGCCTATCGTGCCGCCGTGCTCCATGATATGCGTGTCACTCACCTTGTGCAGCACCATGAACACAGGCGCAAACAGGCAGTTCATAAACACCGACACGGCAAATGCAGCCAGCACATGATAGCCCGAACGCGAGGTCAGAATGCCCGTTTTCAGCAAGTCGGCATAGGTGCCTTCCGTCGGCGTGATATCAAGCATAGCCAATACGGCAGGCACACCTGTTGAGAAGATGGTCATAGCTGCTGTAATAAGCATGCCTAAGAATCCCCACGTGATTCCACGCGGCACCACGCCAAATCCCTTGGGCACATACTCGCCCGTACGAATCCGGCAGCCGATACATTCACCGGCGGTAGATAGAATGCCGAACTTGAGAAATGCCATCATAAACGGATGATGCATCGTTGCCCAAAGGAATGCCTCGTAGAGCGGACGACACACAAAGAACGGCAGCAGCACCACGATGCATGCCACACCAAAATACACATCCGAACGTTTTATCATATTGATTTCCATTTTTATATTTTCATTTAATGCTGCAATAGAGTCGTTTTTGCAGTTTAGAGTGCAAAGGTACAACAAAAAAATGACATACGCAAACTTTTTCAATGAATAATTAATAATGAATAATGAATATCTGTATTTTTGCAAAAATAGAGTTCTACTCTATATTTTAGCCAACGGAAGGGGTGCTCATGTTTGCATAAGCACCATTCTGGCGGATAAAATATAGAGTCTGAACTCTATTTTTGCAAAAAAGTGTCCGAAAATTTGCGTATGTGCAATTTTTGTCGTATCTTTGCAGGCTGAATTGTGGATTTGCGAGTTTAGGATGTAAAATACCGAAGATTCGTTCGCAAAAAAAACAAAACATAGTACGATAAATAGCCAAAAACAAATAGCAATATTAAGCCTTGAAACGGATTATATACATAGTATTAACCATGCTGGTGATGACGGGATGCGGCGACTATCAGAAACTGCTGAAGTCGCATGACCCGGATCTGAAGTACGAAAGTGCTTTGGCGTATTTCAACGAAGGCAAGTACTCCAAGGCGCTGACGCTGCTGGAGGATGTTTCGCCCTACTACAAAGGAACAGAACGCGCACAGGAGGTTATCACGTATCTGGCACGCAGCTATATGGGGCAGAAACAATATACTTCGGCTGCCAGTTACTACGAGGCATACCTACGCAACTATCCCAAGGGGCGTTACGCCATTGAGGCGCGCTTTCATATCGGTCATTGCTACTACCTGGATGCCCCGGATGCACGTCTGGACCAGACAGACACGCGCAAGGGAATCACCGCCTTTACCCAGTTTGTGGAGTTATACCCCGAGAGCCCGTATGCCGAACAGGCGTACAAAGAGATGGCTGAGTTATATGACAGGCTGGCCTACAAGGAACTACTGAATGCCAAGCTGTACTACAACTTAGGAACGTATCTGGGCAACAACTACCTCAGCTGCGAGATAACCGCCAAGAATGCGATGAAGAACTATCCCAACAACAGCTACCAAGAGGAACTAAGTTGGTATATACTCGCCGCCAAGTACCAGCAACTTATCAACTCGGTGGACAGCAAGCGTCGCGAACGCGCCCTGGAAACCGAAGATGAGTACTATAACTTCAAGAATGACTATCCCGAGAGTAAACACCTGAAAGAAGCCGAGAAGATGGCAAAGGAGATACGAAGGATATTGGATAGTTGATAGTTGATAGTTGATAGTTGATAGTTGATAATTCTTATCTCGGCAAAGCCTCGAACGATCGGCTAAAGCCGTACGATAGTTGACAATTGATAGTTGATAGTTGATAATTGATATTTTGATAATTGATATTTTATGGATTACAAAAAGACCAAAGCCCCGAAGAATACAATCACACGGGACATGAACCAGTTGACCGAGAAAGTAGGCAACGTATATGAGACCGTTGCTATCATCGGTAAGCGTTCGAACCAGATTGCCAATGCCCTGAAGCGCGAGTTGGATGGCAAGTTGCAGGACTTCTCGCAACCCCAGGATGCCCTGGATGATGCGTACGAAAACAAGGAACAGATTGAAATCTCGCGTAGTTACGAGAAGCTGCCCAAGCCTACCCTGATTGCTACGCAGGAGTTCATCGATGGCGAGTTGGTGTATCGCATCGGTTCGAAAGACGACCAACTGAAGAACATATGATGTTAGCAGGCAAGCACATAGTAGTCGGTATCTCGGGCGGCATAGCTGCCTATAAGATACCGGAACTGATTCGCCTGCTCAAGAAACAGGGAGCAGAAGTCCGCGTAACAACGACAAGGCATGCCTTGGAGTTTGTTACCGAGCTGACGCTTCAGACCCTGAGCGGAGCGCGGGTGTATAGCGATGTGTTTGCCGCAATCAATGAACACGCCACCGAGCATATATCGCTGCCCGAATGGGCGGATGCGATGCTTGTGGCACCGGCTACAGCCAATGTAATAGGTAAGTTTGCAGCCGGTATTGCCGACGATGCCTTGACTACGACGTTTGCCGCTATGCGCAAACCCGTGGTCATTGCGCCGGCGATGAATGACAAGATGTACCAGAATCCTGCAACCCAACGTGCCATGCAGACCTTAGCTGCGACCGACAACATTCTGCTGATGGATGCCGAAAGCGGTTTTCTGGCATGCGGCAGCGAAGGCAAGGGGCGAATGGCTGAGATAGACAAGCTCGTAGAGGCATTGCGCTACCGGCTGACACCCAAGACCCTTACAGGCAAGCGGATACTCATCACCGCCGGTCCTACGCAGGAAAAGATTGATCCGGTTCGCTTTATCTCGAATTACTCGACGGGTAAGATGGGTTTTGCACTCGCGCGCGCGTGTTATAATAGAGGTGCGACAGTACAACTGATCGCAGGCCCTGTAACGCAAGCTCTGCCCGAAGCGTTTCCGTCACTCACACCGACAGCCACGATTGAGACCATCCGCGTGACATCGGCAATGGAGATGGCGCGTGCAGCCGAGGAATGCTGGCCAAAGGCTGATGCTGCAATACTATGTGCGGCTGTGGCGGACTTCATGCCTGCCCAATGCGCCGATGAGAAAATCAAACGCGGCAAGGACGAGATGGTGCTCCACCTCAGCCCGACGCGTGATATAGCAGCCGCGTTAGGGACGGAGAAGCGCCCCGGGCAATGCTTGGTAGGGTTTGCCTTAGAGACACAGAACGAACAGACCCATGCGCAGGACAAACTGAGGCGCAAGAACCTGGATATGATTGTGCTGAATTCGCTACGCGATGCAGGAGCCGGTTTTGGCACAGACACCAATAAGGTCACCCTACTCTTCCCCGACAACACGGCAAAAGAAAGCCCCCTTCAGACGAAGGAGGCTGTAGCGGAAACCATTGTTTCCGAGATGACGCGGCTGATGAACGTTTAGTCCTTCATAAAGCGTCCGAAGAATCCACGACTTTTTTTCTCCTCTTTGACCTCCTCGGTCACAGCCTCAGCCTTGAGTTCTGTAGTATCGGTCGGAGTCTCTTCTGCAATGCTGTTTTCCTTGTCTTGCGGAATCCACTCCTGACGCTCTTCTATCTCGCCAAACTGATTCTTCACAAAGTTAATAACATCGTTTAGTCCCTCGGTAAAGTGCGCAAAGTCCTCCTTATAAAGGAATAATTTGTGTTTCTCAAACTGGGGGTTTTCCTCATCACCGGCGCTACGTTTCTTACTCTCCGTGATGCAGAGATAGAGGTCCTCGTTGCGAGCCTTCTTGACATCCAGATAATAGATACGCTTGCCTGCTTTCACCGAACGCGAATAAACGATTTCGGGTTCCTTTCGATCTTCATTTCTACGATTTTCCATCACAAATGTTAATTAGTTTTACATTTTCAGGGTGCAAAATTACTATTTTTTTTTAAGACTACAAAATTTTTTTGTGTATTTGATTTTTTTTTTGTAATTTTGCACGATATTTTTGAAATTTGACCTATGATAAATCGAGCAATGGTGCGCACGAAGGTAGTTCAGACCCTCTACGCGTACTACAAAGATGGCGAAAAAACGCCTTTAAGAGCAAGGCAAGAGTTGCTAAAAAGTTATTCCGACACATACAGCCTGTACGCTATATTGTTGGACTTCGTCAACGAACTCACTCGTTACGCCCGCGAGCAAAACGAGCAAGCCAGTCATCGCGCACGCGTGACCCATATTTCGTACACGCCCAACACCCGTTTCATCAAGAACAAGTTTGCCGAGCAGATGTTCCAGAATAATGCCCTCCGCAAGATTATGGCCAACGAACACCTGGAGTGGGACGCCGGCATGAGTGCAGTATCGGGTATCTACAAAGAACTAATCGAGAGCGATTTCTACAAGGAATATATGGCACTCAAAGAAACCGACTACGATACCGACAAGAAACTGTGGCGCAAGATATACACCGAACTGATGACCGAAAACAAGATTCTGTATTCGGCATTGGAGGAATTGGAGCTGGTGCTGGATCGGCAGAACTGGACTTCTGATTCAGACGAGATCATCAGTTACATCATCAAGACTATCAAGCGTTTTCGCGAAGACAGCGACGCCAATCAGGAGTTGCTGCCTATGTTTGAACGCGAGGATGAGCTGGATTTCGGTACCGAACTGCTGCACCAAGCCCTGGCGCATAAGGATGAATACCAAGAAATGATCTATTCGCACCTCAAGAACTGGGACCCTGACCGCGTGGCATATATGGATAAAATCATCCTGCTGGCTGCCCTGGCGGAGATTATCAATTTCCCCAATATCGCCATCGAGGTCAGCATCAACGAGTATATTGAGATAGCCAAGGAATATTCGGGCGACAAGAGCCACATCTTCATCAATGGTATCTTAGACGAGATCCTGCGCGAGATGAAACGCAACGATCAACTGCCCAAAGCGATGACCATGAGGTAAGAACCCCAGCTCCAACCGGGGATTTAAGATTTAAGATTTAAAATTTAAAATTTATTGATATGCTGAATTTAATTTATCTGCAAGATGCAGCTGCTACCGGCGCACAGCAAGGTAGCCAATGGAGTTTCTGGATTATGATGATCCTGATTTTCGTAGTGTTCTACTTCTTCATGATCCGTCCGCAAACCAAAAAACAGAAAGAGTTACAGAAACAACGCGAAAGCATGAAAAAAGGTGATAAGGTCGTTACCGCAGGCGGTATATACGGTTTTATCAAGGATGTGCAGGATACGACTTTCCTCGTAGAGATAGCCAAAGACGTCATCATCAAGGTGGACAAAGGCAGCATCTACACCGTAGCCGAAGACGCACAGAATGCGCCGAGTGAGAAAGCATAAGTAGCGAAAAAGGGGATGGGTAATGATTAAGCAACTACTGACCTATTTGGCATTTGTGGCATTGGCAACACTAATCTGGTGGGGCCATGCCTACAATACGGTGCGCGACAACACGGTGGAAGTCCGCATGATTTATACGGGCCGCCCAAGTGATGTCAAGCTCAGTCAACCCTTACCCGAATTTATTCAAATTCATATTTTGGATGATGGTAGTCATCTGAGACATCTGCAACGCAGCAAACCGTCTCTGACCTTCGATTTGAAGAACTACTTCCGTGAGGACCACGGCGAGATCAATCTGAGCAACGAGAAACTGCGCAATGCCGTAGAGGACATCCTGCCGGAAACGAGTCGTCTGGTTCGCATTGAGCCGGAAAACATTCGCGCAGCCTACCAGCACCCGCGTACGGAGAAAGTGCTGACAGTCCCCATCCGCGTACGCAATGTGCCCAAAGGTAAGAAGATGCACCTCTTCCCCAATCAGGCAGAGGTAACGCTGCAACTACGATTGGATCAATTCCGCGAGGTCACAGAGAAGGATGTAAATGTCTATTGCGAATATCCGCAGAAACCTACCGACGCGATTCCGGTACAGGTAGAGGTCAAGACCACCAAAGCGAAATGCACGACTATCAAACCTGAGAAAGTAGAATATATCGTAGAGATATAAATTATGCCAATAACAAGAAACATTCAGATGGTCGATCTGAAGACCCAATACGAACGCCTCAAGAGCGATATTGATGCGGGCATCCGCGAGGTAATCGAATCGACCCAGTTTGTAAAAGGTCCGCAGGTCAGCCGTTTTCAGGAGCACCTGGCGGAATATACAGGTGCCAAACATGTCATAGCCGTGGGCAACGGGACGGATGCCCTACAGATTGCCTTAATGGCTCTGGGGTTGCGTCCGGGCGACGAAGTCATCACGCCGACGTTTACCTTCATCGCAACCGCAGAGGTGGTGGCGCTATTGGGGCTGAAACCCGTGGTAGTAGATGTAGATTGGGGCACGATGAACATGAGCGTAGAGGCTGTACGCAAAGCCATCACGCCGCGTACCAAAGCCATCGTGCCGGTTCACCTGTTCGGACAATGCGCCGATATGGAACCGCTGCTGGAAATCGCACGCGAACAGGGGCTCTATATCGTGGAGGACGCCTGCCAAGCCATCGGCGCTCGTTATACCTTTAGCGATGGCACAGTACGTCAGGCAGGCACGATGGGACACATCGGTTGCACCAGTTTCTTCCCCTCGAAGAACTTAGGCTGCTATGGCGATGGCGGCGCACTCTTTACCAACGATGATGCGTTGGCCGAGAAGATAGCCGCGATAGCCAACCACGGCTGCAAGGTGCGCTATCACCACGACAAAGTGGGTGTCAACTCGCGCCTGGATAGCCTGCAGGCTGCTATACTGGACGTCAAACTACGCCACCTGGATGAATTTACTGCAGCACGAAACCATGCGGCTGCATATTATGACGAGGTGCTGGGTAGTGACCCGCGTTGGCTCATACCCGAACGACAAGCCCACTCGACCCATGTATTCCACCAATACACGCTTCGCATGACCGGTATCGACCGCGATTCGGTACAGCAGCAACTGAAGGAGAAAGGTATTCCTTCGATGATATACTATCCGGTACCGCTGCATATGCAGAAAGCCTACCAAGATGCACGCTACAAGGAGGGCGACTTCCCCGTAGCCGAGCAACTGGTGCGCTGCGTGCTGTCGCTACCGATGCATACCGAGTTGGACAACGAGCAGTTGGAATATATCACACAAACCCTGCGCGCGTTGCAATAAAAAAAAGTCTTATTGGTTATGTCCGCACTTCAACTATCCCTTCAGCAAAAACTGCAGCAGAAACTGACACCTACCCAGATACAGGTTGTCAAACTGCTGGAGTTGCCTTCGTGCGACTTGCAGCAACGTATCGACGAGGAGTTGCAAGACAATCCGGCCCTGGAGGAAGGCATAGATACGAATAGCGACGCCGACAGCCTCGGAAACGATATAGACGAAGAGCCAGACTACGGAAACGATGAAGCGTACGAGAATCCCTTACAGAATGAGGATTTCAACTACGACGACTATATTCAGGACGACGAGACGCCCGACTATAAGTTATACCGTCAGGGCTCTTATAGCGAGGATGACGATAATACGCGTGATATACCGTTCTCCGTCGGCATCAGTTTTGGTGAGTACCTCAAGAGCCAGGTTTATCTGACCCATATGGATAAGCCGCAACGGCATATTGCCAAGTTCGTAGTGGGCAATATAGACGAAGACGGGTACCTGCGGCGTACAGCCGAAGAACTGGTTGACGACCTTGCTTTCCGCGAGGGTCTGACGGTTTCCGATGACGAGATGCGCTCAATTATTGAGGAGATTAAGACCTTCGACCCACCCGGAGTTGGTGCCTATGACCTGCAGGATTGCCTGCTGATTCAGCTCCGACAGAAAGAACCTACGCCCGCGATCGAACGGGCTATTACCCTGCTGGAGAAGCACTATAAGGATTTTACCCAACGGCACCTGAACCGTATTCGCGAACGTATGCACCTGGACGAGGATGCGTTCCGCGACGTGATGAACGAGATCACACGTCTCAACCCCAAGCCCGGCAGCGCGTGGTCCGGAACTGTATATGACAGGCACCAGACAACGGTTATCCCTGACTTCTTCATCGACAACCACGACGGTAACTTCACCATCACCCTCAATACCGGCGATATACCCGATTTGCGCGTCAATCGCGAATACAACGAGATGCTCAAGAGCTTCAAGGAGTCATCCGACAAGAAGGACAAGAAACAACGCGAAGCACTCCGGTTCGTCAAGTCGAAGATTGACTCCGCACGCTGGTTTATCGATGCCATCAAACAGCGCAACGAGACACTCATGCGCACGATGCAAGCGATTCTGGATGCACAGAAAGACTTCTTTATCGAAGGCGATGTGACATACCTAAAACCCCTTATATTGCAGGATATTGCGACGCGAACGGGTTACGACATCAGTACCATCTCACGCGTCAGCAATAGCAAGTATGTGCAGACCGAATTTGGAATCTTTCCGCTGAAGTTCTTCTTCTCCGAGAGTATCGCCAATAGCGAAGGCGAAGAGATCTCCACCCGCGAGATCAAAGGCATCCTAAAGGAGGTCATCAACGCCGAAGACAAACAGCACCCGCTAACCGATATTCAATTGGTGGAAATCCTTAAGTTACGCGGTTACAACCTGGCACGACGTACCGTAGCCAAGTACCGCGAGCAACTCAATATACCGGTAGCACGTCTACGTAAGAAAGTACATTAACGATGCAAGGTAAGTTTCCCGACATACTCAGCCGAGCGATTAGTGTACTTTTCTATCCGCTCTTTGTGCCTACCTACGGCATGGCGTTGTTCCTATACGGATTTAATCAACAGACGGGCATACCGCTGCTGACACGTTACTGGTTGGTGTCACTCATAGGTACATTCTTTTTTACCTGCTTTGTGCCGTTGAGTCTAATCGTCTATATGCTGCTGAAGAAACAGGTCAAGAGCCTGGATTTGAGCGACCCGCGTGAACGCACTACGCCTTATATTTATGCTATAGGCGGTTTTGCCTTCTGGGCGTATTTTACCTACGCCGTACTGAAGGCCCCCATGTGTATGGTGTGGACAGCCATAGGGGCAACCGGCGTACTCATCGTAGTGGCGATTATCAACCGTTGGTGGAAAATATCCGCCCATAGTGCCGGAATAGGCGGGCTTATAGGGGGGCTGGCAAGTTTCTGCCTATTCTACAGTCTGCTGCCGGTGGGGCTGATTATGGGATTTTTTGTGCTGTCACTCCTTATATTATACGCGCGCATACAAGCGAATGCCCATACGCCCGAGCAAGTCGTGGCGGGCTACCTGCTTGGTATCGCCGGTACATTCATACCCAACCTTATCTACATAGTCTATGCGTAAGTTATTGATTGTCATAGGACTTTTATTCTCGCTCAGCATCCATGCCTTGGAATGGAGTGACGCGACACAAGTGTCACTACTGACCTGTACGCCGGGTGAGGAACTCTATGCGCGTTACGGTCATACTGCCATCCGCATCTATGACCCAGAGAACGGAACAGACTGGGTATTCAACTATGGCATTTTTGATTTCAATACCGACCATTTCTACTGGAAGTTCGTACGTGGCGAGACCTGGTATATGCTCGGCGCGGCTACATTAGACAACTTCCTCTTCGAATACCGCATAGAGAACAGGCCTGTATATGAGCAGGTTCTCAACCTCACAACAGCCCAACGCGAGCAGATGATTGATGCCCTACTGGTTAATTACCTGCCCGAGAATCGCACCTACCTCTATAATTTTGTCTTTGACAACTGTGCTACACGCCCTTACCGCCTGATTCAGAGCGTGTTGGGCGATAGCATTCGCTCGACCTACCAAGGGTCGGAGGGGGTGAGCTATAGGCGTTTTATCCAACGCTATACGGGTGTGGGCAGCTGGGCTGACTTCGGTATCGAATTGCTCTTTGGCGCCCGCTCGCAACATAAGATGCAAGGCGAGGAACGATTGTTTCTGCCGGAGGAACTGATGTTCTACCTATCCGAAGCCACACTACCGGACGGCACACCTGTAGTAAGGAAAGAAGCGATTGAACACTTCGTTATCCGGCCTATCCCCTGGTACAAGACTTGGTATTTCGGGATTAGTCTGGTCGTTGTGGCGCTTATCGCTATCAGTATCTACGATCGACGACGCGGCAAAGTCAGCCGTTGGCTTGATATACTATTCCTCGTGCTCTACGGCCTGCTGTTGGCCTTGGTGTGCTTCCTCACGTTTTTCTCCATCCATCCGCTTGTCGGGTTTGGAATACGTTTATTCCTTATTTTACTGGTGTATATATGTATAAGATTCATCGCATATTTTCGTTAATTTGCTGCTTAATCTGCTTCACGCTCTTGGTGCGAGCGGAGGAGAGGCTGACGGTAGTCGTGTTGGTGGACGGCATGAATGATGACGACCTGCGTCTAATGCGTCCGTACTGGCCGCAAGGCGGGTTGCGCACGCTAAGCGAAGAGGCTTACCAGACTACGGTAGGCTATCCGCATGCCGTATATGGTGGCGACGAGACGACAGCTACACTCATGACGGGCACAACGCCGGCCGAACACGGCATCTGCATGAATCGGTATTTCGACCGCGCCACACGGCAAGTTGTAGATATACTGGCAGACGCCAACGAGTCGGGTATCGCCACACCAACGGCCTATTCGGCACGCAACCTATTGAGCCCGACCATAAGCGATAAGATCCGTATGCGCTACGGCGAGGAAGCGGGCATCTATGCCATCGGTATAGAACCCACAACAACGATCCTGCTTGCCGGACACGCGGCGAACGCATGCTGCTGGCTGGGTGCGCCAAGTGCCTACGAACCCATCCGTTGGGTCAGCACCTCCTACTATTCCGAAGGACTGCCCTCCGAAGCCGACGAGATGAACGTAAACGGACATTTTGAGCAAATAAGCGCACGTATGTGGACACCCAGACTGGATATATCGATGTACAACCAACCGACCGACGACGAGCGTCGCAAAGGCTTCAACTATCGTCAGGGCGATGTGCTACGCCATTCGCCCGGCGCTAATACGTTGGTGACCGAACTGGCATTGGCTATCCAGAAGAAAAATCACCTGGGCGAAGACAACGTGCCCGATTTATTGCTGCTGCAGATGACCGTTCTGTCGCCCAATGCCAAGACCGACCGTATCCTATCTGCCGAACAAGAAGATATGTACCTGAGCCTCAATCAGGACTTGGGCTACCTGATGGAACAACTCGAGCGCCGAATCGGCAAGAATAGTTACCGCCTGCTGGTTATCGGGCGCCCCATAGCCGGTACCGACGACCAACGCCTGGAGGCTGCCCACCTACCAATACGTTCTTTTAACGCCGATCGAGCCGCCGCCCTTACCTCCACCTATCTCATGGCACTTTACGGCCACGAACGTTGGATAGACGGAGGCTATGGCCAAGCTATCTTTCTCAACCGCACGTTGATTGAGCAGAAGCACCTGTCGCTACCTACCATCCAGCGGCAAGTGGCAGACTTCCTCATGGAGTTTGAGGGTGTCAACCTCGCCATGCCGGCCTCAGAGGTCTATCTCACCCGATATGCTGACTCATTCCAGAAACGCTTTACAGGCGATGTAGTATTCTTTCTGCAGCCCTTCACACGGCTCACACACACGGGTAAGAATGGCGAAGAAACGATTGACCGTATTCTAGAACCACATCCCGTAAGCCCCTTGCTTTTCTGGTCAGGAAGTCACTTCTCATTCCCGGAAAGCAAACTGAATGCCACGCAAGTGGCGAACCTAATTGATAATTGATAATTGATAGTTGATAATTGATAATTGATAATTATGTTATTTTACGAACTAAGAATCCACTATACACGCCAGACGGGTGAGGATAACCCGGGCGTGGTGAAAGAGACCTATCTGGTAGAAGGTCTGAACTGTAGCGACGTAGAAGGACGCCTGCTCGAGGAAATCAAACCCTATATCTTCGGCGGAGATGTAGAGGTTCCGAGTTGCAAGAAAGTACAACTCTTTGACATCATTCCTTCCGACGAAGGCGACCGATGGTTCAAGGGGCGTGTGGAACTTATTACCGTGGAAGATAACGGCAAGGAGACCCGCAAGGCTGTGACCATTCTGGTTTGTGCCTCTACCATCCAGCATGCCATGAAGAGTCTGGCTGACCAACTATCAAGCGTGGACTGCGAGATAGTCAGCATCACCCGCTCGCCCATAATGGAGGTACTACGCGCAACCAATTGATATAAGGATTCATGACCGCTATCCAAGAACATATTGCCGACATCCGCGCGACGCTAAACGCGGATGTGAGCCTTGTCTGCGTGAGTAAGTTTCATCCCGCAGAAGCCATCGAGGAGGCATATGCCGTAGGCGAACGCGATTTTGGCGAAAGCCACGTGCAAGAACTGCTGCAGAAACACGAGATTCTACCTCAGGATATCCGTTGGCACATGATCGGGCACCTGCAAACCAACAAGGTGCGCGCTATTGTGCCCTTTATCCACCTGATTCAATCGGTCGATAGCCTGCATCTGATTGAAGCAATACAAAAAGAAGCTGCACGTATTGACCGCGTCATCAATATACTCATCGAAGTACATGTGGCAAAGGATGAGAGCAAATCCGGTTTTGCACCCGAAGAATTGCCCGAGGCTATGGAGTTACTCCATAATACGTCCCATATCCGCGTACTCGGTTTTATGGGCATGGCTACCCTGACGGATGACGAACAGGAGATAAGACGTTGTTTTAGCGAACTGAGACAAATAGCTGAGACCTATTCCTCCATTATCCGGTCCAACGGAACCGAGAACCCAGAACCGAGACCCATTCTATCCATGGGCATGAGTGACGACTACCGCCTGGCTATGGAAGAAGGAAGTACGATGGTACGTATTGGCTCCACCATCTTTGGCGAACGCGACTACACGAAATCGTAAACCCCAAACAGCCCCTATGATTCTGACCGACCGCCTTCATCGGCTCGCCTATGCAACCGACGCCAGCGTTTACCGCGAGGTGCCATACGGCGTGGCTTATCCTGCGAACAAGGATGACATCATTGCCTTGCTGCATCAAGCCGCCGAGCTGCAGACATCTATTATTCCGCGCGCGGGCGGGACATCAATAGCCGGTCAGGTGGTAGGAAGCGGAATTGTCGCCGACATCAGTCGGTACATGAATCATATCTTGGAAATCAATCCGGAGAAACGTTTCGCCATCGTAGAGCCGGGTGTGGTGCGCGACGAACTGAACCTGGCATGCAAGCCGTACGGGCTGTTCTTCTCGCCGGAGACATCTACGTCGAACCGTTGCTGTATAGGCGGCATGGTGGGTAATAACTCCTGCGGAACACACTCGCTGGTCTATGGTAGCACCCGCCCCCACGTGTTGGAAGCGGATGCCGTATTGGCAGACGGAACGACGGAACACTTTGCCAACTATACAATCCAAGAATTGGAGGCACGATTCGGACGGGAGTTCTGGACTAATACGCCCCACAACCAAGCACTTATCCAACAGATTTACGCCCAACTCATCTGCTTTGCGATTGACCCCAAGACACAGGCCGTAATCGAGACGAGTTATCCGGATAAGGAACTGAAGCGCCGGAGTTGCGGCTACGCTATTGATGAGGTTATTGCGGACCTTACAGACCCAAGCAAACCCTTCTCAGAGCGAACCATCAATCTCTGCAAACTCATTACCGGAAGCGAAGGAACCTTAGCCTTTCTGTACCGCATCAAGGTGTCCCTTGACCCGCTACCGAAGAAGGAGGTCATGGTGCTGTGTGCCCATTGTACCGATTTGGATGCCTCGTTCGAAGCCAACCTAATCGCCCTCAAGCATCAGCCTACGGCTATCGAATTGATGGATGGCGATATTTTGGAGTTGAGCAAGCATAGTGCTGCGGTAGAACGTTTCTTCGTAGCAGGCGATCCGGCAGCACTCCTTATATCCGAGTTACGTGCCGACACGCGCTCGGAGATTGACCATCAGGCTGACCTATTGGAGCAAGACCTGATAGGAAGCGGTCTGGTGAAGCTCTGTACGCGGGTTTATGGCGCCGAGGTAGCCAAGGTCTGGAATCTGCGTAAGGCGGGTTTAGGCATCCTGAACGGCATGCCGGGCGAAGCCAAGCCAACAGGCGTTATTGAGGACACAGCCGTAGCGCCCTCGCGTCTGCCTGCCTACATGAAGGACTTTCAAGCTATGCTCAAAAGGCTGGGTACATCCTGCGTGTTCTACGGGCATATCAGCACAGGCGAGTTGCACCTGAGACCGATACTCAACCTCAAGACCCAGGAGGGCAAAGAACTATTCCGCCGTATTGCCCGCGAGACCACACTCCTGGTTCGCAAACATCGCGGCACCATTAGCGGGGAACACGGCGACGGACGACTACGCGGCGAGTTCATCCCCTTGCAATACGGCGAAGAAGCCTACCGGCTGATGCAGCAGGTCAAATATTGTTGGGATACCCATCAAATATTCAATCCGCATAAGATAGTAGATACGCCACGCATGGATGAATCGCTACGGGCAGATCGCTCCATGATGGGTAACGACCAGCTCTGCCGCGTAGAGAAATGCAACGGCGCCGGCGATTGCCGTAAGTCGGAACTGATGGGCGGCACGATGTGTCCCGCCTACAAAGTCAGCCATAACGAACTTCATACCACCCGCGCTCGCGCCAATATACTGCGCGAATACCTGACGGATAAGGGCGAGGGCTTGGTAACGACAGATGACGTACAGGAAGTTCTATCTTCGTGTCTTGCCTGCAAGGCGTGCAGGCGCGAATGCCCATCGGGTGTTGACTTGACAAGGCTTCGCGCGGAGGTA
>ONBH01000015.1 GCA_900316005.1 uncultured Bacteroidales bacterium | reverse complement strand
TATCGTGCTCTGCAAATCAGCGAATAAGGACTTTGTAGAATTTGTTATTCAGGATTTCAAGCGCCCGATGGGAGTAGCTACCTATACCACGGCAGAGGATATGCCTGATCAACTCCGCAAAGCCCTGCCCGATATGGATGACTTGAGACAACTCCTGAACAAGGAAGTAAAAGAAGACTAAATTGCTTTTTTGCCTTTGCTGTGCAGTATTCTTGCACACGAAAGCAGTACTTTTGCAGCGGAAAATATGAAAACCATCGCAGACATAGCACATCTTCGCCAGTCGGGACAGCTAGACGAGGCACTCGCGAAAGTGGAGATTTTGCGCGAAGCCAATCCGCGTGATTACTCGGTGGCATGTTGCGCCGCGTGGGTGTATGTTAGCCTGATGAAGCAGAACGCACGTTATTCTCGATGCGATTTGTTCTATGATTATCTGCAAAAACTGAAAGCATTAAATCTGCCTATAGATAGGGAGACTATCCTATACGATAATGTTCTTTGGGCTATTCGGCAATTATTGGCAGACTGTTCGCAAGATGCAGATAGTATAAAGGACGGCCTTGCGACACTGATAGAAATTCTGCAAGACTTTCCAGTAAATACTGCCGGTGAGGCGTATCGTAGTTTGCTGTCTACCGCTATCAAGATTAAAAACTGGCCGACCTTGCCGGAGTTTGTCGATTGGTGGAATTTGGATAATCTTCGCGCGCAAGATTATAAGAAAACGGAATACAATGGCGTAGCGTTGATGAGTGTGGCAGAAGCTACCTATAATGCTCTATGTAGATGCTTGTTGGTATGCGATGATGAAGATAAGATACTCGATTTTACAAAGATGCTGTCTTTAGTTATTGCTGCACATCCGGAATACCAATATTTGCCATATTACAATGCCAAACTGCTGTTTAAGATCGGAAAGATAGAGCAGGCAATGGAAGCACTCAAACCCTTTGCGCGAAAAAAAGCCTCGGATTTTTGGGTATGGCAATTGTTGGGTGATGAGGTTAATGACGATGCCGAGAAGATGAAGTTCTATTGCAAGGCAGCACTTTGCAAGGGTAAGGATGAGATGCTGGTGAAAATGCGCGAACAGGTCGGCTTATATCTCATACAGCATGGAAAGCGTGAGATGGGTAAGTGTCTCATCGAGAAAGTGATTGATACGCGCAGAATGATAAATAAGGCTCCATCGTATACGATTCAGGATCTCATTAGAGAGCCTTGGTGGAATGCTACTCAGGCTAATTGGGATAAGGAGTTTGCCCAAGAGCAGGCTGCATTGGCAGAGGAGTTCCTGTTTGGCAAACTGAACACCTATGAGGTGCTGGTAACATATGTCAATACGCAAAAGGGTGCTATCAGTTTTCTTACCGAACAGAGACAGGAAGGCTTCTTTATGGAGCGTTCCAAACGCATCCATTCCATCAAGAAGAACGACATACTGCGCCTCCATGCGCAAGAAATCTCCCAATCGGGCAGCACGAAGGTCAGACGTTGGGAGGTGAGCGGAGAACCTAATGAACAATTGTGCAAAACCGTCACAGGAATACTGCGTAAATGCAAAGGCGGATATGGTTTTGTGGATAAGGTATTTGTAAATGCTGCGTTGGCAAATGCTTATGACGATGCAGCAATGGTAGAAGTGAAGGCCGTCTTGTCTTACGACCGTAAGAAGGGGACATTAGGTTGGAGTGCCATAGCGATAAAATAGTAAGATGCAGTTGAATCTGGAGCAATATGAAATATTCGAAGCGGTAAAACGATTTATCGCATCGGATGATGGGCAGATATTTGTCATCAAAGGTTATGCCGGAACGGGTAAGACTACGATGATAAAACAGATTACGGATTATCTCAGCCAAAACCGTAGGGAATTCCGCTTGATGGCTCCTACAGGACGTGCCGCCAGCGTCCTGCGCAAGAAAACCGGATATGTGGCAACGACCATCCACCGCGGCATCTATAACTTTCATGATATACAGACGAGAGTTGAGAAGGATGATATAGCTAATAGTACCTACAAGATTATTTTTCCGATTCTGCAAACTGAAAATCCGCAGGTCTGCATCGTGGATGAGTCCTCGATGATTACGAATCATATTTCGACGAATGAGTTGTGGCAGTTTGGTACGGAGTATCTACTCAATGACTTGTTGACTTTTACTTTCATGCACAAGGATGGCAAGTTGATTCTCTTGGGTGATCCTGCCCAACTACCGCCCGTAGGAGAAACACAATCGGAAGCATTAGATGAAGACTTGTTGCGCAGTCGAGGGTATAAGGTGGAAAGTTATTCCCTCATGCAAATTATGCGTCAGGATAGAGATAGCGGTATTTTGGTAAACGCAATGAAAGTACGCGATGCATACGAGAGTAATACCGTCAATAGTTTGCAAATCAGTTACTCCGATGATGTTATCCACCTATCAGCAGAGCAAATTGTAGAAACATATCTACAGCATTTTCCGTCCCCAAAGTTGGGTAATTCGGTCGTAATAACGTATAGCAATGCCCACGCGAACTTGTACAACCAGGATATTCGTCGGCGCATGTATGGTTACGATATTCAGTATCCCCACAAAGGCGATATCGTCATGGTAGTCAGCAATCATTATGATCGCAATGAGGAAATGGGTCATATACCTGTTGACATTATGAATGGGGAATTTGCCCAGATTATAGAAACCGGGCATACCATTAAGCAGTCTGCACCGGTATGGGAGAGTGGAGAAAAGAAAGTAGTAGAAATGGAATTTATGCAGGCAACACTGCTCTTGGCTACTGGTACTATTTGGAAAGGGAAAATTATAGTCAATCCGCTCTTGAATGACGAACAACGCAACTTGAGTATTACGCAACTCAAGGCCTTATTCATCAATTTCTGCATGCGCCATCATGAACTGGATGATAGGAAAGATCATGCCGCCTTTATTGATGCCTACCAGAAGGACGAATACGTAACAGCCCTACGCGTGAAGTATGGCTATGCTATTACGTGTCACAAATCGCAAGGTGGCGAGTGGGATACCGTATTCGTGAACGCGGAGGGCATCCATGTGAACTCGTTTGGCCTTAGGTGGTTATACACCGCACTCACCCGTGCGCGTAAAAAGTTATATTGTGTAAATGCACCTTCTGTATCGCCAACTTCCAAACTGCGAATCAATGACATCACGCAAGTCTCGCATCGCTGTGTAGAGTATCCTTCTCCGCTACAAGCTGAGGATGGACCAACGCCGTTCCATGATTGTAATGCCGGCAGCTTTCTAAAGGCGAAGTACCATTGTGTGGAAAAACAACTGGCCGGTAGCGGATACTCGGTGCAGAATATCAAATCTCTTCCGTATCGTGAACGCTATTTTATCCTTGCGCCGGACAGCCGTTTGGTTATGGTGGATTTCGTCTATAGCAGTAGGGGTGTATTCAATCCGGCTAATAGCAATGACCCTACGCTTCTCAATCTGCTGAATGCATCCGAACAGTATCCACCGCTAATTTATGAACCCACATCCCAAGTGGCACAATTTTTGTTCGATTTTTTGCTACTTGCATGTGCTGCTTGTGGCGTGACGATTGTAGGCGTGACCGAAGAACTGACGCAATACAAGATAGTCTATTGCTTACAGACATCCGGAAGATATGCGTGGCTGAATGTGTTTGTAAATGATAAGGGTTTTATTACCTATATCGCACCGTATTCTGATTGTAGAGAGGATGAGAAACTGATAAAACTATTAGATTACTTACGAAATATAACTGTTTAAACACGATTTTCGTACGATTCTTACAACCTGTGCAGTAAAGTTGCACAACAACGCAGTACTTTTGCAGCGGATTTGAAAAAACAACTAAACCAACAAAACTATGGAGAGCATAATGGTAAATACAAAAAATACAAATATAGTGGAAAACGAAAAAAGCAGTATTGATATTTTGCTTGATATCCAAAGACGAGCAGAATCTAAAGGAGTGAAAGTTGATTTTTCTACCTTATTGGGGTATATATATCAAATTATTGCTAAAGAAAGTGCTGACGAAAAGATATTACAAATACTACATGTTAGTTCTTTTGACAAATCCCTAATTTTAGATAGTGAAATAGAGTCTCTTGCTCAATGTGGTAAGGAGATTTTAGAATATATTCTACCCAAAATAGAACGCCATTTTGAGAATATTCCGATAGAATTGGCCAAATTGGTTCTACAAGATATTTTGCATATCTCTGATCAAGATCTTGTATATCTTCCATATTGCAGTATCGCATCAGTAGCGGACGCGTGTCCGGAAGCACATTATATAGGAGAGGAAATGGATCCTATCATTTGGGCAGTCGGGAATATTTGTGCATATATTAAGCACAATAATGTTGTAATCAAAAGAGTGGATAGTTGGGCAGCAAAAGCAAAATGCGATAGGATTTTTACAATACTATATTATTTTCCCAATGGTCACAATTTAGCAGAGGTAATAAATGCTCTTTACTCCAGATTGAATAATAGCGGCGAAATGGCGATAGTCTTACCGGCAGGTTTTCTAAATCCATTGGGAGACACAGATGAATATAATGAGATTTATAAATCTCTCCTCAAACATGGAGCTATAGATAATGTTATCTTGTTGCCGCATATTAAAATAAAAGGAACTGTAAAGAATGTTCGCTTTGCCGTATTACATATAACAAAGTGTAGTGAGATATCTGTTTTGTTAAACGATGGAGCTGCCGATGTAACTATTAGGAACGATTATGTTACATTCTCTGACTATTCAGATTTCGTAATAGATAATCGCAAATATGGCTCTATATGCAAATTGGATTTAGAGGCAATAAAAGATGCTTATGAGACAAGTCGTAAACACGCTATTTGTGATGAACCATATCAGTCATTCCGAATTGACAAGAAGATTGCTGATTTATTGAATGACAAAAACATCAATCTGAATCCAAAATATCATCTTATTCGTGAAAAGATATTAAGCAAAAAAGAAGAAGGGGTAGAATACGTACCTTTATCAGAATTGGTAGATATTTACGATAAGGCCTATCTGTTGGGCGGCGGAGTGCAAATACCCGTTGTTCGTATCCAAGATTTAGCGGATTCCATCCTATCTGGAACCAAAGACTTTCTAAATCTCGAAGCTGAAAATCGAAAGGAGAAAAATCTTCCTCTCCTTATGAAGGATGATTTGCTCCTCGTAGCCACGGATGGTAAAGCAATAAAACCAACAATCTTCAAACTGACAGAAGGATTTCAGATTTCATACTCTGAGAATATTGCACCGCTACAACTCAAGTCTGACATGGTTTCTTTGGAATATCTCCAATGCGAATTATCGAGTGCTTATGTCCTTGAACAGATAGGAGTATACCAACTGGGAACTTCGCGACCATATATTAGACGTACAGATCTTACGAAAATCCTTATTCGCGTACCGAAGCGTAAAGAAGAACAAGTACGTATAGTCAAAGAACGCAAAGATACGCTTACGGCGGAACTGCTTAATAAACTCGGTATTGAAAACGAGGAACTTCGTAATACACGTTACAACGAATTTGTGCGCGAAATGCGCGTTCGAAAACATGCTCTCGGTCAAGTGCTTAACGAACTGGATCCGGCTATCGATACACTTCTTCGCCTCGAGAAGAAAAATAATGGGGTTTTGCGTGGTTCCGATATAATCTCAGAACGTTTTAACTACTCTGTTGATGACTATTTACAACGAGTTCGTTTTTTGGTCACCAAAGTGATGACAATGGTTAATTCACTCACGAACGAATATGTTCCAAAGGGTGTCATGAAAGAATACAAGGTCGTGCAATTGTTGGAAGAGTATTTCCAGAAATACACTATCCCGAAAGGATACGAAGTCTCTATCAAACATGAAGCATTCACTTCCGATCTTCACATTCCTGAAGGGATTTTATTGCCCGACGGTAGCGTTACTGAGAGATTGGATGTTAAAGCGGGTGATAATATGGATTTATGGGAGATTAAGGTATGTAAAGAAGATTTCTTTCAAGTGTTGGATAACATCATTTCCAATGTTAAGCGATATGGCTTCACTGAGAATCGTCAAGACTATTGTATTCGTATTGAGATGGAAGATGTGCGTGACGATAAACAACCTATGGTAGCTATCCATATTAAGAACAACGGAAATCCGCTTCCAAAAGGAATGAACCCCGAACAAGTATTCCTATACGGAGAAGGATCTGCGCAAGGAACGGGTATTGGAGGATGGCAGATAAAACAAATTGTGGAAGGAATGGATGGCAAGGTGGAACTCCGAACCGAAGATGAGGCGTATCCAATAGACTATGTACTTTCATTCCCGGATAAGTCGGTGCTAATTATAGACGTTAATGAAGAATAAATATGAATTATAAAGTATTATGGATTGATGATAAGCCCAATGATAGCTTCATTGTGGAGGCTGAAGCATACGACATGGATATCCATGTTGAGAAATGCTATAATCGTGGCATAGAATGGCTTCGTGCGAATCAGGATATTTGTATGGCAGTCATCCTTGATGTCAAATGTAAAATAACGGAAGACCCTACAGAGGTGGATACTCCAAATGCGTTTAGAGAAAAATGGATTGAAGTTGTTTCACTTTGTAGCAAGGACTCTATCATTCCATGGTTTGTATATACTTCCGGCGATTATCAGGGCATAGAGGCATTAGACCTCCTTCCTGCAAACAAGATATTTGACCACGGACATAAATATTACAACAAACCGGCAGATAGAACCGTTATGTGTGCTAATATACAGAAAGCTATAGAAAACCGTGACATAGTAAGATACTATAAGAAATACGAATCCATTGTTGAATTCTGTCCAGAAATGGCTCGTGAACTATTCCGCGTTATCACTATTATAGAAATAAACGCTTTTACCAACACCTCTGCATTTAATGATATGCGCAAAATACTCGGATGGTGCGTGGCTTATATGCGTGAACACGGTATCTTTCCTCCTGAATTGACGCGTATGTCAAGCGCTACATACTATCTCAATAATATCAATGATACCAACTTCTGCCACAAGCGCAAAGTGAAGCCAAGAAAAGATATAGTACCAGACTATATCCGCTATAGTTTTGAAATATGCGAAGATGTGTGCAATAATGGTAGCCACGGTAAAATGGAAGGAGCAACGGATGATATCAACAATTTGATTGTGGATAGCATAGTTTCTAATGGTGAGGCTCCTTATCTTATCCGTAGCACGTTCTATGAACTGATGAACATACTTGATTGGTGCACGAAACTACCTACATCCGAAGAAGAGATTGCCCTGTACCGCGAAGCTATTGCGAAACTTAACATACAATTCGACCCTAATAAGTAAAAAAAAGCATTTCAATACACACTCGTTTTTTTACACCTACCTAAACTTTTGAAACACCTCCAGGGTAGATTGGAATGTATATATTAAGTGAAAAAATATTCAATCATATCATTTATGCATACAGATACATTCGCACGTCATATTGAAGGCTCAAAAGGATGAGTTGGAGAAAAATGCAACGATATGTGGAGACGAGCGCGCGAAGCCGAAATAATATGAAAATAGAGGTCACGATGTCAAAAGGCGAAAAGATAAAAGAAGAGGATTTGCCATTTTAATCATGAAAACCGAATACGTTCGCATATATTCCGAAGAATAAAAAAAAAATCATATGAAACACCCTCTTATTATCCTCTCGTTGCTGGCGCTGGTAGCATGCTCCAAGCCGGTCACGAATACACAGCCGTCTATACCTGCGGATACGCTTCTTGCGCATATTATGCATGCTATCATAGATTCGGAGCTGTCATGCCTTGATATCGAAGATGAGTTTTATATGTTTATCGATACAATGCAGAAACATGTAGAAACAATTCCAAATGAACAGTTTCGAATAGGTGTCAAAAGTATGGCAATGGATTTGAGCGGTATGTTTCTATTTGGAGACTATTGTACGCCCGAGGAAGAGACCTTCTTTTACGAAAACCTCATGAATCGACTTATGGAGGTTCAAGAGACATGGTATACTTATCCCGGTTTCTCTACTGATGATACCACCCGCTTCGACTATCCTGCTTTGACACAGCATATTCTACTCCGTTACGGGGAGAACAATACGAACCATGTGATAGGCTTGGATGTGTATTTTTTGCGTTACGGGCGGGATGGTCTGATTCTTACACTTCCGGCGGAAGCTGAATATCTGATGAATATAGCCTTTCACGACGCGTCGTTGGAAAATATTGACTCTACAGCTATGTTTACTATGTTTGATGCTTTAGATATGTCCCAAACGGAAGACGGGAAAACGATGATGGCTTTTGATCAAGATCTTATCGAAGCAATGCTTTCACATGAGGGTATGTTTATCTCGTATATCGGGAATGAGGAAACCGAAAATTATCAGGATCGTTTCCATCCCTGTCACCTAATGCTCACCAAATTCCACGAACAGTACGCACAAATGAAAGCACTACATTCAAGTTTACTTGAAAAATAAAACGAATTAAACCACCAGAAAGCTATTTTAGGGAGCTGCCGGCTCATTAAGCACAGTAGTAATTTACAAAAAAAAATCGCCCGAAGTTCGAGCGATTTTTCGTACCGCGAGCCGGGGTCGAACCGGCACGCCCATCACTGGGCAAAAGATTTTAAGTCTTTCTTGTCTACCTATTCCAACATCGCGGCGTCGTCGGAATTGGCTCGGCAAAGTGCGATTGCTATGCAATCGGAGGTGCCTCGCAATTCCTCCTTTTCCCCACCACGGCAGAGCCGTGTCGGGGGCCCCATAGAGGGGAATTTTACCAAAAGCGGGTGCAAAAGTACTACTTTTTTCTGAAAGTACCAAATAAAAACGATAAAAAACGTATTTTTATTTGCGTATATGCATTTTTTTTTGTAATTTTGTGGGCGATTTTGAAATATTAACCAAAAAATCTAATAAAGACATGCTAAAATTCTCAGGTAAGACTCGCGTAGAAAGCGATCTGATTGGCGAACTCCAGATTCCGGTGGAGGCCCTGTATGGAGTACAAACGATGCGCGGCATCGAGAACTTCCCTATTTCCAAGTTCAAACTGCAGGATTATCCTGCTTTCATCAACGGTTTGGCATATACCAAACTGGGTGCAGCGATGGCTAACCATGAGTTGGGCCTGCTGACCGATGAGCAGTTCAAGGCTATCAAGCAGGCTTGCGAAGAGATCCTGCAAGGCCAATGGCATGAGCATTTCCCCGTGGATATGATTCAGGGCGGCGCCGGTACGACGACGAACATGAACGCCAACGAGGTGATTGCCAACCGTGCGTTGCAAATCATGGGTCACGAACCCGGTGAGTACCAATACTGCTCGCCCAACGACCATGTAAACTGCTCGCAGAGCACCAACGACGCTTATCCCGCAGCTATTCATATGGGTCTCTATGCCACCCATTTGGAGTATATGAAGCACTATGAGATGCTCATCGATTCGTTCCAGAAGAAGGCTGATGAGTTCAAGAACGTGCTGAAGATGGGTCGTACGCAGCTGGAGGACGCTGTGCCGATGACCTTGGGTCAGACCTTTGGCGCTTTTGCTTCGATTCTGCGTGACGAGGTGAAGCACCTGAACGATGCCGCTGAGGAGTTCTTGACGGTGAACATGGGTGCGACGGCTATCGGTACGGGTATCTGCTCTGAGCCGGGCTACAGCGATAAGTGCGTGAAGGCGATGGCCGAGGTAACGGGTTGGAAGGTGGTATTGGCCGAAGACCTGGTAGCCGCCACGAGCGACACGAGCTGCATGGTAGGATACTCGAGCGTACTGCGTCGTATCGCTACGAAACTGAATAAGATATCGAACGACCTGCGCCTGCTGGGTAGCGGCCCGAAGTGCGGTCTGCACGAGATAGACCTGCCCGCTCGTCAGCCGGGTAGCAGTATCATGCCGGGTAAGGTGAACCCCGTTATCCCCGAGGTGATGAACCAGATTTGCTACAAGGTGATCGGTAACGACCTGTGCGTAGCTATGTGCAACGAGGCTGCCCAGATGGAGCTGAACGCCATGGAGCCCACAATGGCACAATGCTGCTTCGAGAGCGCCGAGATCATGATGAACGGCTTTGACGTGCTGCGCAAATATTGCGTGGACGGCATCAAGGCTGATGAGGAGCGTTGCCGCAACTACATCACCGGCAGTATCGGTATCGTGACCGCCCTGAACCCCATCATCGGCTACAAGAACTCCACCAAGATTGCCAAGGAAGCTATGGCTACCGGCCGTGGTGTGTATGAGTTGGTGCTGGAGCATGGTATTCTGACGAAGGAGGAACTGGACACCATCCTGAGCCCCGAGAACATGATTAAGCCTGTGAAGCTGAATATCAAGCCGCGTCGATGAGACTGGTTTTTGCAACCAATAATGCCCATAAGTTGGAGGAAGTACGACGAATACTTCCTCCTACTTGTGCGGTTATCTCACTCCGTGAGGCAGGCATGATCGCCGACATCCCCGAGACGGGCACGACGCTGGATGAGAACAGCCGTCAGAAGGCGGAAGCTGTCTGCCAATGGCTCAAGGCCAACGGCCAATGGCCAAACGTGGACGGTGTGTTTGCGGATGATACGGGCCTGGAGGTAGAGGCGCTGAACGGCGCGCCCGGCGTGTATTCTGCTCGCTACGCGGGTGAGCCCGCCAATGATGCCAATAACCGTGCCAAACTGATTGGCGCGATGGAGGGGATGGCGAACCGTCGTGCACGTTTCCGCACGGTGGTGACGCTGATACGCGGCGAACGTATCGATCGTGCGGAGGGAATCGTATGGGGACGGATTCTACCGGAGGAGCGAGGAAGTAACGGTTTTGGGTACGACCGTTTGTTTGTACCCCAAGAGGAGGATGAGAACGGCCGGGGACGTACCTTTGCCGAGATGGGGGAGGATGAGAAAAACGAAATAAGTCATCGCGCACGTGCTATAGCCGCGATGCAAAAGGTATTAGAGGTATGAAGAAGGGATTGTTATGGTTCGTGCTCGTAGCGCTGACGCTGACCATCAAGGCAGCTGGCAACGATGAAGCGGATGTATCGTACGGTCAGATGAAAAACTGGACGGCGCACTATGCCTACGGCGATGTGAGTGAGCTGGTCGTAGCCGGGCAGCGTGTCTATGGGCGCGCCAATGGCGCACTATGCAGCGTGGACAAAGAGGACGGAACAATCAGTTATTACTCCAAGATGACGGGTCTGAGCGGCGCAACGGTAGTGCAGATCGATTACGATAAGAAGACGTCGCAGTTGGTGGTGGTCTATCAGGATGGCCTCATCGATCTCTTGGACAAGGATGAGAATGTGCATGTGATTCAGGACCTGGCGCAGAAACAGATGAATGCCTCGAAGGAGGCGAATGCTATCTATATCCATGACGGCATAGCGTATCTGGCGATGCAGTTTGGTATCGTGGCAGTCAATCTGACCAAGCGCGAGATACTGGATACCTATTATATCGGCGAAAGCGGCGCAGAAGTGAATATCAACGCCGTGTTGGTAAATGGAGATTCGCTGATGGCGATCTCGGACGCCGTGCTCTATACTGCCAACCGCCGAGACAACCTGTTGGACTACTCGGTATGGCGCAAAGACACCGCTGCGGTAGGTAGTTTCCCTCAGACCCATCTGGCCGTATGGGACGGAAGGGCGTATCTGTTGGCAGACTCGCTGCTGTACATGCGCGATGGAAGTCAATGGACATTGGTCTCGGATACCCTTCTGTTCAACAGCCTCAAGCAGAAAGATGGAGATCTATACTGCATGCAACAGGAGGCCTTCTACCGTATGACCGGCAAGACCTCGATGCTGCGGGTCGCCCCAGGGTATCCTACCGAAGATGTATGCCGCGAAGGCAACGCCTACTGGCTGGCATCCGGCGTGATGGGGTTCAACTACCTCAAGGACGGCAGCACGCAGACCTATCGTCCGCAAGGCCCCTTTGAGAACTACAGTTACCGCATGCGTTTTGAAAAAGAGCGCATGATCATGGTGCCGGGTGGTTATTTCACCACCCAAAACAAGCATTTGGGCACCGTGATGCTGTATCGTGATGGCAGCTGGCTCAACTTCTCGCAGGGCGCAATGATTTACCATACGGGCATGACACCGCTGGACTACTCAGACGGTATCATCGACCCCTATGATGAAGAGCATTTCTTTGTAGGCAGTTGTGCCAACGGCCTCATCGAGTTCCGCAAGAATACATTCTACAAACTCTATACCCCCTCCAACAGCCCGTTGGAGACCGCCATCGAGACGACCTATCCCGAGCTCTATACCTGGGTGGACGGTTTTGCCTTTGATGCAGATGGAAACCTGTGGATGACCAATCGTCCGAAGCACGGCGTGAAGGTGCTGAAGCGCGACGGGACGTGGGTGGTCATCAGCAATAAGGCCTGCGACGGACTGAACCGCACGCAGAACCTGCTCATATGGAATCAGGACCCGCAGATAAAGATCATATCCAACGGTCGTAACGGCGCAGGCATCGGTGTATGGAATGATAATGGCACCCTGGAGAAACAGACTGACGACCGAGCTGTCTATGTCAGTCAGTTCATGGATCAAGATAACAAACCCGTCAAGCCCGAGTTTATCTATTGCATCGCACAGATGGCGAATGGTGAGCTGTGGGTTGGTACGGGCGAAGGACTGTTTATCATTGATGACGTGAGCAAGATGCTGCAGGGTAGCAATGCCTGCCGGCGGGTCAAGATACCGCGTAACGACGGAACGAACCTGGCGGATTACCTATTAGGAACGCAGCAGATCAATGCCATCCATGAGGACGGCGTGGGGCGCAAGTGGATAGGTACAGCCTCGTCGGGCTTGTATCTGGTGTCGGAAGACGGCATGGAAACCATTGAGCACTTCACGACCAATAACTCACCCATCCCCTCCGACTTGGTTCGTTGCCTCGCCATTCATCCCCGCACGGGTGAGGTGTTTGTGGGTACGGGTGACGGGCTGGTGTCGTATCATAGCGATGCCTCTGAACCCAAGGATGACTTCTCGGATTTATACGCGTACCCGAATCCCGTTCGGCCGAACTATGCCGGCTATGTGACCATCACGGGTATGATGGCAGAGACCGTGGTGAAGATAGTAGATAACGGTGGTAACCTGGTGTATTCCACCAAGTCGAACGGCGGTCTTGCCACATGGGATCTGAAGAACGGCAGGGGCGAACGCGTATCCAGCGGCGTCTATACCGCCTTCTGCAATACAGCTGACGGCAAGAATCATGCTGTCGTGAAGATACTGGTGATGAACCGTTGAGGCCTGTTGAACTTGTCAAACGCTTAGCCCCATACATGAAGATGAGAGCCTATATCCGCTATAGTATTTGGACGCTTGTAGCGACACTATGGGCGATGCTTTGTTTCCTCCTGCCCGATTTTCTGGATAACCCCGTGTCTTCTGTACGAGCCGGGGTACACATCGCAGCGTATGTGATGGCGGTAGGCGGTGGGTCTTTTTTCCTGCTATACCTGATTGGTTTGAATCGTAGCGTGGCGGCTGTCATGCTGCCTATCTATGGTACGCTTGGGGCTGTGGTGGCCTATTTCCGCGTAGCCTACCACGCTACCATCACCCCCATGGTAATAGAGGCAACCCTGCACACCAATGCCGGAACAATAGCCGGTGTGGTTGATTGGCGGTTGTGGCTATGGGTGGCAGGGAATATAGCTGTATCGGTAGGGCTGCTGGTGTGGCGTTGGCGGCTGGAGGAACCTGCGCGCAAAGGGGTACAGGTGCTGGTGGTGCTGTTGCTGTGGGCGGCATACTATTGGGGCAACGGACGGTTGCACCAGTCGTTGAACCAGCGCTATCCCTACCATGTAGTCCGTAGTACCGTAGAGTACCTGCAGCAACGGCATATTGAATCCAAAGAACGGCTCGTGTGGCCGACGGCGGAAGTGTCGCAGCCGGATAGTTTAACCATCGTGTTTGTGTTAGGCGAAGCCCTGCGCGCCGATCACCTAAGCCTGAACGGGTACGAGCGACAGACCTGTCCACGGCTTAGCCAAAGAGACAATATACTATCCATGCCGCATGTCTATACGCCCTATGGCTATACCTCGGCTTCGGTTCCCTACCTGATGACACCGACCGACAGCCTGCATCCGGAAAGGAGTAGCCAATACCATTCGTTCGTGCGCGTACTGCAAGACTATGGTTACTATACCGCCTGGATCAGCAATCAGGATATGGGCAAGACCTATGTCGCCTTTATCCACGAAGCGGATACAATCGTATTCCCCAATGCCGGCAAGTCGGTATTTGTATTCGAACCCTGGTACGACGAAGAACTCATCGCCCCGATGACCGCTATTATGCAGCAGCAATCGAGCCCCCGGCAGCTGTATGTCTTACACGCCATAGGCAGTCATTGGTATTACAATAACCATGTACCGAAGGCCTACCAACAGTTCCAACCCCTTACTACCAACCGCGTCATACGAAGCAATAGCGATGAGGAAATACGGAACTCGTACGACAACACGGTTCTTTACGCAGACGCTTTTATGGATAGCATCATCGGGCTGCTTGAGGGGCAATGTGCGGCTGTTATCTATCTCAGTGATCACGGCGAGGCCTTAGGCGAGAATAATGTGTATATGCATGGCAACAGCGAGCCAGCGACCCTGAATACCGCCTGTGTACTGTGGTATTCGGAGCGTTACAAGGCGCTTTTCCCCGATGTGGTAGCGACATTAGAGGCCGGTAAAGAGGATACGTGCCGTACCGATTTCCTGTTTCCGACTATTCTGCGAATGGCCGGAATAAAGATGCAAGACCATGACGAAGCAGCGTATTAAGTGGGCGGATACGATGAAAGCGGGCAGTATCATGGCTGTGGTGCTGTATCATACCGGCATTCAAGCGGATGTCAAGAGTATGGCCTATCTGCTGTGTTTGCCGGCATTCTTTTTTGTGTCCGGGTTGTTTGCTTCTGCAACGAGCGGTTTCGGAACGGCCCTCAAACGTAGCATGCGCCTTATGTGGCCATACCTCATCTTCGGGGTGCTGTCGTGGGTGGCATGGTTAGCTGTAGGGCGTCGGTATGGCAGCGATGCCGGCGAGGCAATAGCATGGTGGCAGCCCCTATGGGGACTGGTTGTAGGCCGCAGCGAGGGTATCATTCAGAATGCACCCCTATGGTTTCTACCGTGTCTGATGGTGGTGGAATGGCTATTCTATGTAGTTATGCGCTGTCCGAGCCGGTGGACGTGGGTCTGCACGGGGTTGCTTTCTGTAGCGGGTTACTACATGGGGCAAGTTCTGGATTGGCACCTGCCGTGGAGTATGGACACGGCGATGACCATTCTGCCGCTCTATGTGTTAGGGTATGCCACGCATCGATGGTTGGAAGCGTGGAACGAACGGCATAGCGTACCGCAAGGAATTGCTGTGTGGATAGTTGCGGTATTGGGCGTAGCTTGTGTATGGTATCTAAATCCGGGTATTAAGTTATCTGCAGGGCATTATGGTCATCCGGTGCTATTCTATGCAGGGGAGTTATTGGTAGTGCTATTCTGGTATATGACGGCTCTCGGTATCGGGCGTATGCCTTATTTGAACCATACGATGCAGTGGTTAGGGCGGCAGACCCTATGGATACTGTGTCTGCATCTGCCTCTGTTCGGTGTTATTAAGGGTGCGTTGCTCGTTGTGGGGGTTCCGCTACGATTCTATACAACAAACGCAGGGAGCCTGACGCTATGGGCAGGCTCCCTGGTTCTATCCATTCCGTTGATACTACTTATCAACCGTCTTACGAGCGTATTAGGCGCAAGAACTCCTCGCGTGTCTCCGGGCGCGTGAAAGCGCCCATGAAGTCGGATGTCGTGGTGAGCGAGTGTTGTTTTTGCACTCCCCTCATCTGCATGCAGAGGTGTTCAGCCTCAATGACAACCATTACCCCCAACGGGTTGAGAGTCCGCTGGATGCAGTCTTTGATATCGGTGGTGAGGCGTTCCTGTATCTGCAGGCGGCGGGCATAGACGTCCACAACGCGTGCTATCTTGCTCAGGCCGGTGACTTTGCCGTTGGGTATATAGGCAATATGTGCGCGACCGAAAAAGGGCAGCATATGGTGCTCGCAGAGCGAGTAGAAATCAATATCCTTGACTACGACCATCTGCTTGTAGTCCTCCTCGAAGAGGGCGGAGCGGAGTATGGCATCGGGGTCTTCGTTGTAGCCCTTAGTCAAGAACTGCATGGCGTTACCCACGCGGTGCGGGGTGCGGAGCAGTCCTTCGCGTTCGGTATCCTCACCGATGAGTGCGATGAGGGCGGATATATGTTCTTCGATAGCCTTGGTCTTATCAGGATTAGGCGTAAATGCTTGTAAATCCATAAAATTATCTCTTGATTTGAATTTTATCGCGTACGATATAGGTCTCGGGTGCATGTTGCGGGAAGTGTACCACGAAGGTGTCCTTGTACTGCTTGGCATCCTCCATGGTACGGAAGTCGCCGAGGCGTACTTTCCAGAATGGGGGAGTATAGAGCACATAGACGGGTACATCGACCGAGTCGCGTAGGTTCTGCTCCAGGTTCATGGCCTCCTGTTTAGCGGTAGAAGGCATGTTGGAGGAATAGACCTGTACGCGGAATCCCTGCATCTCCATCACGCCACGTGTGACGCCGGCTATCTTCTCCTGCATAAGGAGTGTAACCATTGAGTCTTGCACTACGCGTGCATTGGGCATCTCCACCAAGATGGCGGGGTAGGGAAGTTCCAATTCTACGGAGTCGGCCGGTTGCTGCGCACGCAAAAGCGAACCGCTCAGCAGAAACATGAGGTATAATACAATTCGTTTGGTATTCATCATCTTGTTTTTAATAACGGAATGACGAGCCACCGACAAACTCGCGGAGGAAGGAGGTAGGCGGTATCTCGCGTTCGGGTATGGACTCGAAATACGAGAGTTCCTTCAGCAGACGGTGAGCGTCGGTATATTCGTCGCAATATTTGGGCACCTCTTCCAGAATGGGTTCTGCGTGGCGTTTGAGCACTGCCAGCTCAAAGAGCAGGGCGGAGTTGAACATCACGTCTGCTTCTTCCTGGTATGGGTAAATCCATTTCTCCTCGCCTCGGCGCACGCTCTCATAGCGGCCGATGGTATCCAGTGCGCTGTAACCGCGATAGCGGTAGTCGCGTACGATACGGCGGATGAGACGTACATCGGTAGTGGGAATCCAGTTGTGGTTATCGAGGTTAACGGACGTAAGGGCAGATACGAAGATCTTAAACTTGGCATCTGATGGAACTGTGGGCATCAGTTCGGGGTTGAGGGCATGCAGACCTTCCAGTATGCAGACATCATCGGAGCCCAGGCAGAGTTTGTTGCCGCGGTACTCGCGTTTGCCGGTTTCGAAGTTGTACGTAGGCAGTGATACTTCTTTGCCCGCCAAGAGGTCGTTCATATGTTGCGCCAGCAGTGGCAGGTCAAGTGCGTGCAGATCCTCGAAGTCCCATTCACCATTCTCATCGCGCGGGGTGTCCTCGCGGTTGACAAAGTAGTTATCCAGCGAAATGACAATGGGGCGAATACCATTCACCATCAGTTGGATGCGTAGGCGCATAGAGAAAGTGGTCTTACCCGATGATGAGGGACCGGAAATGAGTATGAATTTCGGACGGGGTGTGCGGCGTGCAATCTCGTCAGCAATGAGGGCAACCTTCTTCTCGTGGAGTGCTTCGGATAGCTTGATCATCTCAAAGGAGCGGTTGCCCCTGCAGGCCTTGTTGAACTCACCCACATTGTCGATACGCAGCAGTTTGTTCCAACTCATGAACTCCTTGAAGATATCGAACATCTTCTCCTGCTTGCAGGTATCCTCCAGTCGGCTGGGGTCCTGACGGCAGGGTATGCGCAGCAATATATCGTGATGATAGGGCTCAATCTTGAAGATATTGATATATCCGGTAGAGGGCATGAGAGCGCCGGTGTAGTAGTCAATATAGTCACCCATACGGTAGTAACGACAGTATGGATTGCCCAAGGTTTGGAAGAGGTTGGTGTCGCTGTCGCATTTATCGGCAAAGAGGCGTATGACTTCCTTGGTTTGCTTCTCTTCGGTAACGATGGGTCGGTCTTCGCTGATGATGAGGCGCATGCGTTCTTCCAGGGCTTGGATGACGGTGGTGTCAATCTCGTGTTTCTCGCCCTTGGGTCCGCGCAGGGTGCAGTAATAACCCTTGGAAATAGGATGCTCGATGCGCAGGTCGTAGTCCGGATAAAGTTCGCGAACGGCGCAAGCCATTACCATCGATAGCGTACGGACATAGCACCGCATGCCGGCAGGCGAGGAGGCGTCCAGGAACTCAATATCCTTGGGCTTATAAATCAGGAAATTGAGGTTCTGCAACTTGTAGTTGACGCGCGCCGTGATGATAGGATAACGCAGGTTGATACCAATCTGTTCTTTCAACGCCATGAGCGAGGTACCCCGCTGGATGTCGTAGTATTGCTTGGTGTTCTTGCAATAAATAGTTACTGTGTCCGTCATATTTTCTTATTTATTGAAGTGAATATGCTAAGCAAAATCGATGATGTGGTGTATGGAAATGATACCGATGATTTCCTCGGTATCGGCTCGTTCGGTTACCGCGAGGGTGGTGATGTTGTACTTATCCATGGTAGCGAGCGCATCGCTAAGGAGTGCATCCTGGCAAATCTTCTTATAGGAAGGTGTCATGATGTCTTGTGCGGTAATATGCAGGTCGTCGTAGCGCTGTATGGCTCGACGCAGGTCGCCATCGGTGATGATGCCTCGGCAGGTGTTTCCATCATAGACCATGGTCATACCTAAGTGTTTGTTAGACATCTCCACGACCAGTTCGCGGAAGGGTGTTGTTGCTTGTACTTTAGGCACGGAGGTAGTCATGCAGTTGCGAACTCTACCCAGTAGTTTGCGTCCCAAGGCACCGCCGGGATGGTACACGGCAAAGTTCTCAGCCTTGAAGCGTCGTTTCTCCATGAGGCAGACCATCAGGGCATCGCCCATTAAAAGGGTAGCGGTCGTGGAGGTAGTAGGCGCCAGCCCCAGGGGGCACGCTTCGTGATCTACGTGTACGCTGAGTGTTACGTCACACTGCTTGGCGAGGGGTGAAGAGAGGTCGCCCGTCATGGCGATGAGTGTACAGCCTAAACGGCGCAGAGGGGCGATGACATTCAGAATCTCATTGGTAGCACCACTATTGGACACGAGCAGTACAACATCCTTGGAGGATATCATCCCCAGGTCGCCGTGCACGGCTTCTGCTGCATTGACGAAGATAGCGGGTGTGCCTGTTGAGGCTAATGATGAAGCTATCTTATGCCCGATGATACCCGTCTTGCCGATACCTGTCACCACCAGTTTACCCTGACAGTTGTAGATAAGGTCGATGACCTTGTCGAAATTGTGATCGATGGTTCGGCTCAGACGTGTCAGTTCGTCTATCTCGCCCTCAAAAATATGTTTTGCGCGTTCACTATAATTCATGAGTCAGTTTATCTATGGCTACTGCCTGACGTAGAATCTGTTGTATATTGCTGAGTTGCAGTTGGTTGGCGGCATCAGAAATGGCCTTGTCCGGGTCGGGGTGAACCTCCAGAAAAAGTCCGTCGATACCCACGGCGAGCGCTGCCCGCATGAGGTAGGGCACCATCTCGCGGTTTCCCCCCGTGACGCCGGCTGCAGATGAGGGTTGCTGTACGCTGTGGGTTGCATCGAAGATGACGGGGCAACCTATCTTGCGCATCTCGACCAGCGAGGTCATATCAACTACGAGCCGTCCGTAGCCAAAGCTGGAACCCCGTTCGGTGAGCCAGATATCGGCTTGGGGATTGACGGAACGTATCTTGCTAACCGCTCCCCGCATATCCCAGGGTGCCATGAATTGGCCTTTTTTCACATTGATGGTGCGTCCGGTCTCAGCCGCTGCCAGTAGCAGGTCGGTCTGGCGTGACAGGAAAGCCGGTATCTGCAGTACATCTGCCACCTCGGCTACCGGTTGGCATTGCCATGACTCGTGTACATCCGTCAGTATCTTGAGGCTAAAGGTATCCTTTACTTCCTGTAGTATCTTGAGTCCTTCGTCCATACCGATTCCCCTCTGAGAGAGTGAGGTGCGGTTGGCCTTGTCGAAAGAAGCCTTAAAGATAAGGGGTAAGCCTAACTCGCCGCACACTTCGCGAAGTGTGCGGGCGGTAGTCATAACCATCTCGCGGTTCTCTATGGCACACGGGCCTGCAATCAGAAACATAGCTAATCTCGTTCAGTAAGCCTTATTCTTTATCGTAATTGTAGCAGCGTATCCAATCAACATCCAGGTGTCCCTCGGTGGTATGGCGCTGCTTGCTGAACAGACATGAATAGATGTGCAGGTAGAGGTCTTCACCTTGCGGCAGGGTATTGGGAGCTGTATGTACGGGCAGATTGTTGACGAACCAGGTGATTTTACTCTTGTCCCAGGCTACGGTATAGATGATATATGGAATAGGTTGCAGACCGCGTAGGTAAATCATGCCGTCGTTATCTTGCTGTGACTCAGTCTTGAGACCGCAATAGAGGCGGAAACCGGTGTAATCAAAGAGGAAGAGCATGGGTAGATGTTTCTTGCCGCGCAGGTATGCGCCGTGGTTGACGAAGCCTCGGCAGCGAGCCTTGATCATAGCCATACCGCCATTACGATTAATGGGAGCATCGGTATGTATGACGTCAGATGAATAAGGGAAGAGGTGTTGTACCATGCCTTTTTTCTCATCCCAAGCGGGTGCGGTAGTCGGTTCTTTGCGCGTGTCTATATGCAGGATACCGTCCTCAATGCGCACATTTTTGCCGCCGGTGTAAGCCTGAAGCTCGTTGACGTAGGAGTGTACTGCCACGAAGTCCTTGGAGGGGTACAGAAAACCGGGGCTCCAGGGTGAATCGCTAAGCTGCTTCCAGTCGAAGTTATCCTTTACTACGGGTCTAAGTGCTTCTACTTGGCGAATCTGTTTCTCGTCGATACGTTGTAAGAAGAGGATATCATCGTCCTTTTTGAGTTCAGCCAAGCGGGCTTCTTGTTTGCCCTCTTCGCTTTCGGCCCAGAGTTTTTTGCCATTCTTTTGTCCGAGAATCTTGTCTTTCTGCGAACGGAAGAAATCGGTAGAGACGGTCATCTCCAGCGCGCGGAACTCTTTGTATTTGTCGGATGCCTCAACCGTGCGATAACGCTTGATAATATCAGGCATCTTGTTAATAAGGGCTTCATACTCGTCCGTGCTCATCAACTTACGGCTCAGACGGGCATTGATAAAGAAAAATGGACTCATTGTGTCAGGGTATTTATAGTTAAAAATATTTCATCTAAAGATTTCAGCACAGTAGGCGTGTAGCTTTCTTCCTGCGGAATAAAATGCAAGCGTTTCATTTGCGCCACCAGGCTGATAAGACGGCTATAGAAAGCGCGGTAGTTGAAGATAAAACACGGTTTGTGGTGCTCTCCCACCGTGCCGGATGCCAATACATCCATCATCTCATCCATCGTGCCGTAGCTACCGGGCATACAGATGAAGGCATCTGCGAGCTCGCGCATTTTCTGTTTGCGTTCCGCCATAGAGCCTACCACAATAAGCTCCGAGCACCAGTCGCATTTACGGCCCGAATGTATAATACGTTCGGGAATGACCCCGATGATCTTACCACCGTTCTCCTGTGCAGCCAAGCTAATGCGTGACATCAGGCCGCCGGTAGCACCACCGAAAACCAAGGTATGGCCATTACGGGCGAGCCATCTGCCCAGACGATCACCCTGCTTAAGGAAAGCTTCGGGTATGTCGTCACTTGCGGAACAATAAACAGCGATTCTCATGCGTCAATCTTAGCGTATGTTGCGTTTTCTTCAATAAACTCGCGGCGCGGAGCTACATCATCGCCCATCAGCATGGCGATGGTGCGATCAGCCTCGGCGGCGTTCTCGATTGTTACTTTCTTCAAGAGACGTGTTTCGGGATTCATGGTTGTCTCCCACAACTGCTCATCGGACATCTCACCCAGACCTTTGTATCGCTGGGTTTTGATTTGCTTCTCGTCACCGCCACCGTAGTTCTGGATGAAAGCCTGACGTTGTGCATCGTTCCAGCAATACTCTTTGTAGGAACCCTTGGAGCACATGTAGAGCGGTGCCATAGCAATGTAGAGGTGTCCCTGCTCAATGACCTCGCGCATATGACGGAAGAAGAGCGTCATGATGAGCGTAGCGATATGTGCACCATCCACATCGGCATCGGCCATGATGATGACCTTGTGGTAACGAATCTTGCTGAGGTTCAGAGCCTTGGGGTCCTCCTCTGTGCCAAAGGTGATGCCGAGTGCTGTGAAGATGTTGCGTACCTCTTCGGACTCAAAGACCTTATGCTCCATAGCTTTCTCTACATTGAGGATCTTACCTCTGAGGGGCAGGATAGCCTGGTGTACGCGGTCGCGTCCGGTTTTGGCGGTACCGCCGGCAGAATCACCCTCGACGAGGAACAGCTCGCATTCCGTGGGATCTTTGCTGGCGCAGTCAGCCAGTTTGCCGGGTAAACCACCGCCAGAGAGGGGGCTCTTGCGCAATACGGATTGGCGTGCGTTGCGTGCCGCGATGCGGGCTTGCGCAGCGAGGATGACTTTTTCCACGATACGTTTGGCGTCATCGGGGTGTTCCTCCAGGTAGTTGCTCAGTGCTTCGCCTACGGCAGCCGATACCATACCGGCAACTTCGGAGTTACCGAGCTTGGTCTTGGTCTGGCCTTCGAACTGGGGTTCGGCAACCTTGACGGAGATGACAGCCGTCAGACCTTCGCGGAAGTCGTTGGGGTCGATGGTGGCGTTACCCTCTTTGTCTTTGAGTTTCGCCTTCTCGAGCATCTTGCTGTCCTCGGCATATTTCTTCATCACACGTGTAAGGGCTGCGCGGAAACCGGATACGTGGGTACCGCCCTCGATGGTGTTGATGTTGTTGACGTATGAATGCACGCTCTCGTTGAAGTCGGTATTGTAAATCATGGCCACCTCGACGGGCGTACCGTATTTCTCGGTAGAGAGATGGATGACGTCGGATATAAGGGGTGTGCGCGTTTGGTCAATATAGCGCACAAACTCGCTCAGGCCATTCTCGGAGTAGAAAACCTCTTTCTTATCCTGTCCGTCTGCCGTCTTGACGCGTTTGTCTTTGAGCACGATGCGGATGCCTGCGTTGAGGAATGCCAACTCGCGCATACGGTTAGCCAGAATATCCCACTGATAGACAGTCTCGGTAAAGATGGTATCGTCGGGCCAGAATTGCACGAAAGTACCGGTCTTTTTCAGTTCCCAGTTACCGATGGCTTCACTTTCCTCAATGACATGTACGGGGCAGGTCGGTTTGCCCTTGGCGTACTCCTGCATATGAATATGCCCATCGCGATAGACCTCCACGTGCATGCGGGTAGAGAGTGCATTCACGCAGCTCACACCTACGCCGTGCAGACCACCGGATACTTTGTACGAGTCTTTATTAAACTTACCGCCGGCATGCAGCACTGTCATCACAACCTCCAGGGCACTCTTGTGCTCCTTGGGGTGCATATCCACGGGGATACCACGACCATCGTCTTGTACCGTAATTGAATTGTCGGGGTTGATGTGCACGGCAATCTCATCGCAGAAACCCGCCAATGCTTCGTCAATGGAGTTGTCCACAACCTCATACACCAAGTGATGCAAACCCTTCTGCGAGATGTCACCAATGTACATAGCTGGACGTTTACGGACGGCTTCTAATCCTTCGAGCACCTGAATACTCGCTCCGTCATACTTTTCTTTTTCCAAATCTTCCATGTATGTTTTTTCTTCTATTTATTTCTGTACTTAATAGTAATAATGTACGTGTGCATAACGCGCGCTCGCGCGCTCGCGTTATTTAGGCTACAAAAGTACAAAAAAATCGGGACATATGCAAATATTATCCCGACTTTTTTCAAAAATAAAGCAAATAAGTTAATTTTTTCGCTATTCGACGCCGTTTGTTAGTTCGTGGTAGGCGTGAAGTGACAAATTATCGCTCACGTGTTTGAGGGCAGTGAGGTGCTTGAATCCCAACGCAGCGATGTAAGCCAACTCCATGTCAAAGGCGCAGTCCGTGTAGTCAGACTGTAAGACGAAATCGGTATTGGAGTAGCAGACTGCCCGGATGGGTTCAATGTCGGTATGGAGGTCGTTGGGCAATTCTTGCAGCGTCAGCGTCGGCTCGGGATAGGTGACATTCGGGTGATTGAGTCGTACCTCTGTCACCTCGACCAATGTGCCGATGGCAAAGTTGCTGCTACCGGCGTAACCGATATTGACCAATGTAGCCTCACGGGGTATATTCTGCAGGGCGCGAATGACATTCAGCGCACCGACACCCGTCACGATGACCGGCCAGTCACAGCCGGGCAGGTGTTGTTCAATCAGACTCCGCTCGCCCTCTTCGGCGATGATGAGATAGCGTTCAGTCATCCTTCACATCACTTCGTACTCCGAAGCCTCTACGTAATAAATGATACCGGGTACTTCGGTAGCTTTAGCCTCGTGCTTGCAGCACTCATGCTCTTCGCCTTCGGCGTGTTGTTCTTCAGCGCTGGCCTCTTCTTCACGCGGTTCGGGTACAAAAGCGCGCATCAAGCCTTTCACGCGGATGGTTTTGTCAACGCATTCGGGCATAAAAGCCTCCATTCCGTCGCCAGCCATGACGAGCAGAATGCGCTCGTCTTCGGTACGCAGGAAGGCTTTGCGTCCGCCGTGTTGGCAGATACCGACGCAGAGTCCCTCAACTGTGATTTCGTTATCGACCATTTCGGGGGCTTGTACCAAAGCCTCTTCAACACTCAGCGTCTTTACTTCTGCGGCCTTCTTTGTGCAGGATACCATACCCAGCGTCAGCATAGCAGCCAGGATGAGCCATAAACTCTTCTTCATAATGTTAAATGTTAAATTTTAAATCTTAAATTTTAAACCTTAATATGCGATTGCGAATACCACGCGTTTAGCGCTGGGTTTACCTGTTACCATGCAGACACCCGGTTCCTCTTTGTAGCCCGGTAGTGCTTCCATGGGGATGCAGCGAATGGTGGCTTTCGTTTCGTTCTTGATGAGTTCTTCGGTCTCGGGTGTACCATCCCAGTGGCAGAGCAGGAATCCGCCTTTCTTGATTTCCTCCTTGAACTCCTCGTATGAGTTGCATTCGCGGGTGTTGGCAATGCGGTAGTCGAGGGCCTTGCGGTGGCAGTTCTGCTGAATCTCGTCCAGTAGTGCCTTGATTTTCTCTTCGATACCATCCAAAGAGATAGTCTCTTTGGTAAGCGTGTCACGGCGAGCAATCTCAATGGTGTTGTTCTCAAAGTCGCGTCCGCCCATAGCCAGACGTACGGGTACGCCCTTCAGCTCGTAGTCGGCGAACTTGAAGCCCGGTGTGGCTTTTTCGCTGGTATCTACCTTTACGCGGATGCCCATTGTGGCGAGTTTGTCTGCCAGCGGTTGGATACGTGTCATGAGTACATCGAGGTCTTCCTGTTTCTTGAAGATGGGTACGATGACAACCTGAATGGGAGCCAGTGCCGGTGGCAGAACCAGACCATTGTCGTCGCTGTGCGTCATGATGAGTGCACCCATCAGACGTGTGGATACGCCCCATGATGTAGCCCAGACGTATTCGTATTTGTTCTCCTTGGAGAGGAACTGTACGTCGAAGGACTTAGCGAAGTTTTGACCCAAGAAGTGGCTGGTACCGGCTTGTAGTGCCTTGCCGTCTTGCATCATTGCCTCGATGCAGTACGTGTTCAGGGCGCCTGCGAAGCGTTCGTTGGGCGACTTAACACCCTTGATGACGGGTATCGCCATCACGTTCTCTGCAAAGTCGGCATATACATTCAGCATGCGCTGTGCAAATTCTTCGGCTTCCTCTTTGGTAGCGTGTGCCGTATGTCCTTCCTGCCAGAGGAACTCGGCAGTACGGAGGAAGAGACGCGTACGCATCTCCCAGCGCATGACGTTACACCACTGGTTGCAGAGGATGGGCAGATCGCGGTAGGAGGATATCCAGTTCTTGTAGGTGGACCAAATGATGGTCTCGGAGGTCGGACGGATGATGAGTTCTTCCTCCAAACGGGCGTTGGGGTCCACAACGACACCTTTACCATTGGGGTCGTTCATGAGGCGGTGGTGCGTTACCACGGCGCATTCCTTAGCAAAGCCCTCCACATGCTCGGCTTCGCGGCTGAGGAAGGACTTGGGGATAAGCAAGGGGAAGTAAGCATTCTTGACGCCTTGTTGCTTGAAGCGACGATCCAGTTCCTGCTGTATTGTTTCCCAAATAGCGTAGCCATAGGGTTTAATTACCATACAACCGCGTACGGCACTCTGTTCGGCCAAATCGGCCTTTACGACTAATTCGTTATACCACTTGGAGTAGTCTTCACTCCTGGGGGTCAGTTTCTGAAAATTTGCCATATATGTGTTTTGTTGTTTACGTTGTTTGCGTAGATTGTGTTATTATTGTGCCGGATGATATGTTGGTTTTGTTTGCTCATGGTAGAGGCTATCAACGGTGTGCTCGAGTGCGAGAATCGCCGGACGCAGTTGGTGTCTCAGATTGTCATCGCCATCGGCATACTGACGACGGAGGTTCTCCAGTTGCTGTTCTGCTTTTTCGAGGGGTGTTAGCTCATCCTCTACGATGGGATGATGCACTTTTGTAGTAGGTGTACCGGTGTGCGGACGTTCGGCGGTACAATAGGCCTCCAACCGCGCGTAGCGAACGAGTGTGTCTTGCTCCGGATTGCGAAGTACCTGTTTCTGTTCCTGAAGGAGGAAGGTATAAACGCGTACGTGCAGGGAATCGGAAAAACGGTCGGTGGCAAAATAGCCGACTCCGTTCTTCTCATCCTCGGCGTAGAGGTAGTCGTTTGCCTCCGAATTAAAGGGGAAGCCGATGTTCTCCGGTTTGGTCCATGTGTTGGTGGCGGTATTGAAGCGGCTGACATAAATATCCCATCCGCCCAGTCCGAGTGAGTCCTGCATGGCGTAATATAACGTGACACCGTCTGCCAGCGAGAACGGGTAGTTCTGCTCTTGAGTTCGATTGACCATTTCTGGCAGGGGTGTGGCCTCGTTCCATGTGTCCATCAGTCTTTCGGCGTAAGCCAAAACCTGTCCGGTGTCTCTTGTTAGCACGGTAAAACGTCTGTCTCCGCGCTGCGAGGTGTATGTTATGGTGCCATTATCGCCTCGCGTGAGGCTACCGGCTTCCGCCGAGAGGTGGTAAGCGGAAAGCAGATCGGTACGTAGCACCTCTGTGGAGTCCACGATGCACACCTCCGTCACGCGTTTCATGTAGCGTTGGAATTTGGCGGCCTTGTTCATCTGTGCCAACACATGGGGTACGCGTTCGTTGGGAGCGGATAGTGTATGCAGATAACGCTGATAGGCGGCTTCCGCTTCCTCAAAATGCCAAATTTGCATGCAAGCTTCGCCCATAAAAAAGTGTGTGAGCGCGTATCGCGTACCGGCGCGGCGGAAGAGTTCCACCGCTTCTTGCATCCTGCCCATTTCGTAGAAACAGCGGGCGTGACGATATATATATAAGGTGTTGGTTGGCGACTTGGCTTCGAGGCGTGCATAAATGGCCTCCGCACGCTCGTACTCGCCTGCATTAAACAAGCGTTCCGCCTCGCTCGAAGACTGTGCAGCCAAGGGCAAACCTACCAGCCATGCGACCACTATCCAAAGGATTCTTTGCTTCATGATGTGCCTTCTTCCCATTTTAGCGTGCAAAGTTACTGCTTTTTTCTGAATTATGCAAATTTATTTGCAATTTTTGCGGAAAGTGAGGGATTTCTGCGGAAAGTGAGGATTTCTTCGTAATCCCGACAGTCTGCCGATGGCATCCTGTGCAAGTAAAACAAAAAACCTGCTTGCTTGAGTAAACTCAGACAGACAGGTTTTTGTTTTCCTTGCGGAAAGTGAGGGATTCGAACCCCCGAACCCTTGCGGGTCAACGGTTTTCAAGACCGCCGCGATCGACCACTCCGCCAACTTTCCTCTCGCGTTGATTAAAAAGCGGCTGCAAAGGTACTGCTTTTTTCTGATATATGCAAATATTTTGCGGATAAATTTGCACATTTCAAAAAAAAATAGTATCTTTGCAGCGAAAAGTGAATAAAAAATGAAAAAAGCCCTATTGCTACTCATCCTATTGTCAGCCTCTGTCGCCTCACAGGCACGTATAGACTCGGCGGCATTCTTTCGCCACGATGTACGCATCGGGTGGGGCGATATGCTTTTGGAAAAAATCTTATATGGCAGTCATCCAACTCACATTTGGCCGAATCCTGAGAAACTACCACCGGGTTATCGTGTGACCGAACGTACGAACGTAGTGCTGACCGGACATTTCTTTGCGGAATATCAATATTATTTCCTACACTGGTTGAGTTTTGGCGGGCAACTTGATATAGAGGGAATCCTATGGGATAAGACTACGTATGACCGGTATCGCAATCCGGTCGGGGCGACGGTACGCGAGCGAAACTACAACCTCATATTGATGCCGGAACTTCGCTTTACCTATTATCGCAGTACGTATGTGCGCTTGCATTCCGGTCTGGGGCTTGGGGTGAATCTTGCTTTTGATAATATGGGTGGTTTTGTTCCGGCTGCTGCCTTTAACCTGAATTTCTTTACCGTGCAAGCCGGTAAGGGAAATTGGTATGGTGCTGTGGAATTAGGCATGCTCAATGCTATGAATAAAGAGCGCATGTTCCTTCTCGGTTCCCGATTGGTGTCGGTGAGTGTGGGGTACACTTTTAATAGTAAAAGATGAAAAGAAAAGTATTAGGCATATTGCTTGTATTATTCGGGTTGGTGTCGTGCAGGCAGCCCGAGATTATCTATGCTGATTTTGCGGATTTTCATCCATATGCCGTGACAGAGTCATCGCTTACGATGGGTGATGGCAGTCTTAATCCGGAGATGCAGGTGATGGCTAATACAGCTTGGAATACAGACACGTTGAGTGAGAATTCATCTGTTCGCCGAATAGCGTCGGTATCCTACAGCGATTTGGCACGCGCTATATTGGGGTATTACTATGCCAATGAGGTCGTTCAGATAGCCGGAACTTATACAGGGCACGATGTGGACGGATCAGCAGTCACCCTTTCGGGTAAAATAATTCTGCCCCGTAAGGGTAAAATCAAGAATATCATCGTAGTTAGTCATTACACCATTGGAGCCTATTACGAAGCACCCTCTGAGACTTTCCCCATTGAGGCACTTTATGCGGGTAAGGGATATGCTATTGTAGCTGCCGATTACTTGGGATTTGGGGTTACACGGCATCGCATTCATCCGTATTTGCATGCCGAGAGTACCGCTGCGAGTGTGGTGGACTTGCTGTTAGCAGCACAAGGTTATCTGAATTTTATAGGTCGTTCGCCTGAAGACGAACAGGTTATTCTGATGGGCTACTCGCAAGGCGGATCGGCTACCTTGGCGGCGCTTCGTCTGTTGGAACGCGACTATGCAGACCGTGTTAAAATCAAACAAGTATATTGCGGTGCCGGTCCGTATGACCTCAGTGCGACCTATGATATCGCTATGGAGCAGAATAAGGTAACGATTCCCTATGCTGTACCGATGATTATACAAGGCCTGAATGAAGGCGAGCGTATGGGGCTTAGGATGCAAGATTTCTTACAGCCCCGTATCCTGGAGAACTTCGATAAATGGGTCAATTCGAAGGAATATAACCTGGGTGAAATCAATAATTTCATGGGTACCCATTCTATTGATGAGATACTGACCCCCGAGGGTCGTGATCGAGCGAATGCAGAGACGAAGAAGTTGTATGAGGCGCTCGGCCGCAATTCGCTGCTGGATTCTACGCCCCTTGCGCCGTTATACCTCTTTCATAGTACAACGGATAAAACCGTTCCGTATGACAATTCGCTTCATGCCGTTCAGGCATTCAAGGGGAAGAGCAATCTACGAACCAATTTTGACGACTATGGCGCGCATCAGAAAGGCTTTCTGAAGTTCGTTTCCGTAGTGGGCGATGAAATCTAAAAACATGTCGTTTTACGGGTATGCTTCGGGAATGGACCGAGAATGGCTCGAGTATGGTCTAGGATTGAATCGGCCTCCCACGTTGGGGAGACCGAATTTATTAGCGAACTGACAAGACAGATTTAGCCGACTTGGGCGCCGTTGGCGGCGGGGGCGGTGAGGGAAGTGACGACAAGGCGACCATCGGCATCAACGGCCGAGAGAATCATGCCTTGGGACTCAATACCCATCATCTTGCGCGGCGGGAAGTTGGCAATGAACAATACCTGTTTGCCAACGAGAACCGACGGGTCGGGGTACGACTGTGCGATGCCGCTGAGGATGGTTCGTCCGCCCATACCGTCATCAAGACGGAACTCGAGTAGGCGTTCGGACTTCTTGACGGGTTTGCATTCCAGAACCGTAGCCACGCGGATATCCATCTTGTCGAACTCGTCGATGGAAGTGTCAGCCTTGATGGGAGCGGGACGCCAGTTCTTGCGTTCCTCGGCCTTTTGGGCTTCTTCGTTTTCTTGTTTGATGCGTGCGAGGCGGTCGAGCTGTGCCTGAATGGCGTTGTCCTCGATTTTCTCGAAGAGGAGCGAAACCTCGCCGAGCATTTGTCCCTCGGGCAGGAGGTTCATGTTGCCCAGGTGCTGCCAGTTGACTTCAGGCATGCCGAGCATCTGACGGAGTTTGGCCGACGAGAAGGGCAGGAAAGGCTCGAAAGCGATGGCGAGGTTGGCGGTGATTTGGAGCGCGAGGTTCAAGACGGTTGCGGTGCGTGTGAGGTCGGTCTTAGCCAGTTTCCAGGGCTCGGTGTCGGCAAGGTATTTGTTGCCGATACGTGCGAGGTTCATAGCCTCCTTCTGTGCATCGCGGAAGCGGAAAGCGTCCAGCAGGTTTTCCATCTCGCGGCGGGTACGTTCGAACTCGTCGAGTGTGGCGCGGTCGTAGTCATTGAGTTCGCCGCGTTGGGGAACGTGTCCCTCGAAATATTTCTGGGTGAGTACGAGCGCGCGGTTGACGAAGTTGCCGTAGATGGCGACCAGTTCGTTGTTGTTGCGTGCCTGGAAGTCCGCCCAAGTGAAGTCGTTATCTTTTGTCTCGGGTGCGTTGGCCGTGAGGACGTAACGCAGTACGTCCTGTTTGCCGGGGAAATCATCGAGGTATTCGTTGAGCCAAACCGCCCAGTTGCGCGAGGTAGAAATCTTGTCGCCCTCGAGGTTGAGGAACTCGTTGGAGGGAACGTTGTCGGGCAGGATGTAGGAGCCATCGGCCTTGAGCATGGAGGGGAAGACGATGCAGTGGAAGACAATATTGTCCTTACCGATGAAATGGATAAGGCGTGTCTCGGGGTCTTTCCACCACTTTTCCCATGGTCCGTATTTATCGGGTTGGGCGTCGCAGAGTTCCTTGGTATTGGAGATATATCCGATGGGTGCGTCGAACCAGACGTAGAGCACTTTTCCCTCGGCGCCCTCCACGGGAACGGGGATACCCCAGTCGAGATCGCGTGTGACGGCACGAGGACGCAGACCTCCGTCGAGCCAACTCTTGCATTGGCCATAGACGTTGGGCCTCCATTCCTTGTGTTGGTTCAGAATCCAGTCCTCGAGCCAGGTTTGGTATTGGTCGAGGGGTAGGTACCAGTGTTTGGTTTCCTTCTTAGTGAGCGGGTTGCCGTTGACGGCGTTGTAGGGGTTGATGAGCTCGTCAGGCGAGAGCGTTGCGCCGCATTTCTCGCATTGGTCACCGTAGGCGCCGAGGCTGTGGCAACGCGGGCATTCGCCGCGGATGTTGCGGTCGGTGAGGAACTCGTTGGTCTCGGGGTCGTAGAACTGTTCGGATGTCTGCTCGATGAACTTGCCGTTGTCGTAGAGGCGACGGAAGTAGTCTGAAGCAAACTGATGGTGAATCTTGCTGGTAGTGCGAGAGTAGATATCAAATGAAATACCGAACTGCTCGAAGGAACGCTTGATTAGTTCGTGGTAGCGGTCCACGACCTGCTGTGTGGTGATACCCTCTTTGCGTGCGCGGATGGTGACGGGAACTCCATGTTCATCGCTTCCGCCGATGAAGAGGACTTCCTGCCCCTTGAGGCGCAAGTAACGGACGTAGATGTCCGCGGGAACATAGACTCCTGCCAGGTGCCCGATGTGTACGGGGCCGTTAGCGTAGGGGAGGGCTGTGGTTACAAGTGTACGTTTCATATTTTTGTGGTTTTCGTTGTTTTCGTTATTTGACGATTTCGGAAGCGAGTTCCTGAACGCTGACAGGTCTCATTGTTTCGCCGGTAGCGATAGCAATCTCGCCGGTTTCTTCGGATACGACAATGGCGAAGGCATCGGTTCGCTCGGTGATACCGAGTGCAGCTCGGTGTCGCAGGCCGTAGTGTTTGGGTAGGTTATTGATCTGCGAAACGGGTAGGATACATCCGGCGCTGGTGATGCGATCTCTATTGATAAACATTGCTCCGTCGTGCAGCGGACTGTTTTTGAAGAAGATGTTCTCAATCATCCGCGCCGAGACGACAGCATCCACTCGTTCGCCGGTGTCGGAGAACTCGTGCAAGTCTTGCCTGCGGGAAAGGATGATGAGCGCACCGATTTTATGCTCCGACATATGTCGGCATGCAATCACAATCTGATTCATGGCGCGTTCGTATTTCTGCTGTAGCTGCTGGTCGCGTCTCAAAAAATGCGGAATAGTGACCTTGCTACCGACGCGGTAGATGAAAGCGCGAATCTCGTTCTGGAAGATGACGATTAGCGCCAAAGCTCCGACATTCATGACCTGGTCGAGTATAGCACCCGTCAGTTCGAGGTGCAAGCCGTACGTTATGACGAGCCATACGAGCACGAAGGCCAGTATCCCCCAGAACAGGTTCATCACGCCATTTCGCTTGAGGAGTCGGAATGTACCGTAGAATAAGGCTGCAACGAACAAGATGTCAATAATATCTCGGATAGTTATGGTCTGCATAGCATGTTGTCAGGATTCGTTCCGTTGTAAAGTTCAAAGAGTCTAACCGCCTCCTTAGCCTGTTTTACATCGTGGACGCGGAGGATGTTAGCGCCCTCGTTGAGCGCCAGTGTGTTGAGGACTGTGGTGCCGTTGAGCGCTTCTTCGGGCGAGCAGTTCAGTGCGTTATAAATCATCGATTTGCGCGAAAGTCCCACTAAGATGGGCGCATGCAGTATTCGCAAGGTGTGGATATTGCGTAGTAGAAGATAGTTCTGCTGCAGGTTCTTGGCAAAGCCGAATCCCGGGTCGATGATTACGTCGCTGATAGAGCGGCTATAAAGGGTATCAAGCCGGCGCTGGAAGAAGTCAATGAGGTGGCTGAGCAGGTCGTCGTAGTCGGTGAGGTTTTGCATGGTAGCCGGTGTTCCGCGCATGTGCATAATAATATAAGGAACATGCGCGCGTGCGATGACGTCGTCCATGCGTGTGTCCATGGTGCCGCCGGAGATGTCGTTGATGATATCTACTCCCCATTCACCGATGGCTTTTTCTGCTACATCCGCACGGAAGGTATCCAGTGAGATGATGGCATCGGGGAATGTACGGCGTACGGCACGCAGAGCGGGTTCCACGCGTGTCCATTCCTCGTCCGCATCGGGCTGTGTGCTACCGGGTCGGGTAGAGCATCCGCCGATGTCGATGATGTCAGCGCCCCCCTGCATGGCGAGTGATACCTGCGCGAGGATGTCAGCTTCAGCCGAGGAAGAGCAGCGACGGCAGAAACTATCCGGCGTCATATTCAGAATCGCCATCACTTTTGGACGCTCTAAATCGATACATCCGTGTTCGGTTCGTAGGGTGTGTGTCATCTTCAATCAGTTTAGGGTGCAAAGATACAAAAAAAATGGCAAATAACACACAAAAATCGTGATTTTTTTCAAGAAAATGCATTTTTTTTCAAGAAAACACGATTTTTTTGAAGATTTTTGCAGAAATGTTAGCATATATCAACTTTTTTTTGTATCTTTGCAGGCTGAATTTGAAATCGAACAATCATTGATATATGAAAAACGTATTAAACATTGTCATCTGCGTAGCTGTAATCGCTCTCAGTGCGTCTTGCGCGAAGCGTGAACTGAACACAAAAGTATCCAACGTAACGGGTTGGAATTACTATGACAAAAACACGACCAACTTTGAGGCGTTAGAGGGAACCCAGACGGGTGCGCCCTTTGGCATGGTAGCTATCGAAGGTGGTACCTTTACCATTGGTGAGCGTGATGAGTTCCTGACCGCTCCACGTAATAATCCGACGCGAAGCCTGACAGTAAGCTCGTTTTGGATGGATAAATACGAGATTACGAACATGAACTGGCGCGAGTACGAGCACTGGATGACGATGGTGTTCGGTCGCGTGGCTCCGGAGTTGGTGCAAGCTTGCCGTCCGGATACGACCGTATGGCGCGAGGAGTTGGCTTACAACGAGCCCTATCTGGGTTATTACTATCGTCACCCGGCGTATAGTTTCTACCCGGTAGTTGGTGTTTCGTGGAAGCAGGCTATGACGTATTGCCAATGGCGTACGGACCGCGTCAATGAGCGCATGTTGGTAGAAGCCGGTGCGTTGATGTATCCTGATTTCCAGGAGATTCACCGTCTGTATGCCTATGTCGAAGACGGCCAGGAGGACGAGAATGGCGAGGCTATTGAGAATGACTGGTATGTATTGGACGACAACCTTGGCTTTGATGTGAAGTTGCGTCGTCTATACAAGATGGATGTCATTAAGATTACTTATGCCGATGCCGATCAACGCGGTATAGCACCGGACTTGGAAGAAGGCGAGGAAACGCCGGACAGCGTACCCGTAATGGCGGTGCCGTATGAATATATCCGTGACCACTTCATCTTCAATACCGAGAAATACCTCTATATCAAGGACTACAACCCCATGATGGGTAAACACCCGCGTACCGATGCCTATGGTGAGGTTCGTAAGGTCAATAGTGCCGATGGTATTCTGGTGGTTGGCTATCGTCTGCCGACCGAGGCAGAGTGGGAGTTTGCCGCCTATGCACCGGTAGCTGATGAGAACGGACTGACCATAGAGGGTAAGATTTATCCGTGGTCGGGTTACCATCCGCGTGACCTCAGTAAGAAGAATATCGGCCGCATGCAAGCCAACTTCGTTCGCGGACGAGGCGACATGATGGGTACCAGCGGAGCGCTGAACGATAACTATGTGATCACGGCGCCGGTGGATGCCTTCCTGCCGAACGATTTCGGTCTGTATAACATGGCCGGTAATGTGAATGAGTGGGTAATGGATGTATATCGTGAGACCAGCTACGAAGAGGTATCGGAGTACAACTCCTTCCGTGGTAATATCTATAGCAAGCCTTTCCGTGATGCTGATGGCAACTACAAGCTTGATTCACTGGGTTGCATCTCAATTTACTACAACGACTCGCTGGATGATAAGCGTGACTATAAGGATGGTGACCTGCCTTCTCGCATCACGACTGACTATCCCTTGTTCCCCGAAGTGCTGACGGAGAATACGATTGACTCGATTTATCACCTTACTGACAGCCTGACGGGCGAGTTCCTGACCCGCGAACAGATGGATTCTGTATATCAAGAGATGTACGATGAGGCTTGGAACGAGTTGGGCTTCAAGAAAGACCCGACGGATGTATTGGCACCGCACCCGAGCAAGACCGCTCGCGTATATAAGGGTGGTTCGTGGCGTGATCGTATCTACTGGCTGAGTCCCTCGTCGCGTCGCTTTACCGAGCAGAACAACAGCAGTTGCACAATCGGTTTCCGCTGCGCAATGTCGATTCTGGGCGAACAACAACTGACGAAATAATAGTTTAACTAAAAAACGTATATCATGAATTTTCCAAGCAATCTGAAGTACACCAACGACCATGAGTGGATTCGCGTAGAAGGCGAAGTGGCTTATGTTGGTATTACCGATTATGCTCAATCAGAATTGGGCGAGATCGTATTTGTTGACATCGATACCGTAGGCGAGACCATTGGTCAGAACGAAGTCTTTGGTAGCGTAGAGGCAGTCAAGACCGTCAGCGACCTGAATATGCCTGTAACCGGCGAAGTACTGGAAGTCAATGAGGCTCTCAACGACCAGCCCGAACTCGTCAACAACGATCCCTATGGCGAAGGTTGGATGATTAAGATCGCCGTGAAGGATGCTGCTGAGCTCGACAGCCTGCTGTCAGCTGAGGCTTACCAAGCAATCCTTTAATACAAGTTTATCGGAAAAATGAATCCGCCCCCGAATGGAGGCGGATTTATTTATGTCATTACGATGTAAAGTAAGACTTTAGAGCGATACGTTTGAGAAACCGGAATAGACTATCTCAATATCCAGCGGTTCATCTGACGCGACAGAACTTCGGACGCTGGTGATGGTCCAGGTTTGCTTCTGCGTGATGGATGAGATGATGGAGGTGTTTGACGAAGTCTGGGCAGTCTTAATATCAACCGGTACCATGAGCATCTGGAGCGTGTCGGCGAGGTTGCCCACGGTGTCGCGCAGGTATTGTGTCAGGAGTGAAGCCATGCTGAACTTGTAGTAATAGCGCTTTAAAGCCGTCACAGAGTCGGTCTCCTGATACGTTTCAGAGTACATGGCGCAGGTATCGGAGACGACAGCATCCTCGTAGAAGAAACGGTCAAAAGCGTCCTCCTTGATCAGTAGCATCGTCGGTGCCGGTGCTCCCCAGTCTTCCGCAAAGGTCTTTTCTGAGTCGTGGTTGAGGATATCAATACGCAGGTTAGCCAGGTTGACGTATGGCCGTTTGCCGCCTACGCGCTCGAGAACCTGTTCGCGTATCTCCTTCATCGGAATGGTAAGACGTGTGTAGAATCCCAGGGGTGAAGTGATATAGTTGACGAATGAGTCCTGGCGGAGTGCAGCATCGACTGCCACGATATCGTGGTAGTCGTAGCGGTTGATTCGGCGAACCTCGTCGTTAGCGTACCAATATTTGGTATCGCGCTGCCGTGCGTAGGTGCCCGTCTCGGTGCGGTAGTAGTAATGGTAGTGTATGCCGATTGCAATATCAACGACATAAAGCATTGTACCCGTACCGAAGTTGGTGGTGATATAGAGGCCCTTGAAGAGTTTGTTGAAATCCTGCTGTGAGCCAAATTTCTTGATGGCAAATATTTTGCGTGCGTAATTGTCGTTAAGGCGCATGCGCACGCGTATGGATGTGGTAGAACCATCGGATCGAGTGATGGAATCGCCTGTACCGATGGCAGCTTCCAAGATGGCGTCTTGTGCCGTGACATGTGTACTATCATCCATGCTGCAGAAGCGGCTGACCGGTTCGGTGCAGAGGTATTTGCCCTGGTATTCCATGACCTCTCCATCGAGGACATAGGCGGTGATACGCAAGGGACTCTTGCCGTCGCCAACGTAGTAGCTATAGCTCATATAGATGCACACCGAATCCAACTCGCTGGAGTCGGGATATTGGAATCCTTCCGGAGCAGCAAACTGGGTGAGAATATCGGCCTTGACCAATCCTAAATTAGCAGTAGCCAACTCGCCCAGCAAGAATGAGTCGGGACTGGTCAGGATAGGCGGTGCCAGGGAGATAGAACTCCGAATATTGCGTATGGTATCCGACAGCACGACAACATCTTCGCCTTGAATAAGTGTGCCGGCTCCGGCTTTCTCGGTATCAGTCTCGCAACTTGTCAGCGTCGTTAGCGCTGCCAGTAAGCAGACTATTGTAAAAATCCAAATATGCTTGCAGGTCATTGTCTTGGTATTTCAATATGGGTTTGCCGCTTGTCTCGGCATAATTGATGAGGCGTTGGCTGACATCGGGTGCGGAGAAGGTAATGGCGTCCACATTGTCGATAGCCAGACGCATCAACTCTTCGTAACCAATCGGGAAACCGTCAATCGTACGCACATGATAAGGTTGTACGCCCTCGATGAGCAACTTCTTGGCAAACTTTGTTCCAAAGGGAGTTTGGTATGCATTGTTGTCAATGGACATCACAATTTTGGCGTTAGCAAAGAAGGGGTTGTCGGCGTACGCCTTCTTGATATACAGCGGTGCCAAAGCTGTCATCCAGCCCGAGCAATGAATAATTTCGGGTGTCCAACGCAATTTTTTGACCGTCTCCAGTGCACCGCGTGCGAAGAAGATGCAGCGTTCGTCGTTGTCGGGATACTCGCCCTCGCTGTCAGCGATACCCTTGCGGCGGTGGAAGAAGTCGTCGTTGTCAATAAAATAAATCTGAATACGTGCCGACTGTATGCTGGCAACCTTGAGCAGCAAGGGGTGGTCGGCGTCGTTGATAATCAGATTCATTCCGCTCAAACGTATTACTTCGTGTAACTGATGCCGGCGCTCGTTGATTTCACCAAACTTGGGCATAAACGTGCGAGTCTCGTATCCATTCGATTGAAAGTACTCCGGCAGCTTGCGATTGAGCATGCGGATGGGTGTTTCTTCTGGCAGATACGGATAAATCTCTTGGTCCAAAAATAGGATGCGTTTCGGGTCTTTCATAAGCGTCAGATTTTAGTAGTATATTATTTCCCGCTACAAAATTACAAAAAAAAAATGATATTTCCATAATTTTTTCAAAAAAATTTCGTTTTTTCTGCTTTTTTTTGTAATTTTGCACGTTTTTTTGGAAAATAATCGTTTTAGAGATGCAAATTATAGCTACAAAGCAAGAACTCCTCAACCAAGTTGAGGCTTGCAAGAAGGAAGGAAAAACTATCGGTTTGGTACCCACTATGGGAGCCTTACATGAGGGTCATGCGTCCCTCGTTAGGCGTTCGGTGGCAGACAATGATGTGACGTTTGTTTCCGTTTTTGTCAATCCCACGCAATTCAACAATAAGGAAGACCTCCTGAAGTATCCCCGTAACCTGGAGCGCGATGCAGCGTTGCTCTCGTCGATAGGTGCCACCTATGTGTTTGCACCCACGCCCGAAGAGATGTACACCGCCGATGAGATGAAGGATACCTTCCAGTTCGACTTTGCCGGGCTGGACGAAGTTATGGAGGGTAAGATGCGTCCCGGCCATTTTAACGGCGTGGTGCAGGTGGTTAGTCGGCTTTTCTATCTGGTACGACCTGACCGTGCTTATTTCGGTGAGAAGGACTTTCAGCAACTCTGTATCATCCACCATATGGTAGAGCGCTCCTCACTAAAGGATACCTTTGGTAAGTTGGAAATCGTGGATTGTCCCATCGTGCGCGAGGAGAGTGGCTTGGCGCGTTCCAGCCGCAATGAGCGTCTGTCGGCCGACGAGAAACAGACGGCAGTCGGTATATCGCGTGTACTCTTTGAGTCGCAGCAGTGGGCGAAAGAAGCGGGTGCTACGGTACAGGGCGTACAGCAGCGCGTTATTGATGCCATCAACGGCATTGACGGGCTGGAGGTGGAATACTACGAGATCGTAGACCGCACCACGCTTCGCCCGACCGATACGTTCAGCAATGCTATCGGTTGCGTCACCGTCTATTGCGGCCCCGTGCGACTGATAGATAATATCCGTTATTGAACCATGAAACTGGTTTTTGACAAAGCCATTCCCTTCCTGGCCGAGGCCGTTCGTGCCTCGTGGCAGGAGGTGGAATGTGTTGCTATGGAAGGCGAAGCCATCACGCCGCAGGCAGTACGGAATGCCGATGTGCTGGTCGTGCGTACGCGTACGCAGGTTAATAAGGCATTGCTGGACGGCAGTATGGTTCGCTTGGTCTGCACGGCTACTATTGGTTTTGACCATCTTGATACGCATTATCTGGATGAAGCCGGCATAGCTTGGAGTGCTTGCCCCGGTTGCAATGCGCAGGCTGTCTGTGACTACGTACGCGAGGTTTTGGAGGAATATGAACAGTTTGATTTACGGTGTCCCAAGCCCTTAACGATCGGTGTTGTGGGGGTGGGGCATGTGGGAAGCCTTGTGGCGCAAATGGCGGAACGGCGCGGAATGAATGTGCTACTATGCGACCCGCCCAAGAATATCGGTGTATCGCTTGATGTAATTGCCTGCAATAGTGATATTATCACGTTCCATACTCCGCTGACCCGCGACGGCAAGTACCCGACCTATCATCTGTGCGACACATCGCTTTTGGCGAAGACCAAAGCTACCGTGCTGATTGTCAATGCTGCGCGTGGTGGGGTAGTTGACGAAGCGGCCATTCGTATGGCCAAACGCAACTGTGTCATTGATACCTGGGAGAATGAGCCTACTATTGATAAGCAGACTCTCGCGCATGCCTGGCGCGCCTCGATGCATATAGCGGGTTACTCGTTGGAGGGCAAACGCAATGCCACCCAGATGTGTTTGGACCGTATAGCTGAGGCGTTCGGTTTGCCGAGATTGAGCATTCCGGTGACCGCTTCAAATGGCGATACGGGCAAAGATTGGCTCGAGCGCATCAGCCGCCAACTGAAAGCGGAACCCGATGCGTTCGAGTCGCTACGCAAGACCTATGTTCTGCGCTGAGATTCTTCTACAGAATCATGATGCAGGAGCGGGATGGCGGACGTAATGGGGCATCTCGAATGGAATTTCCATGGACAGCTCTATTAGACCGCTGAACTTGCCGTCTTTGTACCAGGGAACCTGGTAGATGAGTTTTTTCACTCCATTCTTCTCAATGGTATAGACGTTTTTCTTTTCTTCGCGGTAAAGGCTGCGAAGAATCTCTGCTGCGCGTGGAGGGTGGCAGTCGTAGAGGTTACGGCCGATAATCTTCTCGCCGTGCGAATTGACATCCGCCGAGCGCTGATTCATGTCCACAATATTGCCCTCGAGGTCCGATACCGTAATGGCTATCGGCAGTTCTTCAAAATAAGTTTCCATTTTTTAATATTCCATTTTCAATTTGCCTGCTTTTGGCGCAAGAAGCAGTCTATGGTGTTCTCCATGAGTGAGCAGATTGTCAGCGGTCCGACACCTCCAGGAACGGGAGTGATGAGGCTGCACTTGTCGGCTACATGTTCAAAGTCCACATCGCCGCACATCTTGCCGGTATCGGGGTCGCTGTTGATGCCAACGTCCACGATGACGGCACCCTCCGATACCATTTCAGCCGTGATGAATTTCGGCTGACCGATAGCCGCCACGATGATGTCGGCACTACGAAGGAGAGCCGGCAAGTCCTTGGTGTGGCTGTGCGCCACGGTGACGGTTGCGTTCTGATTCATCAGCAGTTTGGTTACGGGCAGTCCTACAATATTACTGCGTCCGACAACGACGGCGTTGCATCCGTCAGGATTGACGCCCGCGGCTTCCAGTATCCGCATGGCGCTACGTGGTGTACACGGCACGCAGAAACGAGCATAGTCGCTGCGTTTCTGTTTCCAGAGTTGCGCTACATTGGTGTCTGTCACGCCGTCTACATCTTTTGCGGGGTTCAGCGTAGCGACTACCTTTGCTTGTGACACCTGTTTTGGAAGCGGCATCTGAATCAGGATACCATCAACTGTGCTGTCTGAATTGAGCGTTTCAACCGTGCGAAGTACGTCGTTTTCGGAACTATCGCCCGCCATGCGCACCACGCGGCAGGTCATACCGATGAGTGCTGCGTTTTTCTCGCAGGAGGCTACATAGCGCTGACTGCCGTAGTCATCGCCCACCAGCAGCACGCTGAGGCAAGGCACTCGGCCATATTGTTTGCCTAATTCAGCTATTCTGTCGCGAAGCGAAGCCTTCACTTCCTCCGCTAATTTCTTTCCGTCAAAAATCATATTCAATATCAACTATCAATTGTCAATTACAAACAGATTTTCCGCTGAGGAAAATATGTTTGATAAAGGGTGTCTGATACATATAAGGTATCATGGTAAAGTTCGCAAGTGGCCTTGTCACGATGATGTTGGCGCGTTTGCCGACGGTGATTGAGCCCACCTCATCGCTCACGCCCATGGCATAGGCGGAGTTGAGGGTTACGGCATTGAGTGCCTGTATGGTGGTGAGTCGCATGCGTATGCATCCCATCGCCATGACAAAACGCATATCTCCGCTGGGCGACGAGCCCGGGTTGTAGTCGCTGGCGAGTGCTACGCCCAGTCCGGCTGTGATGAACTCTTTGGCTCTGCCGTATGGCAGACCCAGGAAGAATGACGAGCCGGGCAGCATCGTGGGCATGGTATCGGAGCCTAAGAGGGCTTCAATCTCGTTGTCGGTGGTCTTTTCGAGGTGGTCCACACTGAGTGCCTTATGCTGCACGCCTATCTGTACGCCGCCGCTGACCGCCAGTTCGTTGGCGTGAATCTTGGGTCTAAGTCCGTATTTCGCGCCGGCTGTAAGGATACGGTCGGTGTCCTCAACGGTGAAGAATCCCTCGTCGCAGAAGACGTCCACGAAGTCGGCCAGTTGTTCTTGGGCGACCTGCGGAATCATCTCATCGCAGACCAAACGGACGTATTGCTCATGTTCGTACCCGCGTCCGATAGCATGTGCACCGAGGAAAGTTGCGCGGACGAGTGCGGGGCTATTCTCCCGGATACGCCGAATGACGCGTAGCATCTTCAGCTCGTCCTCGGTACGTAAGCCGTAACCGCTCTTGATCTCAATGGCGCCGCTTCCTTTGGCAATCATCTCGTTGACGCGCTGCATGGATTGGCGGTATAGTTCGTCCTCGTCGGTCTCGTGCAGTCGGTCGGAGGAGTTCAGAATACCGCCACCTCGGCGAGCGATTTCTTCGTACGAAAGGCCATTGATTTTATCGAGAAACTCACCTTCGCGCGAGCCGGCATACACAATATGGGTATGTGAGTCGCAGAACGACGGCATCACCAGTCCGCCCTCGGCATCGAGATACTCGTCGGCATCTTGGGGCATCCGGTCCATGGTACCAAAGGCGGCGATACGGTCTGCGTCAATGAGGAGCCAGGCGTTGCTGAGCGTACCGGTCTCGTTCATCTCAGCACCCTGCTTGCGCAGGATGCCTTGAGGAACGATACCGACGATCTCGCGGATATTCTTAATACAGGTCTTCACGGCGGATAAACTCTTTACTTGCCACCATCAGGGGGTGCATATAACGATCGACATAGATAAAGGGAACCACCTTGCGGTACTCTGCAACGATCTTCTCCAGTTTAGGTGATGACTTGGCGGGGCGGCGGAACTCGAGTGCCTGAACGGCATTCATCAGTTCGATACCCAATACAGACTCGGTGTTCTCAACCAGCCGAACCAGTTTGGTGGCAGCGTTGGCACCCATCGATACGTGGTCTTCCTGTCCCTGAGATGAAGGAATGGAGTCACAGGAAGCGGGCCAGCAGAGTCCCTTGGACTGGCTTACGATGCTGGCGGCGGTGTACTGCGGAATCATGAAACCGCTGTTCAGACCGGGCTTGGCTACCAGGAACGAGGGCAGGTTGCGTTGACCGGAGATGAGTTTGTAGATACGTCTTTCGGAGATGGAGGCGAGCTCATTGAGGCCGATAGCCAACATATCCATGGGGATGGCGATGGGTTCGCCGTGGAAGTTACCGGCAGAGATAATCATATCTTCGTCGGGGAAGATGTTGGGGTTATCGGTAGCGGAGTTAATCTCGTTTTCAATGACGCCATGCACATGTGCAATGGTGTCCTTGACGGCTCCGTGAACCTGTGGGATGCAGCGGAAGGAGTAGGGGTCTTGTACGTGCTCTTTCTTGCGGGTGATGAGTTCGCTGCCTTCTAACAGTTCGGCAAAACGATTGGCTGTCACAAGTTGTCCGGGCTGTGCGCGCAGACGATGGCTATGGGGATAGAAGGGCTCAATACGTCCGTCGAATGCCTCCAGCGAGATAGCACCAATCATATCTGCCCATTTGCTGAGTCGTTCCGCCTGAATCAGCGACCAGACAGCATTTGCCGACATGAACTGCGTGCCGTTCAGCAGCGCCAGACCTTCCTTGGACTGCAGGCAGATGGGTTCCCAACCCATTTCTTTCCATACATCCTCGCTTTTGCGGCGCTGCCCTTTGTAGTACACTTCGCCCATGCCGATGAGCGGCAGGCTGAGGTGTGCCAGCGGAGCCAGGTCGCCCGAGGCGCCCAGGGAGCCTTGTTGGTAAACAACGGGAAGGATGTCGTTGTTGAACATATCGATGAGGCGTTGTACGGTCACTAACTGCGAGCCGGAGTGCCCGTAGCTGAGTGACTGAGCCTTGAGCAGGAGCATGATTTTAACAATCTCGGGCCGAACCTCTTCGCCCATGCCGCAGGCATGCGACATAACGAGGTTGTGCTGCAACTGACTCAATTCCTCGGCGGGAATGGATATGTTACACAGCGAACCGAAACCGGTGGTAACGCCATAGACGGGACGACCAATGTCGCCCATCTTGCTGTCCAGGTACTTACGGCATTTCTCGATAGCAGCGATGGCTTCGTCGCCGAGTTGCAGTTGTTCGTGGTTATCGAGTATTTCTTTGACGCGTTCAATCGTCAGTCTTTCATGGCTTATTGTATGCATGGTTAAATTTTTTTTAAATTTAAAATTTAAGATTTAAGATTTAAAATTATTTTAGTGCATTGCGCACGAGGGCATCATCTGCCATATTGGGGATGGTGACGCGCAGTTCGGGTGTGCGATTCATCTCGCGGAGGATAGCGTGGTTGGCACCTTCGTTGCGAGCCCAGCTGCGGCGTGCGATACCATTGTTCACGTCCCAGAAGAGCATGTTCTTGATATGTCGTTCGCTGTCTTCGCTACCGTCGATGACCATACCGAAACCGCCGTTGATGACTTCGCCCCAACCGACGCCGCCGCCGTTGTGGATGCTGACCCATGTGGCGCCGCGGAAACCATCGCCAATCACATTCTGAATCGCCATATCCGCGGTAAACTGACTGCCGTCGTAGATGTTGCTTGTCTCGCGGAAGGGCGAATCGGTACCGGATACATCGTGGTGGTCGCGTCCCAATACTATGGGAGCGGTTATTTCGCCGCGACGGATGGCATCGTTGAAGGCAAGCGCAATCTTGGTGCGGCCTTCGCAGTCGGCGTAGAGGATTCGAGCCTGTGAACCGACCACCAGTTTGTTGCGTCCGGCTTCTTCGATCCAGTGGATATTATCGTGCATCTGGCCCTGAATCTCTTCGGGTGCATCCTTGACGATTTCGCTGAGGACTTTGACGGCCAGTTCGTCCGATTTCTGCAGGTCTTTCGGGTCCTCAGACATGCATACCCAGCGGAAGGGACCAAAGCCGTAGTCGAAGAACATGGGCCCCATGATATCCTGTACGTATGAGGGATAGCGGAAGGTGCCGTCTTGCTTCATGACGTCTGCTCCGGCGCGTGAGCTTTCCAGCAGGAAGGCGTTACCGTAGTCGAAGAAATACATACCGCGGTCGCTGAGGCGGTTGATAGCTGCCACATGGCGACGCAGGGATGCGCGCACGGCTTCCTTGAATCGTTCGGGTTCTTCTGCCATCATCTTCTTCGATTCCTCGAGGCTGTAACCTACGGGGTAGTAACCGCCTGCCCAGGGGTTATGCAGCGAGGTCTGGTCGGAACCGAGATCCACGGGGTAGTTCTCGTCGGCGAGACGCTCCCAGAGATCCACAATATTGCCGACATAAGCCAGCGAGACGATTTCCTTGGCAGCTTGCGCCTTGCGGATACGGGCGATGAGCTCGTCGAGGTCGTAGTGCAGTTCGTCCACCCAACCTTGCTCGTGGCGTTTCTCGGCTGCCAGCGGATTGATTTCGGCCGTTACGCTTACCACGCCGGCGATGTTACCGGCCTTGGGTTGAGCACCCGACATACCACCCAGTCCAGCTGTTACAAAGAGCATACCTTTCCGCTCCTCCAGGCTACCGCTGAGGCCGCGTTTGCGCAGCTGTTTGCGGGCGGCGTTCATCACCGTGATGGTCGTACCGTGAACGATGCCTTGGGGACCAATGTACATGTAGGAACCGGCGGTCATCTGGCCGTATTGCGACACGCCGAGGGCATTGAAGCGCTCCCAGTGGTCCTGGCTGGAGTAGTTGGGGATGACCATGCCGTTGGTTACCACGACGCGCGGCGCGTCTTTGTGGCTGGGGAAGAGTCCCATGGGCAGACCGGAATACATCGCGAGGGTCTGCTCGTCGGTCATCGTAGCCAGGTATTGCATCGTCAGGCGGTATTGAGCCCAGTTCTGGAAGATGGCACCATTACCACCATAGATAATTAATTCGTGCGGATGTTGCGCTACGCGCGGGTCGAGGTTGTTCTGTATCATCGCCATGATGGCAGCTGCCTGACGCGATTTAGCGGGGTATTCGTCTATCGGGCGGGCATACATCTCGTACGACGGGCGGAAGCGGTACATATAGATGCGTCCGTACTTACGCAGTTCTTCGGCAAACTCGGGCGCGAGAACGGCATGGTGCTTGGGGTCGAAGTAACGCAGGGCGTTCTTCAGGGCGAGCACTTTCTCCTCGTCGGTGAGGATGTCTTTGCGCTTAGGCGCATGGTTAATAGCCGGGTCGTAAGGTTTGACTTCCGGCAATTCGGCAGGAATACCTGCCAAAATCTCTTGTTGAAATGCGTTCATGATATATAGTTTTTTATGGATTTACTTGTTGATTTTCTTTTGCCAAATGGGCGATTACGAATCCGCGGAGCGTGAAATAGTATTTGTCGGAGGGTTTGGCCAGTGCTTTGTAGTCATTGTAGCGTTGTTGCCAATAGTCGTGCCGGGCGGGGTCAGCAAGTTCGAGTTTGGCTTGCTTGGATCGTTGGGCAAAGGAGGAGTTGAGTTCACGTTGTCGCGGCGTGAACTTGGACACATCCCGAAAGCGCGGGTAGTGGCTTACGACTGTTTTGCCGTATCGATGAGCAATGTACACATCGCTATCACCATATATTTTGCCGGACAATTTGTCCAAGGATACATTTAAGTCAGCCTTTGCCATTTTTAGGGTTGTGTTTTTAGTTGTTTCTTATTTCGACCTCGGTAAGACATTAGCCGTCGATGCCGTGTCGTTGCCATCTTTTTGCCGTCTTTTTGCCGAGTGAGACTCGATGCTAGTCTTTATCTAATGTTGTGTTAATATTTTTGTCAAAATATTTGAGTACTTACAATTTCCCTTCTTGTTCGATCATTCGTTTTATTTCTTTGTCGAAGTCGGAGGTGATGGGTTGGGTGCGGTTGAAGATGTCGTACTCGGCTTCGGCTTTGGTGTCGGCTTGGGCTTTGGAGATACGGCCTTTGTCCGGCAGGATATTGTAGCGGCGGAAGGAGAGGAACTCGTTTACGCTGGAGGCAAACTGCTCCATGTTAAAGGTGTTCTCGCGTTCGATGAGGTCTTCAATGTAGTCGAAATAGCCAGTAACGGTGCGCTCCAGTTGGCGAATCTGTTTCTCGTCCAGATAATTCTTGGCGACGGTGACATCCGATTTCAAGATACGTCCGTCGGGCGAGTTCTTCCAAGTTTTGAGTCCCATATGTTCTTGGGTGTGGTCGGCGTGCGTGTAGATGATCTCTGCCGCCGTTTGACCGGTAATGGCATAATGGAAGCGGTTCTGTACCATGGCATAGAACTCGCGCGTAGTAAGTGCTTTCGGGTCGTAGTCGATACTGCACTCGGCGTAGATGTCCGTGATTTGTTGCCAAATACGTCGTTCGCTGGCGCGGATAGAGCGAACGCGTTCCAGGAGTTCGCGGAAATAATCCTTGCCGAAAATGGCCTTGCCTTGTTTGAGACGCTCATCGTCCAAGACAAAGCCCTTGCGGATATATTCGTTCAGGATCTTGGTAGCCCACTGACGGAAACGCGTTGCGCGGGTGGAGTTGACCCGATAGCCGACAGAGATGATGGCATCAAGGTTGTAGAAATTCGTCTCAATATTCTGCGTTTTCCCAGCAATAGCGCCGTGTTGAGTGGTTGTTTCACTTTTTGCAACAACCACTTTTTCGTCCAACTCTCCAGTCTCAAAAATATTCTTGAGATGTCTACTAATGGATGACTTATCCACATCAAACAAAGTTGCCATTGCTTTCTGTGTCATCCAGATCGTCTCATCGCGCACCACGACTTGCACCTGTGCGGTGCAGTCGGGTGCGTCGTAGAGCAGGAATAATGCTTGTCTGTCGGCAGGAGTCATTATTATAATAAGGTGTTACTTATTGATGTTCGCGTTGACGAAGTTGAGGATCTCCGTTTCGGCTTGTTCGGCTTGGCGGACGAGTTCGGCGGCTTCGGCAATGAGGCGTTCAGCAGTAGCGCGGTCTTTGAGTCCGGCGGCATTGATGCGGACGTTCATGTCTGCGCCACGGACAGCAGCGCGGGCTGCGAGAGCACCTACGCCGGCATCGCTGGCGCTGGCGGGGTTACCTTTCTCGGCCATGGCACGGATGACGGGCATGGCGCGCATGGCGGCCTTCATCGTGCGCAAGGGCACTTGGGTAGCGTAGAGTGTGGCGGCCTCCATGGCTTCGGCGCGGGCGGCTTTCTCCTCGTCGGTGCCTTTCGGCATGGCGAATACATCCATGATCTTGTTGAATGAAGCGGTATCTTCGTCCACGAGGGCGAGCAGTTCGTTCATGACGATTTGGCCTTCTTCGGCAACCTTTGAGAACTCTTCCCA
>ONBH01000042.1 GCA_900316005.1 uncultured Bacteroidales bacterium | reverse complement strand
GCAAAATTAGCGCGGCTGCAACAAGAGTTAGCAGGCGCTGCATAAATAAATGAAAATAAACAAGTTATCTATATAATGCAAAGTTTAGTTATATAGAAGGCTGAAATACATTCTCAACTATGTTGAACGTCATTGTAAGTCATACTTTTGAAACGGAGCAGCAAGCGCAGATGCTGGGGTATCTGACGCACGCCTTGTGTCTTAACGGAGAAGCGGAAGTGGAGTTGATAGGCAGAAAGTACCGGCTCCATCGAGGCGATAGTTTTATCCTGCGCAAGAGTGAACAAGGCGAATTGATTAGCCGAACAGAAGATTTCGAGATACTGAATGTGTTTGCTGTGACCGAGTTTACCGAACTCGCTACGCCGATGAGTAATTATGGCATGCGTGGCGGGATGTTGCTTTTCCAGAACCCCGTAATGCCACTGAACGAAGAGCAGACCGAAAGGTTGAGACGAAGCATGGTGTATATCGAGGAATGCCTTGCTATGACCAGCCACCTTTTCTATCGGGATATGTTGCTTAACGCCGTGCAGCGGATGATTATTGACTTCTTCGATTTCCATGCTGCGCTTTATGGCAACGAGACGGTCACCACACCTGCGGCAATATTGATGGAAGGTTTTCTAAGGCTTTTGGAGCAAGGCGAGTTCCGCGAACACCGCGATTTGGCTTATTATGCCGACCGCCTCTGCGTGACGAGCAAGTACCTTTCCGAGACTGTAAAGAAATACAGCGGCTATCCGGCGAACCACTGGATAAACCGCTATACGGCATTGGATATCTCGCGCCTGCTGCGTAATCCCAATGTGACGATTCAGGAACTGACGGACATGTTCGGTTTTTCGTCCGTCAGCCACCTCAACCGTTATGTCAAGAACCAATTAGGGGTCAATCCTAACGAGGTAAGGAAATAGCAGTAAATATATCCCGCGTTAGGGATTGGAAGGTGCTACAAAAATTTGGAATACACATGGATTATCGCAGAGCAAACAGATGTATCTGATATGTCTGCCATAAACCATTTTATTCGCACAGGGTGCGAACGCACTTTCGAAGGGTCCCCTTTTAAGGGTAGCAGGTCGAAGGGCCCAAATTTGGTATTGTGCAATTATGCGGAACTTGTGAACCCCTGCAAAGCCGGACGCTCGCAGGGTGTAGATGTCAGCCGGTACAGCAAAGGGCTGTAGATGTTTTATGGGGTCCCCAATGGGCGCTAACGGAGTGCGTCCAATGGGGAGAGCATGGAGAAGCCAATTGACTTTTGGCTTCGAACAGGGAAGGCGGGCGGGGAGCCCAAGCCGACCGAGACAGCATAGGTCGCACTTACGATTTAGCATGGAGAATTGCCTTGAATTGGCAATTCGAACGGAAGGAGCAGTGGGGAGCGTCGCTCCGACCATAGAACAAGGTATCGTTTCTGCGATCCATTTGCCGAACGCGATTAGAGGTAGTTGCAGCCACCGGCAGGTAGAGTGCAGGGCGCAGCTGCTTGGTCAGAGCGAACAAACTTGACAGAAAGAGGTAGACCGTAGGTAAGTATAAAAGAAAACTGCCAGCTCGTCACGAGTCAGCAGTTGCATGAAGTTACTATAATAGAAGTTATCAGTAGGGACTACTCGATACCTTCTTTTCCAATGGTAATGGTGTGTTTGATATCAATAGAAAAAGAGGTCTTATGCAGAATGTCAACTAGAGGAAGACTCTGATGGTCGGACATGTGGTGGAGAGAATGACAGAACTTTATATCACAAAAAGCAGGTATTCGGGTCCAGTACTCCGTCCAATCATCATCGTCTTGGAACAGATCGAGATTGTCGATTTTGAGATGTTCGGGGTCTCTGGACGTGTTCTCGGAAGGATAGATACGCAGAGACGCAACGGGTTCAAGTGAATTATCCGAGAGAAGTTCGTACTCTATTTCAAGGATTTTATCGAAGTCAGAGCCATAGAAATCCGCTCCCTCAAACGTTTCGGTGAGGAGCGGATATGCAAAGAGTTCGGCTTCGTACACCTCGTCCAAGTCTTTGCCTCGAGAATATTCCACATCAGCCTTGTATAGCACGGTGAGCTGCTGCTGCATGTTGCGTACGTGTTGGCGAAGGCTTTCGTTGATATCATTAAGACGCGCAACTTCTGCAGATGTGGCACGGAACATCTGATCGAGGATGTGGCTTCGTTCGGAGAGGAGCGGTTCCAATCGGCAACGCAGTTCTTCAGGGGTTATCAACGCGTGCGCGGCGACAAAGGAACAATCACTGGATATCTCGGGCGCATAGGTTGCATAGATAGCGAGAATCTTCTTTTCGAGTGATCGCACGCGCTTACGATAATAGCGGGTGCGTTTTTCGGGAGTCATCGCTTCGATGCGTTTGCGTTGACGCCTGTCGCGTCGATCGGAAAGTCGTTCTTGCAGATAGTCGAACTCTTTGCAGATGGTATTGAACCAATCGCGAGGACGCCAGAACCGACGGATACGGATAAGACGTTCGAGGTACTTAATCTCCGAGTCGTAGCGTTGAATGTCAGCGATGACCTCTTCGGATTGGAAGGTGACGAACGGACAACCTTTCTCGTCTTCACCTGACGTGACAGATTCCTCGCAGAGTTGTTGCGCTTTTTCGCGTACGCGGTCTAATAGGAATTGGAGGTGATGGTACGATTCTTTTCTGTAGGCGCTGAAATTATATTTCTGCCTAGGCTGAACGATGTCTAAAAGTGATTTTTCCATAGCTTTTTTTGTTTTTGCGACGCAAAGATAATGCTTAAGAGTGCCAAATTACGGCAGAGGAGAAAAAAAATTACAAAAATTACAAAAAAATTAGGTGTGTGCCACAATTTGGCAACCTAGCGTTGTATCTTTGCAGCGCAATTCAAAATTTACGAGTATGAAAAAGGATTTAAAAGCAACTGATGTAACAAAGTTATTACAAGTTCAACTGATTGATGAAATCATCGTTCGGATGCAAGACAAGAAATTGTCAGAAGAGAGTGTCTGAGAAATAAATCATAGCTTTCGGGCTGCATCTCCAGGCGGAGCACTTTGACGGTGCTTCGCCTCTTTTTTTGTATCCTTTTGTGCGTGCCAGGGCTCCGCCAATGGATGGTTACTTACGATGAGGGCTTCTTTGTATATGTGCCGCCTACCATACTCATCCACGTTACAGTGAGCATATATGATGTTTTTATCGAAATTATTTTAAAAATTTGTATTTTCTTGCAAAAAAATTTGGTCATGTCAAAAAAAAGCAGTACTTTTGCAAAGTTTTTTTTACATATTGCTAAATTAGGATTCATATGCTTACGCACGTACATACGGCGCTCATAGCCAACGAAATACCCCTGCTGCTATATGAGGGTATTCGCATACCTCGCCTCCGCTGTCATGCTGTAAGCACCCCACAGACCAACGCAACGCTATCACAGGCGGTGCCCGCAACCGGCGGGTGCCGCTTGCGCGTATATAATTGTTAATTTTTGATTACTATACATAAACCACATAATGAAGAAAATCTACACTCAGACACGCACAGAAACCGTGGCAACTACTCCGCAGCAGATGCTCTGCGTCAGCGGAGGTATCAAAGCGCAAATCTCCGGTTATAAAACCGGCAGCAGCTTTACCCAATCCGTCATCATCGGGGTAATCTGTTCGTCGCTGCTGATGCTCGGCACAGCGTGCAGCACCACTAACAACCCTGACCAGCCCAAACAGCAGGCGGAACTCAAGCCCCGCACGCTGATAGTGCAAACCTCACCCCAGCCCTCTCCTCAAGAGAGGGGGATTCGGCGTCTCCCCCAAGCTACAATTACGGATGAGGGAGAGACACTAAACGCACTCTGGAGTGCAGGTGACGAGATTTCTTTTCGCAACATAAGCCTTGAATCATACACCGATCCCCAAACCGGCACTCTTGTACCTATGGCAGGCACACTGCTGGCGGACAGGGCGGCAAGCATCGCTTCGTTCGCGAGCAACGACAAGGTGTGGTGTGATGTAAATAATCAAATACTGCTTGTCTATCCGAAGGCTACTGACCCTGCTATTACTGTCAGTGGCAATCCGCTAACCGCCAGCTACTCCATTTCTCTTACCGGGCAGGACGGCACGTTGGGCAAAATAGCCAGCACATATCACCACAGTTACGGTATCGCCACAATAACCGAGGTGACCCCCACAGTGGCTAATGCGGAGTTGGCAGAGATGCAGAACCTGCTGGCGGTCTGCAAGTTCTCTTTTGTGGACGAAAGTAACCAACCCCTCACAATCCCATCGCTTAGTATCAGCTACGGCGACGGCACCTACCCGGAGCAGGCTACCGTAACTGTCACGCAGGGCACACCCTGCACGGTAGCAGTGACACCATCGGCAGGCGGCTACCCGCTCGCCATCTCCCCTACCGGCAACCCGATGGAGGTCTATGTAGCACTCTTCCCCGAAGCAACCGCCACAACGTACTCCTTCAGCCTCAAAAGCGGTGAGAATGTCTATACTGGAACTGCTACGGCTCGGCTCGTTGCGGGCGAGTTCGTAGTTGCAGAAAACCTGAAACTGACAAAAAAAGTAAATCCATAAAATAGCTATATAATGAAAAAGATTTTCTCTATTCTCCTTGCACTGATATGTGCAGCGGGAACCCTGTATGCCGGCAACGGCTGGATACCCAACGACAAGTATTGTACGTGGGGCGACAACTTCCGGTTTGACCATGCCTTTGAGTTTTACAACGCCGGCGCGTATAATAACACGTACGGAGATGGTATGGTTGGCTTTCAGCGAGCACAAGGTATCATTGCTTTCAGTTTCCGAGCGTGGAACGAGTTTTCTCTGCCTACCGGTGACAACTACCTTGCCGGAGCGGTGACGGTCTATCTGACCGCCAACGGACAGAATGAAATGCCCTTGGTAATCATTCACATGAAGGACGCAGACAATTACAAGAAATGGGAAAAGACCTTCAAGTATGAGTGCCATTTTGACCGTGTGGAGGAGAAAAACGGCTGTACCGCCTATTTCTTGCAGAAACGGCAAGTGAATGATGGCGACGACCAGTACGCCTATTTCAATATCGTATATAGCCAGACGGTGTTTAACTATATCCACAACAACAAGAACAATGGCCTCGGTCTGCATTTGAATGTGTGGTGGGATGGTAATAACTATGACAAGTACTATCGCTTTGAACAGGGCGATTTGAACGACATCTTACCGGCGGTATACGACCCGACTCTTGATAATTTCCGTTGGACGAGGAGCAGAGACGGCAAAACCGCAATCTCATTTACTGTAGGTGATGTATATAGTAGCCAGTATTATGAGCGCGCTACGGGGCGTGGTGTCAATGATAGTATATCTTCGTTTGTGCCACGAAGCGGAAGTCTCATCCGTGAGCGCACCGATGTAGCCGATCTCACGCCCGCCCAACTCAATCTCATGGGTCGGGAAAACCCTCCCTATGTACTCAAAGTATCACGCCGCGCTTATTCCGATCTCAATTCCTCGTACTATGACGCTACTCACGGAGGTCCCAGTTCGCCCTTTATAGGAGGACCGCAATCAGACTGGAAAACGATACGTATTCCGGCGCTTTATCTGCCCCAGGAGATCTATTTGTCTCATGAGGGTGGCGACACCATTTATACAACCTTCAAGATTCCCAAGAAGGCGTACGGAGAAGAAGAGGACCAATCCGCCATCATCATTGAGTATTCGACCGACGAGAACTTCTCTTCGTACGAGACTGTGCGCGAGGATTTTAACACCACCAACCGCAATCAGGAAACTGCCTATAAGGTCGGACTCCCCATACCGCATAGAATGTTCAATCAAGGACGCAAGACTTTCTATGTGCGCTTTAGCCGTGAGTTCGTGAATCACGCCACTACTTGCACTAAAGAGTCGATTCTCATTAACACCAACCTCAGAAAACTGTCGGCAGTAAATGCAGATGATAAAGGCGGTAAGATTGAGGTCAGTTGGACGCACGAAGGCGATGACAAGGGTATATGGACCTCGGATATGTTCTACCGCGTGCAGTATTATGTAAACGGCACGCCCTATCAAAATGACTACGCGAACCGCAACCTCACCTCGGTTGTACTGACCGAAGGCATACCTACCTGCCAACGTATTGAATACACCGTACAGGTGTGCACGGCAATGCGTACAATCAGTACGATGGCCAGTGCGCCTATCAGTATGGCTCCCACCCGTCAGGCGATTATCACTTCGCTCACGGCTACCAAAGGCGACTCCAACAACCGCGTGCGGCTGCAATGGACGGTACCTAAGGACAAAAACGATTTCTCCTTTTTTACTATCACGCGCGGCGTGCGCGGCGACACTGTAGGTACTATCCTTGTGCCGCAGATGCCGATGAACAATTCGCTCACAACGTTTAGTTACGAAGATAACTCGATGGAACTCGGTACGTATTACAACTACACCGTAACGGGCTACCGCGAGTGTGACGGCGATGTGTCGCCTATGTCTTCGCTCACTGAGACAGGCTTCGCCCTGCCGTACGGCGTTATAACCGGACAAATCACCTACGACGGACGACAAGGCGTCCCCGGAGTCCTCGTGACTGCCACCACCGAAGACGAAGTCCCCGTGCCACAGAAGGTACTTGCCGATACAGTACAACACGGACTAAGAGCACTCAATATCCGTTCATTAAAACCCACAAATAGAAGCTATGTTGGTGGCTCTAACTATAAAGGAACCCAAGGAACTGCCATGTTCTGGATCCGCGTCTCTGAATATATTAGAGAAGATTATTACTGTACGAATGTATTCAATATACTGAGAATTGCTATACGGATAACCAATGATGGGCGAATATGGACTCAAGGATATGATACTGATCCTAAAAGTTTCTACTCATCCCAACTCGCTTTGAATGAATGGTACCATATAGCGGTCAGCTTTACGGATGATACTGCATACGTATATCTGAACGGAAAATATGCGGGAAAGCATCCCTATACCCCAGACCACAATCCGGTTATCTTTGGTATAGGTGATCGTGCATCAAAAGGATACGAGATGGCAGATATTCGCCTATACAACTATCGCATGGACTCCACGGAGATTCGTAATGCCTCAGTACAGATTCCGCTTAAGGGCGATGAACCGGGTCTGGAACTTTACTATTCCGCGCTAGAGAAAGGCAATGAAGTGCATGACTTATCAGGTCATGGTAGAGATCTTGAAATGCATGGTTTGAGTTTCAACGAATGCAGGACAGAAGAGATGCCTACTATTATACAATTCCGTATGGTGGACGACTCAACGCGCGCTAACTACACGGCGTACACCAAATCCGACGGAACGTACGTCATCACCGGTATTCCTTACCGCGAAGCGGGTACGTACTACAAGGTTGTTCCTACGCTTGGCACGCATCCGGCTAACCGTCCGCTCTATTTCAACAACAACACCAACACCCACAACAACGTCAACTTCACTGACCGCACATCGGTTACCGTGTCGGGTGCAATCTACTACGAGGGCACGGACTACCCTGTAGAGGGTGCATTGCTCAGTGTCGATGGCGCTCCGTGTCTGGTAGGCGGTGTGCCGGTAGTGACCAATGCAAACGGTGAGTTCTCCATCCTCGTGCCGATGGGCGAACATTATATCACTGCGACGAAGAATGGGCATACCTTCGCCTATAACGGCCGCTACCCCGAGGATCCCGGCAATGCGGGTGTGACCCATGAGTTCCTGCACGACATAAACGACCTCCGTTTCTACGACAACACCAAACTGCTGCTCGTAGGCCGTGTAGCCGGAGGTGACGAAGAGATGCACAAACCCCATGGTATGCGCCTCGGTAAAGCTACTATCGGCCGCGCCATCATTACGCTGCAGGCCTCTGAGATTTATTCGCTCAACACCGACTCCGTCGAGCGCGTATGGGCGCAGCCCACGGATAGCATCGTTGCCGCAGGCAAGGCCGTTACATCCGCTTTCGGTACTGACCTCAGCCACAACGTAGTCATCTACACCGACTCCGTAACAGGCGAATATACCGCCCTGCTCCCGCCGCTGACCTACAAGGTCAAGAGTATTGTTATCCCGTCTAACGACGAATACCGCTTCAACCCGCTTTCGTACAATCCGATTGAATTAGGCGCATGCGCAGACAAGCCCATGATGCAGGACAGTTTGCGGCTGGATAGTACCACCGTCCGTCGCGTCAACTACCATCTGGCGTTCGATGCGCCGTACTATGTAGAGCCTGTGCTCACCGTCACCGACGCAAGCCGCAGTGACCTCGCCTTTGGCGAAGAATGGCTTCCGTGGGAGGACGAAAAAGGCAAAGTGCACATGGTGCCGTCCTTTACCGTTGACTCGGCTACGCGAGAACCCTCCTATCGCATGACCTATCCGCTCTTCCGGCAAGGTGCCATCTACCGCTGGCGGCTGAAGATCACCGAGACCTACGTCAACCGGGACAATGCCGCCCATCCCGTGACTACAGTGCTGCCGTGGAAAAACGGTATCGTTACCGTCAAGAGCGAATTAGGCAACCGTATAGCCGCCGAACGCGACACTATCATGCCGTTGGGAGAAGATTCAACGAAGATGATCAACTTCAAGAAGGGAGAGACCATTGCCCTTGGCGAGAACCAGATTGCCCTCGATTCCACCGGAATGGGTATATACCAGTTCCGTGCCTCCGACCCCAATATCACAAAGCCATACACACTCGGTGCGAACATGAGTTACACCAATGTCTATGGCACGCGTAACTATTCGTGGTCGGAGAACGGCAAGTTCTACGGCGTGGTGCTCGGCTCGATTACCAACGGCTCCGACGTCCTGACCAACGGACCGGACGATGTGCTCTATATCCTCCGTAACGCCCCGGGAAACTCATCCACGGTATCTGCCACCCAAGGCACTTCCTTTACCAAGACGTACAACAACACCTCCACTGCGAATTGGGGAATGCACGCGGATTTTAAGTTCGGAATAGGATCAACGAAATTAGTATTGGGTGGTAATAAAATAGATGTATCGGATGGATTCTTCTCATTAATGTTCATGGATGAGCGGGGACACATCACTACGAGTGGTGCGTATAATGGAAACAAATCGTGGACAAATACCCAAACCACGGTGAATACCCTGACGCAGACCGTTTCTACCACTCCGGGTTTGACGGGTGCGGCAGGCGACGTGTTTGTCGGGCAAGCTACCAACGAGGTCTTCTCCAATTCGCGCATGGTGGACATCCAGCGTGACCCGAACGACTCTACCCGCTATTATATAGGCGATTACGATGGTTTTGTCTTCGGAAAGACTTTCGGTACCCAATTCACCTACACCCAGAACCATATTGAGACGAAACTGTTGCCCGACTACCTGCGGATGCGTAATGCGCTGTTGCAACATGCTGACTCCCTATCTGTGGTACGCTACCGCACCGGCGAAGATACGACGGTGTTTGTCAATAACACCTCTCAACCGCAGTATTATACATGGCTGAGTCCGGACGCCCCGAGATATGGTGTCGATACGGCTACCTATGCGATGGTATCTCCGAGACCCAATCCGGAGCTGAAAGTGCAAGTCTATAAAGACATGGTACAATACTACAACGAGCAGGTACGCTTATGGAAGCAACTGCTTGCGCATAACGAGGAAATGAAAGTGATGTGCCAGCAGCGGAACGGAGCTTTCAAACAAGACCAGTACGACCGAGCCGTAGAGAAAGTGGACCGCACACGCGAGGTGATGAGCGCAATATCGGAGGCACGGTCCAAGATGGCGGCGGTGGCGCAATATGATATTGACAGCCTCCGGGCCTTCAACAAACGAACCTCTTACGGGGACGAAAAACAATACCGTGGCTTCTCCAAAGGCGAAGTAGAGCGGCTTATCAAGACCTACGAAGACAATCAGAAAAAAGAGAAAGAACAACTTGATCTGCTCCAATCAGAGGGATTGGATACCCTGAAACTGAATATATCCGACTACTACGGAGGCGGTTATCTGATGCAAAATATCTCCCTCAGTCCGGGTGCGTCCGTTGTATTAGGTCAGACCAAATCACTCGCTAAGGGAGATAATATCTCTGTCACTCATAATGGTGCATTCACGTTCGGCGGAGGGTTTGCCTATAATAAAGGACTCAAGTTGGTAAACGAATACACAGCCAACGCCGGCGGAGGCAGGACTACTTCAAGCGGAAGCAATGATAATAACTCCTTCTCGACGAATATCACCCTCGCCATGAACGCCACTTCGTCCATGTCGTTTGACATATTTGCTTCGCCGGACGGCTTTGCGCCGATCTTCTTCGTTCGCGGCGGTGCTACCTCCTGTCCCTACATCGACGAGGAGCGTACGAAGTACTTCGAGCCGGGACGCCACGTGCTGACGACCTCCACGGCGGCGATCGACAAACCCTACCTCTACCTCCGTCAGGGCAGCAGCTCCATGCAGAACGACCTGCCCGTCGGCGCATCGGCTTACTTCACACTCGGCATGACCAACCAGTCGGCAATCTCCAATAGTGCCGGAGTCTATAAACTCCGCCCGATAGACAAACATTCGGGCGAGCAATTAGGCGCAGTCCTTGAGGTCAACGGCACGCCGCTTACCT
>ONBH01000038.1 GCA_900316005.1 uncultured Bacteroidales bacterium | reverse complement strand
GATTTTCAACCCTTGTGCGCAGGATGAGACTCGAACTCACACGATCTTGCGACCACTACCCCCTCAAAGTAGCGTGTATACCAATTTCACCACCTGCGCGTCGCGTTCGGCAATCGGGTCGCATTGACTGAACGCTACGTAAAACTTCGCGTTCATTGGGGCGACCGATGCCTCCGCTCTCCCCTCCGCAACAAGTTGCGTTGGGGACCCCGAAGGGGATCGGGGTTTTGCTGTGCCCAGAACAGGACTCGAACCTGCACACCTCGCGGCATACGCACCTGAAACGTACGCGTCTACCAATTCCGCCACCTGGGCATAAAAAAAAGAGCGATGAACGAGACTCGAACTCGCGACCCCGACCTTGGCAAGGTCGTGCTCTACCAACTGAGCTATCATCGCCTATTTTCCATCAGTTTTGTCTGAGAACATTGCTTTTTTTTCGAAAGCGGGTGCAAAGGTACTGCTTTTTTCTGATATGACCAAATTTTTTGGCAAAAAAATGCATTTTATTCTCAAAAAAACGTCATTTTCCCCTATTTTGCAATCTCGACTATACAATTTCGGGTTAGAAACGCGTTTCTAAACACACAATCGCCGAAGCTTGCGCCTCGGCGATTGAAAAGGGTTTGTATCTCCAAATTTCGATTAGAAACTCGTGCGTTGAGTAGCCGCATAGGAGATCTTCAGGGCATATGCGCGACGAAGTTCCTGCTTGATATCGGCTATGATACCCATACGTGTTTCCTTATCAGCCTTGATAGAGACGGTCATCAAACCTTGGTCGGACTCTTTCATAGCCGAGCGTTCGTTGATGATGAAGTCACCTACCTCGCTCTTATCAGCGAATTGGTCATCGAGCTGGATACGAGTCTCCACACCGTACTGTTTGCGGAACTCAGCCGTAGGTGTACCTACATAGATGTAGCGAACCAACGACTTCTTCTCCAGTTTGGTCAACTCCGTAGCCTGAGGATTGGTAAACTGAACCTTGTACGTAACCTCTTTCATGGAGGTAACGGACATGAAGAAGAACAGCAACATGAAGATGATATCGGGCAGCGAACTGGTGTTCAGAGCCGGCATCTCGCGTTTGTCATTTCTACGTATCTTTGCCATACTATTTTCCTCCGTAGTTTTTAGGCTCAGCTTCCGATATCTTCTGAGGATAGATTTTCTGGATACGTTTCTGTGTATCCTCATCCAATTCGGAATAGGGCATATGGAAATACTTGCGCGCACATTCGTCACGCAGTTCGTTGTAGGCTGCCACAAGTTCGTTCTGGACATCGAGATACGACTGATAGCGGGTATCAACGTCATTCTGAACGGAGATGACGTGATCACGCGTATAGCGTATTACTCCAAAGGGTGCTCCGAAGTCTTCCTCGACCAACTTGGGATAGAATGCATCGTCGTTGGCATTAAGGATAAACTTCTTGGCTTCCTCCCTGAGCTGGCGAACGTCCATCAACTGGCCTTGTACCATCAATTGGTTGAGGGAGTTGATCTTGACCACCAGCAGGTTGCGCTTGTTAATCTCGGTATCCTCGACCTTTTGGTCGGGCGGGATGGGCGCGGGGAGACGCCGAGCAAGACCCTGGTTGACATCCATAGAGGTGGTCACCAGAAAGAAGATAAGCAGCAAGAAAGAGATATCCGCCATCGAACTGGCATTTATCTGTGGGATTTTCTTTGCCATAACGACTTACTTTTTGGTCTTCGTATAAATTACACCCCACACGAGGGTAACCAAAGTACCCAGCGTAAGGATATAGGTCAAATACAAGCAGGCATCACTGAGGCGGGCCATATTACCCATGTTGTCAGTACCTTCGTAACCGATGATTTGGACTTTCTCGGGGCTACCTAACAACCAGCAAATCACGATGAGAGCCACAAAGCCCAACACGATGCAGAGCTGGTTCATAGCGCGCTTCATATCCACCTGAGCGGTCTTAATGAATTCCCAGATGACAACGACAAGCGTCACGGCGCATACCAGGAAAATCAGGACATAGATCCAAGTCAGGAAGAGGTTGGTATAAAGAGGCACTTGCAACTCATCACCTGCTACCATAAACGTCGTACCTTCGTAGACGGGCAGGAAGAACATCACCGAGGCGATAATTCCCAGACCCATCAGCACCCAAAGGACGATGCGGGGAATTTTCTTATAGTCTTTCATAATAGTCGAGTTTTAAAATGTTAAACATTACAATTGTCAACCCAAACTATTATTTCTTCTGTGCGGCATCGTATTCCACTACGAGGTCGAGCAGGCTAATGGAGCTGTCCTCCATTTCGTTGACGAGACCTTCGATAACCGAGAGGATGTAGTTGTAGAACAATTGCAGAATAATAGCGATGATCAAACCGAGCAGGGTGGTCAACAGGGCGACCTTAATACCGCCGGCAACAACGGTTGCGCTGATATCACCTACCTGTTGAATCTTATCGAAGGCTGCGATCATACCGATAATTGTACCCAAGAAACCGAGAGACGGAGCGATGGAGATGAAGAGGGAGATCCAGCTGAGGTTCTTCTCCAGGAGGCCGAGTTGTACGCCACCATAGCTGGCAACAGTCTTCTCGACCACGTCGATACCTTCGTCATAGCGGCTGAGACCCTGATAGAAGATCGATGCAACAGGACCGCGGGTGTTGCGGCAAACATCCAGAGCTTTGTCAATACCACCACTCTTGAGGGCATCCTCAATGTTAGCCAAGAGGGCTTTCGTGTTGGTTTTGCTCAGCGACAGATAGATGATACGCTCGATACAGAGAGCCAAACCGAATACCAAGCAGAGCAAAGTAGCGGCCATGAATCCTGCACCACCTTCAATAAACTTCGTTTTGAGTGTTTTATGAAGAGCCTTCATGCCGGTAGCCTCCTCAACGGGAGTCTCAGCGACAACTTCTTCAACGACTGCTTCGGCCTCAACAGCCTCTACAGCTGCTTCTTCAGCAACTTGTTCTGTAGCTTCGGGAGCTGCTTGAGCCTCCGTTTGAGCCATCATAGCGCTGCTGCCAAAAGTCAGCATCGCAAGTACCGTAAGGGTAACAAATACTTTTTTCATGAGATTATTTTTTAGTAATTACTTAGTTTTTCAGGTTAATAAATAGGGATTTCTGCGTCCGCCAGGCCTCTTAGGGAGGAAAGACGGGGATTTCTGCGTAATCCCCACAGTCTGCCACGGGCATCCTGTGCAAGCCTTTCATCTCGTCATCTCACTCAAGCAAGCTTGGACTCGCTGACGAGATGAAATTCTTGCGGAAAGACGGGGATTCGAACCCCGGAAACCCTTTTGAGGTTTACACGCTTTCCAGGCGTGCCTCTTCAACCACTCGAGCATCTTTCCTGTCGCATTCGGCAAGGTGGTCGCATTGACCGTCCACTCCGTGCCCGTTGGGGCGACTCCTGCCTCTGCTCTCCCCAAAAATCAGCAGATTTTCGGGGCCCCCGATATATGGGGGATGCAAAAACGGCGCAAAATTACAAAAAAAAATTCATTCTTACAAGTTTTTGCGCGTTTTTTTTCGATTTTTCTTTCATTTTAGCCGAAAAAGTTCATTTGCGTTGTGCGTTGTCACCCGATTTACCTCTTCCGGCGACACTTTATACACCTCCGCCAACATCCTCACCACCTCAATCATGTAGCGGCTTTCATTTCGCTGTCCGCGATACGGAACAGGGGCCATATACGGCGAGTCGGTCTCCAGCACCAGACGCTCCAGCGGGAGGTCAGCGAGGGTCAGCCCGAGTTTGCTATTCTTGAAAGTCAACACGCCGCCGATACCCAGATAGAAACCCATATCCAGTATCTGCTGCGCCGTCTCGCGGCTGCCCGTAAAGCAGTGGAACACGCCCCGCAAGGCATGTTGGTGTTCGACCTGCGCCTCGCGGAGGATGCGCACGATATCCTCCGTAGCCTCGCGGTTGTGAATAATCACCGGCAAGTCATGCTCCGCTGCCCAACGGAGTTGCGTGCGCAGCACCTCCTGCTGCTCCGCCTTGTAGGTCTTATCCCAGTAGTAGTCCAACCCTATCTCGCCGATAGCCTTGTAAAAATCCGTATGCGCGCATAGCTCGCGGTACAAGGTCTCCAACTCTTCGCGCCAGCCGTCCTTCACCTCCTCGGGATGCAGCCCGATGCCAGGCACCAGATAGTCGGGGTACGCCAGGCACACCTTCCGTACGGGTTCGATGGACGCCGCGCTGATACCCGGCACTATGATACGCTCCACACCAGCAGCCTGCTGCTGACGGATAAACGCGTCAAAACCCTCCTGATATTGCGGGTCGTCAATATGTGCGTGCGTATCTATCATAAGATTAGCCCCCCGACCCCCTGAAGGGGGAGGAAAAAGCCCCCAGACCCCCTGAAGGGGGAGGATATAAGATTTAAAATTTAAGATTTAAAGCCCCCCGACCCCCTGAAGGGGGAGGATTGTTCCTTACTAAATATGAGGAGTCACCGTAGGAGAGGAAGCGGAAGTCGTGCGCGAGGGCGTAGTCGTAGATCTTGCGCCAATCGTCGCCCACGAAGGCGCTGACCAGCAGCAGCAGCGTGGACTTGGGTTGGTGAAAATTGGTAATGAGTGCATCCACTACTCGGAACCGGTATCCGGGCTTAATCATAATCTGCGTCTCGGCATGCAGCGTCTCCTGTTCCGTCAGCTTCAGGTAGTACAGTATCTCGCGGAGGGCATCCTCGGTCGAACAATTGGAATAGGTAGTATAGGGTTCGAACTGCTTCACCTTCAGATCGAAGCGGTGCCCCTTCCAAGGATAGTCTTCAAACTTGCATTCCTCGTAGGGGAAATGCGCAAAGGTATCCTTCAGCTGCAGTCCGATATAGTACAGGCTCTCCAGCGTCCGCATGCTGGTGGTACCCACCGCCACGATGCCTCCCAGATTATCCAGAATGGCTTTGATCGTCTTCTTCGGCACAGCGATGACTTCGGTGTGCATCTCGTGCTCGTTGGCATCTTCGGTCTTGACGGGTTGGAACGTACCGGCGCCGACATGCAGCGTCACCTCCTCCATCCGGACGCCTCGTTTGCGCAGACCGTCCAGCACCTTATCCGTAAAATGCAGACCGGCTGTAGGCGCAGCGACGGAGCCTTTAATCTTGGAGTAAACAGTCTGGTAGGTCGTCTTGTCACTCTCTTCCGTCGCGCGGTTGAGATATGGCGGAATGGGCAACTCGCCGAGGCTGTCGAGTATCTCCGCAAAACTCAGTTTGCCGTTATCCCAGCTGAAGCGGATGGAGTGCGTATTGCCCGTGGTCTCCAGGCGTTCGGCCGTCAGGGTGAAGGCAATGCCCTTGCATTCGCCCGAGAGGGTCAAGGGACCTTCCTTCCATTTCTTGAGGTTGCCCACCATACATTTCCACGTACAGCCTTTGCGGCTACCGAGCGAGCGCTCGTAGTCGTGCGGGTCGAGGGGTTCGAGGCAGAACACCTCGATACGTGCGCCCGAGAACTTGCGGAACACCAGACGCGCCTGTATCACGCGCGTATTATTATATATAAGGAGTGTATCCTCGGGTATGACTTTCCCGATGTTGTAGAACCGGTCTTCCATAATCTCTCCGTCGCAGTAGATCAGCAGCTTGGAGTGGTCACGCTCCGCAAGAGGATATTTGGCAATCCTGTCATCCGTCAGCGGATAATTATAGTCTTCTATCAGTAGTTTTTTCATAAATACGTTTTTTTGCTACAAGCCTAATTCCATGTATGTCTTGAGCGTGTGCATACCCATGCTTTGGTAGAATCGGATAGCCGCCTCGTTGCCTTCCCATACGTTGAGCGTGACAGCATGGCATCCGATTGTTATTCAAACACGAAGTCGTTCTTCTCTACGTTCGTGCCGTAGATAGTCTTGAAGTCATCGTGCATGGAGATGACGTAGTAGCCGTTCTCCTTCCATTGTTCGCCGAGCGTGAGGGCTTTCTCGCGGTTGGCGTGGTCGCGCTCCTCGTCATCGGCTATCAGCATGAACGCCGCCGTCTTGTATTGTTTGTTACCCAGGCAGTAGTTATGCATCGCGCAATCGCCGCCGCTGTTGCCGAACGAGAGCACCGGCACCTTGCCGATCTCCTGCGTGATTTGCAGCACCTTGTTGGTCTTCAGGTTCTTGATAATCAACTCGTCGGTACGAATGAGGTACTCCTCTTTGCCCATCGTGTAGTCCACACCTACTTCGGTGCCCTGCTCCGAGGATTTGAGCCGGACATCCATACCGATCACGCGGTTCGGCGCGATACCGATAGCCTCCGTCAGCGAACGGCAGATGAAGCGGTCGCTGCCCGATACGACGTAGTACGTGAAGCCGTTGGCCTCCAGATAGTCGAACACCTCCAACATCGGTTTATAGAAACTCTCGCCGTACGTCATGCCCGTGAATCCGTTTGCCGAAGTCTTGGCATACTGCTTGACATAGGTGTCAAACTCCGCCAACGTCATGCCGGCATAGGCTTTCGCCGCAGCATAGGCGTGCTGCATGTCAAAGTGATCCGGCAGTTTCGTACCCTTGCGCACAAAGTCGCGAATCGCTTGCGCCGCCACGCGCACAGTCTCCGGGCACGTATCCCGATAGTTGACATCATCCAGCGCACGGTACTCCAGCAGGTTGTACTCGAAGTACGTGGGATAGAGCTCGCCTACGAATGTGCCGTCCATATCGAAGGTAGCGATGCGGTCACTCTCGGGGATGAAGTTCGCCGACTTCGGGTTGGTGACATCCTGCACATAGGTCTGCAACGCCGTCAATGCCTCGCATTCGTTCCAAAGGCTAAAGTACTCTTTCGCCGTCGGCTCATCCGGATTGCAGGCACAAAACACCCCCGCAAGAAGAATAACTACAACTTTAACTAATAACTTGTTTTTCATATTTTCGTTTCACATTTTTTCGCTTGCAAAATTACAACAAATAATTGATATATGCAAATTTTTCAATGAATAATGATTAATATAATTAGAAATGGAACTTCAAGTGTGCGGATTCGGCATCACTAAATGCATTGGCGTCTTGCAGGAATGCTTTCGCGGATTCGAAGTTGTCGCACGGGATGCTTGAGCTGAAGCGCTGCAAACGCTCCATGACGGTTGCGTAGGTATCCGGACGACCATTGCGGCTGAGTTTGCGTAGCGCTAACAGGTAATCCTCGCGGAAGACCGTTGGAACAATAATACGTGCAGAATTGGTGGCACTCAGTTCGGCATTCATCATCATTCGCGCGATACGTCCGTTCCCATCCACAAAGGGATGTACCTCGCTGCACAAAAACATCATGTAGATGGCACGCGCCAACGGAGATGTGAGTGCGCGGTAATAGCGAAAACCGTATCGCAAGGTGCCTTCTACCAAGTCTGGTGCAACAAAGACGGTATCCCCGGCTTGGTTGGCGCGTTGCTTAAACATACCGGGCGTACAATTCGGACGACCTTCCAACATAATTCGATGGCGATACCGAAGAATATCTATCAGTTCATCTTCGCTCTGCGGCGTGATCTGCATCTCACTTCGGTTAGATAGCAGTTTGTATGTCCCTAAGATATCATGCGAATCCTCGCGGCGCATAGGAATACTGATGCCGGTATCGACAATTTGCTTTGCTTCTGCGACTTCAAAGCGCGTACCCTCGATATAATTGGAGAAATAGCTCTCAAAGAACGCGAACAACTGATATTCTGGCTCGTTGTGGTAGGAAGGTTGTACCTGCGGAAAATGGATGGCTTGCAGGTGATCGTATAGGGTTTCGAATAGTTCGATTCGATGTCTGTCCACAGGATTACCTGCCGCACGCACTTTACCTGTCTCTGATGTCAGCACATAAGCTTCGTGCGTACTGAGTAATGCAGAGATGAGTGCATTCAGTTTCTCAAACTCCGCCTGCATGCCTAATTGTTCGGCAGCGGTGCGCGCTTTATCGCGGAACTCATTCAAAGCGCTTTCTCCCGCGCGCGTGAGGATGTCTTCCAAACGATGCTCTACCTCAATCTGTGGCAGACTTTTGCTCTCACCGTCCTTACCACGTCGTGCCGGTTGCAGCACTTCCAACATCCACCGCGGTTCAGAAGCGACAAAGAGATTGATATATCCCATGGAGATGTCGTTATCCAAAGGTTTCGGACCTTCGAGCACATTCAGCACAACTCCGGGATACGAGTCGATACGTTTGGTGAAAGAGTATGTGATATACATATTCCCTAACTCTGTCGGACGCATACTCTGGGCACTACGGTGGCTGATCACACAACCCGGCAGACGCCAAGCCAACAGTTCCAACAAGTTACGACGGATGATACTTTCCGGCGAGTCTATAAGGTTGGTAGTATATACCTTTGGAGCAAGTTTACGCACACGCCCTTTCTCTAAAAGTCGGGATAACATCTTAGACTCATTCGCGTCGTCTGTTGCCAAAATCAGTTCCTTGTGCAAGTCCATTTTTGTCGATTAATTTGATATTTGCTGCAAAGATAGTCATTTTTTGTCGATTAAACAAATATTTTTGTCAATTTTTGTCGATTAAGCGAATTTTTTAGTCCAAAAACACTAACAATGCAAAAAAATCGCCCCGGAGAGGCGATTTTTGTCGTTGGTCGTTCGTCGTTAGACAACCGATACCCCAGGACGTTTTAGAACGGCAGATCATCATGGTTGATTTCAACGGGTTTGGCATCTTCTTTCGGTGGCGCAGTCAACGCGCAATAGAAATCGAACAGATCATAGCTCAGGCGCTCGAACTGCTTTTTTACGTTGCCAGCCTCAACGATCCGGTTTTACGTCATGGATGGGACGCTCCCGATTTTACGTCGCAGGAGTGGACGTTATCGTTATAATACTGCTATTTTGTGAAAGTCTTTGCCAAATGACAGTACACGCCAACCCATACGAGCGATTAATGTAGAGAAGGTCATTCTATCATTAGCCGGTACTTCCAATTGGTACATATCCGTTTGCGATTCGGCATCTTCTACTATATCCGTTCCATCAAACACATACCCCTTCTCCGGTAACATCTCTTCCGTAATATCTTGCGGATTCAGCAAAGAAGTCGCTGCCAATTGAGCCTCTTTGGCCTCTACGATATACAACGCGTTTTCTACTTCCGGAGCGGTATAGACCGTTCGCAAATCCAATTGTCCGCCTATAAATGCTTTCAATCGAGGTTCAGAGATCTGCACACCCAAATAGCGGAAACAATCCGTTCCCTGATCATACAATGTACATAGATAGCGTGTGCCGGTAGCATCAGCCGCCGTAACAATCTGCGGTACATCGTAGAATTCAAGTGTTTGTAATAACGTTAACTGTCTCATATTGTCAGCATTTTGAGGTTCGATGTTTGAAAAGATTTTGTTCTCCACCAAGTATAGTGCGAGCGATGAACTCCGGTCTGCTTCACGACACCATCTTGGGGATTCAGTTCCAAACCGATAATACCACGATAGTTTCGGAATAGAGGTAATTTCAGATTCTTGCGCGCTTTCGCTTCATTATCAATAATCGAAAGTCCTACCGCTAAAGGCAACATACTACCCCACGGACGTTGCGGATACATCTCTGCATAAGACATAAAATCGCGTTCATCATAGGCATCCGCATTGTGCGCTAAACGAAAGAACGGATGCTGAAAAGCCACCTGTATATCATTTGGCGGACATCCATCAGGCATTTCACAAGTCCATACAGGCTTGTATTTCCTGTTATATTCGGTTAGTGCATACGTCTTTAACATATATAGTATCCCTAAATCGCTGCAAAGGTACGGCTTTTTTCTGATATATGCAAATATTTTTTCATTATTCACAAAAAAATCTGCACTTTCGATGCAGATTCTTAGATTTTTGCGTTACGGCATAGAACAAGAATCTATCAGTAGGAGATAGAGGTGATGCCGAGGGAGGCGAGGAGGCGCAGTTCGGCTTGGCGCGTGGCAACCTGTTTGTCTGTGGTCAGATAGAATCCAAAGCCAAAGTCCTTGCCGACACGACTCATATTGAGACGTATCTGCCGGAAGTCCGTATTTGTTCCGTGATAGAGTATCATGCGATGGCTCCTCCCATTCTTTTGCAGTACATAGTGACGTCCTCAACGGCTTGGTCGAATGATAATGTGTGCTCAACATCGTAGAACTCATCGGCAAAATCAAGACCTTTGTATTGCTGGAGATACAAGTATGCTTGCTGCAACGACAAGTGATGTGCGGCAGCAAATTCTGATACCAATGCAATCAGGTAATCTAAGCGATCTTTTAGTGATTTACTCATGTCTTTGCAACTTTTGGCTGCAAAGTTACAACAAATAATTGATATATGCAAATTTTTTTAGTCCAAAAACACTAACAATGCAAAAAAAATCGCCCCGAAGAGCGATTTTTTTTATGTACGATGTAAATATTTATGTACGATGTACGATGTACGATGTACGATGTAAATATTTATGTACGATGTACGATGTACGATGTACGATTTATGTACGATTTAGTTTAATGTACGATTTAGTTTAATGTACGATTTACGCGTGACCTTCGTCCTTTTACTCCTTTGTACATCCTTCGTACATCGTACATTATACCTTCGTACATCCGCGCAGCGATTAGTGCTGCGCGTCAAACGCTGCCATCTCCAGCGACCAGATGTACGCTTTCATCGACTGCTTGCCGCCGGCGGTGTTCTTCTGCGCACGGTAGGCGGCTTGGTCAGCGGCCATCTTCGAGGGGTCTTTGAGGCGGGCGTTGACAGCA
>ONBH01000037.1 GCA_900316005.1 uncultured Bacteroidales bacterium | reverse complement strand
TGAACGTAGGTGCCGCTTCGGAGGTGGAGATGAAGGAGAAGAAAGACCGCGTGGACGACGCCCTGAGTGCCACACGCGCAGCTATTGAAGAAGGTATCGTGCCCGGTGGCGGTGTAGCATACATCCGCGCCCAAGAGGCTTTGGCCGGCCTGAAGGGTGAAAACGAGGACGAACAAACCGGTATCGAGATCGTACGTCGTGCCATTGAAGAACCGCTGCGCCAGATTGTACTGAACGCAGGCAAGGAAGGTGCTGTCGTGGTTGACAAGGTTCGCCAAAGCGAAGGTGACTGCGGCTACAATGCCCGCACCGATGTCTATGAAGACCTGAAGAAAGCCGGTGTCGTTGACCCCGCTAAGGTAGCCCGCGTTGCCCTGGAGAACGCTGCCAGCATCGCCGGCATGTTCCTTACCACCGAGTGCGTCATTACCGACATCAAGGAGGAACACCCCGTGGCTCCGCAGATGCCTGCAGGCGGCATGATGTAAAAAAAAATGTATAAAATTGCATAAAAAAGACGAAATACGTAAAAAAAATTTGCGTATTTCGTTTTTTTTTTGTATCTTTGCAGCCCAAACATAAAAAAAATGTAACTATTATGAAACGAATCGTTGTTTTATTCACCCTATTGCTATCTATTTTGAGTCTTTCCTTTGCCCAGCTTCCTTCGGTTCAACTCAAGGATATCAACGGTAAGACCGTGGATGTAGGCAGCCTCAGCAACAATGGCAGGCCTATCGTCATCTCGTTCTTTGCAACCTACTGCAAACCCTGTATCCGCGAGCTGAAGGCTATCCACGAGGAATATGCCGACTGGCAGGAGGAAACGGGTGTGCGCATCATCCTCGTCAGCATCGACCAGGGGCAGGATGCTCAGAAAGTTCGCCCCATGGTGAACGGTTTCGGATGGGAATATGAGGTGCTGCTCGACCCCGATTGGACACTAAAACATGCCATGAGCGTGCAAGAAGTACCACATGTATTCGTCCTCGACGGCAAGGGAACAATTGTTCACAACAATGAGGGCTATACCGACGGACAGGAAGATGAACTCTACGAACTATTGAAGAAGTTGTAATATGTATTGCAATGAGATTACGACGGCTGACATATTGCATTGCAGTAATGCTGATGGCACTTCCGCTGTGGGCTGAAGAACAAGCCGTGAAGGCGGAAAAGACCGAACAAACGGAGAATACCGAGCATACCAAGAAAGAGAATCGGATTGTTGTTACCGGTGCCTTACATCACACCGGTCTGTACGCGCTGGAGGATGCCGACATTGGCGCGGCGAAACCGGACTTTCCGTACCTGAGCAACTCGTACCTTGATATCGCGATCCGTTCGCGCTACGTGTCTGCCGGTATTCGGGGTGAGTTGACACTTAAACCTCTGCCCGGATACGATCCGGACTTTGCCGGCGCCGGTGTAAGCAACCTATGGATACAGACCCAGTGGAACTGGGGAAAGTTTACCTTGGGTGACGTCTATGGGCAGTTTGGTTCCGGACTGATTCTTCGCCTCTACGAAGACCGCAACTTAGGTGTGGATAACTCGCTACGCGGCGGTAAGATTGAGTTAACGCCCTACAAGGGTTTACGTCTGGAGGTTCTGGGCGGCAAGCAGAGGCGACATTGGCAGATGTACAATGACAAGGCATGGGGGTTCAACTATCGACAGGATGCCCTCTTGGGAGCCAACATCGAGTTGGAGATTGACAAATGGTCCCCCCGCATGCAGGAGGCAGAAGCAAGCCTGACTATCGGCGGTAGTTGGGTATCCAAATACCAAGACCAGGATACCATTCTCCGCTATGTGACCGACCCCGTGAACCCATCCACCACCTATACTGCCATGCTTCGACTCCCGCGCTGGGTAGGTGCCTGGGATGCCCGAGCAGCCTTTCAGATGAAGGGTTGGAGTGCCTTGGTCGAGTACGCCTATAAGGCTAACGACCCCTGTTTGGACAATGAATTCTCCTACGACAAAGGCGATGCCCTACTCCTCTCGCTCAGTTACTCCAAGAGCGGTATGGCCATTCTGCTGCAAGCCAAGCGCAGCGAGAATATGGCCTTGCGAAGCGACCGACTGACACGTGGCAATACGGGAATGATTAACTATCTGCCTGCCTTCACGACAACCCACACCTATACGCTCGCTGCGCTCAACAGTTATGCCACACAGATGGATGGCGAATGGGCATTCCAGGGCGAGATACGCTATACCTGGAAGCGAAAAACCAAGATGGGCGGCAAGTACGGAACTACCCTTAAACTCAGCGCTGCCCACGTGCGCGGGCTGGGCGAGAAGTGGATCTCGATGTCCAAAGAGCCCTACTATACCGACATCAACCTGGAACTCAACAAGAAACTCACCAAACAATGGTCACTCAATGCCATGCTGATGTACCAGACCTACAATCAAAAGATCATCGAAGGTCACGGCGAGGTGATTCGCGCAGGCATTGCGGTTGCCGATGTAAAATGGGCTATTAACAGCAACGTACAAATGCGAGCAGAGCTGCAATACCTATTCTCCAAGCAGGACGAGGGACAATGGTTGCATGCGCTCTACGAGCTGAGCCTCTTCAAGCAACTGATGATCACATTATCCGACACCTACAATATTGGCGGTACGGAGGTGGCTTCGCACATGAACTTTTATCACGTCAGTCTGACCTACAAGCACGGTGCACACCGCCTTATGGCGGGTTTCAGCCGCTCTATGGCAGGTTATAACTGCACCGGGGGCGTTTGCCGTTTCACGCCGGCGCAAAAAGGTGTTAATCTAAGTTACAGTTACACATGGTAAAAAAACATATACATATTCTCTTGGCACTCATTACCGTACTATGCGTGGCATTGACAGGCTGCGAAGTAATCGGGCAGGATAGTCAGCTGATTTATCTGGATACCATTACCGCGCAAGATATACCTGCTGAGAACACCAAGCGTCATCTACTGATTGACTACACAGGCGTGAACTGTGTCAACTGCCCGCGCGCTGCTGAGACGGCACATGAGTTGCAGACTATCTACCCCAACCTCATCGTCGTAGCCATGCACCCCGCCTCCAATCCCTTCACCAAGGCGGCTGCCAAATACGACTATACCTGCCCTGAGGCGGACACCTACTATAAGTTCATGGGCGGACTGCCCACCACGCCTTTCCCGACCGGCAATCTTGACTTCACCGCCACTGACAACAACTACCTAACCGACAACAGCACATGGGCGACTGCTGTTCATGCCGTGCAGAAAGATACAGCCTTGGTTCGAATGAGCGTTATCACACAATGGCAGGACAAAAAACTGCAAGTTCAGTACACCCTCAGACTGATGGAGGAACAGGAACGTGCTGTAGATATACTACTCTGGATTATTGAGAATAACATCATTGGCGCACAGAACATGCCGGATGGGACTCTCAATATGAATTACACGCACCAGCACATGCTGCGCACCTCGCTCAACGGCGAGTGGGGAGATGCAGTGACGCTTCATCCGGGTGAGGATACTCCCCACAAGGCATTATACTCCCTCTCCGACAAATGGGTGCTTAATAACTGTCAGCTCGTGGTCGTGGTTCTTGACCACAACAACCACCAACTGCTGAACGCACATGAAATAACATTACCTAATAAATAAAACATACAAAAATGAAGAAAATCTTTACTATCTTATTCGCGGCTACATTTGCCCTATGCGCACAAGCCGGTTTGATCATCACGGTCGATGGTCATGGTGAGATGTCTGGCGACTCACTCGTTATTGAAGTAAACGAAGCCACCCTCAATCCCCTGACCGAGGAGATGCAAATGAACATCACCGGTACCATTCTCGTTACCGATGCAGTCAATAATGCCCTCGCAGTCAGTATCTTTCGCTCCGAAGAGGGTATCGTTGACGAGTTCTGCTGCGGTACGGACTGCCGCGCCGGTAACGGCGAGACAGCACAACGCGGCTCGTACGATGTATCCCAATGGGCCGGACCGCAGACTTGGTTCGTACACCTGAACCCCGCCAACGGCAAAACGACCCATGTAACAAACACCTACATCTTCTCCGATGGCAACAATCAGAAGAAACTGATTGTGCACTTCGTGTATGAAGGCACAGGGCTCGATGAAGTAGCGGCTGACAACCAAGCGCAGCAAGGCGTCTATACCATTTTCGGTCAGCAGCTCCGCACGGACAACAACACCGACAACCTCCCCGCAGGTCTCTACATCGTCGGCGGTAAGAAAATGATTGTACATTAGTACACCGAGGACACTCGCGATAATAAATTTTGAATTTTTAATTTTTAATTTTTAATTTTTAATTATATGAAAAAAACGTTCATTTACCTGTTCTCCATCCTGATGATGGCAACAGTAGTGGGGTGTAACCCCAAGAACACTCCCTCGGAACCCGAGGATCAACCCACTGACACCACGAATCAACCGACGCTTCCTGTCGTAGAGGCTACCTTCCCGATGAAACACATCATCGAGGAGTTCACCGGTCAGGACTGCGGTTACTGCCCGAGCGGCATGGAGTACACGCATGAATTCATGGGTGCAGACCCCAACTGGATTCTGGTGATGCATCACTCCGGTTACAAGGATGACCACTTCACTATTGCCGGCAGTTCGAAAGTATGCTCGAAGCTCAAGGTTAACGGTGCACCCACCATTTCCGTAGACCGCAACAAGAATATCTACAACAAGTCGCTCACCTTCCATCCCGGCTATCTGCCGAACGTGAATAAGAGCAAGATTGCCACGGAGACCTATGTATCCACCGTCATCGCAAACACTTACGATGCTGCTTCGCGTCAGCTCACCGTAACCGTCACCGGTCAGGTAGGTAAAGCTGATGCTCCCGAGCTCTTCCTCACTGTCATCGTCAAGGAATCCGGAATGGTTGACTACCAAGCTGACTACGACCACACCTACGAGGGTTGGCAAGAATTCCGCCACATAGCCGCTGCACGCGCATTCCTCACCGCTGCGCTGGGTGACAGTATCCGCCTCACGCAGGATAAGGATGGACGTCTGATCTATACGGCTGAATATACCACCACGCTCGCTGACAGCTGGAATGCAGAGAACTGCGCTGTTATAGCATTTGTAGCCGAAGGCAATATGCCTATTGTGCAAGTTGAAGAGAAACCCGTAGTTGAGGGTACGAGAGGTGGTAGCGACATCGAATTTGGCGGTATTACAGCGGTACCCGTAGGTCCCAACTACCCCGAACCCGACAATGGTAATGGTCCCTTCGATTACTATACCGAGGCCGACAATTTCAACATGACCACTTCGTATGCGCGGTACACCCCCTACACCAATTATGGCTTCAACTTCTGGCAGATGAAGGCTTACAACGAAAGCACCACCGTCAACTGCGAGAACACCGTTTGCGTTCCCTTCGCTTACATCTATATCTTCACCGAGACAACCCAAACAGCCATCACTCCTGGCGAATATCCCATCAATGGCACCATGCAACCCGGTACTGTTTGGGCCGGCTATCGTGATGATGAGCATTACGAAGTGGATGGTTCGATGTTCTACCTCACCAGCAAATCGTACTTCGACCAGGGCTACCTCGTGCCTGCTGCACGGTGGCTGATTGCAAGCGGTACGCTGACCGTTCGTGAAAACGGATGGACACTCACCGGTACTACCTACGGCAACAAGACCATCAGCATAAGCGGTAGCACCATTCAGAATGGTGGCAGAGCCCAAGCACCCGCACGCATGATTGGGAATCGTCCGATGGGATTCGAGAGCGAGTTTAAGAGACTCTCTTTCGTAAAATAATCCAAATAATCAGCGGAGCGCCAAAGAGTGCGCTAACCGATGAGATAGGTAGCGGATAGGTACCGAGCGACGTCAACAGGTCGCATACCAACAAGATATTCGCACCGATAAGAACCGCCGCAGGCAATGTACTGCGGTGGTTACTTGTTTGTAGTACCCCGCGCGCGATATGCGGAACGGCTACGCCGATAAAAGCGATTGGGCCGCAAAATGCCGAAACGCTGCCTGCCAACAGACCCGTTGCCAGTACAATCAAGAAACGGGTTCGCTCAACCTGTATGCCCAGCCCCCGCGCGTAATTCTCGCCTAAGAGCAGGCCATTCAGCGGCTTCACGAGGTACATACACAACACACCCGCCAATACGCATATTGCAGTCAGCAAGCCCAACTCTGACCATCCTACGCTGGTCAGCGAACCGAAGGTCCACACAATAAACAGTTTCAGGCTATCGGGATTGGCAAAGTTCTGAATCAGATTGATGAATGCACCGGCTATCGAACCAAACATCATTCCAATAATCAACAGGCTGACATTCGACTGCACCTTGCGCGCCGCAAGCAGAACCGTCATCAGCACCAACGTTGCGCCGATAATGGCCGCCAGAGCAATACCGAAACGACCGCCTAAGAAAGGTATTCCCAACATCGTGCCACACATCGTCACCAATGCCACACCCAGACCTGCGCCGCTCGATACACCTAATATATAGGGTCCTGCCAGCGGGTTTCGAAACAGCGTCTGCATCATCAGACCGCTTACTGATAGCGCCCCGCCGGCCACTATGGCGGTTAAAGCCTTGGGCAAACGGATATTCATCAGTATCCGTGCATCCACACTATCGGCATCCCAACCGCCGAACACGTACCGCCATGCCGCTATAAAACGACTACCGCTGCATACATCTACAACAAACAGCACTACTAACAGTACTGCCAAACCTGATAATATCCACTTTTCTTTCTGCATTTGGTCGCAAAGATACTGCTTTTTTCGGATATACACAAGAAAAATTCGGTTTTTTGTGTTATTTTTTTATTATTTTTTGCATATATCCCAAAAAATATGTAACTTTGCAGGCTAAATGAGAGGAAATAATATTTACATCGCAATACTATTCAGTCTGGTCGTATTGATTGGTCAACTTGCGTATGCGGCGAATATGAAAACTGCGGACAAGAAATCCCTGCAGAAGATGGAACAGCAGTTAAAGAAATCGCCCGGCAACATGGCTCTGCGCAACGCCTACGTAACGGAGTTACTCGCCGCGGGCGACACCACGCGAGCCGAGGAGTGTATTGAGTACGGCTTGAAGTTGGGTGAGGACGCCAATCTCTATCTGCGCCGTGCCGAGATTGCTTGGCACCGCGGTAACATCACCCAAGCGGCCATCTATTGCGTCTCGGCGATTAATTTAGGTATCATGCCTGCTGACGAACCGATGATTAGCACCCTTGACAGCCTTTCATCCGGTGGCGTGACAGCCCGGCTGGACAAAGAACAGAAAGCCTCGAAAACAAGTAGCAACGCACTAATAGCCTTGGGGCAGTTATGCCTCGAAAAAGGCGATACCATTGGTGCTACGCGCTACTACCGTGAAGCCGTGCGCCGCGGTCAAACCGAACTGGAGGTGGTGCTTGACTCACTCCTAAAAGAAGACGTTGAGGTGGAAGACACGCTCTTAGCGCGCATCCCTTACACGCGCGTGAGCGGCAGAATAGAGGTCAGTTGCAAACTAAACGGACTGAGCATCAAGGCAGAGATTGACACTTCGGCGACGGAAAGTAGCATTTCAAGCGTTGAGACGAATTTTATCCTCAAGAACGACTACGTCTCGTCCAATGAAATCGTGGATAACTCCATTCTGGTAGTCCGAGAGTTAGACCTGGGTCAGGGCATCATACTCCGCGGCATCCGCCTGCACCACAAGCGCAGCCAAGAAGGGCCCATCATCATCTCTCCGAAAGATATGAAGCCTATAGGAAACATCGTTATCAATGAGAAAGAGAAAGTCATTGAGGTAAGAAAGGCAAAAGAGAAATCATCCACTACTGAAATATGAAACAATTACACATTGCATTACTGCTTCTGCTATCGGGTGTAGCAGTTTGGGCTGGGAATAACAATACCAGCTATAATATCCAGCGTGCACTGGAGGCAGCCCAACAGCGGGACTACGAAACGAGTCTGAACTTTCTGCAACAGGAGTTACAAGAGAACCCCACCAACGGTTATGCACACGCGTATATTGCCGCGGTATGCGACATGCTGCCCGATTACAAGTCGGTGACGTTTCACTATGCCAAAACATCCCTACCCCTTCTGCCTAAGAACGAGGGATTCATGAAGGCATCGATGGAAGGGATGCTGTCGGATATCTATTACGAAGCTGGGGATACACTCTGCGCCCTCACGCACCAGAAACTGGCCGTTTCCTACCTACCCACCAGTACCCGGTTCACCGGCCGGTTGGCAACCATGTACGAAGATATGCACAACTGGCAGGCGCTCTACGAACTGGGCGACAACATCCTGCACAAGGTCAAAGGCCTGGAGAAAGACCCCTTGGGATATATCGTCATCGCCTCAGCGCTCAATGGTATGGGACGCTACGACGAGTTGCTCGATTATACCCGACGCGGCTTGCAACTGAGTGATTTAACACCATGGCAGACCGGTACGCTGCACAAGCTGCATGCGCAAGCCCTGATAAGCAAGAAGGACTACCCCGCGGCGCTCAACGAGGCTATGCTGACTGCGGAGTCTGCCCCCGCCCGCGGTGCTCAGCTACTCATTCTGTTGGCCGACAGCATGGATATGCAGCGGGTCGTTGACTCCATCGAATCCCTCATCCTTCGCCATGAGAACGAAGAGATCTGGCCGCTCGCGCTCAGCGATATCTATGACCACCACAACGACTACCGCCAATCCATCTACCAAATGATGCGTGCCGCACGCATCGAGGAATCCGACCGCATCTTTTATACCATCGGCGAACATTGCATCGACTACATGGGCGATGCCGAGATGGCGGAGCAGTATTACCGCAGAGCTATCGCCCTCGACTCCACCTCCGTCATGTCCTGGGGACATCTCTCCATCCTCTACCACGACTTAGGGCGCTACGAGGAAGCCCTCCACGCGCTGGAAAAAGCGCTGCTGCTCGATCCCACCCAAGACCAATTCTATGTAGCCTATTCCTATATGGGGCGTATCTATAGCGATATGCATAACTACGACCGCGCCTTGGAGGCATACTACCGCGCCTTGGTTTCGACGGGCGACCGCGATACGCATACCGCTATCGCAGCCATCTACCGCCTGCAGGGACGCGATGACGAGGCCCGAACCATCCTTGAGCAGGGACTCATGGAGATGCACAATGACACAACGATGGATATGCTCCTCGCTATCGGCGACACGGCACGCGTCATCACCCGAGCCGCTACGATGGTTACGCTGCCCCGCAGCGCCAACCAGCACTACAACGCCGCCTGCATCTACGCCCGAATCCATATGCCCGACGAGGCGATGCGGGAACTGCGCAGCGCCTTCGAATGCGGCTTCCGCAACTTCTACCATATTTCCTGGGACGATGACCTCGACAATATCCGCAATCGCGAAGACTTCCGCCTCCTCACCGAGGAATACAAGACCCGGATGCTACAGGAACAAGCTGAACTCAAACGCCTCATAGAAACCCTATAAAACACCATGAAAGTTATGAAACTCCGCACCATACTATGCTGTCTTATTTGCAGCATCACCCTGACCGGTTTGTATGCCAAAGACACCCAATCCTACTACTACCAGCGCGCCAATGAGGCGTACAACAACGACAACTACGATGAGACAATTCGTTTCAGCGAATTGGGCGTACAGGAGAATCCCAAGGATGCCTACTGCTGGGCGCTGCTTGCCGAGATGTATTCCAAGCGAGCCTATGCGCAGTATGCCAATGCCCTGCAAGCCGCTGATCAGGCTCTGAAATACCTCCCCAAGAAAGCCATCAACTGGCGCGCCTTCATCTACGGCATTCGCGGCAACGTATATTATAAGATTGGTGACTACGCTGCCTCACGGGAGGCCTATAGTCAAGCCATGAAAATGAATCCCAAAGACGAGGAATATACCATCTGCTATGCCGACGTGTGCTACGAGTTAGGCGACTACGAGGAGGGCGTACGCATCTATAAGAAGATGTTGGACGAGACCGGTTTCCCTGCCTACGGCTATGCTGAGTTGGCAAAGGGATACTATCATTTAGGTCGCCCGGACGAGGCAGAACAGGCTTGCCGCATGGCTATGGTACTGACCGGTGACGGCAACTACGATGCACATCATATCCTTGCCCGCATCGCTATCGACCGAGGGATGTTGGCAACCGCCTGCCGCGAAGAAGCACGCGCACTTGCACTGCAAGACCAGGCTTCATCACCGGTAGCCGACACCCTCTTATACCTATGCCACCCCATGATGGACGCAGCGGTTCTCAATGAACTGCAGAAGACCCCCTTGGATGCCAATCAGCATACCCATGCCTTCAGCTATTTCTACGTATCTGCTGACTATGTACGCCTGTTCTACCACCTGTTACGGGCAGAGCAATGCGGCATAGAACGTAAGGACCTTTCTGCCGCTTACGGTCTGGCTTACCGCGAGATGGGCGACTACGACAAAGCCATCGCTACCATCGCCGAGCGAATGGAAAAAGACTCGCTCACCGAGAGCAAACTGGCGGATATCTATGCCGACTATCACACCCTCTACCGCGAATGCGGAGAGGTAGATAAGGCACTGGAATATGCTTTTAAGGAACTGGCTGCCAACCCCGATAACGGAGACATCTACCGCATGATCGGACGCGAGTATATCATGGCGGGGCAGTTGGAAAAAGCGTTGCTCTATATGGATAGCGCCGTGATGGTAGCCGATGAGTATATGATGCCCACCTGCCTCTTCAATCGCGCCGAGGTGCACCAACGCATGGGGAACGAAGAAGCGCTCCGAACAGATTGTGAGGCTGCCCTGCGTTACCGCTCAACCGCCAACCAAGAGCGCACCACCTTCCTCTACGCCGAGGCACTACTGGGTCAGCGCCGGAATCTGGACCATTACGCAGACTCTGTACTGGCATTACATGCCTTTTCTGACGTCAGAGGTAGTTACTACGACCTCATCAGCTGCTACGCCCTGCTGCATGACAAAGACAAGGTGCTTGACCTTATAGACCGCGACTTCCGTTCCGGCCAACGCAATGTGATCAAGCAACAGCATTACTACCGTCTGGACTGGCTGCGTGAAGACACGGACTTCCGTGCACTGATAGCACACTGGGATTCGGTCCGTCTGGCGGAACTGAAGCGTATAGACGAAATCCTCGCGGGTGATGAAGGCGAAACCGGTGTGACGGAGTTACCCTTTACCCGAGAAGGCGGTGTATGCCAAGTCAAATGCGTTATTAACGGTCTGCCGCTCTATTTTGTATTCGACACCGGTGCTGCGGATGTAACCATCTCCAGCGTCGAAGCTAACTTCATGCTCAAGAGCGGCTACCTCAACGAAACGGACTTCATGGGCAAACAGAACTTCGTTACCGCCACGGGTGAGATCCACGAGGGAACAATTATCAACCTGCGCGAGGTGCGTGTGGGCGATGTGGTGCTCCGTGATGTCAAAGCATCTGTGGTCAAGAGCCAAAGCGCACCCCTGCTGCTCGGTCAGACTGTATTCCGCCGCTTTGGTACACTCGAGGTCGATAACAAAGCCGGCATCATCCGTTTCCGCAAATAAGCATACGAAAAACCGCTAGTAAAGCCCGCCGAAACACGCAAGGAATAGCCGGATGGATAAAATCGCAGGTTTCTTATGGGAATCTGCGATTTTTTTGCGTATCTATGAGAAACGTACGTAATTCGTTCGGAATTGCACCGGAAAAGGAGCGGGTCGATTACGGGTCGACTACGTGTCGTTTACGTCTCGTTTACGTGTCGTTTACGTGTTTTTTACGAGAGATACTGCTAAAAGACAGCTGATTTTAGCAAAGAGTAAAGGTAAATTATTGCACCAATCGGAATAAATGGTCAACAATATCTGGCAGCTATCTTTTGCAAAAAAATATGAATTAGACGAGCATTTTAAATTATCTTCGTTGAAATCTTGCGTATGTCAGAAAATAGTTGTAATTTTGCAACGGATTTGAAAATAGAGGTATGTCACGAGAACTAAAGATACAGGAATTTGACAACAAACAAGTACGCATAGTGTGGGATGACGAAGAGCAGAAATACTATTTCTCCGTCACCGATGTCGTACAAGTTCTAACAGAACAGCCCAATGCGCGCGGCGCAAGTACCTATTGGGCAGTACTTAAGAAGCGCCTTAAACAAGAGGGTGCAAGTGAACTGCTTACAAATTGTAAGCAATTGAAATTACCTGCTACTGATGGCAAAAATCGTGCAACA
>ONBH01000036.1 GCA_900316005.1 uncultured Bacteroidales bacterium | reverse complement strand
TGATGGCAGATTTTGACGACCATAAGGCCGACTGCATCCGTTATATTGCCAACAACCGCCGTGAGCAGGCTCGTCGTGATGCCATCAGCGACTATCTTGTCGGCGAAATAGGTACTCTGTACACAACGGGTGACCTATGCATTCCTACTCTTATGATTGTGGCCGAAGAGGCTCCGGAAACCGGTAGCGAGACAACCCAACTTAGCACCATTGTGTATGGCGATTTCTGGCTATACTGGTACACCTTGTCGGGTGATACGCTCCGGACTGTTTCCGGCGGTAATCACGCGGGCCGTATGACCCTTACGATGCAGGGCGAAACGCCCATTGTGACCGCTTTTGAGCAAACCGAAGACGGCGCTTGTAATGAAGCCTCTGCTCGGCGTATTTTCAGCAAGTATTTTGAACTATACGAAAGCATGCACGCCAATGAAAACGTACGTGAGGCAGTTCGTCGCGAGCAGCTTAGCGAGTACGTCCATCGCCACAATCTTTCCGTTCGTTACTACCAAGACTACGGCCGACCTGCTGTTGAACTGTAATGGAACCTTTAATTATCGTTTACCTGCGCGTGCGTTCGTTCCGTCAATCTCGATAAAACCTCGATAAAAGTCCGACAAAACTTCGATGTGATTTCGGCTCTCGGTTCTCGGTTTTCGGTTCTCGGTTTTCGGTTGATTTTGGGTAACTAAGTGGGGCGGAAAAATGTTTTTTGGCAGGTAATGGGTTTTTCTTGTAGAAAAATTTGTGTATGTCAGAAAAATGTTGTATCTTTGCGGGCTGAAACGACATAGGCTATGGTTTTAGCCTGTCGGCGAAGAAAAAATGAACGTAAAATATAAAAATCAATCTATATATCATGGCTAAGAAAATAGAAGGAAAAAAAGAAGTTCAGTTCTCGCTCGTGTACCGAGACATGTGGCAGTCGAGCGGCAAGTATGTACCGCGTCGTGACCAGTTGGCGAAGGTGGCACCTGTCATTATCGATATGGGGTGCTTTGACCGCGTGGAGACCAACGGTGGTGCAAGTGAACAGGTGAACCTGTTGTATGGTGAGAACCCCAACCTGGCGGTTCGTACCTTTACCAAACCATTCAACGAGGCCGGCATCAAGACCCACATGCTGGACCGCGGTCTGAACGCGTTGCGTATGAATCCCGTGCCCGCAGACGTGCGTCAGTTGATGTACAAGGTAAAACATGCGCAGGGAACCGATATTACCCGTATCTTCTGCGGACTGAACGACCCCAGAAATATCATACCGAGTATCAAGTGGGCCAAAGAAGCCGGCATGACCGCCCAGGCAACGATGTGTATCACCTATTCGAAGGTGCATACCGCAGAATACTATATCAATCTGGCCGAGGAACTCATCGCCGGAGGCGCACAGGAGATCTGTCTGAAGGATATGGCAGGTATCGGTCGTCCGCATATGTTAGGCGTTATCGTTTCTGCTATCAAGGAGAAACACCCCGATATCATTATTCAATACCATGGTCATACAGGTCCCGGATTCTCGGTAGCCTCGATGATGGAGGTGGCGAAAGCCGGTGGCGACGTGTTGGACGTAGCCATGGAGCCGCTGAGTTGGGGTAAGGTGCACCCGGATGTAATCACCATTCAGGCGATGCTCAAGGATGCCGGTTTCCAGGTAAAGGATATCAACATGAAGGCTTACATGGAGGCCCGCAGCCTCACGCAGTCGTTCATGGATGACTTCTTGGGCTACTGGATTGACCCGAAGAACGCGCTGATGACCTCGCTGCTCGTAGGCTGCGGCCTGCCGGGCGGTATGATGGGTTCGCTGATGGCCGACCTGAAGGGTATGCACGCTGCCATCAATGCCAACCTGCGCAAGAAAGGCGAGCACGAGTTGAGCGAAGATGAACTGCTCGTGGAGTTGTTCGATGAGGTACAACGTATCTGGCCGATGTTGGGTACGCCGTGTTTGGTAACCCCGTTCTCGCAGTACGTGAAGAATGCGGCCCTGATGAACCTCTATTCGAAGTCAATGGGCGAGAAACCTTTCACCCGCATGGATCCCGCTATGTGGGGCATGATTCTGGGTAAGTCGGGTAAGTTGCCCGGCGAGTTGGCTCCCGAGATTGTAGAACTGGCCAAGGAGAAAGGCTTTGAGTTCTATACCGATGACCCACAGAAGCTGTATTCCAACGAGTTGCCGCGTTTCATCAAGGAGATGGAAGAGTTAGGCTGGGACCGCGGTCAGGACGACGAAGAACTCTTTGAGTTCGCTATGCACGAGAAGCAGTACCGCGAGTTCAAGTCCGGTCAGGCTAAGGAACAATTCAACAAAGACCTGGTGGAGCGCATGCGCAAAGCCGGTAAGGAAGTACCTGCAGAGCTGTTAGAGGCTATCGGTGAGGCACCCAAGGCTGCCGAGGCCGGCAACGATGATATGGCTGCCGTGGCTGTGGCACTCGACCTCTATTATGGCAAGCATGCTCCGACCTTGGTGACAACCACCTGCGGTACGATGATGTTGAACGACGGACGTCGTCATGCCACCGACTGGAACCGTAAGATATACGGAATGAACAACCTTATGTAAACATAAGATTTAAGATTTAAAATTTAAGATTAACCAAATAAATCTGATTTTTAGTAATGAAAAAGTACAATTTCAATGCCGGTCCTTCGATTTTGCCGGAGGAGGTAATCAAACAAACAGCTGAAGCCGTTATCGACTTCCAAGGTGAAGGTCTTTCCATCCTGGAGATTTCACACCGTGCCAAGTATTTCCAACCCGTTGTTGACGAGGCTGAGGCGCTGATGAAAGAGTTGTTAGGCGTGCCCGAAGGTTACAGAGTGATCTTCTTGGGTGGCGGTGCCAGCCTGCAGTTCTGCATGGTTCCCTACAACATGATGGCTAAGAAAGCTGCTTACCTGAACACCGGTGTGTGGTCGAAGAAAGCCCTGAAGGAGGCGAAAGGTCTGGCAGGCGTATTCGGCGCAGAGGCTATCGAGTTGGCAGCATCAACCAACTCCATCCCCATGGACTTTGAGGTGCCGCAAGACTGCGACTACATGCACATCACTACCAACAACACCATTTACGGTACCGAAATCTCGGAGCGCAAACTGCAGGAAATCTACCGCAAGAAAGGCAACGTACGTCTCGTCGCCGATATGTCGTCGGATATCCTGAGCCGTCCTATCGACGTCAGCAAATACGACATCATCTACGGCGGTGCCCAGAAGAATATCGCTCCCGCCGGTGTGACCTTCGTCATCATCAAAGAGGAATGCCTCGGCCACGTTGAGCGTTATATCCCCACGATGCTGGACTACCGCACCCATATCGAAGGCGGTTCGATGTTCAATACACCTCCCGTACTGCCCATCTACACAGCTCTGCTCAACATGCGCTGGCTCAAAGAGCGCGGCGGCGTGAAGTGGATCGACGAGCGCAACCAGAAGAAGGCTGACTTGCTCTATAACTGCATCGACAACAGCAAACTCTTTACCGCTACCATCCAAGATAAGGAAGACCGCAGCCGCATGAATATCTGCTTCGTGCTGAAGCCGGGCTATGAAGACCTGTTCGACGAGTTCTTCAAGTTCGCTACCGCCAAGGGTATGGTCGGCATCAAGGGTCACCGTCTGGTAGGCGGCTTCCGTGCAAGCTGCTACAACGCTATGGACGTAGAGGGCGTGCAGGCACTGGTTGACTGCATCAACGAGTTTGAGAAATTACATTAATTAGAATGAGTTATTTCTCGTTTCATCATTCAAAACCAACCGAAAAGAAGACGGTGCAAGCCGTCTTCTATACAACACTTGTACAAAAAATGAAAGTATTAGTAGCAACCGAAAAACCCTTTGCGAAAGTAGCCGTTGACGGCATTCGCGAGGTCATTGAAGGAGCCGGTTATGAATTGGCTCTGCTGGAGAAATACACCGATAAGTCACAGCTGCTGGATGCTGTAGCCAATGCTGACGCACTCATCATCCGTTCGGATGTGGTGGACAACGAGGTATTGGACGCAGCCCGCAACCTTAAGATCGTGGTTCGCGCCGGCGCCGGATACGATAATATTGACCTGGAAGCCGCTACCAAGCACAATGTAGTAGCCATGAATACGCCGGGTCAGAACTCGAACGCTGTGGCTGAGTTGGCTCTGGGTCTGATGGTATTCGCTGTACGTAACTTCTACAACGGAACCAGCGGTACCGAGCTCAAGGGTAAGAAACTGGGTATCCATGCCTTCGGTAATGTAGGCCGTAACGTGGCACGCATCGCACAAGGCTTCGGCATGGAGTGCTATGCATACGATGCATACTGCTCAGACGAGGCTATGATAGCCGCTAACGTGAAGCCGGTGCACAGCGCCAACGAGTTGTACCAGACCTGCGACATCGTCAGCCTGCATATCCCCGCAACACCCGAGACCAAGCAGAGCATCAACTACGAATTGCTCAACCGTATGCCCAAGGGTGCCATGCTCGTGAACACCGCCCGCAAGGAAGTGATCCACGAGGAGGAGTTGGTTCGCCTCATGGAAGATCGTCCCGATTTCAAGTACGTGACGGATATTATGCCGGCTATCGATGCCGAGTTGCGTGAGAAATTCGCCGGTCGCTACTTCGCTACTCCGAAAAAGATGGGTGCGCAGACCGCTGAGGCTAACATCAATGCCGGTATCGCTGCCGCTAACCAGATTGTGGATTATCTGAAGAACGGTAACACCCGTTTCCAAGTAAACAAGTGAGAATCCGCAATTTACTCATAGCGTTATTGACGATGGTATCTGTTCCTGCTTTGCGGGGACAGATACTGTCGGTCAATACCACACCCGCCGACTCCTGCTACAGACTAAACGATGCCGTCGGCGTAGACTACGCGTTTGTGACCACCAACATGACGTATATCCAATTCGCTACCGCCGATGGTCGCAACGTGGACTGGTACGATATGACCACGGGCGTGGTCGTGGCATCCGGATTCAATACCTTCTCGCCGGAGGATAACGCCCATACCTACAGCGTGACGCAGGATGGCGTGAGCGAGACTTTCGTCGTGTTCGATTACAACGCTTATCGCCTATATTTGGATAGCCTTACGGCTACGCTAAACTGCGAGAATACGGTACTCAGACTGCATCAACCGCAGATGACCTATCGTGATTCGGATAATATCGAGCATCAGGTCAACCGACAACTTATCCTGCATTACAACAACCTCCTTTGGGGCGACAACGGCTGGACGGAGACGCCGATGGAGGACAGCATGAAGGTGGATCGAAGCGGCATGCTGGTGCTGGGTAAGCAACTATGCCGCACGCAGTTTGTGGTGACCGGTGACCGTTTTAGCGAAGCTTTGTACAGCGAGACAGATTCGGTGGTTTCGCCCATATATGACGCTATCGCGTACGCGCATCACGCGCAATCCTATACTACTACGCGCGGAACGAGCATGGAGAACGAGGTAGAACGACCTATTCAGGAAACCACCATCAAGGGCTCCGCACCGCTCAATATTCTATTTAAAGCCAATACCAGTTCGCCCATAGAGTATTACCTATGGAGCAACTACCACTATGAAAACCTGATGAGTACCCGCATGGAAAATGAGGAACGCATCATCTTCGAAGAACGCGGTTCGTACACCGTGAAACTGGAAATGGAAAATAATTACGGCTGTCAATGCGATACAGCCTTTGAAGATATAGCCATCTCGGAGTCGCTCCTGATGGTTCCCAATGTCTTTACGCCCAACGGTGACGGCATGAACGATGAGTTCCGTGTCGCCTACCGCAGTATTCGCGAGTTCCACTGCTGGATCTATAACCGTTGGGGACATCTTGTTTACTCATGGGACGACCCCGCTAAAGGTTGGGACGGTACTATCAACGGTCGTCCGGCACCCGAAGGAGCCTATTACTATGTCATTCGCGCACTCGGCACCGATGCTGCTACGAATGAATATATGAATAAAATAAGCTATAACAAGAAGAAAAAGAAAGAACCCGATGCGCTCATCGGTGTATACCAACTGAGCGGAGACATTAACCTCATTAGGGGAGGAAAATGATGGAACCGTGCACATGAACCATGTACCTGATAGCATTTAACATTGAACGAAAGACTAATCAATTAAAAACCATATATTTCCATGAAAAAAGTAGTAGTTATGGCAATGACTGCCTTGGCGCTGGTGGGGTGTGCGCCCAAGAATGAGAACCCCTTCGTAAATTACCAGAACTGGAACACGCCGCATGGCACGTATCCGTTTAATGAAATCAAAATGGAGCACTACATGCCTGCCATCGAAGAGGGCATGAAGCAAGGTTTGGCTGACATTGATGCGATTGTCAACAATCCCGAGGCTCCTACCTTTGAGAACACCATCGAAGCCTATGTGAACAGCGGCAAGCTGCTGGACGTAGTCCTCAACTGCTTCTACAACCTCACGTCGGCAGAGACGAACGCAGAAATGCAAGCTCTGGAGATGGAGCTGAGCCCGAAACTCAGCGAGTACAGCACTACCATCCGCCTGAATGAAGGCCTCTTTGCCCGTATCAAAGCCGTCTATGAACAGCGTGAGAGCCTGACCCTGAACAAGGAGCAACAGAAACTGCTGGATGATATCTACGAGAGCTTTGCCGACAACGGCGCTAACCTCTCGCCTGAAGACAAGGAGAAATACCGCGAATTGTCTGCCCGTCTGTCACAACTGACTACCGCCTACGGTCAGAACGTGCTGAAGGCTACCAATGCCTGGACCAAACTCATCACCGACGAGGCTGAGCTGGAAGGCCTGAATGACGATACCAAGGGTATGCTTCGCGCCAAAGCCGAAGAGAAGGGTATGGAAGGTTGGCTCCTGGACCTGAAACCCACAACCCTGCTGCCTGTACTGCAAGACTGCTCGAACCGCGCCCTGCGTCAGGAGATCTATATGGCCAGCAACACCCGTTGCATCGGCGGCGAGTTTGACAATACGCAGAATATCATCGATATCGTCAACACCCGTCTTGAGTATGCACAACTCTTCGGCAAGAAAGACTATGCCGAGAAATCGCTGCACAAGACCTGTGCCGAGACCGAGAGCAATGTGATGAACTTCCTCAATCAACTGCGCGATGCTTATATGCCCGCTGCACGCGAAGAGGTGAAGGAGATGCAGGCCTATGCCGAGTCGCTCGGCTTCGAAGGCCAACTGATGCCCTGGGATTGGTCGTTCTACAGCAAGAAACTGCAGGATGCCAAGTATAGCATCAGCGACGACGTGCTCCGTCCCTATTTCGAATTGGAGAGTGTGAAGCGTGCCGTCTTTGACCTTGCTTACCACCTCTATGGTATCCGTTTCAAGGAGAACAAGAATATCCAGGTTTATCACCCCGAGGTATCGGCTTATGACGTAGTGGACGCTGACGGCAACTTCGTGGCTGTCTATTACTGCGACTTCCACCCGCGTGACGGCAAACGTGGCGGCGCATGGATGAGCGAATTCAAGCCCCAATATATGGAGAAAGATGGCACCGACAGCCGTCCACATATCGTCAACGTGATGAACTTCACCCGTGCTACTGCTGACAAACCGGCTCTCTTGACCTACGACGAGGTGGAGACCTTCCTGCATGAGTTCGGTCACGGCTTGCACGGCATGCTGACCCGTTGCCAATATGCTACGCTGAGCGGAACGAACGTACCCCGCGACTTCGTCGAACTGCCCTCACAGTTCAACGAGAACTTCCTGGGCGAGAAGGAGTTTCTTGATACTTTCGCCAAGCACTATGAGACCGGCGAGAAGATGTCGCAGGAACTCATCGACAAGATTAAAGCTTCAGCCAATTATCATGCTGCCTATGCATGCGCCCGTCAGCTGAGCTTCGGCTACCTGGATATGGCATGGCATACGCTGACCAGCCCCTTCACGGTGCCTGAGGGTAAGACCGTTGAACAGGCGGTTATCGACTTTGGTAACAATGCAATGGCGCAAGTGGCTGTGCTGCCCGTGGTGCCCGGTACCCAGATGGAGACGGCCTTCACGCATATCTTCTCGGGTGGCTACGCTGCCGGTTACTACAGCTATAAGTGGTCGGAAGTGCTCGATGCAGATGCCTTCAGCGTGTTCCAGCAGGCACAGAAGGAGCGCGGCTCGATCTTTGATAAGGAAGCAGCAGACCGCTGGCGCGAGAACGTACTGGAGCGCGGTGGAACGGAGGCTCCCATGGACCTTTATCGCCGTTTCCGCCAGGGCGAACCCACGATTGATGCCCTGCTTATCCGCGATGGAATCAAGAAGTAATTGACGCTTGGACAATTGACAATTAGACGATTGATTGACAAATCGTAAATCGTAAAAATCGTAAATAAATCTAATATTATGCAAAGAGATCAAGAGATTTTTGACATCATTCGCCGCGAACGCGAACGTCAGATGAAAGGTATCGAGCTCATCGCCAGCGAGAACTTCGTCAGCGACCAAGTCATGGAAGCCATGGGCTCAGTTCTGACCAACAAGTACGCCGAGGGGTATCCCGGTAAGCGTTACTATGGTGGTTGTGAGGTAGTCGATGAGAGCGAGAATATCGCCCGCGATCGTCTCAAAAAACTGTTTGGTGCCGAGTACACCAACGTGCAACCTCACTCGGGTGCGCAGGCCAATATGTGCGTATTCATGGCATGCCTGCAGGCAGGTGATAAGTTCCTGGGTCTGAACCTCAGCCATGGTGGTCACCTTTCGCACGGAAGCCCAGTAAACTTCTCGGGTCTGATGTTCCATGCCTTGGAGTACAATTTGAACGAGCAGACCGGTCGTGTTGACTACGACCAACTGGAGCAAGTGGCTCGCGCTGAGCATCCGAAGCTCATCATCGCCGGTGCCTCGGCTTATAGCCGCGAGTGGGACTATGCCCGTATCCGTAAGGTGGCTGACGAGATTGGTGCTATCTTTATGGTGGATATGGCGCACCCCGCAGGTCTGATAGCTGCCGGCCTGTTGGATAACCCGCTGAAATATGCGCATATTGTTACCTCCACCACCCATAAGACCCTGCGTGGTCCGCGTGGCGGTGTCATCCTGATGGGTAAGGACTTCCCCAATCCGTGGGGCAAGACCACACCGAAGGGTGAGGTGAAGATGATGTCCGCTATTCTTGATAGCGCTGTATTCCCGGGTGTACAAGGTGGCCCGCTGGAGCACGTTATCGCAGCAAAGGCTGTTGCATTTGGCGAAGCGCTGACCGATGACTTCCGTATATATCAGACTCAGGTCAAGAAGAATGCAGCCGTCATGGCGCAGGCCTTTATGGATAAGGGCTACAAGATTATCTCCGGTGGTACCGACAACCACTCAATGCTCGTTGACCTCCGCACCAAATATCCCGATCTGACGGGTAAGGTGGCTGAGAAGGCATTGGTAGCTGCTGATATTACAACCAATAAGAACATGGTTCCCTTCGACAGCCGTTCGGCATTCCAGACCAGCGGTCTGCGTTTTGGTACGCCCGCTATCACGACCCGCGGCCTGAAGGAGGATAAGATGCCGTGGATTGTTGACCTTATCGACACTGTGCTCGCTAACCCCGAGAGCGAAGCTAATATCGCCAAGGTTCGCGAAGCCGTTAATGCTGAGATGAGACAATATCCGCTCTTTGCGTGGTAAGAAAATACATGCCATATTTGGCTGTCATCATCGCTATGGTGATTTGGGCAGGGTCGGGTATTGCCGTTAAGGCAGCCCTCCTGTCCCTTTCGCCGATGGCGTTGATACTGACGCGTTTTTCGATAGCCGTCCTGCTTATGCTGGCTATCGGTTTGGCGTTCCGCGGCAATAAGCTTTTGGGCTTGCAGCGTATTGGCAAACAGGACCTCTGGCTCTTTCTCATGGGCGGGTTCTTTCAGCCTTTTCTTTATTTTATTCTGGAGACCTACAGCTACGACAGTTTCTCTACACCGACTTTGGCGGAGGCATTCCTTAGTACCAATCCGCTGATGGCACCGCTGTTTGCATGGCTGTTCCTTCGCGAGAAGGTTACGGTGTATAATATTTTGGGTATCTTGGTCTCGACGGCAGGTATGTTGCTGCTGGTGTTGGCTGGTTCCGGTCAGATGAGTCTGGGTAATGCTTGGGGCATACCCTTAGCGCTGTTGACCGTCAGTACAGCAGTGGCCTATTCGATACTGCTCAAAAAGATTCCGGAGAAGTATAACTCGCTGACCATTGTTTTCTGGGGACAGTTGACGGGACTCTGCATGTTCTACCTGCTCAGTGGCATGGCGTATGTCATCACCGGCATGGGGGTGGAAAGTTCGTTCCTGGACTTGTTCCGCGTGACGGTTACCGACTGCGTCCTCGCGGAGTCTGTATGGGGCGTCAGCTATCTGGCAGTATTGAGTTCGGTGGCTGCGTTTATACTTTTTTGTTATAGCGTCCGCTATTTGGGCGTGACTGGGGCTAATATATTCAATAATATCCGCCCCGTCTTTACAGCTCTCTTGATGCTCATCATTTTTGGTGAGAAACTACCTCTATTGAAGTGGTTAGGGGTGCTAATCGTCATCGTAGGACTGTTTTTATGCCAAAAACAGCCGAAAAAATAGACTTTTCTTACGAATTTCTTGCACGATTGCTTTTTTTTTTGTACCTTTGCACCCAAATTGGGCGCAGAGTGCCCCGTGATAAGGAAGAATTGTATATAGAAAAGAATAGAAAAGCTGATGGAACAAATTTACACGCTTGCATTTTTTTATAATTTCCTATTTGTGATGGCTATCATTGGTGCCATCGTTTTTGTGTCCCTTTATTTTGTGGATGCCGGATACGGCAAGATGCGTACCGAGAAATGGGGACCGGGTATCAATAACAAAGTCGGCTGGTTCTTAATGGAGGCACCGGTGTTCCTTATTGTGTTGTGGCTCTACGCCATCTCGCCTTTTCCCGAGACGCGCAGAGTACCGTATTGGGTATTTCTCATCTTCTTTGAGTCACACTATTTCCAGCGCTCCTTTATCTTCCCCTTCCTCATGAAGGGCAACAACAAGATGCCGATAGCCATCATGATTCTCAGCGTGCTGTGGAATATTATCAATGGTTATATCCAGGGCTATTGGCTCTTCCATTTGGCTCCGCAATATTGCCCTGACCTCTATACCGAGGCATGGCTGAGGGATCCCCGGTTTATCACGGGTGCTGTGCTCTTTGGCGTAGGAATGATTATCAATATTCATTCCGATCATGTCATACGTCACCTCCGCAAACCCGGCGATACCAATCACTACCTGCCTAAACAGGGGCTCTACCGTTATGTTACCTCTGCCAATTACCTGGGTGAGATAACCGAGTGGTTTGGTTTTGCTATTATGACATGGTCTGCGGCGGGTGCCCTGTTCTGGTGGTTCTCGTGCTGCAACCTCGTTCCGCGCGCAAATGCCATCTACAACCGTTATGCCGAGGAATTCCCCGACGAGTTTGACCGCAAGAAATTGAAAAGAATCATACCCTTCATCTATTGACGATTGGACGATTGACGATTGCACGATTGATTGTTCTATTGAAATCAATTGTCCAATGGCGTCAATTGTCAATAAATTGTCAAATTGTAAATTGTCAAATTGTAAATGAATAAATTATTTACCCCCTTCCAACTGGGGCCTATCACGCTGCGAAATCGTTTTATCCGTTCGGCAGCGTTTGAGAATATGTGCACGGGTAACACCCCGAGCGAGATGTTGCATAACTACCACGTCAGCGTGGCGCACGGCGGCGTGGGAATGACCACGGTGGCGTACTGTGCTGTGGATCTTAGTGGCGTTAGCTTTGACGGACAACTCTATATTCGTCCGGAGGCTTTGCCCGGACTTCGCAAACTGACCGATGCCATCCACGCAGAGGGTGCCAAAGCCAGCATCCAGCTCGGTCACTGCGGCAATATGACGCACTTCTCTACCTGCCATTGTATGCCCGTCAGCGCCTCCAATGGCTTTAACCTGTACAGCCCTACCATCCATCGCCGCCTGAAGGTGAGTGAGATCAAGCAGATGGTTCGGAAATTCGGCGAGGCTGTTGACTTCTGTCGCGAGGCCGGTTTTGACTGCGTGGAGATTCATGCCGGTCATGCTTACCTTATCTCGCAGTTCATCTCGCCCCGCACCAATCATCGTCACGATGAGTATGGCGGTTCGTTTGAGAACCGCGTACGCTTCCTCAACGAGGTACTGGACGAAGTCATGCTGCACGCCAAGGATGATATGGCGGTGGTTGTTAAGACCAATATGTGGGACGACTGCTGGCACGGCTCCGATATCGACGAAGGTATTCGTGTGGCCAAGGAAATTGCCAAGCACCATGTGCACGGCATCGTGCTTTCCGGTGGAACCGTGAGCCGTTCGCCCATGACCATCTTGGGCGGTGCCATGCCCATCAAGACCCTGGCACACTACATGCCGATGAAGACCATGTGGTGGCTGAAGGCGGCTTTGAATATCCCATTCGTAGGCGATATAATGACGCCGACGGTTCCTTTCCATGAGTTGTATTTTATGGAGCAAGCCAAGCGTTTCCTGCAGGCTTTCAACGACGACCCGCAGCTCGCCAATGACCCCAAGTGCCCCACACTGATTTATGTAGGCGGTGTGCAGTCGGGCGATAACTGTCAGCAAATCATGGACGAGGGATTCGAATTGTTCCAACTGGCGCACGTGCTGATCAAAGACCCCGATTTTGTCAATCATGTACAGCAGAATGCGCACTATCATGCCGGTTGCAACCGTTCTAACTACTGCGTAGGACGTATGTACACCAAGGAGATGAAGTGCCACGAGTGCGTGGAACGCGATGGCGAAGTAATCCCCTGTAACATCAAGCGCGAGATAGCCCGCCTCGAGAAACAGGCTCACGAATCCATGTCCAAAAAATAAACATTGGTATTGGCACTGAAAACTATCAACTATCAACTATCAACTATCAACTATCGTACGGCTTTAGCCGATCGTTCGAGGCTTTAGCCGAGATAAGAATTATCAACTATCAACTATCAACTATCAATTATCAACTATCAACTATCAAAATGTTATCTCTCGTAACCGGTGCGTCCTCAGGAATCGGTTTGCAGTATGCTACCGCCCTGGCGCGTGATTATCATACAGACCTGTTGCTCGTCAGCAATCAGGAACAAGAACAGATACAGGTGGCGCGTGATTTGGCTGCTACCTATGGCGTACAGACGACCCCCTTGTATATGGATCTCTCGCAGCAAGATGCAGCCGAGAAGCTGCATCAATACTGCGTGGAGAATCATTTGGAAGTGGATATCCTCATCAATAACGCCGGTGTATTCTTCTTTAATCCGCTCATCGAGACCTCTATGCGGCGTTTTGAGTTGATGCTGATGTTGCATGTGGTGACGATGGCGAAACTATGCCGTCTTTTTGGCGAGGATATGTGCCGTCGCGGCAACGGATATATACTGAATATGTCATCTATGTCTGCATGGATGGCTTATCCGGGTATTCAGACCTATAATGCCACCAAGGCGTTTATCTATAACTTCTCCAAGTCCTTGTGGTATGAGTTCCGTCCGCATGGGGTAGGGATTACGGTGATGACGCCCGGCGCTGTGGATACGGCTCTGTTCGGTCTGGCACCCAAGTACCGTAAGTTAGCCGTGAATCTGACGGTTAGCATTCCGCCGGAGAAACTGGTGGTAAAGGCCCTGAAGCGCATGTTCAAAAAGAAGAAATGGGGTATGCCCGGTTTACTGAACCATCTTGCTACGCCTCTGCTCAAGCATACGCCCGACACGCCCGACTGGCTCGTGTTCCTTACGTATAAGTGGGTAGGGCAGTTTCAAAAATAATGGTTTCAATCTAAATCTGCATCAAAAGTGCAGATTTTTTTTGCGTTTATGGGTGAAATATTTGCGTATGTCATTTAATACCCGCTTGTCCACGCTCAATATTCTTTCCCGCTTACTGCTTTAAGATAAAATATGCTCTTTGACGTATTGGATTACCGTAAATAGTGCTAAAACACATTAAAAGGAGAAAAAATACCACTTTTTTTGCCTAAAAACTTGCATATGTCAATAAAATGTAGTACTTTTGTGGCCGAAATGGTGGCTAAACAGCCACCTTATAGGAAGTTTTATTGATAAATTACAGTTAAAAAACGAACAAAAAGGTTACATAACAATAACCTTTTAATCGCAAAACAGATAAGATGTATATGAAGCAGGTAAGCGTAAAAAAGGCATTGCAAGCTTGGGAAGGCATCCAACCGATTTCGGAGAAAGACCGCGAGCGCCTGAGTCGTCGGTTTACCATCGACTACAACTATAACAGCAATCATATCGAGGGTAATACCTTGACCTATGGTCAAACTGAAATTCTGCTATTGTTCGGAAAGGTAATAGGCGAAGCGACAGTGCGTGATATACAGGAAATGACGGCAAGTAATGTGGGGCTTAAGATGATGACGGAGGAGGCCAAAACGCAGGACATGCCGCTGACCCAGAATTTCATCCGCACATTGCATCAAACATTACTGCGAGAAGATTATACTGTCTATCGTAACTTGCCCGGAGGTGTCCAAACGAGTTATACCATCCATGCCGGACAATACAAAACGCGTCCTAACTCGGTTATTACGCGTTATGGAGATCGTTTTGAGTATGCTTCTCCGGAAGAGACGCCTGCATTGATGACTGATCTTATTAACTGGTATAACTCCGAGGAGGAAGCCGGTCGGTTATCACCAATTGAGTTGGCGGCGTTGTTCCATTATCGCTATATTCGTATTCACCCGTTTGAAGACGGTAACGGTCGTATAGCTCGACTGATGGTGAACTTCATCCTGTCGCGGCATGGCCTGCCGATGATTGTGGTGCGTAGTCGCAAGAAACAGGATTATCTGGAGGCGTTGCATCAGGCAGATCTGATTGTGGGCAAAGTGCCGAGTGATGGTGCACATGCCACCATCAAGGATATTGCACCTTTCGTACAATATTTCCAAGGATTAGTTGCCAACGAGATATACCACGATTATTTATTTGTGACGCATAAAGCAGAGAATGTATGGTGGTATGATGGTGAGATGATTGAGTTCCGGACACCGAACTACGCGAAGATTCTGCAAATAATGCAGACACAGCCGGCATTGACGCAAGAAGATATGCGGGATGAGTTAGGTATCAGTTTGACAGCAGTGCGTAAATTAGTAGGACAACTGACTGAGAAAAACTATGTGGAGAGGAATACGAAGGATGGTTTGGGGCCCCCAGAGTAAACCAAGCCAAAGGCTGTTTGCTATGGGGAGAGCGGAGGCACATGTTGCCTTTCCATTTAGCGGAGCGGTATGGAACATTGCATACATGTTGGCGAACGCGAGGACTACCGCTTTGTACAATCAGAACAATTTGAGCTCACCGAGCGATTATCCCGGAGAGCGAATCTTCGTCTATTTCGTCGGCATTCAATGCCGACTATCACCACATATTACTCGTCATATTTGCTCTTTCCCTTTAATTTCCCTTCAAAATAGAGATATTAGACAGATTTTCGCCAAATTTCTTGCATATCTCAAAAAATTGTTGTACCATTGCACCGCGAAAGCAGTACGAACCTTGAAAGTGTGTGCTTATGTGCGTACGAAGGACAAATTTTTGAGAAAAACAAAGAAAAATTTGCATATCTCAAAAAAATG
>ONBH01000033.1 GCA_900316005.1 uncultured Bacteroidales bacterium | reverse complement strand
GATGACGTACAGGAAGTTCTATCTTCGTGTCTTGCCTGCAAGGCGTGCAGGCGCGAATGCCCATCGGGTGTTGACTTGACAAGGCTTCGCGCGGAGGTATTACAACATATCTATCATAAAAAAGGCACACCAATACGCACATGGATGGTGGCGCACAATAACGATCTACAACGGCTCGGCTCGCGGATGCCGACGGTTTATAACTTCTTTGCCACCAACCGATTGACTGCTTCTATTCTGAAGAAGATAGTCGGTTTTGCACCCGAGCGAGCGATACCTCAGATAGCCAAAAATCGGGAAGCGAGAAAAGTCATTCGCGATTCGTCGTTGGTAGTTCGAAATGCGAGAAGCGAGAAGCGAGCGACGAGAAGCCTCTTCCTGTTCCAGGATGAGTTTACGCGTTACGAAGAACCGGAACTCATAGCGACCTTTATCCGGCTGATGAAGCGGCTGGGCTACGAGGTGGTGATTCCACAGCACGTAGAAAGCGGTCGCGCGGCCATTTCAAAGGGCTGCCTGAACGCCGCCAAACGGTATGCCGAGAAGAACGTTCGGCTGCTGAGCTGCCTTGTGTCAGCAGAAATGCCCTTGGTAGGTATTGAGCCGTCGTGCATCTTGACGTTCCGCGACGAATATCCCGAGCTGGTGCAACCCGAATGGCGTGAAGCAGCCGAAGAGCTCGCCAAGAACACGTTCCTGTTTGACGAGTTCTTGATGCGGGAAGTGGAAGCCGGACACATTAAGGCGGAACAATTCCGCGACCTACATGTGGATATCTGGCTGCATGGGCATTGTCATCAGAAGGCGCTTGTGGGCGTGGAGAAGAGTGCAGCCCTGTTGTCTCTGCCGCCAAATGCCCGGGTACATGTGATACCATCGGGCTGCTGCGGTATGGCGGGTTCGTTCGGCTACGAGAAAGCACATTATCAAACCTCGCTTGCCATCGGCGAAATGGTACTCTTCCCAGCGGTACGGAAGGCTATGAGCCACGAGAACCAAGAACCGATGACGCTCATAGCCGCGCCGGGTATCTCGTGCCGCACGCAGATAAAAGACGGAACAGGCTATAGCGCACATCACCCCATTGAGATACTATTCCGGCTCCTGAAATAATGCACAACCTAAATCTCGATAAAACGACCTCGATAAAACCTCGATAAAACTCCGATAAAACCCCGAGAATGGTTCGAGAATGATACGGGTTTTTCTCGGGAACGGCTCGGCGAAGTCGGGGAAACATTTTGGGGGACAAAAAAGGGAAAACAAGCAAAAAAAATGCAAAAAAATTTGCGTATGTCAAAAAAAAGTTGTACCTTTGCCGAGTTTTAGCAGCGCTAATAACCGAAATAGTAAATTCGACCAAAAAATAAACACCATAAATTAACCCAAAACATCTATTATCATGGCACGCAATCAATTTGCCAGTAAATTCGGAACGATGGCCGCTATTGCCGGTTCGGCAGTAGGTCTGGGCAACATCTGGAAGTTCCCGTATGTAGCAGGTCAGAACGGCGGCGCCGCCTTTCTGATTATTTACATCATTATCTCCCTGTTAATCTCCGTACCGGTGATGCTGTCGGAGTTTGTTATCGGACGTCGCGGTCAGGGTAACACCTACCGTTCGTTCATCAACTCGAGCGGTCACAAGGGCTGGGGAGCAGTCGGAGCTATTGAGATTTTCGCCGGCTTGGTTATCCTCGCATTCTACTGCGTGGTAGCCGGATGGTCTCTGGAGTACATTATTCAGAGCATTAGTCAAGGTTTTGGCGGAATGACATACGGCGAGATGTCCGATATGTTTGATAACTTTATCAATAGTAATCGTCCTGTCATGTGGACACTCATCTTCCTGGGAATGAACTGTATCATTCTGGCCTTCGGCGTATCGAAGGGTATTGAGCGTTGCTCCAAATTCATGATTCCCGCTCTGTTCGGCATACTGCTGCTACTTGCGGTTGTTTCGATTTGGCAAGACGGTTGGACAAAGGGTGCAATATTCCTGCTGCGCCCCGATTGGAGTGCCGTGACAGGTCAGACCATCATCATGGCTTTGGGTCAGAGTTTCTTCTCGCTCTCGCTCGGTATGGCAGCCATGACGACCTATGGTTCGTATATACAGAAGGATCAAAGCCTGGTAAGCGTCTCGTTGACGGTAACATTAGCAACGGTTCTGATGGCAATATTGGCCGGTCTGGCTATCTTCCCCAGCGTATTCACGTATGGCGTGGAGGTAACGAGCGGTCCGAACCTGGTGTTCAAGACCTTGCCGCCGTTGTTTGCCACCCTGCCCGGCGGACGTATCGTGAGCGTGCTGTTCTTCATCCTGCTGTTCTTTGCGGCTATCACGTCTTCGTTCTCGCTCTTGGAAGCAGGCGGCGCGTATATCGGCGAGGAATGGAAAGTGAAGAATAAACCCATCGGCCGTGTATGGGCATTGGTCATTCTGTTCTTCCTGGTAGGTGGTCTGTCGGTCATCTGCGCGCTTTCGCAGATTGAGGGTTCGACTCTTAAGATACTGGGCTTCAGCGTGTTTGACTTCACAGATATGTTCACCTCGAACTTCATCCTGCCCCTGGGCGGTATAGCCGCATGTATATTGGTAGGCCAGTTGATGGATCGTAATGTGGTATTCAACGAGTTGACATCGGATGGTATGTACAGCGCCAAAGTAGCCGGTTTCTTCGTATGGCTGGCACGCTACGTATGCCCCATTATTATCTTCTTCATGTTCATCAACGGTCTGGACTCCATTCAGCGTCCGCAGGCTTCTGAGACAGTCAGTCGCATCTATCCGAGTGCCGAATACCAGAAAGCCGAAGTTATCCTGATGCACACGCCGGGCGAAGAGCTGTTCCAAGCAGTAGCTCACCCTGCCGCAGGTCTGTTTGAGGACTATTTCGACGTGAGCAAAGCCGCGAAAGAGCATGAGTACTATATCGGTCGTCTGGAGCACACGGGTTGCAAGGTATATACCATCAACCAGGTACTCAACGAGATGTCGAAAGACTCGCTGGCAATACTGGCTTACCAGTCACTCACCTACGAGCCGGAAGACTACGCCTACAAGCACAAAGTTATCAACGAGATGAGCCGCGAAGATCTGATTCGCTGCATCCTGTATCGTCCGATTATTCAACTGAGCGAGACCGATAAGAATACCGGTGTAGAGGCGGTTTATCGTCAAGACCCGCTGACCAATCTCTATTTCACGCGTGACCAGAGCATCGTGACGCCCTGCGGCGTTATCATGGGTCGCATGAACTCCCTGCAGCGTGCTTCGGAAGTGAATGTGATTCGGTATTGCTATAGCCACCTGGGCATCCGTCCGATCTATCAAGTGAACGGCGAAGGTGCTTACCTCGAGGGCGGCGACTACCTACCCTGCTCTACCGTATCGCTCATAGGCTGCGGTATGCGCACCACGCAGGTTGCTATTGACCAACTGCTCGAGAACGACCTCTTCGGCCACGATACGGTTGTAGTGGTACGCGACCACCTCTTCTCACAAGCGCAGATGCACCTGGATACATGGTTCAATATTATCGATCATGATCTGGTAACCATGTGCCATAACCGCTTCTTTGCCCAGCCCGGAGAGCCCGAGTTTGTGACCTGCGACATCTATGTACGCAATCCGAACACCTACGGCACGGAGGACAAATACTACACCTTGGCTCAAGAGGGTATCCCGTTCCGCAAATGGTTGGAGAGCCGTGACATGAAGATTCTGGTAATCTCGGAAGAAGATGCCGCTAACTATGGCAACAACTACCTCACCGTAGCACCTCGTTTGATTTGCTGCATCCAGGGTCAGTCTATGCAATTTGCCGAGATGATGCGCGACAACGGTGTGAACGTAATATGGATTCCGGGCGAGAACATCACCAAGGGCTACGGCGCAGCACACTGTATGACCCAAGTGATTTCGCGCAGAAGAAAATAAAAATACATCGTATATAGACATGACACGTCTAAGTGTAAATATTAACAAAGTGGCTACACTACGCAACGCTCGGGGAGGCAACCTCCCCGACGTTGTGCAGTTTGCCATCGATTGCGAAAAACTCGGCGCACAAGGCATTACTGTGCACCCGAGACCCGACGAACGACATATTCGTCGTCAGGATGTCTTTGACCTGAAACCGATTATCACGACCGAGTTCAATATCGAAGGCAATCCTACCCCCGAGTTTATCGACCTGGTTTGCACGATACGTCCTACACAGGTCACCTTAGTGCCCGATAGTGTGGACCAACTGACGTCCAATCACGGCTGGGACACCAAGACCCATCTGGCCAAACTGACTACCATCGTACAGCGGTTCAAAAGCGCAGGCATACGCGTGAGCATATTCGTAGATGCCGACCCCGTCATGGTGGAGTACGCCGCCAAAGCCGGAGCTGACCGTGTAGAGCTCTATACAGGGCCATACGCCGAGCTGTATGACCGCGAGCCCGAGGCGGCAATAGCTATGTACCGTCCGGCTGCCGAGAAAGCCCACGAGTTACAACTGGGCCTCAATGCCGGACACGACCTCAATCTGCACAATCTGCATGCCTTCGTGTCGGCATTCCCGTGGACCGACGAGGTCAGTATCGGACATGCAATCATTAGCGATGCGCTGTATCTCGGAATCGCGGAGACCATACGGCGCTATCGAGAAGAATTGAAAATTGATAATTGATAATTCTTATCTCGGCTAAGCCTCGAACGATCGGCTAAAGCCGTACGATAATTGATAATTGATAATTATATTTGATGAAAAAGAACTTTGTAGAAGAGCTTCGTTGGCGCGGGATGCTACAGGATATTATGCCCGGCACGGAGGAACAATTGATGAAAGAACAAACCACCGCCTACGTAGGTATTGACCCCACGGCCGATAGCCTGCATATTGGGCACCTGTGCGGTATTATGATGCTGAAGCACCTGCAAAACTGCGGGCACAAACCGATTGCACTATTGGGCGGAGCCACCGGCATGATTGGTGACCCCAGCGGTAAGTCAGCCGAACGTAACCTGCTGACCGAAGAAACACTACGCCACAACGTAGCCGCAATCCGCAAACAGTTGGAGAAGTTCATCGACTTTAACTCCACCGAACCCAATGCAGCCGAACTGGTCAACAACTACGACTGGATGAAGGATTATACATTCCTTGATTTCGCACGTAACATCGGCAAACTCATTACCGTCAATTACATGATGGCAAAGGACTCCGTCAAGAAACGCTTCAACGGCGAGTTCAACTGCGGAATGTCGTTTACCGAGTTCACATACCAACTGCTGCAAGGCTATGACTTCGTGTATCTGAACGAGCACAAGAACTGCAAACTGCAGATGGGCGGAAGCGACCAGTGGGGCAACATCACCACCGGTACCGAACTCATCAAGAAGATTAGCGGCAACGAGGCATTTGCCCTCACCTGCCCGCTGGTTACCAAAGCCGACGGCACCAAGTTCGGAAAGACCGAATCCGGTAATATATGGCTCGACCGCAACTATACCAGCCCGTATCGCTTCTACCAGTTCTGGATGAATGTGGCTGACGATGACGCCAAGCGTTATATCCGTATCTTCACTACCCTCGGTCGTGAGGAGATAGAGAGCCTTATCGCCGAGCACGACCAGGCTCCGCATCTGCGCCTGCTGCAGAAACGCCTGGCCGAAGAGGTAACCGTCATGGTTCATAGCCGTGAAGACTACGAGGCAGCCGTTGAGGCCAGTCAGATACTCTTCGGAAACGCCACAGCCGAGGCGCTGCACAGACTGGACGAAGAGACATTCCTGCAAGTGATGGACGGTGTGCCCCAGTTTACGATCTCGCGCGCGGAATTAGAACAAGGTATCGCTCCGCTGGACCTACTGGCTGAGAAGACGCAGATATTCCCCTCCAAAGGCGAAGCACGCAAGATGATTCAGGCCAACGGATTCTCGATGAACAAAGAGAAACTAACCGACCCGCAGACACCCATCACGACAGCGGCTTTGCTTAACAACAGGTATATCCTGTTCCAAAAAGGCAAAAAGAATTACTATCTTGTAAAAGCTGAATAAGATGAAAACAAGACGCTCCAACCCATTGCGCACCATTCGCATTCTCGTGGCTACCGTCATCACGGTGTGCCTTATCATGACTTTTGTGGATCCACTGGGTTGGGCGGCTCGTTACCTTGGTTGGACAGCCGAGATACAACTTATACCCGCCATTCTCAGCATCGGTAAGTACGGCGGATTGGCTTCGGTCATTATTCTCGCCCTCCTGGTCGTCCTGACCCTGCTTTTCGGTCGTGTCTATTGCTCCACGATCTGCCCCCTGGGCGCGATGCAAGACGTATTCCGCCGCCTCAAGATCGGCAAACGGGTGCAATACCATTACCATCCGGAGAATAAGGTTCTCCGCTGGTCTATACTCGCCATATTCCTGATTCTGCTCTTCATCCCTGCCGTGGGATGGATAGCTTACCTGCTGGATCCATACTCCGATTTCGGACGTATCGTGACCGCCGCTTCGCATCATACCTTGGATGCTGCCTTTTGGGCAGGTGTCGTATGGTTCGTAGGCTTAGGTATATGGTCTCAGTTGCGCGGACGCGAATACTGCAACACCATCTGCCCCGCAGGCACCTTGCTAAGTTTCCTTAGCCGTTTTGCTCTTCTCAGACCCGTGGTCGAGAAAAGCCGTTGCACCCGGTGTGGAGCCTGCGAGCATACCTGCAAGGCCGAAGCTATCACACCCGCTAAGCACGGCGAAGCTTATCCCACTGTGGATATGACCAAATGTGTCGGCTGCTACGACTGCCTCTCTACCTGCCCTCACCAGGCTATTCAAGTGGGCTCCCTGAACCGAGAACCCATAACCGAGAACCGAGAGCCCGCCACCGACACCGGTCGCCGTCGATTTTTAGGCATACTGGGCGGACTGACGATAGCCGGTACAGTCAAGGTTCAGGCGCAGAAAATGGATGGCGGACTCGCCCATATTGAGAAGAAAAAAGTCCCCGCACGTGCCCTACCCGTTCGGCCGGCAGGCAGTGTCAGCATACGGCATTTTGAGAAACATTGCACCGCTTGCCAGTTGTGCGTAAGCGTCTGCCCGAACAAGGTCTTGCGTCCATCGCAGGACCTCAGCCGCCTGATGCTACCCGAACTGCAGTTTGACGAGGGGTATTGCATGGTGACCTGCAACCGTTGCGCACAGGTCTGCCCCACAGAAGCCATCACCAAGATCCGGAAAGAAGAAAAGAGCATCATCCAAACGGGTCATGCCGTTTGGGTCAAGGAAAACTGCATCGTAGCGACAGACCATGTTGCCTGTGGAAACTGCGCCGAGCATTGCCCAACAGGCGCCATACAGATGGTCAGCGGTCAGGCACTTGGCATCGATGGCCAGATTCCCGCGGTGGATGAGGAAAAATGTATCGGGTGCGGTAAGTGCGAGTATCTATGTCCCGCACGGCCGTTCTCCGCAATCTATGTTGAGGGACACGAAGAGCAAAGGAGGATTTAACATGAACAGACGACAATTTATAGGCACATTGGCCGGAACTGCCGCCGTGACCGGTCTTACGTTAGCCGGCTGCAACCGACAAGAAACACCCCGCGACTCCGGCGCCTCAGCAAAAGGCGAGATACCAACGGACGGTATGGAAACACGCACCTCTAAACAGGGTGACAAAGTTTCGCTACTGGGCTACGGCTGTATGCGCTGGCCCAGCCGACGCGGACGATTTCAGCAGAATGAGAATGAGATCGACCAAGAGCAGGTCAACCGCCTGGTGGACTATGCGTTGGAGCATGGTGTTAATTTCTTCGACACCTCGCCTGTCTATTGCAAGGGTTTCAGCGAAGAAGCCACCGGCATCGCCCTTAGCCGCCATCCGCGCGACAGTTACTTCCTGAGTACCAAACTCAGCAACTTCGATTCGTCACTATGGAGCCGCGAGAAGAGTATCGCCATGTACCATGAGTCCTTCCGACGCCTCCAGACCGACCATATTGACTACTATCTGCTCCACTCCATCGGCGGCGGAAAGGATGCTATGGATACGTTCCGCAAACGCTATATTGACAATGGCGTGCTGGATTTCCTGCTCGAGGAACGCAAAGCCGGCCGTATCCGCCACCTCGGCTTTTCGTACCACGGCGATGTACGTATCTTTGATTGGTGCCTGGAGCACCACGACGAGTACCAATGGGATATGGTACTCATCCAGCTCAGTTATGTCGATTGGCACTATGCCAAAGAGATGAACCCGCGCAATACCAATGCCGAATACCTCTACGGTGAGCTGGCCAAACGCGGCATACAGGCCATGGTCATGGAACCCCTATTGGGCGGACAACTGGCCAAACTGCCCACGCATGCAACACGCCTACTGAAGGAACGCGAACCCGAACGCAGCGTCGCGTCCTGGGCATTTCGCTTCGCGGGCACGCAACCCATGGTAATGACCATACTGAGCGGTATGACCTATATGGAACACTTGCAGGATAACCTCCGCACGTTCCATAACTTCAAACCGCTCAATGATGAGGAACTGGCTGTGCTGGAGCGTATCGCAGCGGAGTATGCCAACTTCAAGTTGGTGCCCTGTACCGCTTGTCAGTACTGCATGCCATGCCCCTATGGAATCGACATACCCGGCAACTTCATGCACTACAACAGTTGCGTCAATGATGGTCTCGTAGCCCCCAACGAACAAGCCCCCGACTACCGTCGGTTGCGCCATGCGTACCTACGTAGCCTGGACCAGAAACTGGAGCGCGAACGCCAAGCCGACCATTGTATCGGCTGTGGAATCTGCCTCGACCGCTGTCCGCAACGCATCGATATACCCAAAGAGCTACGGCATATCGACCTTTACGTAGAGAGCTTGCGAGAAAACCTGGATTGATACACCCGGCTTATTCAAGTCTCAACGTTCATTTTTTTCACAACTATCAGCTGCAGAACGCGAATAGATGCGTGCTATGATTGCACCGCTTATGTTATGCCATACGCTGAATACCGCCCCGGGAATGGTAGCCAAGGGGAAAGCCGCAAAATGCATCACAGCCAGCGAGGTCGCCAACCCCGAGTTCTGCATACCGACCTCAATACTGAGTGCCACGCTTTTAGACCGTTGCAGACGTAACAGGCGTCCTACCAGATAGCCGATGCCGAGTCCGAACAGGTTATGCAGCATCACCACCAGCACCACCAGCATCCCTGCTGTCAGCAGTCGGTCGGCATTATGCGCCACAACGATGCCTACGGTTAATGCCACCGCAATCGATGAGAACGCCGGCAGATAAGGTGTCACGCTTCGCGTAATCGTAGGGAGGAAGCGCTGGCATAGCAGTCCGGCAACGATAGGTAGAATCACAATATAGACGATGCTCAGCAGCATTCCTGACGCATGTACATCGACCATCGTGCCCGCCAGCAACCAGACCAGCAATGGTGTCAAGAGCGGCGCTAACAAGGTGGACGCAGCAGTCATACCCACCGATAAGGCTAAGTCTCCTTTTGCCAAATAAGTAATCACATTCGATGCCGTTCCACCCGGACAACAACCCACGAGGATGACACCTATCGCCAACTCTTGCGGTAGTGCAAAAACACGCGTCAGCCCCCATGCCAACAACGGCATGACGGTAAACTGCGTAAGGCAACCGATGAATATATCGGTCGGACGACGGAGTATGAGCTTGAAATCATTTGCCGTGAGCGTGAGCCCCATGCCGAACATGATGATGCCCAACATCGGATTGATAACCCATGTACCAATCCATACAAGCGAAGCAGGCAACATTAAACTCAATGCTGCTACCGCCAGTACTAACACCCCCATCCAATGGGCTATAAAATCACAGACTCGTTGCATTGTAAGTACAATTCAGACATTCATCTCGCGCCAGCCTTCAGGTAGTGCGACGTTCTGCAGCGCTACAGCAGCTTTGAAAAGCGGTGCTATCTCTTCATCTTTAAAACCAGCGATACCACAGCCAATACGTGTCACGTAAAAGAGCTGTTCGGGATGCTGTTTGGCATATTCGATGAAGTCATCCACATACGGACGAATGGTCTCTACGCCGCCTTGCATCGTAGGTATAGCGTAACATTGTCCGGTCGGACCGACTCCAACGCCCCATTCAGCCCCGAAGTGTTTATGAGCCACGTATGCGGCGCCGCCGCCATGAGCTCCGGCAAGGTTGCTGCCGAAGACGAATACCTCGTTAGTTTTTAGGGAGGTAATGTAGTCAGGAGTTACCGGTAGTGTCATAATTTTGCGTTTGTTTTTTCGGGCTGCAAAGATACAATATTTTTCCGACATACGCAAAAAAAAGATTGCTTTTTCCGGCATTTTAAGTCATTTAGAGGGAAACCTTCAAAAATATAGAGTCAATCACTTGACGAGAAGGATTGGATGCATTAGTTACATACTTGCGTTTCTAATTAGTAAAGTTGGACACGGAGATACCATTCGTTTGACAGTAAGCTTTGATGCTTAAACCTGATGCTTGTTGCGATTGCAACATCTCTAAAAATTGTTCTTTATCCATATGCTAAAAAATTAGGATTTGTAATCGGCTGCAAAAGTACAGCTTTTTTACAAATCCTACAATATGCAAATGAATGGAGGTTACAATTGAAATAATAATGTGAAAACGAAGAGATTTTCGTTTTATTTGTGTATGCTGTATTTTTTACCACTCAACATCGGTCCATTTTATTTTAGGAGCTCCAAAGATTTTATTATACTGAATGTATTCATCTTTGATATATTCATGGCCTATGAGGTCGGGCATTAGATCCGGTATGGAATATTTGCTGTATTTTAATCTACGTTTCCCCTTTTTGTCATGCCATATATTTATCACATAAGCATTATACGTTGGGAATTTTGTATTTGTCTGGTTCAGAAGGCACTGTTCTCCAAAGATGATACGCATCTGTGCCGTAAGGATTTTCTCAACAACATTTATATCTTCTTTGGAGGGGGTTACATTTGTAATAGAACCTATCCAAATAGCGGTTAGTCTGGAAATTTCTGAGATATGATGCCCTTCATCACTTAAACGTTTTGAGACACTCCTTAAGGTTTGACCGCAATAATAACTTTCGCGTGTTTTTGCACATTTTTTGTAGCCCTGGAGCAAATATAATTGAAATTCTCGATCTTCGTGTTGAATTTCAAAATCACGCACTTCGTCTATTGAATTAAATGGACCGAACCACCTGACAGCATAGGTTTTATCGATTGTTACCATAGTTTATTTTATTTTTAATCCAGTTATAGTATATATTTCTTCTCCTCGGAGGATATAAATCTGGCCATTACGTAAAATTTTATTTGCTTGCGGGGTCTCTTCTATTGTGGAAACCATAGTTGGAGCATCGCGTTTTTTGGGCAGCATAAGCAAATGAGTAAACTGATTTGTATTGGCATAGAACACGAAGAAGTCGTTGCCAGCAGTTGCCAAAGATAAGTAGCGTGTCTCTGTGCCGGTCACATATGAGAAAGTCACAGAACCATCTGTATTGTTGGCCATAGTTAGTTCTACACCCGCTGTATTCATTATTGCCGATTTGGCAGCAGTGCAATCCAAGTATTGACCATTATGGTTCCGTAGTTTATTTTCCTCGAATGTCCAAAGAAAATCATCTGCTGTATGAACTGTATCAATGCTAGTACGTATTGATGCTCCAGTATCAACTGCAATCAAACGATTCTTACCGCTCACTTTGTTGGGTGTGAAGAAATAGTAGTTACCGGAATTACGTTTTGCTACAATGTAATACTCAAACGGTTCTTCACTTTCGCCCCCATATTTCTTTCCTACACCAACAGCATACCATGCATTCATAACAGATTGATATTTTTGTGAGTCAACCCCATATAAATCAATCGCTGCTTGTAGAGAACCATTTCGAGAATCTTCGTGTGTCGCTTCTGGTGTGAGGTAATAAATGAGATTTCGATATGTTATTTGTAAAGCAGTATCAATACCTACGCCAATGATACTAAAGGTATTATTGTTATCATTTGTACCATTACCTCCTTCGGATAATAGATAGAACCAATGGTTTTGTACACCACTATTAGTGTGGACACCGCCATTGTCGTTATTTATATCATGGGGATCCGCCCAATATAATCCGCCATATGTGTCCGGTTGTGGCTCTATACCATCTTTACTATTGTTCGGATTATCCATAGAGCGCATATTAGATTGGTAAATCATTACATCAGCACCTATAAGCCAATCCGAATAACCTGTAGCATATTTAAGAACTGATATTCCCATAATGTCTGAAAAACTCTCGTTTAGTGCTCCGGATTCACCTAAGTATTCCAACCCACCGTTTCCATTTTTATCGGTAACCAAGTGGCTAAATTCATGAGCCATTATATCAAGGGATACAAGAGGATTCACACAACGAGTTATAAGGTCACTTTTGGAAGAGATCATGCCCATACCATAAATCATTAAGGCGGGATTATATTCTCCAATGGCACACGCATTAGCATAAATACCACCTAATGTACCCAAACCAGTTGATGGAGGATTGAGTAATTGATATATAATTGATCCCTGGTTGTCATAACTGTTTCTATTGAACTTTTCTCTATAGAAATCTATCGTCTTTTCCATTCCCCAGTGTGCATCTAAAAAAGGAAGTCTTCCGAATGATTCAATTCTGCATGTGAGTGAAACGATACTTGGATAACTTTTGAAATCCAAATCATCATACGTCTTATTTTCTCCTCGAATAGTTTCAAGTTTGATAGTTTCAATCAAGTCATCCGAACCTCTATCGGGTCGTAATCCCATACTTCTATGGTGATAGGAGGAGTGGTGACCTGCATTCCGATATTGAATGTAACAGGTAATGTGGGATCATCATAGCGACCAGACGTATAAACCAAGCTCCCCGTACTATCTTTGATTTTAATGTATACATCAGCAGTTCCTTCTCCTATCGAATACCAATTGGAATTTTGCCTTACGGCTTCAATTTTGACGTTTTGTAATAGCATCCTCCAAAAACCACCCCAAGTAGTTGACAGATTCGTTATCTCTTCGCAATCGCTAAGATAATCATATAACGCGGCAGAAACGAGAGAATCGGGTTTCCGAAATATATTATCCAATCTAAATTCATCATTAGGGTCGTACATATCCGTGGCATTTAATGTAACGAGGCCACGCCCTTCGTCATGCAAATAATACAGGCTATCATCTTCGAAACAGATTATTGGCTGTGGCCCACTATACATGGTCATAGCGATTGCAGAAACATCAGCGTTAAATACTAATGGTTTCGATTTTATTATCTCGCCATTTTCAGCATCTACGTATATTTTCGCAGAATTATCATCTGCCATAACTTCATACGCATAGCGAAACACGGCCTCTCCGTTTATGATTGCACGAATAATCATGAGTTGAGCGTCAGAAGCGCGTGCTTTTTTGCGTACTCTTTGAGCGGCATTTAATGGTTCTATTCTTTGTGGAAGTTGTTGCGCTACGATTGCTGCCTCCATAATATCACCATTTACAACATTTACAATACCATTCTTTGCATGCACGAGTACCATACAATTATTTATAATAATACCGTTTACGTATTGCTGATATGACATGTGGCGTATGCCGAGACTGTCCGTTTCGTCACGAAAGAGAGTGAAAGTGGTATTAGCCGGTAAGTCGAACCATTGCGCAAAATGGCTTTCTACGTTAGCCACCTGTACATTCTCGTTTTCTACATTCATGAAGAAATGACCTTGCATGTTGGCGTGTATAGAAACATATGCAAAGGTAGCAACTAATATAAGTACGAGTTTTTTCATAATTGTTTACTGAGTTTTAAATATAATTCAACAATTTTTTCATTGGGTTTGTTCTCCAATGTCCACTGATAATAGTGCAAAGTATCGTACGCCACAAGTCGGATAAAGGAATATGTATTACCGGGATGAATAAAATCTTCTTGCGGTAATTGTTCTGCCAATTCATAGATGGTGCATAGCGAATCGCAGGTTAGTCTCTTTATTAACTGTTCCTGCTTATACAAAGAACCATCTGCTTTGAGGCAATATGTAGTTACTGCACCTGTGAATCCGCCTCCGTTTCCGAATTGGATTTCGCGGATAGAGGATTGTTTAGCTATTTTACACGTGGAGCATGAGGAGAGCAGCAACATGATTATTATTGGTATTGTTTTGTTCATTCTATTAATATCCCACTTTTAACAGTCAAGTATTATTAAGAGATGCACACACATACTAACTAGTATTATCAACCTAACTCATTGGGAATAAAGAATTGCCCTACATCTGTCTTCGGAATGATTCTTGGCGCATCCCTCTGTAGATATTCAAAAATGGCAGTAACACGTTCCTTTACGTTAACCGCATCAATATCTTGTACGTATATCGTTTTGAGTTTTGGCATACTCAAGAAAATATGTCTGTCAATTTCTCTATTTACATAAGGGAAAGAATATCCAATAATTACAAGCGTTTCACATTTTTCTCCTCTTTGTGTTATATTCTGCTTTATTTGTTCCTTACCAAGATTATCCCAAGCATAAGACAACTCATTAACATATTTAGGTATTGCAAAAATGTTCTTATGTTGACCATTTTCGTAAATAGTATTAACATCTTTTACAAATTGTTCTTCATTAGGTGATTCCCATAGAACATCTTGTAAAGTATATCTTAAAGATCGGTCATCAGGTTTGGAAGCATGAAACATAGCAGATCCATTAAGTTTTATAAATGCAAAAGGAAGCGTCACATCATATTTCGGCAAACTACCATTAGATTTACAATATACATTCAATTTATCCCAAATTTTCCACAAAGCCCTTCCTTCTGTAATATACTTGGAATATGACATTTCGAATTGCATGTCATAATTCCATGATAAAATGGTCATTGGCGGAAATTCCCCTGTCTCGGCATCAATCAAAGAAGCGATAAATGCATCATATCGGATATCATGTTTATGTGATCTTTGCCACATTAAAAAAAATAATGCTATTTCTTCCTTAAATTTCTCATAATCTTCTGATCGTTTTGTGGTATATAACATTTTTGCATAAGTATCTACAGTTGGATACTCTTTGCTAACATTGAGAATATGAGTTAATATTTCCGATACAATTTTCAAATTTTCACGATTAAGTGAGCTTACTTCTTGTTGTAATTGAGATATGGCTAACGGAAATTCATTTAAAATAGGCATGCCACGCAGGATTCCTTGTCTGTCCTTTGCTCCATCTATACTTACAATAGGTTTTAAGGAAAGAGGCAAGTCACCTCTCTCACCATAACTCGCGCCTGCTCCTAATAAGTATATTACTTTACTCATATCAACTTACATTATTACTAACCGTCTTTATTTGTATCTTATCCATTTTTAATATACTAGCAACTTTTGGCTATCGTATCCTTTTTTTGTGCATAACAGCATGCAATAAAAAGTGCTGCAAAGGTACTGCAATTTATTCACTAATACAATTTTTTTGATGCGATAATTGCGATATCGTATTTATCGCAAGACTTAATCGATGTTTAGTATCTTTTTCAAATCATCGGTATAACGAGTGTTTCCCCTTTTATCCAATGCGCGTTTATAGGCTTCATTAAAATGTACCTTATCAGCATCTCTCAGCCCGGTGACATTCTCAACCCATAGTCGTAAATTATTATAGTCACCTCCATCAGCCAAATGCCCCAGGGATTTCAACGTAGCCAAAAAATTGGCAACTTCCGCTCTATTCATTTTATTAGACCCATCACTTGGCTTGGCTACTTGTTTTAGCAACTTCAAAATTTTCTGTTCCTGTTCCGGACTTACTTCGCACAAAAGAGATGGCATCCGCTTTTGTATATGCAAAAAACGATATAACCATAAAAGAAGAAAAATAATCCAACAAAATAATCCTCCAATAAGGCTTCCTGCTACTATAAAGTTATATACGCTTATTGAAATAGGAGGCCAATCGTATGTATGCAGACTAAATCCAAAAAGATATTCTACAAAAAGAGATAAAAGCTTATCCAATAAAAGCACAGCAAAGATAATGGTCAATGTAACGGAAGACTGTTTAAAAATCTTGTATATCTTTTCCAATTGAACCATATTTAATCTATGCAAATTTTTGCAGAAAAAGCATTAGCGTTGCGACACTAATGCTTATTATTGATTATTTAAACTTAAAATGGTACGTGATGGTGCCCATCTCCTTGTCTGGACGGTCCACTACGTTGAACTTCGCCTTCAGCGCCGCCTTGATAGCCAATTGTTGCGTAACATAATCGCTAACAGTCGAACCGGGACCGACGACAGCCGAAATGACCTTGCCTTCTTTGTCGACGGTTATGTTAACGACTACTTTGCCTTCTTGCTTGAAGTCATTGCCGGGCGCAGGCAGTGCGCCTACGATGCTGCGGCCGTTGAGGCTCCATGAGTTGCCGCACGAGTTACAATGACCGAGCGGATTGCCTTTGGCAACCGAATTCTCCGAGCTTTGTGTCAATCCAAACAATGCTCCCATTTGATTGGCTTTGTCAATTTCTGCTTGTTTACGAGCCTCTTCGGCTGCATCGTGATTATTGTCTGCCAACCTGTTTTGATTATCTTGTTCTAATTGTTGTCCCTTTTCATACCGTGTCTTGCTAATTTCACCTAACATTTCTCGCGCCAGTTCATTACACGGGCCTTGCAAAAGGCTATAATCTTCTTCTTTGATATTGACATAACGAGTCGCCGGATTCGTCATCTGCCCGGTTTCAATATTAACTAAATAGGCTTCAATATATAGTTGGGTTTTGAATTTTGTAATTGTAGATACACATATATATTGTGCACCCGTCATAATACCGATTTGCTTCCGTTGGGTATCATCTACTAGCCCTGAGCGCTGAAAGTCGTGTTCTTTCAACATAGCATCCACTTCTTGGCGCGTCAGAATTTTATAGTTCGATTCTCTGCCAAAGG
>ONBH01000047.1 GCA_900316005.1 uncultured Bacteroidales bacterium | reverse complement strand
TCTAATTGGGATTATGTAAAATAAGGTATTTTGAGAATTCCCTATTGAATGGATACGATACAAGAAAAGGAAAAAAGCTTTGAAGCGGATTGGTTGGAAATCCTGCCGTTGAAGAATACCGTGATATTTCCCGGTGTGTTTACGACCATTACGGTCAATCGGCCGGCAACCAAGAACGTGGTAAAACACGCCTTCGAGGAAAACAAGTTGTTTGCCGTCTGCGCACAGAAAGACGATACGATTGAATTGCCTGAGTCCAAGGACTTATACACCATAGGTTCTTTGGCTTGGGTTGTGAAGCTAACCGAGAACGAAGACAAAACAATCGAAGTGGTGATTGGCGGCTTGGTGCGTGTGCGCATCGAGGACATAAGCGTCAGCAGCGAAAGTGTCAAAGGATTTGTCACGAAATTTCCTGAGAACGATATTCCGTCGCATGCCGATAATGAGTCAGAAATACACAAGATCATCAAAAGTTGCTACGATTTAACCATAAAAATCGTAACAAAAACGAATCAGGCAACTGGAATAGCTTCTACCCTAAACCGCATCCAGAATCCGGTGACGCTGATGAATGTCATCATCTCATTCTTTGATTTCCCAACTGCTGACAAACAGGAATTGTTAGAATTGGACGATGTGAAAGAGCGCGGACGGAAACTTGTGGAAAACCTGCAAAATACCATGCAACGGCTGGAAGCTAAGGCCGAACTGGAAGATATGACGCGTGAGGTTATCAATAGAGACCAACGCAAATACTATCTGCAACAGCAATTAGAGGCTATTCACAAGGAATTAGGCGACACCGGTCAACAGACAGCAAAGGAATTACAGGAAAAAGCACTCAAGAAAAAATGGCCGGACAAGATTCGTAAAGTCTTCGAGGAACAGTTGAATCGATTGCAGCGATTCCCCTCTCACTCACCGGATTACGCTACGCAGCAAGACTATTTGGAGACTCTGCTCGACCTTCCTTGGAACGAATATACCGAGGATAACTACGACATCAAGCATGCCCGTGACGTACTTAATGAACAACATTATGGCTTGGAGAAGGTCAAAGAGCGTATCCTGGAATATCTGGCGGTTCTGAAACAAACAGTTGCCAAGCAAGATGCCGAGTTCAAGGCCCCCATTCTATGCTTATATGGCCCTCCGGGGGTCGGTAAAACGAGTTTGGGTAAGTCGGTCGCCGATGCCCTGGGACGTCGCTATGCGCGTATCTCGTTGGGCGGTTTGCACGACGAGGCGGAGATTCGTGGCCATAGACGCACGTATCTGGGTGCCCTACCCGGCCGCATCATTGAGAATATCCGCAAGGTAAAGAGTTCGAATCCTGTGTTCGTGCTTGATGAGATTGACAAAATCGGCATGGATTACAAGGGCGACCCGACTTCAGCATTGTTAGAAGTGCTTGATCCCGAGCAGAATACCACCTTCCACGACAACTACCTCAACGTCGATTTCGACTTGTCGCACGTGCTCTTTATTGCTACTGCCAATACGCTTGACACGATACCTCGCCCCCTACTCGATCGCATGGAACTCATCGAGATGTCAGGTTATCTACTGGAGGAGAAAGAAGAAATCGCCAAGCGTCATCTGGTGCCGAAGGAATTGGAAAAGCACGGCTTAACAGCCGAACAATTGGAGTTGGACACACCAATAATAGATCATATTATAGACGATTACACGCGCGAATCAGGTGTACGCAGTCTCAGCCGCCAGATTGCAACTATCTGCCGCAAGGTGGTGACGCGTATTGCGCTGGACGAACCCTATAACGTTAAGGTAACATCTGACGACTTGATTCAGTACCTGGGGCAACCTCGCTTCACGCGCGACGCATGGGAAACCAATAAATATATAGGTGTGGTCACCGGCCTGGCATGGACGCAAGTAGGAGGCGAAATCCTATTTATCGAGACTTCCCTCTCGCCATCAAAGCAACCTACCCTCACCCTCACAGGCAATCTTGGCGACGTGATGAAAGAGAGCGCTACCATTGCCTTGGCATATATCAAAGCCCATGCCCAGGACTTTGGCATCAAACAGAAAGACTTGGAGACCCTCTCTGTTCACGTGCATGTGCCCGAGGGAGCAATACCGAAGGACGGTCCAAGTGCCGGTATCACCATGACGACGGCTCTGGTATCCGCTTTCACGGGGCGTAAGGTTCGTCCGCGCATCGCGATGACGGGCGAGATGACGCTACGCGGCAAAGTACTGCCTATCGGCGGTGTGAAGGAGAAAATTCTGGCAGCAAAACGTGCCGGCATAACCGATTTGGTTCTATGTCGCGATAATAAAAAGGATGTTGCCGAAATACCCGAAGAGTACCTAAAAGGATTGACATTCCACTACGTGAGTGATATCCAAGAAGTGATTGACTATTCGTTATTATGACAATCAAGGAACTAAATATGCAGATGCGCCGGTATTTTCAGGTGGGCGAGACAAAGGATGTCGCCTTCCGTAAGGCGCGTCTAAAAGACTTATATCAAGCGCTAACTGTATACGAAGATCGGTTGTACGAAGCCTTGCAGCAAGACCTGAATAAGAGTAATGATGAGGCCTTCTATACTGAGATTAGTATCGTGAAGGATGAAATACGTCATGCGATTCGCCATGTGCGAAGATGGTCTCGCGACCAATTTGTGTGCGGTTCGCCGGCTGTTACGCCCTCGCGAAGCTATATTCACTATGAACCACTCGGCGCGGCACTCATCATCGCACCATGGAATTATCCCGTCAACCTGTTGCTGTGTCCCCTGGTGGCGGCTATCTCAGCCGGCTGCTGTGCCATGCTCAAGCCCTCGCCTTACGTACCTACTGTCAGCCATGTACTGACGGAGATGATACAGCGTACCTACCCTGCTCAGTATATCAGCATCGTTGAGGGGCATCGCGAGGTTAATGAAGAACTATTGGAGCAGCGTTGGGACATCATTTTCTTTACCGGTAGCCCCGCGCTGGGACGTGTGGTTATGCAGGCGGCTGCCAAGAACCTGACACCATGTATCTTGGAGTTAGGCGGTAAGAGCCCCTGCATCGTCGATAAGGAAGCTGATATCAAGATGGCTGCGCGTCGTATCGCATGGGGCAAACTTATTAACAACGGCCAGACATGCGTGGCGCCGGATTATCTGCTGGTTCATAGTTCGATTGCAGATAAGTTCATGCACGCGCTTGACGAGGCAATTGACGACATATCTGATAACAACCAAATCGTGCGTATTGTCAACGATAAGGCCCGCGCTCGACTGGAGAGCTACGAAAACGAACCCGAGAAACAATGGGAAGAGGAAATCTTTGGTCCCATACTACCTATGCGTACTTTCAGTAATCTGGAAGACGCGGAATTGTATGTCAACAACCATGAGAAACCCTTGGCCCTATACTATTTCGGCGATGAAGAGAAGGCCAAACGTGTCATCCGTCATACCAGTTCCGGCGGCGTGGTGGTCAATGATACCCTACTCCATGTTGCCAATCCCAATCTGCCATTTGGCGGCGTGGGCAATTCCGGCATGGGCCGCTACCATCGCAAGGCCGGCTTCTTGTCATTCAGTAACCCTAAGTCCGTACTTGTAGCCTGGAATCATCCCCTATGGATGAAACTGAAGGAAGTACCTTTCCGCCAGTCGAAACTATTGAGGTGGCTTTTAGGCTAATTTTGGCGCGCGTACACACATGCGCGCACGCAGAATTATTAAGGAATAACCTTGAATCGTATAAAAATAAACACCATGAGACGCTCTATTTTTCGCAGTTTTCTGAGCTTCACGAAGCAAAAACAGCTGCTTGCCATCCCTACCCCCAAAGGCAAGGTGATGATGATTCTCGAACCGCTGATATTCCTGACTCTTTTCTTCGGGATATTCTGCACCATTGGCCATTTTATGGGTGTGAGCGAGATGCTCAATACCATTATGCGCACAGCCTTTGACCTGCTAATCAACACCTGTTTTTACCTGATGGGTATTACTGTACTGTCGGGTGCCTTGGGTAAATTACTGGTAGAATTTGGTGTCGTACGCATGTTGGAGACCATCTTGCGCCCGTTGATGCGTCCGCTCTTCCGTTTACCCGGCGTGGCAGCCTTGGGAGCTGTGCTCACGTTCCTGAGCGACAACCCCGCTATCATTGCCTTGGCGAAAGATCGTGAGTTCAGCCGTTATTTCAAGAAGTACCAACTCATCTCGCTTACCAATTTCGGTACGGCATTTGGTATGGGTTTGATTGTCATGGTGTTTATGATTGCCCTTAGCAATAAGGTGCCCGGAGCAACCACCGGCGCTTTGGTAGGGCTTTTAGGAGCCGTGGTAGGCTGTATTGTATCCACGCGTCTCATGCAGCGTTTCACCCTGCGAGCACACCCGGAGTACCGCGACGAAGAGGCCTACGAAGGACCGGCTCCCGAGACGTCCGGCGTTCAGCAGGAAGTTCACAAGGAAAGCACCTTTATCCGCGCACTCAATGCCATACTCGATGGCGGTAAGACCGGTGTGGACTTAGGTCTGGCCATCATACCCGGCGTGCTGGTTATCTCTACGGCTGTGATGATGATGACTTTCGGACCTAAAGGCGATGAAGGACAATATATGGGTGTCGCCTACGAAGGCGTTCCCGTTCTGCCTTGGCTGGCGGGTAAGATTAGTTTTGTGTTCGACTGGTTGTTTGGCTTCAAGTCGCCCGAATTGGTTGCCTTCCCCATTACCGCGCTCGGAGCTGTTGGTGCTGCCCTCGGACTTATTCCGGCCTTTGTCAACGATCCGTCTATCGTCTTCGACGCCAATGCCATCGCAGTTTGCACCGCTATTGGCATGTGCTGGTCGGGTTATCTGAGTACGCACACCGCTATGTTAGACTCGCTCGGCTACCGCAAACTCATTGGCAAAGCCATCGCAGCACATACCATCGGAGGACTCTGTGCCGGCATTTTTGCACATTGGCTGTACGTCCTAATAGCACTATTTTAATTTTTTTAGAAAAAAAATACG
>ONBH01000031.1 GCA_900316005.1 uncultured Bacteroidales bacterium | reverse complement strand
CGGTGAGTGCCGCGGTGCCGTGCGTGCGCATACCGACAGCCTCTATTACCTCGTCATTGCCGGCGACGGCGCAGGCCAGCCGATGGAGCTCCGTACCGTCATCAACGGCGAAGAGAGAGTAATAGACAAGACTCTTACTTTCGTCTCCGACAACCACCTGGGCACCCCGTGGGAACCATATGTGATACAACTCAATGTGGTAGACGGTATCGAGGAAATTGAGGCATCCGTCACGCTTGGCGGATACCGCAAAATCCTCATCAACGGTATTCTGTACATCGTCCGTCCCAACGGCGAGATGTATGACGTGACGGGAAAGAGAGTGTCTAAGAAATAAATCATAGCTTTCGGGCTACATCTGAGGGAGGCGGAGCACTTTGATGGTGCTTCGCCTCTTTTTTTGTGCCCTCGCGTTCGATCCTCGGATCGCTATGGTCGATCCCACCGCAACAAGTTGCGTCGGGGTCCCCGAGCTTACTGATTGTCAAACGCTGCCATCTCCAGCGACCAGATGTACGCCTTCATCGACTGCTTGCCGCCGGCGGTGTTTTTCTGCTCCTCTGGCTTGATACCGAACAGTCGGAAGACTCCACACACGAGATACTCAGGGACCGCATTGGTACGATGATTCACGCCGAGCCCTCACCCGATAATTTTGCCGTTTACAATCTGCGCGCAATAAACTGGCAAGAGCGATTCGAGTTGGTCAAGGCCGCCATACTCATCCACCAGCCCGACCTGGTTATCTTTGACGGCATTCGCGATATCGTTGGCGACATCAACGACTACACCGAGGCGCAAACCGTCATTGGCGATCTGCTCAGCATCGCCTCCTACTCCCATGCCTGTATCGTCTGCGTGCTAGAGATGGACAAAATGTGTATGAATTATGCGAAAACACGATTTTTTGACAGACACCTCTCTCGTTCTTTAGTACGTACGTCATCCCCCCTGTATAGGGGGGGGGACTGATAGTACTAAACGAACAGGTGTCTCGTCAAACTCTCAACTGCTCTCAACACTCGTACGGCTTTAGCCAATCGTTCGAGGCTTTAGCCGAGATAAGAATTGTCAACTCTCAACACTCAACTCTAAACTACTCACAACTAAAAACTCTAAACTGCACTAAACACTAAACTCTCAACACTCAACAAAAAGAACACTTCATCGAGTCAAAACCGCGACCATATCGCGACCTGACCGCGACCTCGCCGTAGGGTCCGTGTCAAAAACCAACCAAAAACCAACCCAAACCACCCAAACCATTATGCAGATTATTCCTATTATGCCCATTGAGACCATGTTTGGCATGGTGAATCGTCGAGCCGGTTATTACATCCGTCGCTCACCTACCGGCAAATTGTTCAGCTGCCGTTGTCCCGACCGTTCCCGTCATGTCAAGACACCTGCCGAATCCGCCAATCAGCAGCGTTTCGCCGCCCGCTACGCCGGCCGCCATCAACACCCGCCCTAATGGGTATATTGTTCATTTTGCTCGCATTTTTGCGAGCAGATCCCACGAAAGTAATATTAATTGTAAAATACTACTGTTGCGTTATTTTTTTTGAGTTAATATGTATTCTGTTGATGTTTATAGTTATAAAATTATTTTTTGATTTGATTGGAGTTGCGGAGTTTGATGTAAAAACTATCTGGGTGCTTGCACACAAGGAGTTTTTGCAGCAAAGTACGCATAGAGCGAAGCTCAAAAGCATTCAAAAGGGTTTTGTAGGTTTTTGTCTAAAATTTATAGCAACACTACTAATTTCATTTTTGAAAGCGTACGCAGGTTGCGCGTTTTTGGTTACTTTCCAAGCGGCCCCCTCCCCCATAATCGAGAGACGGCAAGGGAATGCCGTCTCTACGGGGAGGACGGGGAGAGGAATTCAACAAAAAATCCATCCAAAATACGACCAAAAAGCATTTTTTTTGCCAAAACAGACAAAAAAAAGCATTTTTTCGCGAAAAATCTTTGCAAATTAAGAAAAAAAGTGTACCTTTGCACTCGCAACATGAGGGAGGCCCCTTTTGAAGTTGTTAAACGTTTAATTTTTATATCAAAATCTATGAACAAAATGGAACTCGTTGCTGCCATGGCAGCAAAGGCTGAGATGCCCAAGAAAGAGGCTCAACGCGCACTCGATGCAGCCACCGAAGCTATCATTGAAGCTGTTAAGAGAGGCGAAAATGTACAACTGATTGGTTTCGGTACCTTCAATGTAATTGAGAAGCCCGAACATAAGGGTATCAACCCCGCTACTAAGGAGCAAATCACCATCCCTGCCCGCAAAGTCGTACGCTTCAAAGCAGGCGCTAAGATGGCCCTCTAATCGGCATCATGTCCCGAGAAACGAGTTGTTCCGATCGAGGGCAACTCGTTTTTTAATCTTAAATCTTAAATATTAAATATTAAATTATCATATTGTATGCTTAATATCATTTTAGGTGGCCCTCCGGGTAGTGGCAAGGGTACAATCTCAGAACTCCTCGTCAAGAAATACAACCTTCAACACCTCTCCACAGGTGAAGTGTTGCGCGAAGAAATCCGTTCCGGTAGCGAACTCGGTAAGGAAATCAACGACATCATCTCCAGCGGCAACCTTGTGCCCGACCACAAGATGATTCACCTCATCGCGCACTACCTGGATAACCTCGCTGAAGACTGCCCCGGCGTCATCTTCGATGGGTATCCGCGCACCGTGGAACAGGCCGAGGCACTCACACTCATGCTTCAGCGCCGCAAGATGGATGCCGTCATGGTTGAACTCTATGCCGCCGAAGACGTCATCGTGGAACGTCTGCTCAACCGCGGTAAAGAAGCCGGACGGGCCGACGACAACTATCGCACCATCAAGAAACGTATCCGCATCTACCATGAGGTCACCATGCCGGTCAGCGAATACTACATCCGCCGGCACGACTACTTTATGGTCAATAGTAACGTCGATCCCGATTGCACCTTCGCACAGCTGGAGATTTTGTTACCCGCTTTGGTAGCGCAGAAAAAGAAGAATACAAAACAATAATGGCAGCTAATTTCATTGACTACGTCAAGATTTACTGCCGCTCGGGCAAGGGCGGTGCAGGTTGCATGCACCTGCACCGCGCTAAATACGTCCCGAAGGGAGGTCCCGATGGCGGTGATGGCGGACGAGGCGGACATATCATCCTGGAGGGTAACCGCAACCTCTGGACGCTTCTGCACCTCAAGTACCAGAAGCACATTATCGCGACCGATGGTAGCCGAGGTGGTGAAAGCCGTTCGTTCGGTAAGGATGGCGAGGATAAGGTTATTCAGGTTCCCTGCGGCACGGTGGTCTATGACGGCGACACGGGCGAATGGCTCTGCGAAGTCAAGGAGCACGGACAACGCATCACCTTACTGAAAGGTGGACGAGGCGGACTGGGCAACTGGCACTTCCGTACCGCCACCAACCAGGCCCCGCGCTACGCCCAACCCGGCGAACCCTGCCAGGAACGCAACGTCATCATGCAACTCAAGGTCCTCGCTGATGTCGGGCTGGTTGGCTTCCCCAATGCCGGCAAGTCCACCCTGCTCAGCATCGTTTCAGCCGCCAAGCCTGAGATAGCCGACTACCCCTTCACCACCCTAACGCCCCAATTAGGTATCGTCTCCTACCGCGACGGGCAGTCCTTCTGCATGGCCGACATACCCGGTATCATCGAAGGGGCTTCTGAAGGCAAGGGACTCGGACTCCGTTTCCTAAGACATATCGAGCGCAACGCGGTGCTCCTATTCCTGGTACCCGCTACCACCGAGGATAAGGTGCACGAATACAGGGTTCTGCTCCACGAGCTCGAGCAATACAACCCCGAACTGCTCTCCAAGGCCCGCATCCTGGCTATCTCCAAATGCGATATTGAGAGCGACACCCCCGTTGACACCAATGCTCTTGCCGATGAGCTCGGCATCCCTGTGCTGCGTATCTCGTCCGTCAGCGGACTCGGCATCGCCGAACTCAAGGATGCCCTCTGGGAGGAACTGCAGAAAGAACAGAACCAGGTCATCGACATAAGCCACGCACCTATCGCCGTTGAACACCACGAATCGGCGGATGGTGCCCTTAATGACACCGATGATGATGAAGAGCACACCATCTATCTCAATGAGGTTGAGGAAGACTGGGATTTGGATAAATACCGTGGTATCGGATGGGATACGCAGGACGACATATAAGCCATAAGCAACTCATCCTGCTGCTCAGTCTCATGGTAGGCGTTCTGTCTGCTTTTGCGGCTATTATACTCAAAGGTCTCATCCACCTCATCCGCCTGGCTATTGACCGTTATCTCATTGCCGGCGAACACACCTGGTGGTACCTCATCTGCCCCATGATAGGTATCGCCCTCGCCGCACTTTTTGTACGTTATATCGTGCGCGATGACATCTCGCATGGTATCACCAAGATCCTGTACGCTATCTCTCAACGTAAATCCATCATCAAGCTCCATAACACCTGGTCATCCATTGTCGGGTCGGCGCTTACCATCGGTTTCGGTGGTTCTGTCGGTGCCGAGGCGCCTATCGTGCTGACCGGCGCAGCTATCGGCAGTAACCTTGCCAAAGCCTTCCGGCTCGACCAGAAAACCATGATGCTCATGATCGGCTGCGGTGCTGCTGGTGCTATTGGCGGAATCTTCAAGGCACCGATTGCCGGACTGGTCTTCACGCTCGAGGTCCTACTCCTCGACCTCACCATGACCTCCCTCGGTCCCCTGCTCATCTCCTCCGTCACAGCCACGGCTGTCACCTATGTGGTCACCGGCTCCGAACCGATGTTCACCCTGCAGACCATCGAGCCTTTTGCCCTCAACCGGCTACCGCTGTATGTCTGCCTGGGGGTTATCTGCGGACTGATGTCACTCTATTTCACCCGCGGAATGAATGGCCTGGAGCAGTGGTTCAAACGCACCTTCCGCTCCGTCGGCGTCAAAATCATGGTCGGCGGAACAGCCCTTGGTGTGATGATTTACCTCTTCCCGCCGCTCTACGGCGAAGGCTATGAAGTCATCACAGACCTCATGAATGGTCAGTCAACACGCCACTTCCTCGCCAGTCCGCTATCCCATTGGCAGTCTCCGGTGTGGTATGTGCTCGCCTATTTCATAGCTGTATTGTTTATGAAGATTGTCGCCAGCGTAGCTACCAATGGCGGAGGCGGCGTAGGTGGTATATTCGCGCCCTCCCTCTTCATGGGAGCCATCACGGGTTTCGTGTGCGCGCGCATATGCAATCTATTAGGTCTGTCTGTACCCGAGTCCAATTTCATCCTCGCCGGCATGGCAGGACTCATGGCGGGTGTCATGCACGCTCCGCTCACGGGTATCTTCCTCATCGCCGAACTGACCGGTGGGTACCACCTCTTCATGCCGCTGATGATTGTATCCGTGCTATCCTTCCTCACCATCAAACTCTTCGAACCGCACAGCCTCTATGCCATGCGGCTGGCGCAGAAAGGAGAACTGCTCACCCATAACAAAGACCGAGCCGTTCTAACCCTCATGAAGCTGGAGTCCGTCCTCGAGACGGACCTTACAGTCGTCACCCCCGATATGACGCTCGGCCGCCTCGTGCGCGTCATCGCCCATAGCCGGCGCAACCTCTTCCCCGTTGTCGATAGCGAGGGACATCTGGAGGGGCTCATTCTCCTGGACGAGGTACGGAATATCATGTTCCAACCCCGCCTCTACAACCGCTTCACCGTGCGCCGACTTATGAATGCGCCCGCGGCTGTCCTGACCAACGATATGCCCATGAACAAGGTCATTGAGGTCTTCGAGGACACCGGTGCCTGGAACCTACCCGTCGTAGACCAGGACCGCCACTACATCGGCATCGTATCCAAATCTAAAATCTTCTCCCTCTACCGCGAAGTCCTGGCTGACTTCTCCGAGGAATAATAGCCCCAAGGCCACGCTTAGCGCTTCATTGGCAGATAACGAAACGGCTCCACAACGCAGCCCGTACGGTCTATCTTGCCCCATAATGGTATCACCAAATCATCGGTCATACCGAAACCGTAATTGTCCATATAGAAACCGCCGTCAGGATTGATTTGCCATTGTACATCGGCTTTGCCGTTGCGAAAGCCATAGACGACGGTCGGGAAGTAGCCGTCATGCCTTCTGGCGCGCGCGATGATCTGTTCCGGCAGTCCCTTCAGGCTATCCCAATGGACATCTTCATCGCGAACGGTGACCAGCACGAACCCTTTGTCCATAAACTCATACGCCGTTTGGGCACGGTGATCCAGCAGAAAACGGGGTTTCATCCATCCATGGATGTTCTGCTCTACGAGTGCCATCTTGTCTTCCAGGTCGCACATCTCGTATGGCGGCGTCCGATACTGTTCGCTCATCAGCATACGGTACATCTTCTGTTCATCGGGCTCCGCCCCCGTCATCTGCAGTATTTTGCTATTTATATTCATGACTTTCTTGATTTTGCGCATTCATTTTCCAGCCATTACCTTTAGGTAATATCCATATATATTATGATGGTTTCTTACCCAAAAGTAACCTAATCCCGCAAAAAAATGGCATACAAATTTGCGTATGTCATTTTTTTTGTGTACCTTTGCAGCCAAAAGTTGCAAAGACATGAACGAACAGAGTCCCAAAGTAATAAACGCAGACGCACAATTAGTGAACGATGCAGCATACCAGACGCTTGTTGAGAATATCAGTAAAGCTGTTGAAATGGCTCATCAGAAACTGGCTACTGCGGTAAATACAATCCTAATTGATACAAATTGGGAGATAGGTCGCTATATCGTTGAGTTTGAGCAGCACGGCAACGCACGTGCGAAATATGGAGATAATCTGATAAATCGTTTGTCGAAAGATTTAACCATACGTTTAGGCAAAGGTTATAGCAAGAGTAACTTGCTCTATATCAGAAAGTTCTACTATACTTTCGCAAAAGATGAGAGGCTGTCTCACTTATTCGCTCAAAAAGGTGAGACGCCGTCTCACTTATTGAGCTGGAGTCATTATTTCGAGATTTTGAAATTGGAGGATCCACTTGAGATCAGTTTCTATGTGCATCAATGTGAGCAAGAACATTGGAGCGTCGGTGAACTGAAGCGTCAAAAGAAAAGTCTGCTGTTTCAACGTCTTGCGCTGAGCAAAGATAAGGAAGGAGTGCTGCAATTAGCCAGAGAAGGACAAACGGTTACCAAGCCGCAGGACATATTACATGACCCTGTTGTGTTGGAATTTGCAGGCATAGAGACCAAACCTCTCTACAAGGAGAGCGACCTTGAGGAGGCGCTATATGCGCACTTGGAGCAGTTCTTGTTGGAATTAGGCAAAGGTTTCTCTTTCGTTGCCCGTCAGAAGCGTCTTACGATAGGCGGGCGTAACTTCTACGTTGATTTGGTTTTTTATCATCGTATCTTGAAATGTTTTGTGCTCATTGACTTAAAACGCGGTGAAATACAACACGAAGATATAGGTCAGATGAACTTATATCTCAATTATTTTGCGGCTGAGGAGAATACGGAAGGAGATAATCCGCCAATTGGTATTATTCTTGGTTCGGAGAAAGATAAATTGCTTATGGAATATGCGTTGCATGGAATCTCTAACCAACTTTTTGTCAGCCGTTACCAGCTTTATTTGCCAGATCGCGAGCAACTAGAACGCGAATTGCAAAATATATTATTAGAAGATAACAACCAATAAACAACCATCCCCTCTCTAAGACGTAAAACCCGGAGCAATGTATCGGCCATATCGTGTAGAAACTCACAAAAATGCGCACTCAATCGTGCAAAAATGCATAAAAATTGCTCACTCTATTGCGCAATTCAAAAAAAAGTAGTACCTTTGCAGCGAATTTGGAGTATTGTATGCTCTCTAAATGAGTAATTTGTACCACAAATAATTATAACATATGCCACAGATTAGCACATTTTACGGAATTATCATCTTTATGAACTTTCAAGACCATGCTCCTGCGCATTTCCATGCATGGTATGGCGATTACAAAATTAGCGTCAGTATCAAAGATAGTGTGGTCAAGGGTGAGATGCCCGGACGCGCTTTGCGGATGATATTGGAGTGGCTTGACCTGCATAGAGATGAGCTATTAGAAAACTGGGAGCGTGCACAAAAGGGTGATATGGTAGAACGTATCGTTCCATTAAAATAAACAAGATTATGGATTTTTTAGAAATCATCAAAGCACAGTATGTCGGAGAACACAAGATTCATTTGTGGTTCAACAACAATGTGGACAAAATTGTAGATTTCAGCGACAAGTTGAAAGGTTCTGCCTTTGAGCCTTTGCGTGATACGGAATTCTTCAAGAACTTCCACATCGCATATAATACGATTGAGTGGGCTAATGGAGCTGATTTTGCACCTGAGTATTTGTTTACCTGTTAACAAACATTGAAATAAGAGCAACTAATATATTGTGGAACGAACCGTTCCCGAGGAAACCCCGAACCATATAAGAAAAAACGCAAACTACGCAAAAAACTAAGAAAATCGCCCTCTGAGGGGCGATTTTCTTTTTGTTTTATATCCTGGCGCGGATGCGGCGGAAGAGGACGTAGAGCAGGGCGAAGACCAAGAGGATGAAGGGTTCGCCGATAGGCTGCTCATCGGGGATTTCTCCAACACCTTCTCCTCCAGGCCTTCCCCAGCCGTCTCTGAGAATGACAGGTCCGCTTGAAGTGGGCGTTCTATCATTGAACATATACGCGGATATATCGTTGTAGGCCGCGGTATTCACAATGGACGAGAAGGAGGATGTCGATTGGAATTGGTACTGCGGGACGCAGGCTCCTGCAGAAGAAGCCTGGGAGCCGTAGGTAGCGCCGTAGGTCGTACCGTAATTGGGACCTAAAGTAGTAGAGGTAGAATATGTAGAATACGTTTTACTCATTTCACCCTCCTTTCTACCTTCTGTCCAAGCATGGTATAAACCTCACCGTTCCGCAAGATGAGTACATGACCGTCTTGGATGATTTTGACTGCTTCTTCGCCATCCATCTCAAATAGCTCCACACCCGTAGCTATCGGATTGTTCGAATCATCCTCGGGCGTATAGCCTTGCAGACGGATATAATAGCGTGCGAGATGGCTTTGAGTCGGTGTTTCGATATTGAGACATATACCGTCCAGGATACGCCGCTCGGTGTTGGTCCAGGCATCGTAGAGGACGAGGGGGCCGTCGATATTGTTGACGCCGGTGAACCAGAGTTGCGTAATCGGTCCGAAAGGCAACTCGCTCATGAAGAAGGAGATGGGCACATTCAGAATCTCGTCACGCAGGTCAATACAGAGTCCGTAGTTACCTTCCGAAGCATATATATTAAACGGCGTAGAAGGCGTAGAACTATTGAATTGCTCCACATTGATTGTTGTCAGCACGGCATCCTCGCCGTCGCGGATAGCACGGTGGTATCCCTGACCAAGCAGCAAACGCGAGGTACAGATGTCTGCAACGGGGTTGATAGCCGTAACGGTCATGATACCTTTACTCTTTCCGTTCTCGCCTCGGAGCGGCGCAGCAAGCGGATTTCCAACGACCTGACGATGCGAAGTTACAACGCGGTTAGTATTGAGAGTCACATCAAGCGTTGTACCGGATGCAGCCTTCAGCACAATAGCATGCATTGGCGGCAAGTAACGCTTTTGTTCTGAAATTGTATCGGTTGAGGTCTTCGCGGTCTCTTTGTTAATCGTAACATAGTTACCGCTTGTATTGATATAATCAAACTCGGCGCTCAAGCCGGCATTATCAGCAATGAAGCCCCAGATGTCGATAAATGCCAAGGTGGGATTTCCGAAGACGAAGGAGGTAGATTCAACGCTATTGGTAAGGGTATAGGTCTGCGCTCCGTCAGTAGGTTGGAATGCCAACTTACCGGCCTCCCCTGCTCCACCGGCCAACTCATCGCGTTTATCGCAGAGGTTATGCTCATAGTGGTCATAGGATATATTACCACTACGGGTGTAGTAATAGTAGATGTCGTCGTTCTTGGGGAGTCGGACAGCGGCATCTCTACCGGACTTGGTCAGCGCATAGACAGCCCACCCTGATGCAGGCGGCAGTGAGAGGGTCATACCGTTGGTCACCGGGGACCATTCGGTTGTAGCAGGGAAGGTATCGTTCTTCTCGGTATTGCCATAGTGAACAGACTGACTGCTATAAAGCGACAGCCAATAGGTAGCATTACCTGTGGTATAATTGCGTCCGGAGGCATCGAAGGATCCTACTTCCCAAGGCGTGTTAGTTCCGTTGAGGTCGGCTTGCGCCATGAACAAGTCTCCGCTCAGCATACCCTTGACTGGTGCAGAGCGCAGCGCCCATTTGTCGTTCGGGAGGCTCATATCGATGATGGCTGCCGAGATTGTCATCCGCTGCTGCTGTCCTAAAGCGGCACCCGGCATGAGACGAATCGCATTGCAGGTGTTATAGACAAAGCCAACCTGCTTAATGGAATCTTCCGGAGCTATAGTAGCGGGAATCTCGGGGTAAGGTCTGCCATCGGTCATCGTAGGGATGATAACATTGGTCGAGGGCAGCGGAGCAAAACGGGCATTGGATTGAATAGGTTGATTCCATTGGTTAACACCAATCCAGTTGTTCGGATTATTCCATTTATTGCTCGTCTCATTTTGTGGAGCCCAACGCACATAGTCCGGCACTATTGCAAGGCTGAACGGCACTGTTCCGACCTTACATCCTCCATCCAAGGTATCCTTACCCAGGTTTGTCTGCATCTCTAATCCGAAGGTGTAACTATATCCTTGCTTCATGTAATAGTTATTGGTGCTCGCAGGGCTTAAAATAATATTATCGCCTTTGACGTAATAGGTCTCTGCCGGATAATCCAAGTTCGGAACAAATGATAGCGAATGGATACCCTCGCGGAAGTCCGGGTCGTCTGTGGATAGCAGTTGCACCGACCGAATACCTACATTCGGCATAATAGAGTCCACCTTGAGTGAAATCTCCGTGGTCGAGTTCGTGGCATTCGCCAACACAACAACCGGCTGGTTCAACTCACTCGCAGATCTGCTGATTCCCTGAATAATCAGGGGTGCCTTGGCAGATGCCGGATTGGGTTTGAGTTTAATCAGTATCGGCAACGGGCACACATCTACATTGGCATGATGCATCGCGTCTGATCCCGTTCCGAGGATGGGGAAGATAACAAGTTGCACCGAGTCGCCTACATAGGTAGTTGCGGTTACATTCTGCTGATACAACATCAGCAATCCCTTATTTACTAAGTCAGCAAGTATATCATAGGGATCCGCCCCTACAGAAAGCGTAACTTGTTGCTCCTCTTGGATGCGCTGCATCTCATTGCGACTGACCCCTGCGAGATTCCGTGCGAACTGGTTCCCATTAGTCGTTTTCGGTGGGTCGCAACGCAAGATATCTTTAACGACCTTCACTATATCGCTGTACTTATAGCCGTAGCGCGCAAAGCTCTTTGCTTCAGCGGTGTCGCCATAGAGCAGCCAGTCACTCTTACACGTACCATCAAGGTCGATAGGCGCAACACTATCCAGGTATAGCGAACCTTTCACACGCAGACCGATATCATAGGTGCTATTGGCACAAAGCCCCGTTTGCTCGGTACCGATTTGTTCTTCACCATTCAGTTCCAGCACCATACGGTTGCTTACCTTCAGATAACTGGTCATACCGCAGATACTACTCATCAACTCGCTATATTCGGCAGACATATGAACCGTGAAGGTATCCGTCGGTACCAGGTTTGCGCAATGAACGACGTATTTGACCGGACGTATATCGCCCTCGAGTATCTCGTAGATATAACCCTCTCTAACAATGGGGGTCACCCCATCAGCCTCATGCGCTGCCAACGAAGTCTCAAACCTGCCAATCAACTCGTTCATATTGACAAAGATAGAATCGGCATCGCTCGGTTCGTAGGTCTTACTCGGAACGTGCAGTTTACCGATAATTGTATCCGGTTTGGTCTCGTCTTTTTTCGTGTGCGTCTCTTGATTGAGATAGCCATCTACCATTTCCACAAAACTTGTTCCACCGCCCGCATGATCGCACTTGACGGTATAATATAGATCCTGATCGTTGTAACCCTCACTAATGATACCTTGATAGTCCAAACGCAGAATAATGTTGGTAGGTTTGTCTTCCTCGCCTTGCTCCTTACAAACCGTATTAGCTTGGTAAGCAATCAAGGGCGGTTTGGTAGCGAAGATACACATATCATCCAGAATGAAGTCATTACCATCCCAATTGGAGGACATATTATAGATACTCACGCGGAAATGCGTGTACGTCTTCGCACTCGTAAAGAGGATGGGGAAATAAATCTGATACCATTGCCGCGAGGGCTTGATATCTCCCGTCATATACGAAGTGATATTATCCCAACTGCTGCCATCCTCTGAACCTTGTACCGAAATCGTGAAATTCGGGTTTGCTTTATTGCTCTGATTGGAAGGGTTACCCACATAGCAGGAGAAGAACATCTTCTGTCCGGAACACAAGGTTGTATTCAGCGAAAGTGCAGCCACCTGACCGGAGGAAGACATACCATCACAATATATCATATAGCCATTAGCTGCACCGCCGTGTTGCTCCATGGTATACCAGAAATCGGAATACGGGATACGGTTTATCAGCCCGTACTCACCCATATTGGGGAAGTCGGTTTGGTCATGTAGTCGGTTATGAGGCAGGCTCGGCGTCTCAGGATAGGTATAGCCATAGGAGGCATCCGCCCAATGCAATGGGTGCGGATAGACCGTATAGGAGGCACCGGGCTTGTTATAGTCGAAGTTCAAACGCTCCAACACCTCATAGCGTTGCTCTATCTCATCGTTGGTAATAATCGACTTGCCACCCGTCTCTACCAGCGGACCATATTTCGTCGGCTGATGGTAGATAATCATATAACGGCAAATGTTGAACATATACGCACCCTCCTCTGGTTCTTCCGGATCAGGATTTTCCACCGTACCGGCTGTTGTTGTGGCTCTACTCCTTGCACGCAGGCAATAATACACGGTATCAAACTCATATCCGGCGGTGATATTCTCTTTCTTCGGAACGATGAGGAAGTCATCTCCTTCCGTAATCTTATGCGTACACAGCGTATAATTCTTTTTCTTCGGGTCATAGGTGTACCATAGGCAGTCGGCATCCCAACCTCCGCACCATATCATCGAGTCCTGACGGCTCCAGCCTTTATCATCCACTTCATCACTCATCGTACTCCAGTTATCATCGCGCATATAGTAGCCGAGCAGCGATTCGGAGTGGCCACCCTTCACCAAGTTATTGTAGTTATAGCGTTGCTCGGTAGAGAGCAGCAACTGGTTCCCCAGCGGAGCCATCGTCACATGGTCCTCCATATAACGTTCACTGGCTAATTCATAACCGGAATCTTTATCCATGCGCGTACTCTTGAAATCATCCAATCGTGCCGCCATCTCCGTCCAGGGATGCAGTTCAAACACCTCGCGCAGCGAAAGCGTCGGCTCGGGTATCGCCTTCATCGTATCCAGACGCGCAGTATCTACCTGGTTCTTCTGCGATACCGACATCGGCAGCTTGTCGTAGTAGTTACTGATATCAACGGCATACGTAACGGTAGGCTTCGTTGCAATACCGGCTGTTGCGGTAGGCGGCGCAACCAAAGCGGTCTTTGCCGGCGGGTTATTACGAACATCGGGATAGTCTTTCGACCGGTAATGGAATACCGTATAGCGTCCCATGGTCACAAGTTTCTTTCCTTGAGTGTGGTCGTTCTCAGCAATCCACACCGAGTCACCGATGATACGGAAGGGATAAACATACTTACCACCTGTGTTACTCGGCGGCGTACGCCATTCCGTATCCGGTATGTCCGAATCACCTATCTCACCGTCTCCTTCGCGGAACCATCTCCACCAACCGAAGAAGTGGCTCTCGCGTACCGGCAATTCGACATTCTGATCGGGATAGTAATAGAGTATGCGTTTGTTCTCATGAACCTGTTGCATTCCCTTACTATCTAACTCATCTCCTGATGCACCTCTATTATGCACCAAGTGCTGGTTATTGGCATACACAAACAAACTGGGCTGCGACACGGTGAGACGGAAGTTCACAAATCGCATTTTTTCCTCCGTCGCAGGGTCGCCATCATGGTCTATCATTACGATATACGCTATATAGATAAACGCAATACGCGGCGAACGGATACCACTCTTGGTACATTGTACGGTAATGGTATTTGTTCCTTTGTCGGAGATCTGACACCAGTCGGGCGTATTACCAAACTCATCCATCAGTCGCACCTCAGCCATAGCCTTATTATCCAGGTGCATACCGCCCGACACATCTATAGTCGTAGCATCCAATACAGCTACCGAGGCATTATCCACATCCAGCACATGTTGACCTGTGCGTCGCTTTGTACCTAAGGTAAATACATGGGAAACAGGGTCTGTAATGGTATTGGGGAAGGTGTAGTTATACTCATCTCCGGCCACAAGACAGACAAGCGAGTCGTAGTCCTCCACATGGTAGGTCTTACGAATCAATGGTATCTTGAGCTCCGCATCGCTTACCGACTTATAACTGCTCCATTTATCCTTAAACCGATATGCCGGAGCGCCCGGTTGCAGCGAGAGAGCCACATGCAGCGTATCGACTATATCGACATACTTACCGCCTATCATCACATTCGTCGGACTGGTAGGTGTACCCGAGGTCGAAACGGATGTGGTGAGTGTACTTTCAGTGGTCGTAATGCTCAAGCCACTCGTGGGATCATCATCGCCATCAAAGTCGCGCGCATCCGCTATACGAGTGATAGTATAGTCGGTTTTCCATTCCTGACCGGAAGCTTTTAGGTCGGCTATATCATTCTCGTCCTCGCGACAGCAATAAACCACACTGTTATCCACCAGCATCGAGAACTCTTTATAGGCCTTATAGCGTGTCTTAACATTGACCGACATATTCGTGTTATAACCGAACGTCACCAAATCGCGATCGGGGTACGTACCATTATTGAGCAGACTGTACTCCCGCTGCAGGAAGCTCCAGGAGAATACCGTCGCTTCCTCTTTCGACCCCACCAACTCCAAATACGGACCACTACCATCCACAGACAACTTCAACCAGCTGCCGGAGCCGTATTTCAGTTTCACCTGTTCCTCTTCGTTGGCATTACTATTGGTATAGACCTGCTCATATTCGAAGGATATAAAAGATGAATCACTCGCATGGATATCGGCACGTGTTCCAACTTCCTCACTTGAAAATTTGAGATAACGATTCACGCCAGACTCCGTCTTGAGCGATAATTGGTTCTCACTCTCGGGATTATACCGAAAACGCCACGGGGTGATATATTTTGCATCGTTATTCTCAGGATTCGCCGAGCCCTTAACAAGATGGGTGGAGGTATTTTCCTTATACAGTATGTTACCGCTTTGTTTGTACTTACGGAAAATGAGCCCTCCGGTTCCGGCCATGATATAATAACGCTGTTTCTCAATCTTCACAGACCAAATCAGTTCGTCACCCTCCAAGGATGTTTGTGTCAGCGGCACACGTACCGTGGCAGGGTACGACACAGCGTCTATGGTTACATTCATCGTGATAATCAGGGTATCTCGAATAACGTCAGTCTTGTTCAGGTTCCTTGTCTGTAGAGTAACACGGTTACTAACCGCTCCTCCTTCCGGAATACTGAAATGACTGCCACCGGAAGTATAACTACATGCACTCGGACCAAGTTGCAGACTACTTGTCACATCTTCGGTATCAAAGACCTCTTCATCTACCGTATTCCCTGCGGCATCAATAATCGGTCGGGAAGTCACTTTGGTGAGGGTAAAGTTAATCGTCTGACTATTACCGGCCAGGGGATTGAAGGTGTAACTATCAAACTCGGGCGTCAGCACCAAATGGGGAGTGATATCTCCGTAATGGTAGGTCTTGGTACGCACCAGAATATCGCGGTAACGGGTAGAACCGTCTGCGCTGACATGCAGTCCGGTAGCTCCCTTCTTCCAACGCCCGCGGTACTCCTTGATCTTACTGACACTACCGTGACTAAGCGTAAGACGGAAGGTATCAACGATATCAATATACCGCCCGTTGTGCTGCACATTGAACGGGCTATTCTGACCGCTGGTGATCGTGTGATGCCAATAGTGCTCGGTCGTCTCATGGGACACACGGTTCGCATCCGCTACACTCGTCACGCGGGAGTCGGGGATGAATTCAAATAACTGCGTCACGCGGAATTTCTGAGACAGGTACAATTCGTTCGGGTCTTTTATGATCTTATCGCGGTTCGGGTGGAAATAAATCGTATCGTCACCCAACTTCATCTGCGCCAACAACTGCATACCAATCAATTTCGACCACACATCTTCGCGCGTTTTCACGCCTTCATGGAAGCCGAACTCGATCGTGTCACGCCATACTTCCGAGGTATCAGGCAGGATGATGTAATGCTCATCAACTACACCCACACCGGAAATCATGAAGTCGGTTCCCGCTCCGGCTACGCCGTCAAACACACTACTTCCTGAATTATACTGAATATTCGCCGGCAAGGGGTCGGTAGAAGGATCTTTGGGGGTCTCCGTTCGTGTATACCTTGTAATCACACCTCCGCCATTTCTTTCCAAATAAGAGTCTGAGGCGAATTGCGTGGATGACACACAAGCTTGGGCGGGCGTCGGCCAACCGGCGGAAGAAGTGAACAATCCCGCCCATGTATTGTTGGCAACGATATTATAGGGACTTGTATAGTACAAACCGATATACTCTTCATTCTCGGGGTGGAAGTTCTCATAGAATACCAGCGAGTCAACAGCACCCTTCATCGTTTCATTGTGAGGATCCAAGACGTACTCATCGGGCTCACACTCTGCACAAACAGTCTCTTTGCCAATGATTTTGTATGTACTGAGGTAATTAGGGTCGCTGTTGTTAATATCCGCCATTCCCTGCCTTACATTCACCCAATCCTCAAAATGACGGATACCGGCATAACGGGGTGCAACACCCGGATGAGTCAGGAAATAACGCTGGCCGTCTTTCAAAACGAGATAGCCACATGGATACTACCCGTATATCGCGCTTGAGCAAATAGAGTCAACTCACCGGACAAGGTTACTGAATCGCCAACGTGGTACGGGGTGCCGCTACCATCCTCTGAGGTGTTCCAACTGTCAAACACATATCCTTCTATCAAACGGGGAGCCTGAACCGCCACTTTCGTCTTACCGGCCTCCGGGTGCTGGTCAGGAACAGTTGCACCGAAGTGACCGTTGTTGTTATAACGGACATATTTGTTCTCATCAGCCACTACAAACTCCATGCCGCCGTTTTGAGCAGCTCGATTGGTGTGAATACGTGCCCAGCCGTACTTACCGCTTGCGGTTCCGGTACTGCCCACGACAGGGATTTCCGTGGCATTCACATACACACTCCAACCTTCTATCGCCGCACCCGGATCGGACGCATTGAACTCCGCACCCGTATAGAGCATTATTCGGGCTTGGAGTGTCATATATTCCGGATTGATATACCACATCTCATCGACCATCCACGTGCTGTCATCCACTTGACGCATATTCACATTCATGCCGCTATTCGTCTGGAAGAAATAACCCTTCGGCTCAAACGCAACGCCTAAGTTATCTGCCGTCGAACTCGTATCGACCACCATCTTTCCGTACGCACCTGCCGGAGCTTTGAGTAACGGTAAAGTCGTCAGCGGCAATTCGCGAATCTTCTTAAATGCTGATTTGGCGGTACTTGAGCCCAAAGGTTCCGACTCCAAAGGAGGAGTAGGACTACTTCCGTTTCGCCAATCGTTGTTGTATCCTACGTAGTAGTACGTACTATCATCCGCCGGAACGTTCATCCAGCCGGATTTGTAAATCTTCGATGATGCATCTCCCACATGTTCCATACAGAACAAGTGATCCCAAGTGTAGATTTTCCGAACCGTCGTACTATCGGTCATTGTGTCCGACCGGCGGTACTTCTTGTTTTTGTTCTGCACATCGGTCGCGAAGTAATAACTGCCGCACGTGTTGATTGGATCATTCAGCACATAGAGACGGAAAATCGTACGCTTTGTCCTATGGTGCGGTTTCTGATTGGTATTGTCCGCATAGGCATAAGCAGCAATACCCGGCTTAATGGTTCCTGCATGCCACGTCTGATTCGAAGTAGTCGTATTAAAGGTCACCAACGCAGCATTGGTATAAGAGTGAGGGGCATTACTTCTCGGAATCTCCAGCCAATAGACCTCACGGTAGGTCATTCCCAAGAAACCGGTACCCGTTTCACCATTGAATCGACCTTTGGGGTTCACACCGTCTGCGTCTAATGTTGTTGATGTTTCACCTCGACCCATAGTGCGTTCCGGGTCAAAAGAAACAATTCCCCTACGATCTGTCGGTATCACAAAGACAACATCACATGCATCTGTATGGCTGTAATTATCTGTCAGGTCACCGTAGAACTTGAAGTGATTATTTTGCGTCCTTAGCGTCTTATTGTCGTTCCACATCGTATAAACGATACCACCCAAGTCATATTCTCCACGTACCAATGGCGCTCCTACCTGCCAGATAGACATATCCGCGGGTTCCGTTGCACCCGTTTCCTGCGGAATGAGTTTCAGGAACGGACCCGCCTCATAGTTGAAGCGACCGCCTTCATAACGGCTATAGTTGTAAACGAAGTACTCTTCGCCCGGATCTTCGTTACCATCTTCGTTTACATCAATCCATACTGACAGCAAGAACTGATCACCTTGCTCCAAATTTACTACCAAACCACCATCCGTCGGCGTCCAACCGTCCGCCAACACCTGCATCGGTGCAACCAACATCAGCAAACCCAGCCATGCCCCCAACCGTGCACCCATCCGTGCACCCGCAGGCACACCCGATGTCCTCACATGCACACCCACACGCGCACACAACGCACTCACTTGCACACCCACGCGCGCGCACAACAGACTTATCCATGTAACGAAACGCGTACCCCAATCAGTACGACACACATCTTTCTTCATTTTTTATTATATTTTCTTATCAGCCACAAACTTAACGCTCATGACGAAACTATCCCTAATGCAATCTTTTATACTTATTTAATCTGCAAATATACTGCTTTTTTTCTATATACGCAAATTTTTCTTAAAAAAAAATAACAAAATTGCATTCTATTTTGCAAAAATTACATAAATTACTCCCCTATATCCATCTTTTCACCCAAATTAGCGGTCACTCACAGTCTTAGTCAACCTTTTTACCACACTTTCTAAATAGAATCCTAGACTTTATCCGAGCCATTCTCGAACCATTCCCGAGGCAATCACAGTCCTACCACAGCTACTACTATTTTAACACACCTCTATCCTACTCCACACGCTCGCAGCGGAAATTGCTCGCCGTCCGGCTCACTGTGGTTTTACCCCCAAAAAAGCCCCAAACAAAAGAGACTTTAAAAAAAAATTGCCGGTTGTCAGAAAATGATTATTTTTTTCAAAAAAATGATTAGCGATACCCGTAGAGACGGCATCGATGGAGCAAGGAGTAAAGACCGCTACGCTAAAAGAGGAAAGACTAAAATGCACCGACTCTGAAAGTGACGAAGGAATTATAACCAATGGATAGAGCAGGGCTCATAAACAAGGAAAATCATGGTAATTATAGAAAAGTAGCGTGAAACTTTGAAACTTTGGAACTTTGATGAAACTTTATAACTTACTGAAATACAGCAGATTGAGTCTGAAAGTGTCAAAGTTCCAAAGTCTCACGACAAATTTTAACTTGGCGGATTAGCGCCAAGAGCAGGACCGGAGAGGT
>ONBH01000029.1 GCA_900316005.1 uncultured Bacteroidales bacterium | reverse complement strand
AGATAATTAGTTTTTTCATATTAGTTGATTCAATTTGTCTTCTCTAATAATTTTCGGTGCACTTTTGCCTGCCAGCACCAGTATCTTTTTTCCGTCGCGGTAGATATGCAACTGCCGCGAACGAACTACGGCAGATAATGTCGGGTCTGCCTCTATTTGCTCGCGTATCGTTTTATACTCGCCTTCAAACAACTTCTGCTGCAAGTGGCTGCACATATTTGTCGTGTCAATCGTCATATCAACATTCTTGTTTGTTTGCGGTAAGCCGCATAATCGGGTTTGTTGGCGAGCTGGCGCGCCTCCATCAGCGGAATCGATATGCCGAGAAACAACGCCGTCATGGCAATGGCACCACCGATATAACCGTTGATGCCGTATAGCGAAGCATACATAATCCATATGCCCCACCAGAATTGTATCTCGCCGAAATAGTTGGGGTGACGACCGTGCTTCCACAGCCCCACATTGCATACCTTGCCGGGATGAGCGGCGCGGAAATCATGGCTCTGCTTGTCGGCAATGAGTTGAATAGTAGCCGACGCCAAGCATACGATACAACCGATATACGTCAGGATGTTTGCCGAAGTACCGGCTTCGTACAACTGCAACCCGGGCAGCATGGCGGCAAAGACCACCAGCGTAGGCACCATATTCAGGCCAAAGAGGTTAATCAATTGGAATAGTAGCGGATGCAGGCTGCGGTACTTGGTATAACGCCAATCTTCGTGCGCGATTCCTTTGAACGTGATAGCCCAGTTACGCGTAAGCCGCCAGCCCCAGTACCACGTAGCCACCAGCAGCAGGATGACAGGAACAGACCATACGCCTGTATGGAATGCCCACAACAGGTAAACCACCGGCGGAAAAACACTCCAATAGGGGTCATACACCGACACGTTCTCATACAGTAGGCCGAATCCCCATACAACCACCGTTGCCAGTACGTCAGCCAATAGCAGCGCCCAGATATCCGGCATAGCCTGCATGGTGAGCCAATCGAACAGCAGCCATCCGGCGAAACCGGCTATTATGTATATCACGGCAATCAATGCCACACTACAAGCTTTTGTATAATCTCGCTTCATATTATTCCGGATTTCTCCTTTTTTTACCACACAATCCTCCATCTTATCATTCAGGCTGCAAAAATACAAAAAAAAAATCATATATGCAAATCATTGACAAAATTTATCCATGTTTTGTATCATTTTGCGTATAAAATGCAGAAAAAATTTGCGTATCTCGAAAAAAAGCAGTAACTTTGCAACGAAAATTGAAAAACTATTCCGGCAAGGAAAAGAAATTAGCAACAGAAAGGCCAATGTTGAATAGACGAGGGGTTATCATATGGATGTTTGTGGGGGTTGTATCCGCCTCGGTGTATGCGAATGATAGTCTGCCTATCATTGAGGTGAAGGCAGACAGAACGATGATATATCCCCAGCAGATGGATTTGACGGGTGAGGAGACGCTGATGGATATCCTACTGATGGTGCCCGACCTGATGATAAGCGGCTATGAGGATGTGATAGGCAATTATAACCTGCGCATTGACAACTGTCCGATAAACGGCGACACCAAGCTGATACTGAGCCAGATGAAGGCGAAAGATATAGCCAAGATTCAAGTCTGCGACAATACGGGTGTAGCAAAGGGAACCATCGGTATGGGTGCCGTGCTGGATATCAATATGGCTATGCCCGCGTCCGTAAAGGGCTTCGTAGAAGGGCATGGGAACTTTGGTAAAAATATCGAGGGTGGCGGCACCGTGAATGTGCTGTACGGCAGTGAGCGAACCGACCTCTATGCCAACGCGTCTTACCGGTATCAGAAAGGGCATAAGGAGTATGTATCGCTGCATATGACCAACCGTTTTGATGACCGAAACAAACTCTTGACCTACCTGACCCAGCAGTATCTTAAGATACCGGCAGAAGGGTACTCGCAAAAAGTGATGGGAAGGGCTCGGTATTTCCACACGTTTAATGAAGCCGGCACGGAACTGATGGTCTTGGGCGGGTATCAGTATGCCGACGATCCGATGTTCTCCAATCAGTTGCCCATGGCTGTATTGGAACTGAATACGCCCATCGTGAAAGGGCTGTCCCTGATGGCGGGAGTCGAGGGCGATTACTTGCTGACCAAGCAAAAGGGCGCGGACAAAAGCTGGAATGTGTTCAATCATGATATCTACCTGCAGCTCACCTATTCCATGCCGCGGTGGCGATTTACGGCAGGGCATCGCGTGATGTTCTATAACTATCAGGTGGCGGATTCCGGAATCGTGCAGAAGTCTTTTGACGTTCGTAACAACACGAATGCCTGTATCATCTTTGTACCCACCGACCAACATCAGGTGCAGCTGGGCTACTACCGCAAATTCTATAATCCGGCATACCAGAACCTGTTTATGGACAACGATATCCGTCTCTATGATGAATGGGTAAAGTTGATACCGCAGTTGGACGAACGGCCAATCAATCAGATCAAGTTGGCATATGCCTATAGTAGGCAGAAACTCACGGTGCATACCGAGGGTAGCTATTATATTGTAGAAGGCGACGAGAACTTTGGTGAGGTGGGTGTATCGGCATATTGGAAAACGAAATGGATGGCGCTGACGGGTGGAGCGAATCTGTATATCGCCAAGAATGATGTGTACGCTACGCTTCGTTTGGCACCGACCGCTTATCTGCCCCATCAATGGCAGATAGGACTTCATGTCATCTATTTTACACCCAAGCAGCCTGTGCGTGCGGCGTACGGTACGCCCGTATATGGCTGTCTGTCTGTCAATAAACAGATAAAGGATTTCTTAAATATAGGTGTTGAATGGCATGATATGTTTGATGCCTGTTGTCGGACAGCCACCATCAACAGGCATGCCGCCAATGTGAAGGTGCAATATAGATTCTAATTAAGATAGAGATAGCATATGACAAGCATTGAATTGGACATGATTCAGACTGCCGGCATAGGTGCCTTGGCCCTGATGGTCGGCATGGTGTTAACCCGCAAGATCGGCTTCCTGCAGCGTTTCTGCATACCATCGCCTGTCAGTGGTGGTATCGTATTCTCCTTAATCACCTTAGCGCTGTACGGCTGGTTCGATGTGGAGGTGTCGTTCAACAGCACGCTGACGGATGTCTTTATGCTGGCGTTCTTTACCAGCGTCGGATTCCAGAGCGACCTGAAGGTCATCAAACAGGGTGGCAAGTTGCTGGCTATCATGTTAGGCCTGCTGGTGGTTATCATCGTGCTGCAGAACCTGATGCCGATGGGGGTGACGCGTCTGTTGGGCGTGGATCCGCTGATCGGTATCGCTACCGGTAGTGTGTCGATGACCGGCGGTCATGGTACAGCGGGCGGATTTGCCGGGGTACTGGAAGGCATGGGGCTGCAAGGTGCCGGCACCATAGGCATGGCGGCTGCCACGTTCGGACTGATAGCCGGTTCAATGTTGGGCGGCCCGTTGGCGGAACTGATTATCCGTAAGAAACTGACGCAGGAGCAGATGCAGGAGCCGGATGAGGCCATAGACCCTGCCATGGCGGGTATCGAGAGTGATGAGGCTTCGCCTGCAGGACGTACCAAACGTGTCAGTACCAACGAGCAGGAGTTCCAGCAATATGCCAAGGCGTGCTATTGGATTCTATTGGCTATGGGCGGCGGAACGCTCTTGAGCTGGTTGCTTGCCCAAACGGGTATTACGTTCCCGCCCTATTTCGGAGCCTTGATCTTAGCAGCCGTTCTGCGCAATACCGTCTGTCTCATTCCCTATAAGGAAAACGGCAAGTGGGTAAAAGCCGATAAACTGCTGGATATGGACCGTATCATCAGTGTGGGTAATATCTGCCTGTCTATGTTCCTGGGCATGGCGATGATATCCCTGAAACTATGGGAACTGCAGAGCTTGGCGCTTCCGCTCATCGTCATACTGGCATCCCAGGTGGTGATGATGGCCTTGTTTGTGTATTTTGTGGCGTTCCCTGTATTGGGTCGCGACTACGATGCTGCCGTTCTCTGTGCCGGTATATGCGGTTTTGGGCTGGGTGCTACCCCAAATGCCATGGCCAACATGAGTGCCGTATGCTATAAATACCGCTATACCGTCAAACCCTTCCTCATCGTGCCTATCATCGGTGCTATGTTTGCCGACCTTATCAATACCGGCATCATCTCCATCTTCCTGAGTTTTCTGAAATAAGCACGCGTGAAGAAAAATGACCCTCTATTACTACGTTAATTAAAGAAGGATTATATGAATAATAAGTTTAGAATTATTAGTTCCGTAGCCATAATGATGTTTCTAATGGCTTCATGTCGCCCGTTGGGCGATGACCTGCTGTCGTACGGGCAATACGATTCGCAGGCTTATGCTGATTTAGACAAGAGTCATGCCAAGACTTTTAAGGCGCTGTGGACCGCGATGAATGAGAACTACAGCGTCTGGGATTATGAGGCGGAGTGTGGACTCAATTGGGATGATGTCTATCGTGAATATCTGCCTAAGTTTGAGGCATTGGATGACACGTTGCAGCATAAGGAGGATCCAACGGATGTTGAGTTGTTTAAGCTCTATTCGTCGTTCCTGGATTCGTTGCACGACGGCCATCTGGCGATTGAGATTAAGATGGATTATATGACCAAGCCCCTCACCTTTGTGCCCGGAATCGTGCGTGTAATGCGTGAGCGCGGCGATGAATACAGTATTACTAAGGCAAATCACACCGAGCCGGATTGCTATCAGCACCGTAGCGGTGAGTTCCATATCGAGCAGTTCGATGAAGTGGATGCCATTGAGTTCTCCCGTACGTTTATGTACGACCAGTTGGATTCTATTATTCCCCGTTGCCAAAAATATCTGGCAGAACTGGAGCCCGTCAAAACCAATGAGGGCGTAGCGAAAATATACAATATGGTATCGGATTTGCTGACAAGCGCTAAGAATGCCAGAAGCAAGGAGTACCAGGTGAACTATATGGATTTCTCGCTCTATAACTCGATATGTAATCAGTATGCATCGCTGGCATCGGTTATCGGTTGGCCGTTTACACCCATAGACAATTCGGTAATAAATGACGATTTGGAATTTATCACCGTTGCGCGTTTCAAGGGCAATATTATGTATATGCGATTTGGTGGTTTCGGTTTGACACCTCACTTGCTTGATAGCGAATTGTCGGCGGACACGACGTCGTTCTATTATGCCTATCAACAGGAGGTAAGACGAGTATGGCATTGCTGGTTTGACGCTATTCAGCAACACCATCAAGCCGGAGACTTAGGCGGCGTAATTATCGATGTGCGTAATAACAAAGGCGGTATTGTGAATGATTATCAGTATGTTTTAGGTGCGTTGCTTCCATCCGGAGGATACGCCCCCTGTATGATGCGTTTCAAAAATGGTTCCGGTCGCTACGACTTCTCGCCGCTTCTTCCGCTCGTTATGCCGACCTATGACGATGAACACGTTGTGATTAGCCAAGAGCCGATCGTGGTGATTGCTAATGTGCAATCCGTCAGCATGTCGGAGAATACGTCTTGGAGCGTCAAGACCCTGCCAAATGGCGCGTTGATCGGAACACGAACGTTTGGTGGCCTGAGTATGCTCAATACCAATCCGGCTCGGTATAGCGATACGTACTCCGGTGGGTTTGGCGTGCGGAATACCACCGCTATTTGGGGATATGTACCCAAGTACGTTACACTGTATGATGTGGAGAATAACGGCGAATACAAACCTTTGGAAGGCATCGGCATTGCTCCGACCATGGAGGTGCCGTTTGATCTGGCAAGCTACCAAAGGGACAGCACCGATAACCAACTCGAAGCCGCTATCCGATATATTAACCGGCAATAATGAGAAAGGAAACAAGATATGAAAAACAGCTATAAAATCTCTTTTATTGTACTATTGACAGTATTCGTCTTTCAGGCTTCTCCGGCTTCTGCCCAATGGCGGATAGGTGTATCGGGCGGAGCGGATTATAACTGGTATTCCATCAAGACCAATTACCAGACAGACTATCGTTATGATGGCGCTTGGGGGTGGAATGCGGCTATCTTCACGCAGTATGATTTTCTGCCGTGGGTCGGTCTGCGTGCCGAGGTTGAAGCCTCGGAGATAAACTACCGTTTCTATCGAACGGGCTACTTTACGAGCACGAATTATATCACGCATAACACGTATCTGAAGTTACCGGTGATGACACAATTCCGTTTTGGCGGCGAGAAAGTGCATGGTTTCCTGAATGCCGGTGTGTATGCAGGTTGCTGGCTTGCCGGTCGCCAAAAGGGAACAATCACCGATCCGCGAAACGGTCGGGTGATAACCATCAATGAGCCCTATGCGTTCAACAAGGAGAAAGACCAACGCGCTGATTTTGGCTTGGCAGGCGGTGTGGGAATCGAATATCTGCCGGCTGAACATTGGGCTATTCATATTGAGGGCAGATGCTACTATAGTTTTATCAGCCGGACAAAGCCCTATATGATCGTCCGCGATAACCGATATAACACGACCCTCACCATCCAGGCAGGCGTAAGCTATATCTTCTGATAGTTGCGCTACAGAAGCAGCAGAATGGGATAAAATGGGTACTTGATTGTGCAAAAATCAGAAAAATGCACCTAAAAATGAAAAAAAGTGCGAAAAAATTTGCACATATCAGAAAAAAGCAGTACCTTTGCATGCTTTTTCGTTGAGGACGTATGTCTGTCGGCGGGAAACACGGGATGTGGCGCAGTCCGGTAGCGCAACGGTCTGGGGGACCGGAGGTCGCAAGTTCAAATCTTGTCATCCCGACAAATCATTTGATAGTTGATAATTGAAAGTTGATATTTGATTGTAGACGAGGCGATGAAGAGATTCAGAGTCTCGTTTTTTTATACGATGAACGAAAATAAACGAGTTATATGAAACGAATTGTATTGATAGTACTGCTGTGTGCAGTCGTGATCTTCGGATGGAGTCAGCCGAAGTATGTCTTTTATTTTATCGGTGATGGTATGGGGCCCAACAATGTGATGGCTGCCCAGATGTACCTGGCGGAGCTCAAGGATCGCATCGGCGTGGAGCGTCTGACGATGACGACCCTGCCCTATACCGGTCAGTTATCCACCTTCTCGTCCAGCAACGGTATCACCGATTCCTCGGCTGCAGGTACCTGTCTTGCTACGGGCGTTAAGACCAACAACAGCACCCTCGGTCTGGATGACAAGGGCAACCCTGTTAAGACCATCGCCGAGAAACTGCACGAAGCCGGTTGGGCGGTGGGGATAACTACCAGCGTCAGCATTGATCATGCTACGCCTGCCGCGTTCTATGCCCATGTGCCCAAACGCAATATGTACTACGACATAGGCGTACAGCTGGCTGAGTCCCAGTTTGATTTCTTTGGCGGAGCCTCGTTCTACCAACCGGAAAGCAAAGAGAATCCCCTTTCTCCCAACCTCTACAAACTATGCGAAGATCAGGGCTATACCTTCGCGCGCGGGTATAAGGAAGCACGCGATCTGATGGATGCCAAGCGGCTTATCCTCATTCAGGAAGGCGAGGGCGTGGATAAGTCTGCCGAAGGTTGGGCGCAACTGCCGTATGCCATCAACCGCAAGGATGACGACCTGACCCTGGCACAGATCACTGAGACGGCTATCCATTACTTGCAGCACAAGAGCGAACGCTTCTTCCTGATGGTTGAGGGGGGCTCAATCGACTGGGCGAACCATGCCCAGGATGGAGCCACCAGTATTCAGGAAGTAATCGATTTTAACCGATCAATCGAATTGGCCTATGCCTTCTATAAGGAGCACCCCGATGAGACCCTCATCGTCATTACTGCCGACCACGAGACCGGCGGTATGGCACTGGGCAACAAAGACTACACCCTGAATCTGCAGGTACTGCAGTACCAGAAGTGCTCGTCGAATAAGTTATCGGATATGCTGCAGGGTTTGATGACTGCTAATCGGAAGCCCTCGTGGGAGGATGTAAAAGCATTGCTCACCGCCCAACTCGGGCTGTATAAGCAAGTAGAGGTAAAACCTGATGAGGATAAGAAACTGCAAGATGCCTATAAGAAAATGCTCAAGGGCAAAGGCAGTGATATCAAGACGCTTTACAAGAGTATCAATGTCTTGAGCGGCAAGGCGGTAGCCCTGCTCAATAAGAAAAGCAAATTAGGCTGGACCTCGTACAGCCATACAGCGGCTCCGGTGCCCATCTATGCCATCGGCGTGGGGGCAGAACACTTCACGGGCTGGCGCGACAATAGCGAGGTAGCACCGCTCATTCAAGCGATAGCACTGCCTTAATCTCGTCGTACGAGAATCCTCGTTGTAATAGGAATCGTGCCAACTGTTCGCGGTTGGCACCTTTCTTTTTGGCGGCTACTTGCCTGAGAACAGCGCTGTACGCCTCGTCGTCCACAGCCGACATGCCGTCCTCTATCGCCTGCGAGGGTAAACCTTTCTGGCGCAATGCCATCCTAACCTTTATGCGCCCCCAACCCTGAAACAGAATCTTGTCGTGTACAAAGGCACGGCAATAGCGTTCGGCATCCAGAAATCCCCTCTCCTCCAGCGCGCGGAGGATGTTGGCGTGTATCGCAACGGGTGCGCCCCACTGCTGCAGTTTGGCACTCACTTCCCCGCGGCAGCGTTCCGCTGCGGCGCAGTAGTTCTCTGCCTTACAGAGCCATTCGGCCGGTGACAATTCTCGCTTTGCCATAACTGTCATGAATCAATTGAATATCAGCATATCCTGCCTGCCGGAATACCTCACAGACCTCTCTGCCGAAAGCCTCGTTGATCTCTACGCATAGAGTCGCGGCATGCAGTCCGGCCAGGGCGCGGTAGAAGATGAGGGCATCGTTGTCGGGCACAAAGAGTGCGGCATGGGGTTCGTAGTCCAGAACCTGCGGCGTCATCTCCGCTTGCTCCGACAGCCGTACATAGGGCGGGTTGCTGACGATGAGGTCATAGTCGGGTAGGGGGGCATCGCCGAGTAAGTCGTGCCGGAAGAACCGTACAGCAATTTGATTGGCTTCGGCATTGGCTTGGGCTATCGTCAGGGCTTCTGCCGATACATCAAGGGCATCAACCTGCCAGCAGGGACGCTCTTTTTTTAGTGCGATAGCGATGCATCCGCTGCCGGTGCAGGCATCCAGTACGCGGATGGGGCGGTCGGCGGGGTAGAGCGTCAAGGCCTGATCCACCAACTCGGCTGTCTCCGGCCGCGGGATGAGTGTGGCGGGCGTGACGCGTAGTGAAAGTCCGCGCCAGGTGGTGCGGCCAAAGATATACTGCACGGGTTCGTGTCGAAGCAGTCGTTCCAGGATAGAGTCTATAGACGGCAAATCCCGCTCGTCGCGGGACAGCAGCAACTCGGTTCGCGTGCACCCCAGGCATTCCTCTACCACCCACCATGCGATACCTTCCGCTTCGTCAGCCTCGTAGGCAGCCCGTAGCCTTTCGGCGGTGTAGTGAACCCACTGACGCGGGGTGCGGAGCAATAGGTCAGGCGTCATTTGAGCTTATGAAAATTGCGCACAACTTTGTCGCGTTTCTCAATATAGCTCATCTTGTCCGGGTTGAGCGACGAGAAACTATAGATATGCGGGATGACGGCGATGTCTTCGTCCGTGACAGCCAGCTCGGTGACGGTGTTACCCTCCAGCCGCCACAGGAACCACCCATTGCCGTGCCATTTGAGATCCGTCTCTTGTACATCTTCGTCCTCGTACCATTCCTTGCCCCAGAAATAGTCATCCCGTTCCCAATCGGAGGTATAGACGCGATACCAATGCGGGTTGTCGTCGTTCTGCCATTTGCCTAACAGGCGGTAGTCCGCCTCGGGTTCTTCGTCGAAATAGGCAGGACCTCCTGTGGCAGTCTCTTCGATAACGACCTCGGTAGCTTCTGTGGCCTGCTCATCGTCGTGGTGCGTCACATAGATATACACCCCGCCGAACACAAGCCCGGCGACTACGATAAGGATGATGACAATCAGATTCTTCTTCATCGTTTCAACACAAAGACTTGTGCCTCCTGATTATTCATGCCCGGCATGGTACGTCCGACGGGGGCACCGATATAGGTCGGATCGCAGACGATGAACTTGCGGGTCTTGGATGATACATAGTCACCCTTGACATCTTCGTTGAACCCCACAGCGGTAGCCAAGTGCCCGGGGTAGTACAGCAGTACAACATCCAAACCGACCAAGTCGCGCACCAGGCGCGAGAAGAGGATAGCGCGGTCCTCGCAGTCGCAGTAGGGATAATGCAAGGTCTCGGCGGCAAAGAATACGCGGTCGCCTCCCCATACCTTGTCATCGTATTCGTATTCGAAGGCGGTCTGCACCCAGTTGAGCAGCAGCCCTACGGCGTCTTTCTCGCTCAGACCGCCGATGGCTTGCTTGAGTTGGGGATAGAGTGTCTTCTTGATATCCGTCTCCATCGGCACGTTGGCGTATGCGGCCCAGCGTGTACGCGAGTCGCCATTGATGCAGGCGGAGGGATAGTCGTTGTAGAAATCCAGGTTATTCCGGTTGACACCGACTTTGGCGGTCAGCCCTTTCTTTGAGGTCAGCGTGCGCGGGGCGGTGATGTCTTGGTCGAAACCCGGCTCCTTGGCGATGATGAGCGAGAGGGACTGCTCTTTGTCGAACTTGGCCTGACAGATCTGTAACTGCTTGGTCGGGCAGTTGATGGGGTAGAAGCGGATACCGTCCAGCATGAAATACGACATGGATACGATGTCGTAGTTGCTGGCAACCAGCAGGTATAGCTTGTTGTCGGCCTTGCCCAGTCGTACTCTATAGCCGGATTGCGACATCAGGAAGGCTTGGCTTAACACGGCTTCGTTGGTCTTGCCGTACTGCTTCTCGCAGACAGCCTGCAGCATGTTCATGTAGGCCCAGTCGCATAGGTTGTGTTGCTCTCGCAGATCCAGTGCTTGCTTGACGGCTACGTCGTACGCCTCGCCCGACAGCACCTTCCATCCGTCTGCCAGATCGTTCTCGCTGAGGCCTTTCAGACGGAAGTTATCCGGTGATGGAAAACTGACCGACATGAGCGTGCCATAGAAGGCAATGGTCGTATGCTTGCTGGGGGTGCCCGGCTTGGGTGCTACCGGTGCAAGAGGTTCCGGTGCAGGCACCGGCGCTGGAACAACGACGACCTCTTTCTTGATGGGGATAGCTACCGGTGCATCGATCCGAGGTTCGTGGTGCTCGTGCCTGGGCTTGGGTTCCGGTTTGGGCTTGGGCTCCGGCTTAGGCTCTGCCTTGGGTTCTTCTTTCGGTTGCTCGGGTTCGGTTGCTACCTCCGGCTGCGGCTCGGGTTCCGGTTCGGGCGTAACCTCAGGTTCCGGTTCGGGCGTGACTTCCGGTTCGGGCGTGACTTCGGGTTCCGGTTCAGGCGCAGGTTGGGGTGCCTCATAGACCGTAGGCGGTTGGGGTTCTTCCTTGACGGGCTCAATGGCTTCTTTGCCTTCGAACTTATCCCACGACTGACGCATAAAGTCGGCGTACGCCTCGTTCGCCTCGCGGCGGAAGCGGTCGTACTCCGCCTGTTTGTCGTTGCGGAACTGGTTGAACGCCGCCTCTTGTTGGCGACGGAACTCCTCAAACGAATCCTGTTGTGCCCATATCGGCAGCGTCATCGCCGCCCATAGCACCATTATTCCCAACCGTCTCATAACTATCAACTATCAACTATCAACTATCAATTGTCAACTATCAACTACCTACGGTCTCACCACAATAACCCATACGGGTGTTTTGGCACCTTTGACGTCGTATATCTCGCCGTCAGCAAAGCCCTGTTTCTTGTCCCAGACACGCACGCAGGCATCCTTGATAGCCACGGCTTCGTCGCGGCGCATGGCCCAGCCTGCCTTCTGCATCTGTTCCCTCAGCGTAGCATCGTAGGGTTGCCAGCGGCCATAGAGGGCGGTGACGTAGTCGATGATCTTCTCCGCCTCAGCGGCAGTGGGGAAACGCCAGTCTTTCTTGCCCGCGTACTTGGCACTGTTCACGGCTTTTTTTACGTCCTTGGGGTTATTGAGGCAGGTAGCCGTCAGGGCTATCTCCAGTCCGTCGTAGGTGATGAAGCCTTGCTGAAATGCGGCTTTCAGCATCTCGTGTTCGCTTTCATCGCGGGTGGGAGGGGGTGTGGAGCTCTTGTCGGGCTTCGCGGCGCCGCTGATGACGGTGCCTTCCACCGAGGCCGTCGCTTTGGCTTGTACCAACTGGTTGGCGAGTTTGGTAGCGGTGGCTGTCACTTGTGACAGGGTGCTCACGCGGCCCGATACGCTCTCGGCTTTCTTGATCTCGGCTGTCTCTACATCGATAAGACGAGCGGTAGCATAGATACCGTCCACTACCTCCATCAGGTCCACGACGCACACTTGTTCTACGCCCATCTGTTTGCCCAGTTCGGACAGCTGGCTGTCCTCGACGATTCCGGTTCGCTGGTAACTGATTTCCTTGCGTAACTCGTTAAGGAACTCCTCCGTACGCTCGACGGCGGTGTATTCTCCGCTGCGCGACAAAGCCTGAACGAGTTTGTCGGCAAAGACCATACCGAGGTCGTAATCTCGGGAGTACATATAGACTGCCACACGTGTCTGGGCGCTCAGTAGGATAGCCGGCAAAAGCAGGCAAAGAGTTAATAGTTTTTTCATTTTTGTTCGCTAATCACTTTTTTTACAGTATCGCTTATTGTTGTGGTCAGGCGGCGGTATGCCTCATTGGCAGCCTCTTTGTAGCCGCGTGTGTCACCGCCCTTTTGGCTGAAGCGGTCTTCGTACACCACCTGATTGGTGCCGCGTTGTGTCACGCTGACATCGGCATCCACGTAGGTGAAATACGTCCCGTAGGAAGGCGTGGTGTTTCCCTCGCGCACCTCGGCATTGACGGTGATAATCCAGTCGGCCTCGGCAGCATTGTCCTTGAAGGTGCAGCCTAATTCCGCGAGCGCGCCTTTCATCTTGCCCGCCATGGCGGTATAGGGCTTGCCGAAGTTGTCCGTCTTGCAGTCCAGATAGATGTAGATACCGTGGCGCAACTTAGACTCCATTGCGCGGTAACGGCCGGTGACGCGCTGACTCTCGTCCAGCGAGAGCGACTCTTTCTTCACGGAGTTCTGAATACTCAGCAGCACTTTCTGGTCGGCCTCTATGTCGGCCAGTATCTCAGCTACCTTTGCCATGTTGGCACGCGCCTGCAGTTTGTCGCCGCTGTTGAAGAACGACTCAATACTTGTCAACTCGGCATCGGCGCGCTGGATGTTGGTGGCAACGCGGTGGGATAGTTTGTTGGCCAGCTCTATACGCCTGACATAGGCGATGGCGTAGATATCTCCCTTCTTCGTGTCTTCCCATACCTCTACATTCAGGCCCGGAATATCCTTGATGCCGGTCTTAACTTGCGTCATGGCGTTGAGGATGTCGCGCGTATTGACGCCGTCGGCATTAGTCTGCTGGCTTTCTATCTGGCGTTCGATGGTCTGTTCCACGGTCACCTGAATGGTCGAGACCGCCTCGGCACGTGCCATCTCTTTGGCGCGTTCGTAGGCCTGCGACTTGTCTTCGCCTGCTTGCGGACGGGTGCTCACAAATCCGGTATAAAATGTCGTAGCGGGAAAGAGTGTTTCCCGCTTGACGGCATCCGTCCAGTCGGGCGCTACGGGTTTCTTAGCCCCGCAGAGCGCCTGACAGAACAGAAGTGCTATTAGTAGCCAACGCTTCATGACTTAGAAACCCAGGGCTTGATCCAGCTGTTCGTGCAGTTTCTGACCCTTCTCCTCCATTGATTGGCGGATGGCTTTCTTGGCAACGTCCTTGGCCATATCGCCGTTGTAAGCGATGCGGAGCATCACCTCCTTGTTGCCATTCTTGAGCTCGCGGTAGCACTCTACTACGGTCAGCACGCGGCCGATAGACTGGCTGATGAGGTTCTTGCTGGCCATCACGGTCTCGGTCAGGCTCTCGGCATCGTTGCCCGAGAGCTGGTTGTTGGCTACGGTGTTCTCAATCAGGGCGGTCACCTCGGTCTGGATCTGACCGGCCAGATTGGTGATAGCCAGGCTCATGGCAGCGGTCTTGGCAGCGTCGTAGTTGCCGCCGATGGACTGAGCGTTAGCCATGATGTATTTCGGGTAGAGGTTCTCGTCGAACTCATACTCCATGGTGAAGCTGCGCTCGAGCTGTTTCTCCAGGGGCAGTGAACCCGGGGCAACGACCCAACCTTCTTTCTTGAGACGTTTGGCTTCTTTCTTCACGGACTTATCCACGCGGGCAGAGAGTTCTTTCTTGGCCAGTTTGCGGATTTCCTGACGTTCCTTGCGGATTTCTTTCTGGTCAACAGCTTGTGCGAAAGCAGCGCTGCATACTACCATCATGGCCAGAGCCATCATCACTAATTTTTTCATATTCTCGTTTATTTATGTTTGTGCCTACTCTTCTGTGGATTTTCGGCATCCTCCATTTCATTCAAATTAAAAATTAAAAATTCAAAATTTAAAACTGCGTGACAGTTACTTCATTATTCATGTCGTTTCTGCTGTGCAAAGTAACCCTATTCGTCCAATTTAGTGCACAAAGGCTCTTTGTAGATACCATCAAGTGGTTCTTTAACTCATACTTGCTAAAATGTTATTTGGGCTGGATATTGTAGATGGAATTGGCACGTTTTACAAATGCTTTATATGTGTCTAAAAGATTTTTGTAGTCAGGGTTGTCATTACGCAAAATCATTCCTGTATAAACAATATATCCGTCGAAATTTAGTTCTTCTGCTTGAAGTGTTAATTCGTTGTGACGAGGATAATTATTGAACCAACGTTTGTATAGGTTGTCACGAACGTTTTCGCGATGATCGTAAGGATCACAGATATATAGCATTACCGATGAATCTTGACTAAAAAACTCTTCTAACACACAAGTAATCACCTTAAATACATCCACATCTTTAGGTGCTGTAATTTCACTATCATTGGAAATGAAGAAGTGGTATGCTCTTTCGCCTAAAAAATATGGATCCTGTCGGAAACCAACACGATACACAATTCCGTTCTTAGTGATAAAACGGAAAGTTAAATCATCCAATTGAATCACCCAGTAGGGGGATACCTGGTTGATGTTATTTACGGATAGTCTCATCGTAGGCCAAGTTCCTTTTCGCGCTTGTCCACAGAGGCTATCCACTCTTGCTTGAGGTTCAAGGTTGCTAATAAAGCGGCTTTGAACTCAACATCCGAGTACTGTTGAAAACCTTTCTGTTCCATAGTGCCGATTCTTTGTTTTTTCGTTCGAAGGGTTCAAACGATAGTTTTCGGCTGCAAAGATACGACATTTTTTTGATATATGCAAATTTATTTGCAAAAATGCGCACAAATTGTTATGTTTGTGCGCATTTTGGAGGCTTTAGGTGGTCAGAAATCAAGTTTGGCTTATTTACGCTATATTTGGCGCATCGCTTTGCGCCTATGTCCTTCTGTTTTACGTCAGTGAGTGACGATATGTGTTCAGGCGATTACACCTGAGTGTAGGTCTTCGATAGGAAACATCAAATCCCAATTCTTTCCCCATACAATATTACCGTTTTCAATGGTAAAACGATTGAATTTCCGTTCGTCCAAATACTTGTTATACTGCGGATGCGGATGACGACGGATGTAGTCACCAATATTCACCACACGCGTGGTATTGTCGCTAAATGAAAGATTTACCGACAGATTGCCCGCGTTCGTGGCATTTGTTATGTAAAGTCTGTTCATAATTATAGTTTGGTTTTAATGGTTGTACTTTTAACGGCTTGTTTCAATACAAAGAAACGTACCCACTTATTGATGATATTCTTGCTATACTTACGGATAAATTCCTCTGCGGTCTTTTTATCTTTGGCTGATAATGGTTCTTCACCTGTTTTTTCACGGACTCGGATTTCAACTAATTCACCATCCATCATAATCAATTCAAAGATACTTTGGCAGTTATTATGCGTCACATGGACATGAATGGGTTCATGTTCATTTGAGTAGAAGAAAAATACAAAACCAAAGTATTCAAATATCTTAGGCATAACAAAACTCTACTAATTTCGGCTGCAAAGATACGACAATTTTTTGATATATGCAAATTTATTTGCAAAAATGCGCACAAATTGTTATCTTTGTACGCATTTTGGAGGCTTTAGGTGGTCAGAAATCAAGTTTGGCTTATTACGCTATCTTTGGCGCATCGCTTTGCGCCTATGTCCTCCTGTTTTACGTCAGGGAGTGACTGCCGCTTATATACTTTGCGGTGGGGCTATTGATTAAGCCGTTCTATCTCTGCATCTATAACAAAGATTGTTCCATCCGGTTCTATCAATACGTTCTTAGGTTTGATGTCCGTCAATAGCGCGACCATTATTGATGGCCCACTGATACGCTGCGATGTGTTGATGGACGACATCAAGTCCTACAAGTTCCTCTCGTAGGCTTCGTGCATCTGTCTGTGGTGCTGAATCTCCCATTCGTAATCTATTGTTGCGGTTGCCTGTTTTGCCAAATAGAGCATCGCCTTTATTTCATTCTCATATCCCGGCATAGTATATGGTTGATTGTGTTGTCTTATTCCGTTTATTAGGCGCATTGCTTTGCGCAGATGTTATAACATCTTACATTTTCGGGTGCAAAGGTACGACTTTTTTTTGAACTATGCAAATTTATTTGCAAAAATGCACACAAATTGTTATCTTTATACGTGTTTCCCTATTTATTTGCTGTTTCTTGTTGCTGCAACTCGATTGGAAAGATGAAACCATAGCGGATGTTACGGAACTTCTTGCGCGAGGTGTTATGTAGGCGGTAAAGAACCGTGATATGCGTGTATAGGTCGGCAGGCGTAATGTCGAGTCGTTCGTAGGTGACCTGTATCTCAGGTATCTGCCTGCTGACAGGGGTACGCGAAACGGTCATGGCTGAATGCTCAATGACGGGATCGCCATTGGCGTAGGCTCCGATACTGATTGCGCCCAATAGCGTTATGATGGCAATAATATGTTTAGTCATGCGGGTTGGATGATTGTATTTCGGCTGCAAAGATACGACAAATTTTTGAACTATGCAAATTCATTTGCAAAAATGCACACAAATTGTTATGTTTGTGCGCATTTTGGAGGCATTAGGTGGTCAGAAATCAAGTTTGGCTTATTACGCATATTAAGCGCATCACGCTGCGCCTATGTCCTCCTGTTTTACGTCAGGGAGTGACGGTAAAGCCTATGAGCCAATCTCATAGAGATATTCCGGAGCAAGATCAACGCCGTTCGACCATTCAATCGTTACGGGTGTTAACGCATACTGGATAAACTGTTCTTTATTGTGCAACGTACCAAATACCTCACCAACGAGGTAAGGCTCCAAATCAACTACTTTGTGCTCGCCATTGCTGAATGCGAGAGCCAAACGGTAGTCTCCTAAATAATCAACATCTTTTACGCGCAACATATTTGATTCTATTGTAAGGGGTCGATTCTGCCAATTTGTTTGCCGGATTGGGCGTTCTCCCACAGCGTCAGGACTTCCTGTTCATGCAAATCCAGCCACTGATTTACTTTGCTGATTACTTTAGCAGGAGCCTGTCCGTCTACAATCCGGTCCAATACGCTTATACTGCATTCGTAATCGCCGTAGGTGAAATGCACATGAGGCGGGTTATGGTCTTTCCAGTAAAGACTGATAATGATTCCATAAAAACGACTTATCTCCGGCATAATTGAGATTTTTTGATTTTCGGCTGCAAAGGTACGACTTTTTTTTGAACTATGCAAATTTATTTGCAAAAATGCACACAAATTGTTATCTTTCCGCTAAATACTTGCACATATCATTTATTTTTTGTACCTTTGCAGCCGTTTTTGGATAACCCCGTAATTATGAATACCAACGATGGCAAAATATTGACACTGGATGAGTTGTACGACATCTTCGAATCACCTCACTACGACAACATCCGCCACGAGATGGGAGACTACCTGATCATCCCGCGAAACGCAGACTCTTTCGAGGAATATAAGGTCGAACCATACCTCAAGAGCTCATCACTGCTTTGCAACCATCTCATTGCTGAACGACTTCTTACCATGAATCTCGACGGACTCAACCTCTGCAATATGGGGCTTCTCAAGCCTGTGGCACGACTCAAACTCGCATACCTCTGGATGCACCCCCTCGCATGGACTACCTCCTACGAAGGCGACCAAAGTGGTGCCATCACCATCGCCGCCAAAGAACGCTTCGATATCTCCAGAAAGCAGACCTTCATCTCCCAATTCATGCGTATCCACCATATCGGCATGAAGCATTTCCTTGACGAAGAACTCCCACTCAAGGTGGACGAATATTTCATGCCCGGATCTAAGACGCACAACTGGGAGTTCATCACCGCAAATGTACGCGACAAAGCTCTCGATAACTATTGGCATAAATCCACTATGGAGGAGGCTATCCGTTTCCTCAACTACGACACCAAGGCGCTCCGACATAGCCTCTCCTACATCCGACGCTACCGCGATGATGCCACCGCTGCACTCGTACTTCGTACGCTCCAGAAAGAATGGCAGACCATCAAACTCTGGAAAATCGGTACCGACTCACTCACACAGGATCAGATCCTCCGTTTCGAACAGATTCTCATGCACGGATTCGATGCCGACCTTGACGAATGGGAAAAACAACCCGTCACAACACGGCCCGCACACGTCCCATTCAAATACCTCACGGCCAAAGCTAAGGACGAGAAAAGGGAACATCAGGTAGAAAAAGAAATCTACGAGGCATGGCTCAAATCCGACACCGAACTCTGGGATTGCTTCATCCGGTTATACAAACACGGATTTATCGAGAATATGCTCAATTATAGCACACCCAAAATCCTCGCCGCACTCGAGGCTTCCTTCGGCCCGTCAAAGCGAACACCGCGAAACTTCAATAATGCACGTAATAAGGTGAAATTTGACTGATTCACCTCCCACGCTATTTCCTATTTCACACCGCCATTTCCTATCCGTTTCCTATTTGTTTCCTATCACTCCCTACCCCTTGCGGGTATGGAGTTTTTTTTGTACCTTTGCATCAAATTTTAAAAAGGTACAGCTATGGAAATGAAACGCAACAACAACCGACAGGAAGTCGTCATCAACTTTATCGACGACAACTACAACGCTCTGCAACTCCTCCGCCACGACATCATCAGCGACAAACTGCAGATACGCTCCGACAACACTCAACTAACGGGGCTTCCCCGAAAAATCTGCGGATTTTTGGGGTCCCCCCTGGCGACCAACGACTACATTTGGCGCGACATGACCACAGCCGATGTCAACGATATCGTCTGCAACTGCGCAGCCGAAAGCGGACTCTCCATCACGCCCTCCGAAGTCCTCACCGTCCTCAAGTCACACCGCATACCTTACGTACACCCACTGCGTGAGTACGTCCTCAGCTGCCCCGACTACACACCCGACCAACCTGACTGGATCGGTTTTCTCGCCGAACAGGTCACCATCGAGGGCAACGAACAGGACCAACAACTCTGGACCATCTGCTTCCGCAAGTGGTTCGTAGCCATGGTCGCCGCTTGGCTCGATGACAATGTCGTCAACCAGCAAGTTCTCGTACTCATCGGACGTCAGGGCATATTCAAAACGACCTGGCTCGAACGGCTCATACCGCCACAACTGCGTAACTATAGCTGCAAGATGGCAAATGCTGCACAACTCAACAAAGACGAACGACTCCGTATCGCCGAGTACGGGCTCATCGCACTCGATGAGATAGATGCCATGACACCACGAGAACTTAATGTCATGAAATCCGTCATCACCGCCTCCGATGTGGCAGAACGAGCCGCATACGCCTACCAGAAAGAACGACGCATCCGACTCGCCTCATTCTGCGCCTCCGGCAACAAAAAGGAGTTCCTCACCGACATCACCGGCAACCGACGTTGGCTCCCCTTCCTTGTCCGTAACATCCAGAACCCATTCTTCACCACCATCCCTTACCAACAGATCTACGCTCAGGCTATCTATCTCATCCGTCATGACTTCAACTACTGGTTCGACCTCGAGGATATCAACGCCCTCGAACTACATAACGAGGACTTCCGGGCACAGGAGAACGAAGAACAACTCCTCCCCATCTATTTCGACATACCGGCAGAAGGCAAAGGCAAGTTCCTTACCACCGCCGAGATAAGCGATATTCTTGTAACACGCGGATCTATCAAAAAACCGATGCCTCTCAATAGGTTAGGTATCCTCCTTAAACAAGCGGGCTTCCTGAGCAAACAGATCGGAGCAGCTCGTACGCGTGGGTGGATTGTGTATGAGAAACCTTTGACAGAGGTGGAACTCAACCGAACCAGAGAAGCTGCTGTTGATGTGCGAACGGATGAACAGATGAACAGTTCTTTTTGAATGAACAGATGAACAGTTCTTTTTGAAAATACGTACACACGCTTGTGCGCGTGCGAATAACTAAAAACATCTGTTCATCTGTTCACCTGTTCACCTGCCCCTCATCACCTTTAACACTTAACTCTAAACTACTCACAACTAAAAACTCTAAACTGCACTAAACTCTAAACTCTAAACACTAAACTCTAAACTCTAAACACTAAACTGCACTAAACACTAAACTCTCCACACTCAACAAAAAGAACACTCTTTCGAGTCAAAACCGCGATATGAACGCGATATGACCGCGACCTCACCGTAGGGTACAAATCAATAACCAACTAAAACTTACCTTTATGCAAATCATCCCTGTTATGCTCATTGAGACCATGTATGGCATGGTAAACCATCAAGCCGGTTATTACATCCGACGCTCGCCTACCGGCAAACTATTTACTTGCCGATGCCCCAACCGCGCCGGACACGTCAAAACACCTGCCGAAGCTGCCAACCAGCAGCGATTCGCCGCACGCTACGCCGGTCGTCACAACCACAACCGGCCTCCCTAAAAACATCGTACTTAAATCTTACATCCTAAATCCTACAGCGTACATCCGTCCTTCGTAAATAATAATAAATCGTACATAAATTTATGGCTAACGTAACATTATCTCCTTTCATCCGGTCTATCTCCGGACAAGTGGGTGAGTATATGTTCCGGACTTCTGCCTCCGGCAAGGTGACCTTGTATCGTGCACCCAAAAGGATCCTGAAGACCGTCGTATCCCCAAACGAACAGCGTGCTCGTTCCATCTTCACGGAACGCGTTCGCTTAGTCAATAACCTGATGCGCCTCAACCCAAATCTTACGCGAAAAGAGGCGTGGCAATACGTAAAACAATTACCACTATGAAAAATCAAATCGCCAAGAACCTGCTGGCTCTTCGACTCGATGAACATCTTGGTACACACCTCGGCATGAAAGGACTCAACATCCTTCTCTTTGGTTGGACCGCCAAGGACACCAAACTCCGTACCAATATCTGCCACCGTGATTGGCTTTATGACTACGAGGTGATGGCTTTTTCCGAGTATGCAGGCTGCAATCTACTCAAAATGGAACCCTGATTCCATTACCATCTGCCAATAGTTGCACATGTCACAAAAAAGCAGTACCTTTGCACTGGAATTAGGAGAGAGAGGATAATGACATCATTCGGGGCGTCTCACGCTTGCTTCTCAGTCTCGACGATGTCAAAAAGGAAGCACTCCTTCTTCCCGCGCGTAAACAAACCTTAAACCATTAACCTAAAACCTTAACAATTATGGCATCTATCAAACCCATGGCTCTTATCGAATCGATGAGCAAGAAGGTCTGCATGCACTCGGATGTCTACTTCCGAACCAACCGCCAAACCGGCAAGGTGACCACCGGCAAACTGTGCAATCCGAGCACCAAACCCGATAGCGTGAATCAGACGAAGGCCAAGTCGCGATTCCGCAAAGTCCTAGCCGCAGTCCGTACCATCCTCAGTGACTCCACCGAGAAAGCCCGCTGGCGTGCCGAATACAAGGCACAGCACCGCTACGGTAGCCTCTTAGGATATGTAGTCCACAAACTCAACCACAACTACGACCAGAACGGCGACCTTATCGTCACTCCCGGTGAGTAGTATTGTGCACTTTGGGCTCATTCTTGAGACCAATCTTGGGCGATTCCCGCCTTCGATGGTAATGTTAATTGTAAAATTGTAAATCCCTAAATTGTAAATTGCCTTATGACTAAACAACAAATCTACAAAATCGTAGCAACGGCGGTAACCGCCCTCCTGACCTGCCTGGCAATAGCTCTTGGACTCTCGTCCTGCACCGCCACCCGCGTCATCAGCACCTCTGCCAGTTACGTACAGCATGGTGACACGACCACAACGATCACCACCAAGACCACCGAGACCTACCACGGTGAGAAGAAGTAACCCCTCCCGACCTCCAACCTTCAATTATTAACCTAACCAATCCTTTCTCCCTCCCTTGTGGGGAGGGCGGGGAGAGGTTCCTAAATCCTTAAACTATGGCTAAAGTACAATGGAGTACCGGTATCGACCACGTATCCGGTGCACTCAGTAAACCGAGTAAGAATGGTCAGCACAGCTGCACGCAGATGCTGCTTGGCACCCACCGCGTAGCGGAGACCACGAACCCTAATTGCAATCGTATCTACCTGCGCAAACCCGTAGTGCGTTCCACGCCTGTCAAGGCCTCTGAGATCCGCCGCTGACCAAGCCGCCTACCGTGCGCAGAAGAACACCGCCGGCGGCAAGCAGTCGATGAAGGCGTACATCTGGTCGCTGGAGATGGCAGCGTACGATAACAATTAGTCGAAAGTCGAAAGTCGAAAGCCGGATTTTTTCTATTTTTTGACGAGACCTTCCGAACCCGTTAGTACTACATACGTATCCCCCTGCTATAGGTGGGATACGTATGTGTACGTACTAAGGGTTTCACGGCGAAGGTCTGTCAACCCGATGGCAAACGGTATCTTTACCGGTTACTTTTATTTCAAGTTCCACGAGGTACGATCTTGAAGGATGAACTCATCCTTTTGTGCATCGTAATAGTATAGAGACTGGAAGATAGGATTCGAGGCGTCGTGATTAAGAATACCATCTATACATTCCTGCGCGTTTTGATAGGTTTCGACGATTTCATCTACATACGTATAAGTAGAGTCTCTGCCGAGACGGAATTTCCATGTGCAGGTTTTCTTGAGCGTAAAAGGACCGTCGGGCGAACCTTGCGCATAGACTTCCAGCCATCCCCGAATATTGGCCTTTTCCGATTCCGTCAGATGGTCTACCGTTTTGTCTGAAGGTGTGAGGCAAATAATCCTTGCGCCTACATAACTGTTGTCATGCACAAATTCATCGCGCCACGCATCGGGGGCCATGCCATAATCCATTGAAACTTTATCCGACAATAATCTTAGTTGATATAACTCATGTGAAGAATGTCCGTCTTCCAGTACGCGGGTAAAACTGGCTGGAAAATGATTACAGATTCCTTTTATACCGTTATATTCCGGAGAAAAGCCATCCGGATTGATTCCCTCTATTTGGATCTCAAACGAAGCTGCCGGTTTGACGGTACGTTTGATTTCGGGGTTCTGTTCTGAAGGTGTAATGCTTTCTTTCGTGCAGTCAGACTCGGACTTATCGAGTTTGCGGATATCCACTTTCATAGCATCTTTAGGCAGACCTAAGGCCAGAAAGCGGTTCATCATTTCAGTAGCTTGTGCATCCGCCTCGCTCTCCTCGGCATAGACGTACATCGTCTCCGATTGGCCCTGAACAGTCAGAGTGATTTCATAACAGGATTTCTGTTTGGCACAAGAAGCAAACAAGAGTGCAAAAATGCACGAATAGAATAAAAGGGTCTTTTTCATATGATTGACATTTAACTAATTATTACTCTTAAATCAGAATCCGACGGCGAGTTTGACACCGAAACCGTGGTGCAGGTAATGGTTCATGGAGCCGATGGTAGGGGTCTTGTAGGCCGTTTCGCGGAACGGAAGGTCGCAGAAACTGTAGTTAAACGTATAGTGCGCACCCACCACCAGTTCTACGTTACCCACGGGAATACGGAAATCCAAGCCTGCACGGGTATCCAGCAGGAAGGCTATTTTGACATGATCGGCACCTATCATCGGGCCTCCCGTGAAGGACTGTGTGACGCGGGGACAGAGCAGGAATCGGTCGATGGTAATGGGCAGTTGGGCACCCAATGTGCCTCCGAATACAACGCCTCCGATGGTTTTCCACTGCGGCGTGGGATCCCAGAAATTATATCCCGCTACATTGGCTTCGGCGATAAGCGACCCGATATGGATATCCGTGACGAGGACTCCCCACCACTGGTGTTCGTAGAAAGCGGCCACTTCGTGCGTGGTGGCACTGAGGTAGTCGTAGTAGATACCTGCGGCATTGGGGTTATTGAGGTCTGTATCTACGCGGACGGTGGTCGCTTGTTTGCGGCCGCTGTTCTTTGTCGAGCTGTTTTTCGTAGTGCCTTTTTTGTTGCTGTGCGACTTGCGTGCGGCTTTTTGGCTGTCGAGCCGTTCTTGCTCGCGGTCGGCAGAGAAAACGATGTCCATCGGCAGACTCCATTCCTGCTCGCGGAGCTGCTCACGGGTGCTATCCGGTAGATGGGCATACATACGGGCCCATTCTTCGGCGGTGCGGTTCTCCAGTTGTGCCAGCACCTGTTGGTCCGTTTGGTCGGGTGTATCCAACTCATAGAGGAACGTTGCTACATCGGTGACGGGGATGGCGATACCTACGTTTTCGCGACCGACAGCCTTCCAGGTATTGATACCGGCGATATGATATTTGCCGTTCTCCTTGACGAGCAAGGGGCCGCCCGAACTACCCGGGTCAATAGGAGCCGTATGCTGGATGAGCGTCTGGTTCCCCAGATCTTCATGCCGCATCGAAGCATTGGATATGATGCCTTGCGTCATCTGCCACGAAGCCTTCGTCCCCAATCCCGGGAAACCGGCTGCGACAATACTGAGCCCGTCGTCTATCACCGTTGTGGATAACGGTAGGGGGACTTGCGGGCAGTCGTCGGGCAACTCAATAGCCGCGAGGTCTGAACTCAGGCTGCTGCCTATGACCTTGCAGTCGCACGTTCTTGTTGTGCAGCTGGAAGACGATGGTGGCAGTCTGGGCATACCCTGTTACGTGGCGGTTGGTGAGAATGAACTTGTGTCCCTGGTCTTCTACCACGACACCCGAACCGAACATGTCGTTGGAGCGGTACGAGGTCAGTTGCCGCGAGGCGCTACGATAGCCGGCGCGTGCCAGATACAGGGCGTAGTCACCCATTGTGTTTTTCTCTTTCTCCGTATATTCGGGATAGACCACACAGACGCTTTGGCGCAGTCCCTGGGCTGCCAGCGGAGTCGCGAACCACAGGATAAGGAGGATGGGGATGAAGATTCGTTTCATGGTTGCTGTTGGATAGGGGTGTGTTTATTCGTCGTCACCGACGGTTCCGTTTTGTACGGTCTCTTCGATGGCTTGGGGTTGCTCGTTGGGCGAAGAGGCTTCTGGATCCTCTGCGGGGCTCGGAACACCGCCTGCCATCTCGTCGAGGACGTATTGCAGGTCAGCAATACGCAGTTTGCGGGCCTTGAAAGCCGCGTAGATGGTTTGATTCTCGCTGAAATACTCCTTGGCCTTCGGCATAAAACTGCCGTCAGAGGCCAGTAGGACGGCTTTTTCCATATTCGGACGGCTCAGAAAGGTGAGTATGGGTTGACGGTTGACCATTCCGTTCGAACTGGTTTGGCTCAGCAGGATGCCCTCCAACTCGCCCGATTTCTTGTTGAACGAATAGGACGGGTAGCACAATACTGCCATACCCCAAGCACTCTGGGCAATCGGAAATCCCCATTGGTCGGGCACCATATTCACCATCGATGTCTGCGTCAGGATATGCACGAGCGTGAAGGTCTTGTCCGGATGATCCTTGTGCCACAGCGTCACGGCGGTGATGTCTGCCACGTTGATGGTCTTTTTTTCCTTGCGTTTCTCGTCGTGGCTGACGGTTAGCTTCTTCTGCATACAGTTGGGTGTCTCCACGGCGGCAAACTCTTCGCTATGACCGTCTTGGAACCACACCTTACCCGGACTGTACTTGGGTGCATAAGCCGCGATAGCGGCAAACTGGGCATGTAATTGCCACGCCGTGAGGGCGCAGCAGAGGATGAGAAATAGGCGTTTCATAGGGCAGACAGTTTAGCGTTTGACGGCGATATAATCTTCTTTCGTTGTGGTGCGCTTAGTCCGGCCATCCATTTCCTGAACGACTACCGTGTTGACGACGATGTGCAGCGAACTGCCGCTGAGCTTGATGGGCTCAACAGAGCTGTCGGCTGTCTGCTTCACGCCGGCAATAGTCTGCTCAATGTGTGTTGGCGGAATGGTCAGGATGTCGCCATCCACGGTACCTGTTCCGTTCAGGTCGCCGCTGAAGGTCACTACATCAGTACCCGTCTGCGTCAGGGTGAAGGTTCCGTTGACCGTCTGTTGGGTGATGGCACCGTCCATGTTGATGACGGCGGTTCCGCTAAAGGTGTACGTGCCGACATAGTCCGGCGTGTTTTTGCAGGCAGTCAGCATGACGGCTAACAGACCGGCGATGAGCAATCGAAAGGTGGTTTTCATATCTTATGTTATTTTAAATTAATAAATAAGGTGTCGTGTCCGGGCTCTAAAAATCTGCGGTTTTTGACGTGAAAAATTCATTTTTTCGGTCATAAATTTGCATATGTCCGTTTTTCTTTGTACTTTTGCGGCTGCAAAGGTACGAACTTTTTTTCGTTCCTGCAAATTTTTGAGCAAAAAAATACTTACACAGCCCCTAAAAAAGCACCAAACATATTACTCAACGAATCCTTTGAAAATAAAGCAAAAAACTATAGTACAACTTATGCAGGACAAAAAAAATCTTACTCACGTAAAATCAGCACTTTTCTGCTGTTTGTAGGGCTCGCCATGCTTGCTCTGACGGCTTGTTCCGGGCGGAAAACGGGAGTCAAAGATCCCTTGTTACAAAGCGCCGAGAGCCTTCTCTGGCAGGATGCCGCCGAAGCGGAGCGTGTGTTGCAACTGGTGGACACTGCGCAACTCCCGCAATGCGACAAAAACGCCTTTCGGGTACTGAATTGTCTGGTGCAGCACCGTCTGAACCGCGCGATACAGCCCGAGGATGTGCCTTTGTCGCTGATTCAGGACTTTCGGCGGACCGGGAACAAGCGGTATCAGGCCTACGGTTATTATGTACGAGGTCGTGCATGTATGGCAGCGGAACAGTTGCCGGAGGCGATGGCCGGTTTCAAGCAGGCGGAGCAGTTTGCGGAGGTCTTGCCGGAAGATGACCCGTGCCGCGGGCTGATATATTACTGCATGGGTAATGTGCTCGAAAAGGAACTGCTGAACGCTACGGCTTACGGGTACTACAAAAAAGCAGCCGGATATTTTCTCCGGGCGGACCGTCCGGATTACCTGGTGTATTGCTACCGCGACATCGCGCGCATGCATCGGAATACGGGTAGTGCAGATGAATCGCCGGAATATTATTACAATCTTTCGTTGGAAACTGCAAACCGCATCGGCGACACGGTGCAGGCGGCAGTAACGATGCTGCATAGCGAGGCCGACCGTCCTCATCCGGATTCGGCGGTGCTATGCAGTCTGGCGGTATGGCTGACCGACACGGCTGGGCTGAGTCTGTATGCGGATATTGCCGCCGAGTGTTTTTTGCGCAGCGGCAAACGGGATAAGGCACACCGGTACATGGAGTTGCTGCGTCAGCAACAGGGCGGCGAGTCGCAGTGGGCGCAGCGGCGTTACCGTGAACTGCGCTGCAGGGAGGCGTTTCGGGCAGGCGATAGCAAAACGGCATTCCGTATCCTCTCGTCGTTGTACGCAGACGAACAGCTTCGTGCCGCCGAGGAGGCGGGACTTAGGGCGTTTACGCTGGAGAAACAGTTCGACCTGGATGCGGAACGCGCGGCCAACAAACATCTGCGGGGCGAGAGGATTCTCATCCTGATTATTGCCGGTCTGGTGGTGTTGGTGCTGATCCTGATGGTGGCGATCCAGTACGTACGCCTGTCGCGCACCCGGATGCGGCATCAGTTGGAACAGGAGGTGCAGCAGTCCAAGACGCAGGCACAAGAACGGGAGATAAAGAGCAAGAGTCGCCAGTTGCAGCGTTTGCTTAAGGAACGCGTGCGTACGAGCCGTAATCTGCTATGCAGTATGATGGGCGAAGAGGGAAACGTGAAGACCAATACGCGTCGCCAGTTGCAAGACCTGTTGCTGCTTGACGAGAAGCAGTGGAAGACCTTCGTGCAGGAGTTTGAGATGGCGAATAACGGCCTCCTGGCTCGGTTGCGCAGCAGCTATCCGAAGCTGACGGAAAGCGATTTGCAATATATAGCGTTAGCCTACCTCGGTCTGGATAATGCCGATATAAGTATCCTGTTGCAGATGCAGGAACGCACGCTGTGGAATCGCCGTCAGCGTATTAAGAACCATCTGGGTGAGCCAACCATGAATCTGGATGATTGGATTGCCGGCATTGGTTTGATCACGAATGCCCCGCAGGGCTCTACTCCGACGCGCAAGACACCGCGGCAGGGTACTGCAGGAAAGAACAAGGCGCAGACGCTTATGCTGCTGCTTTTGACCGGACTGTTTATTGCTCCGATGTTTGCTGCGCATCCTTCTTATCTTCCTGATACCGGATCTGCCATCCCTTCGGATACCACAGCTGTAACGATACCGGAGTTGCCGCAGGATACCGTGGTGACCGTTCCGGATACCGTCACCCGACCGGCTTCGCGGGGATATGTCCGCCATCCGGCAGTAGTGCCAATTCACTCTGTTGCTCGCTAATCGAGCAAACCTCGCAAATTTATGCTCTCGAAAACGGTTCGAAAACGGTTCGAAAACGGCCCGAAATTCCCTCGGGAACGGCTCGGTGAAGTCGGAGAAAGATTTTTGGGGGCTGAAGACTTGTAGTTTTGGAGCGGAGAGTTATAAAAAGACATTTTTTTACGATTTTTTTTGCGTATATCAAAAAAAAGCCGTACTTTTGCAGTCGAATTCGGTTTTTGGGGCGTGATTCACGTCCTGAACGAAGAGGGAAACAGGTGCAAATCCTGTACAGACCCGCTGCTGTGAGTTCCGTTTTTCCTATTGGAAAAAGACTCATCGCCCAAATCTGACCACTGGCACAAGCCGAACGTTGTGTGCAAGTACAAAGCACAAACGGGTAGGCAAGTCGGGAAGGTGGACGAGGTGAGGAACAAGTCAGAAGACCTGCCGAATGCTGTTACTGCGGCCGAAATGCCGCGTGTCCTCGCGGATAGGGACAAGGTAATTAACAAAAAATACTAACTAAAACAATCAATTTATGAAGAAACTTTCCTTCCTTCTTTGCATGTTTCTGGCAGTAAACATGTATGCGCAAGTGGCTGATTTTGAAGAAGCAGCCATTACGCCGACCGAGGCCAACAGCGAGTATCTGATGGACGCGACAGGCACATTCACTTCGGGTGTTTGCTCGTTCGGCCAGTATGTGGATGCAGCTTATGCACCCGCAATCTACTACTACGGTTTTGTGGCATCGAATCACACGGATACCGTTTTCGAATCGTACGAGGACGCCTATCAGGTAGTAGGCGGTAAGGCGCACAGCGGCAACAACTATGTCGTATGGTACAGCAGTTGGTATGGCAACGACCGCGTGACGGTAACTGAGGAGACTGAGTTCGACGGATTCTATGTAAACAACAACACCTACATGCAGGCCTCAATCGTGGATGGTTTTGGTCTGACGGACGGCGCTTTCACGGCAACCGACTGGGTGAAACTGACTATCTATGGTATCAACGGTACGGACACCGTCGGACAAGTGGATGTGGACCTTGCCAAGGATGGCAGCTATATTCAGACTTGGACCTGGGTTGACCTCTCTGAACTGGGCGCCGTAACCGCTTTGGCATTCGGCATGGACGGCAGCCGTTACAACTCGTACGGCCTGGAGATCCCGACCTATTTCTGCATGGATGACCTGACACCGCATGTGGACGAGCCCGCTACGTACTTCATCAAGAACAACTGGAACGGCGGCAACTGGACCTGGCAGCAGATGGAACTGGCCGAGGATGGCATCACCTACACCTATCAGGGTGTATTCGGTGGCACGGGTGTGAATATCAACACCGAGGCTGACGACTCGGAGGCTCTGTGGTTCCCGATTGATCAATGGCATTTCACCGCCCTCGGTTACGAACCCGCAGCCGGCGACGAGATCCTGTTCGAGTACGACAGCCAGGAGAGCACCATCACCGCTACCTTCAAGGGCAAGAGCGGTCTGGAGACCATCACCATTAAGAGCGAGAACAACAGCCTGAAGGTGATGATGAACGGACAGCTGTACATCATCCGCGATGGCAAGACCTATAACGCCTGCGGCGTGGAAATGTAAAATTAAAAACCTCTCCCGACCTCCCCACAGGGGAGGGGAATAGTTTTCGGTCCTCGCGCGCGTTCAGCAATCGGGTCGCTAAGGCAGACGACCCCGTCGTCTGCAGGCGACCGATGCCTCCGCTTTCCCCAAAACCTCATATTGAGCTTTTGGGGGCCCCAATAGCCAACGGCTAACGCCAAAAAAATCGCCTTTTCGCAAGAAATTGGCGATTTTTTTTGCGTATGTGAAAAAAAAGCACTATCTTCGACATGCTACCCCATAAATGGGGGCCCCTTCGAAAGTACAGTCGCACCCTGCCGGACATACTGGCTCCCATTTCCGGAAACTTTCTTGCAAAAGGGCTACGCCCTCTATTTTGCCGCGTATGAGGGCGTCCTTATGCAAGCATAAACACCCTCATTCCCGACAAAATATAGAGTATTACTCTATTTTTGCAAAAAAAGTTTCCGAAAATTTGCGTATGTGCAATTTTTGTAGTACCTTTGCAGACTAATTTGATAATTTGGCTAAAAACGTGAATATGAAACCGAAGATTGCAATCGTAGCAGGCGGCTATACATCGGAGCATGATGTGTCGTTGCGTAGTGCAGCGGGGATAGAGAGTTTTTTGGATAAGCAGAAGTACGACGTGACGATCGTACAGCTGGAGAAGGATGATTACACGGCGCTGGACGAGCTTCGCGACTACGACTACGCCTATATCACCATCCACGGCGCACCGGGCGAGAATGGCCTGCTGCAAGGCTATCTGGATATGATAGGGGTGCCCTATAGTTGCTGCGGCGTGCTGGCGGCAGCGATGACGTTCAATAAGTTTGCTTGCAACCACTACCTGCAGGGGTTTGGTATCCCGATTGCGAAGAGCATCCTGATCCGTAAGGGCGACTGGAATCATGGAGCATGGCGCAAAGCGAATGGCGAAATCAATGAACAGATGCTACATGACCAAATTGTAAATGGTCTGGGACTGCCGTGTTTCATCAAGTCGAACGTGGGCGGTTCGTCGTTCGGTTGCACCAAGGTGAAGACGCCGGAACAAGTGCTGCCGGCCATTGAGACGGCTTTCCGTGAGGGCGACGAGGTGATATGCGAGGCGTTCATGAAAGGCGTAGAGGTGACCTGCGGCGTGTATAAGACCAAGGACAAAGAGGTGGCATTCCCCCTGACGGAGGTGGTGACAGAGAATGAGTTCTTCGATTATGATGCCAAATACAACGGTCAGGTGGACGAGATTACGCCTGCCCGTATCCCCGACGAGGTACGCGATGAGATACAGGCGCTGACGCTGCGCATATACGATATATTGGGGTGCCATGGTATCATCCGCGTGGATTATATCCTGACGGAGGGCTGGAAGGTGAACCTATTGGAGGTAAATACCACACCCGGTATGACTGCTACGAGTTTTATTCCGCAGCAGGTACGCGCAGCAGGACTTAATATTACCGATGTACTCGGCGAAATTATCGACGAGAACCTCTCCCCGGCCCTCCCCACAAGGGAGGGGGGAAAGAAAGCTGATGATAAAAGATGATAATTATTAACAATGAAATAGAGCGGTTGGACTTCTCGCGGGAACCGAGGGGTTTGTACGAGCCGATCGGGTACACCCTGTCGGGTGGTGGCAAGCGGGTTCGTCCGACCCTTGCGCTGACGGCGTGCCGTCTGTTCGGCGGACAGGAAGAGTCGGTGCTACCGGTGGCATTGGCGCTGGAGGTGTTCCATAACTTCACCTTGCTGCACGATGACCTGATGGATAAGGCTGACACGCGGCGTGGCAGGCAAACGGTGTGGAAGAAATGGGATGCCAATACGGCGGTGCTGTCGGGCGACCAGATGCTGATAGAGGCATACAAGCTGCTGGCACAGCTGCCGGCGGAGCAGTTGGCCAACGTGCTGCCTATCTTCAATAGGATGGCCACGGAGATCTGCGAAGGGCAGCAGCTGGATATGGATTTTGAGGGGATGAAGCTGACGGAGGTGTCCATAGCCGACTACATGGAGATGATACGTCTGAAGACCTCTGTGCTGTTAGCCTCGGCGTTGCAGATGGGCGCGCTGATAGCCGGCGCAGATGAGGCGGCACAGGAGGCATTGTACAACTTCGGCATCAAGGTGGGACTGGCGTTCCAGATACAGGACGACCTCTTAGATTGCTTCGGCGATGCGGCTACATTTGGCAAACCCATCGGTGGCGATATCCTGGAGGGTAAGAAGACCTATATGCTGCTGACGGCGTATCAGCAAGGCGGCGAGGCTTTCCGCACGCAGCTGGAGGCTTTGCGCACAGCGATGCCGGCGAATAAGATACACAACGTATGCGAGCTGTACAATCGTTTGGGCGTGCGGCAGCGTGCCGAAGAAGCAATCGAGACGCTGACACGCGAGGCGCTGGCATTCCTCAATGGCATACCGCAGAACGAGGATACGGCAGCCCTGCGTAGCCTGGCAGAGAAACTGGCGAGTAGAAATAAATAACCCCTCCCGACCTCCCCACAGGGGGAGGGGAAAATAATCGTCAAATAAATCGTAAAATTGTAAATCGTCAAATTGTAAATCGTCAAATTGTAAATCGTCAAATCGTCAATAGAATTATGCCCTACAGAAGACTTCCAAACACAGACCAATCGCGTCTGACGGCCCTGCAACGGGCGGTACAACGCGCGAGTGAGGCCGATTTTAACGAGCAGGTGCTCTCCTACCACGTGCGCTCGGAAGCGCAGAAGTTCCTGATGCAGTTCGAGAATGTGGTGAGTCAGTACCACAACAACTTCGAGTCGAAGGTATCCGCCAACAAGCGTTACCGCCACCTGGTGCAGAATGCCCGTATGTATATCTCGCATTTCATCCAGGTACTGAATCTGGCGGTGGTGCGCGGTGAGATAAAGAAGGAGTTGAAGGAATTATACCACCTGGACCCGAATAGTCATATCCTGCCCGACTTATCGAGCGAGGAGGACCTGTTGGTGTGGGGACAAAACATCATTGAGGGTGAACAGGAACGCACCAAGATGGGCGGTTTCCCCATCTACAACCCCGCTATTAATAAGGTAAAGGTGCACTATGACATCTTCAAGGAGCACCAGGTAAGCCATAACGTACGCAAGAAAACGGCGGAGCGTGTCTATACCGAGATCGAGCAGCTTCGCAAAGAGGCTGATGTGCTCATCTTGGATATCTGGAACCAGGTAGAAGCATATTACCGAGACCTACTGCCCTATGCGCGGCTACGTAGCTGCCAGGAATACGGCCTGATATACTACTACCGCACCGGTGAGAAACGCCTGACGCCGGAGACGGATAAACATATAGAGATGGCCTCGAAGCTGCAGACTAACATTCAATGGCCTGAGTAGGTGTCACGATGCACTGCATGGGTATGTCAAACCAGCTGTGGGGAACCTCGGTGTGCAACTGGAAGTCGTAGCACACGCCCACCTTCTTGGCATCACGGTAGCGCTTGAGGAATCGGTCGTAGTAACCGCCACCTCGTCCGACGCGGCGGCATTTCTTGTCAAAAGCCACGCCGGGCACCAGAATCAGATCTATCGAGCCCGTCCAGGCCGGGGTAGCGGGCTCCGGAATACCAAAACGACCGCGTTTGAGCGGCTGACCCTTGATATATTGACGAACCTCCATGTCTTTCTTCGATGTGGTAGCCGGTAGCAGGAAGGTCTTTTCTTCGTGGAAGAGTTTGACCAGATGGCGCAGGTCAACCTCATTGTGGATGGGGTAATAAACCATGATGGTCTTAGCCTCACGGAATAGGGGCATCTCGGCTATGCGAGCCACGATGGCACGGCTCTGTTCGTGTACTTCGTCCTCCGTCATGACACGGCGCTTCTGGCTGTCAATAGAGCGTAGCGCAGACTTGTGCTTGTTGATGTTCACCCACGGCAGACGGTTGTATAATTCTATGAATTGACTCTGAAATAACATGGTGGTTTGTATTTTAGGCTGCAAAGTTAATACTTTTTTTTGATATAGCAAAATAAATAAGCAAGGAATTGCGAAATATACGTTAGAATGAAGAAATATTTGCACATAATGGTGTTTTTCTCGGCGATTTTGGTCGCTTGTTCGAGCAAAACGAGTACAACCCTGTCGTCGGATGCAACGGTTAAACGCTTCTATTTTGCGGGTGACGTTCGATACCCGGGATTGGCTGAGGCGACCTTTGTCGTAGATGACCGCGTAGATACGGGCTGGATTTATCCGAAAGACTCGCTGAAGTTTGGTACCCGATTGGATTCCGTCGTGCCGCGTTTTACTTTTGCCGCCATCCCGTCGTCATCGCTGCTGACGATAGGCGACCGTACGCTCTCGCTCACCGGTACCGATACCCTGAACTTCAACCAGAAGCCCATCTATGTAACCATTACCGCTGCCGATGGCACGGCTAAAAAGGTCTATGAGATAAGTGTCTATGTACACCAGATAGACCCGGACCTGTATGTATGGGAGGAACTCGCGACCGAGATCACTCCGCCCCAACCCATGGAAGGCAAGGCGCTGATGGCGGAGCGGGTGTTCTTCTACTACACCAATGACGGTTTCCAGAACAGTCTCTACACCTCCGCCAACGCACGCGTGTGGACGAAAGAGAGTACGCCGGTAGGCCTGCCTACAGACTGCCGCGTGCGTAGCATCTGCTATGTGGATACCGCCGAGACATTCTACTATGCCGATGCCACGGGTGTTTATACCTCGTGGGACGGCATCAACTGGTCGCACGACGCCACGCCGGGCTATGAACCCGTGACGATGCTACTCAGCTTCAACGACGAGGCCTGGCTGCTCGTACGCCGTACCGGCGAGACGGCTCTGCACCTGGCTACGGTGGACGTTTTGGGGGAGATAAAGCTCCGCGACGACCTCCTGCCACGTGATACCTTGCCGGCGGACTTCCCCGTCTATGGCTTTGCAGCGGTAGAGTATAATGACAAGGCCCAACGCCCGCATGCCTTCATAGCCGGCGGATTCAATAGCAGGGGAACCATGGTCGCCACAGCCTATAACATCGAGCTCAGCGCTCCGGCAACGGAGTTGACCGACGCAGTCTATCGCCTCACCGATTATACCGCCATGCAACAGGAGCGTGAGCCGTTTGCCTACCGCTCGTATATATGGTATCATAACCAACTGGAGTCGTACGGCGGCGTTGATGCGTCGATGCAACTGGATGATGCGATACGTTTCTCGCAGGATGCGGGCTTGAGTTGGGAAACGGCGGATTCGACCGTATCACGCTACCCCGAGGGGTATCGCCTGCGCTATCAACCCTCGGTAACGACCGATGGCGAGTACCTGTATATCATAGGTGGTCAGGGAACCGAAGGTATCTATACCGATGCCTATCGGGCACGGCTGAATAGTATTTTCTGGTAAGACATGACGGCACATCGCAAGCAGCAACTCATCTACCTGACAGCCGACCTCCTGTCGGCCCTGATGGCGTGGATACTGTTTTTGGTATTCCGCTGGCTGGTGTATGAGGGTAGGGTGCTGTCGGTGGATACGGTGCTGATACCGGCTTTCGGTTTCTGGACCCCCCTCATACTCTATCCGATGGCGTGCGCGGTGGTGTATTATCTATCGGGTTATTACCTCCGGCCGTTTGGTAAGAAGCTGTCGGAAGAGTTCTTCACGACGCTGCTATCCACGCTGATAATCGTGTTAGGGGCATTCTTTATCATCATCATCGATGACAAGGTGACCGACTACCACCGTTACACTACCTCGCTCCTGGTGCTGTTGGGGCTGCAGTTCTGCCTGTGTTATATCCCGCGGTTGGCGATCACGCTGCTGACCCGCCGCAAACACCCGGAGCCGGAGACGGTGGTGATAGCATTGCCGGATGGCGCGAAGGAGGATGAGTTATATGCCCGTATCCGTGAGGTCTTCCCGACGGGCAAAGAGATACTGGTGGTGCCGCGGGTGTATGATATCCTGAACGGTGCAGCGCGCATCGGCGAACTGGAGGACGAGAGCCCGATGGTGCGTATCACGGCGCAGCGGATGTCGGATGCAGAGATATGCATCAAGCGTTTTACGGATGTGGTGGTTTCGGCGGTATCGATGGTGCTGCTTTCGCCCCTGTTCCTGGTGATAGCAGTGGCCGTCTATTGCTCGTCAAAAGGACCTGTTATCTATAGTCAGGAGCGAATTGGCCGCTTTGGGCGTCCGTTCCGAATCTATAAGTTCCGCACGATGGTCGCCGGGGCTGAGAGCGAGACGCCCCGGTTGGCGACCGACGACGACCCCCGCGTGACGAGGGTAGGCCACGTGCTGCGCAAGTACCGCCTGGATGAGCTGCCGCAGCTCTGGAACGTCTTTATCGGCGATATGTCGCTGGTGGGACCCAGACCCGAGCGGGCGTTCTTTATCAACAAGATACAGGAACAGGCACCGTATTACTGCCTGCTCTATAAGATTCGGCCGGGGCTGACAAGCTGGGGACCCATCAAGGTTGGCTATACCGACACCATGGAGAAGATGATTAAGCGGCTCAATTACGACATAGCTTATATGGAGAACCAGTCGCTGTATCTGGATGTGAAGATCCTGTTCTTCACCATCGGCGTGTTACTACGCGGAAAAGGACAGTAATTTTAGTTGAGAGTTGAGAGTTGAGAGTTGAGTGCAGTTGAGAGTTTAAAGTTGAGAGATATGGAGAATACAATGACGTATGACGAGGCAATGAAACGTGTGGAGGCTCTGGTTCAGGAACTGGAGCAGGCCGAGGCACTGAGTATGGATATCTATCAAAAGAAAGCCGATGAGGCAAAGAAACTATTGGACTACTGCGAAAGCCTATTAAAGGTTAACGGTTAAGGGTTAACGGTTAATGGTTGAAGGCATTTTTATTCCCGAATAATGGTCACTTCCCCTGTGGAGGTGACTTTTATGATTTTAGAGGGTAGTTTTTCCGCATCGTCATCCTGTCGGTAACGGCAGATGTAATCCACGCCTTGCCGGATGGCATCGCTGATTTGGGCGAAGGTCTTGGCAGCGGGGCAACCTGATATATTGGCCGAGGTGGACACAATCGGGTGCCCCAGTCGGCGGCAGAGTGCCCGGGTGAAGGCTTCGGAGGTGAGGCGGATACCCAATGAGCCATCTTCGGCTATGAGATTCTCGGCTACACCATGCGCACGGGGATAGATAATGGTGAGCGGGCGGGCAGTCTCTTCCTTTATAATATCGCGCGCGCACGCGGGCACGCTCACGTAATGGCTCAACGCCTCTTCGTCTGCCAGCAGCACGAGCATAGATTTCGCGTCGCTACGCTGCTTGAGCCGATAAATCTTGTGCACGGCTTGCGCATGGGTCGCATCGCAGCCGATGCCCCATACCGTGTCGGTGGGGTACAGCACAATGCCACCCGCACGTAGTACCCGCAGGCATGCCTCCAAATCCGCTATGTCAAATGGCTGTGTCATCAAAAATTATCAATTATCAACTGTCAACTATCAATTTTTCTCCCCCATGGGGTTACCTTGAGGGGGAGAAAAAAGAAAGGATTGTCATCGCGACAACCCAATCTCTCTTAACCTTAAATCTAATACCATGAAAAACACGGTGCAAAAGTACTGCTTTTTTCTGTATTGACCAAATTTTTATGCTAAAAAACACAAATAAACATGCTAAAAAACATATTTTGTCATGTGGACTTGTCATTTTTTTTGTTTTTTTCGAAAAAATGCAAGAAAATTTGGTCATGTCAGAAAAAAGCACTAATTTTGTAAGCTCAATGAGAAAAACGTTATTTAAATCGATAAAAGGTATGAAAAATTTGGATCTTTCCCGCTATGGGATCAATGGTGCAACCATCAAGGCTTACAATCCTTCCTATGAGTACCTCTTCACAGAGGAAACGAATCCGGCACTGACCGGCTATGAGAAAGGTCAGCTGACCGAGCTTGGTGCTGTCAATGTAATGACCGGTATCTATACCGGCCGTTCGCCTAAGGATAAATACATCGTCATGGACCGGAACTCCAAGGACACCGTTTGGTGGACTACCGACGAGTACAAGAACGACAACCACCCCATGACCGAAGAGGTATGGGCTACCGTTAAGGAATTGGCTGTCAAGGAGCTTTCGAACAAGGAACTGTATGTAGTAGATGCTTTCTGCGGTGCCAACAAAGACACCCGCATGGCTGTTCGCTTCTTCATGGAGGTAGCATGGCAGGCTCACTTCGTGCGTAATATGTTCATCAAACCCACCGCAGAGGAAGAGGCTAATTTCACCCCCGACTTCGTGGTTTATACCGCTTCGCTGGCTAAGGTGGATAACTACAAGGAACTCGGCCTTAACTCCGAGACCTGCGTGGCATTCAATGTATCCTCGCGCGAGCAGGTAATTCTGAATACCTGGTACGGCGGTGAGATGAAGAAAGGTATGTTCTCGATGATGAACTACTATCTGCCTCTGAAGGGTATCGCTTCGATGCACTGCTCTGCCAATACCGATATGGAGGGCAAGAACACCGCCATCTTCTTCGGCCTGAGCGGCACGGGTAAGACGACGCTCAGTACCGACCCGAAGCGTCTGCTCATCGGTGACGACGAGCACGGCTGGGACGACAACGGCGTCTTCAACTTCGAGGGCGGCTGCTACGCCAAAGTTATCAAGCTGGACAAGGAGTCCGAACCTGATATCTACAACGCTATCCGCCGCAACGCGCTGCTGGAGAACGTGACCGTGGATGCCGAGGGTATGATTGACTTCAACGATAAGTCCGTCACCGAGAACACCCGCGTCAGCTATCCTATCGACCATATTGAGAAGATTGTGCGCCCGATCTCTGCCGGTCCTGCAGCTAAGAATGTGATCTTCCTCTCCGCCGACGCCTTCGGCGTACTGCCTCCTGTCAGCATCCTGACGCCCGAGCAGACCAAGTACTACTTCCTCTCCGGCTTCACGGCTAAGCTGGCCGGTACCGAGCGCGGCATCACCGAGCCGACGCCCACCTTCTCGGCTTGCTTCGGTCAGGCGTTCCTGGAGCTGCATCCTACCAAGTATGCAGAGGAACTGGTTAAACGTATGGAAAAGAGCGGTGCCAAGGCTTATCTGGTGAACACCGGTTGGAACGGCACAGGCAAGCGTATCTCGATTCGCGACACCCGCGGCATCATTGACGCTATCCTGGACGGCGCTATCCTCTCGGCTCCGACGAAGAAGATCCCGTACTTCAACTTCGAGGTTCCCACCGCACTGCCCGGCGTTGACCCCGCTATCCTCGACCCGCGCGACACCTATGCTAATGCTGCCGAATGGGAAGAGAAGGCCAAGGACCTTGCCGGCCGTTTCATCAAGAACTTCGGCAAGTACACCACCAACGAAGCCGGTAAGGCTCTCGTTCCCGCCGGACCGCAACTCTAATAAGGTCAACGCCAACGCCAACGGCCATCAGCCAACGTCAACGGCCAACGTACGAAAAACGAGCTCTCGGGCTCGTTTTTCGTTATTCATCGTAAAATTTGCATTTTTTTCCTCAAATCCTTGTGTATTCCAAATTTTTGTAGTAACTTTGCAAGCAAAATTTGAAGAAAGGGACAAAATTATGCAGTCAACAGTAACAAAACCAATGTCTGGAAAATATAAAGCGCAAATATTTGATGCCATTTCTCAAATGCAAAATGAAGAAGAATTGGTGGAAGTTCGCAATATTTTAGCTCACTATTTTGCTGTAAAGGCTCAGCAGAAGTCGAAAAAACTCGGAATGCCCGATTGGTATAATGATGAGGTCCTTGAGGCTTGGGCTCACGAACATATGAGTATAGCACCCGTTGATGCAACTGCTCCATGTCAGTTTACCAGTTCAGAAGTGAAAGAATTTATACGACAAGGTTTGCATGACTATGAAGCCGGATTATGTATTTCGCAAGAAGATTTAGAAGCAGAATCAGCGTTATGGTAAACATAAAATGGTCGCCGCAAGCTAAATGGGATACGCGTAATAATCCGGAATTACTTCCTTCACAGCTTGGAATAAAATAACCTCGCCTCACTAAAAAGGTAATCATCCACAACTGTGGGACTCAAATTAGTATCTGCAAATTCCCCCAAAAAAGCCAAAAAAATGCAGCAGATGCATTTTTTTTGGCTTTTTTTTTGCTCATATCAAAAAAAAGTAGTACCTTTGCACCCGAGAATCAAAGAAGAAATTAACTATGATTGACTTAAAAAACCTAAGATTAGCAGATTATCAGGTCGTTGAGATACCTAAAAATCCGAGAAATACAGAGCATAAGATGCGTTGTACGTTTTACCATGTGAAGCCCGGTAGTTATAGACCCGAGCGCAAAGCTCATCTCATTACTGATATGCCTATAGAGTTGTATGAATCATTCTTTCAGGAAAGAGTATAAGTGCTTAGCCGAAGCTATAATCACTGAGGCTGTAGTTTTACCGGCCGTCAAAATTTCGCCTCACATGTCTATTCCACCTCATTTCCATACGGAAAGAGCAGCGTGGGATACTGGTGCTCAGTTCACGATTGTTTCGCCACGTATTATAGAAGCACTTCACCTTAACCCTCTCAGGCAGGGAAGTGTAATGGGTATAGGCGGCGATAAAATCAGCAGTACTTATATGGTGCATATTGCTCTTCCTAATGGAAAGATTATTAAAGATGTGGAGGTCTATTCTACTGATATTGATGACTATGATTTGCTTATAGGAATGGATATCATCGTTGAGACAGACTTTGTGATTACGAATAAAGATAGCCGCACTACTTTTCAGTTTCGTTCTCCATCGCAAGGTGATATAGAATTGTGATAAATAATATAAATTCCCCAAAAAAGCCAAAAAAATGCAGCAGATGCAATTTTTTT
>ONBH01000043.1 GCA_900316005.1 uncultured Bacteroidales bacterium | reverse complement strand
CTGGTAGATAATGTTCACATCTTCGCCGGTCTGCTCTTTGTACCAAGCGGGGAACTTGTTCAGCACATTCTCCAGGTCGATATAGTCGGCCCAGTTATAGACTTTCAGGGTGTGTTCGCGGTCGGCAGCAAAGGCTGTCATTCCCATGATTACGGCCATCAGGCCAAGAACGATTTTTTTCATTTCTTTATTTGTTTATTTGTTCGTATATTCATGATGATCAATAGAACCAAAATGGTAAGGAAGATGAGTGAGAACAGGGGTCTCAACTCGGGTGTCAAGCCACCCTTGCGCGCGTCTGCGTAGATAAAGGTGCTTAGTGTCTCCAGACCGCCGCTTCCCTTGGTGAAGAAGGTGACGCCGAAGTCGTCGATACTGAGCGTCAGACTCAGTATGAATCCGCTGATGATGCCCGGCCATAACTCCGGTACTAACACCTTGCGCAGCGCTTGTTGCGGCGTGGCGCCTAAGTCCAAGGCGGCCTCGTAGATGTTCGGATTCATCTTCTGTAGGCGTGGCATCACGCTCAGCACCACATAGGGCGTACAGAATACCACATGCGCGATGATTACCGTGCCCAGTCCGCGCGTCAGGCCGATGGAGGCGAACAGCAGGAACAAGCTGATACCCGTCAATATATCGGGGTTAATCATCGGTATGGAGTTCATAAAGGTCACCGCACGGCGCAAGCGTTGCTTTAGGTGGAATATACCTATTGCCGCCAGCGTGCCCAGTAGCGTTGATATGATAGCCGCAATCAGGGCTATCAGGCCCGTGTAGAAGATAGCGCGATACAGGTTGGGGTCCACGCGCACTTGCGCATCGTAGTCGTAACCCGTCAGCAGGTTCTCGTACAGACCGAACGTAAAGCCCGTCCAGTTGCCGAACACCTTGCTCTTGGTGAACGAGAAGATGATAATCAGCACTATCGGCGCGTACAGCACCACTAACAGCAACCATAGGTATGCCTGACCGGCCACGCGAGACCAACGGCCGCGTTTGTCAACCGACGATACGAATTTCTGATTCTTCATATCAGACCTCCTTTCTGGTTGTCTATCTCCGAGTCATTCTGCCCGAAGAACGAGGTTGCACCTATAATAACAAGCATAATCAGCGACAGAGCCGCTCCGTAGTTCCACATCAGAATGCCGCCTTCGCCAAAACTGCGCTGGATAAGCGAACCGAACAACGTAATCTTGTTGTGCGTCAGCAGTTCGGCTATCGCAAACGTACTTACCGTCGGCATGAACACCATCACGATACCCGAATAAATGCCCGGCATCGAGAGCGGCAGCACTACCTTCATGAATGTCTGCCAGCGGGTAGCACCCAAATCCTTGGCGGCCTCCAGCAGGCTGATATCCATCTTCTGCAGCGTATTATATATAGGGTATATCATAAATGGCAGAAAATCGTACGACATACCGAATAGTAGTGCCCCCTCGCCCAGCGGCAGGTTGAACATATGAAACAGCTCCACCGTTGCAATCGTGCGCAGCAGAAAGTTAATCCACATCGGCAGGATGAACAGCAATGCCATCACCGCCGGTGTGCGGAACGAACGCATCGCCATCACGTATGCCGCCGGATAACCCAACAGCAGGCAGATGATCGTCGTAATCAGCGCTACGGCGATAGAGTAGATAAATGTGTTTACCGCCTCTGACTTGGAGAAGAACTGTGCAAAGTTCCTGAGCGTGAAATGGCCCGCCGTGTCCGTGAAGGCATAGATGCCGATGAGTACCAGCGGCAGTATCACCAGTAGCACTAAGAACACAATATACGGCCAAGCCCAACTACGCCTGTTTTGAAATAGTTTCATCGTTTGTCTTCTCCGTCTTATAAAGTCTTATCCAACTGGCAGCTATCTTGATACCCACGCGGTCGCCGTCATCCCAAATATCGTTGGTATCCACAAACAGGTCATCACCATCGTCCGTGCGAACGGTCAGATGGTAGTGGTCGCCCTTGTACAAAATGAAATGTACCTCGCCCGACAGAACGCCGTCGTCCTCATCATCCTGCAAATTGATGCGTCCGAAATCTACTTCTATATCCACCTCTTCGCCCGGCTGGAATCGCTCCGCCATGCGTTCGGTCACTTCCCAATCGGCATCCAGGAACTCTACCTTATTGCCCTCTTTCATCACGCCGCGGAAGGTGTTGCACAGGCGCTCTTTCTTCATCACCTGAATATCTTCGGGCTTCACCAATAGGCCGACATTCTCGCCTACGGCAAACATATGGTAGTCTTGCACCTCCAACTCGTAGCCGTTGTCGGTCTGAACGGTCATCTCGTAGTGAACGCCCTTGAAGATACAGGTCGTCACCGTTCCGTACAGGCGGGTGAAATTACCCTTCGGCACGCGGTCATCCGGGTCCACATCCTCTGCCCATTGGATACCGTCGCCTTTGCGCCAGATATAGATATCCTCGGGACGAATGACTACATCCACTTCCGTATTCTCGCCGAAGCCCTCGTCGATACAGTCAAACTCCTGCTCGCAGAACTTCACGCGACGGTCGCGTATCATCGTGGCGTCAAGGATGTTACTCTCGCCGATGAAGTGCGCTACAAAGCAGTTCTGCGGCTCGTTGTAGATATCCGTCGGCGTGCCAATCTGCTGTATGCGTCCCTCGCGCATCACTACGATGCGGTCGCTCAGCGTCAACGCCTCCTCTTGATCGTGCGTCACGTAGATAAAGGTGATACCTAATTTCTTGTGCATCTCTCTCAGCTCAATCTGCATATCCGCGCGCATCTTGCGGTCCAGGGCTGCTAACGGTTCGTCCAGCAGAAGCACCTCCGGCTCGTTGATAATCGCGCGTGCTATGGCTACACGCTGTTGTTGACCACCCGACAGCGAATCTACATTTCGGTACTCGTAGTCCGACATAGCTACCATTTTGAGGGCTTTCTTTACCCGACGAATCATTTCCGTCTTCTCCACGCCCTTCAGCTTCAGGCCGAAAGCTACGTTCTCAAACACGTTCAGATGCGGAAATAACGCATACTTCTGAAACACCGTGTTGACCGGACGCATGTGGGGTGGCATATCCGTCACGTCTTCGCCGTTCAAAAGAATATCCCCCGAACTCGCGACCTGAAAACCCGCTATACATCTGAGTAGCGTCGTTTTGCCGCAGCCCGAAGGACCTAAAATGGTTACAAACTCGCCTTTTTTTACCTGAAGGCTAACATCGTGCAACGCATATGTCCCGTCCTCAAATTGCTTCGAGACATGGTTCACTTCAATGATTGACTGAGATTTTGTCATTCTTGCTTTTTTTGTTTCTTTTTAAGGTACACAATAACGCATAAAGTGGTATTCTAAAAATTCCGCCGACAAAGGTACAACAAAATTTGCATATATGCAAATATTTCTGCATTTTTTCGCCTCTAAATAGTAATTATTGCTTTTTTTCGTAAAAATATTTGTGTATTCCAAAAAAATATAGTATCTTTGCACTCGCATTCGGCAAGGAGATCGCATTGACCGACCGCTCCGCGCTCGTTAGGGCGACTCCTGCCTCTGCTCTCCCCACCGCGGCAAAGCCACGTTGGGGACATGGTACATAAATGGTACATGGTAAATGACCAAATGGTAAAAAAAATGGCTTTATGATATACAAAATTGCTTTTTCATGCGAAGAGGGCGACAATTTCCGCCTGGTCTTCGAGGCTGACCCCGATGCTACGTTTCTGGAACTGCACGAGGCAATTCTCTCTGCCGTCAAGTACAACAACGACCAAATGACATCGTTCTTCATGTGCAACGACCGCTGGGAAAAAGAACAGGAGGTAACGCTCATTGAAATGGATCGTAACTTCGATTACGACAATATGGTTATGGACCGCACACACCTTGCCGACTTGATGGAGGAACAGGGGCAGCGGCTCATCTATATCTTCGACCCCATGTTCGAACGCTATTTCTTTGGCTCACTCAAGGAAATACTGCCTGGCAGTATGACCGGTGTTAAGTGTGTCGAGAAAAAGGGCAAAGCACCCAAGCAACTCCACGAAGAGGATCCCCTCAGCGGTATTGTCGGCAAGAACGGCAAGGCCGACTGGGAAGGCGATGAGGACTTCTACGGCGACAGCCAGTACGACGAAGGAGAGCTGGATATGGAGGGCTTCCAGGACCTCAGTTTCGATGACGGTAGTATGTTCTAATGCTCCGTCTCTCTGACCGCGGATGACCCCTAAAACAATACATATCCTATCCCCCTCTGGGGCTATAGCGCCCGACTTGATTGACCGCGCTGCCGAACGGCTGAGGCTCTTCGGCTACCGCGTCTCTGTCGCCCCGCATGCCTATGGGGCGTATGGGCGATTTGCCGGTACGCCGGCCGAACGAATAGCCGACCTCGCGGACGCCCTCGCTAACCCCGCCATTGATGCCATCCTCTGTGCCCGTGGAGGCTATGGCCTGCAGCAAATACTCCCCGCTCTCGATAACCTCGGGGCCCCCGCAAATCTGCCGATAATTATCGGCTTCTCCGACATCACCGCACTCCATCAGTGGTGCGGACTACATGGCATACCCTCCTTGCACGCCCTGATGTGCAAGCACCTGGCGGAACTGCCCTTAGACAGCGAACCCGTACAACTCTGGCATCAGGCCTTGCTGGGCGAACCCCTCTGCTATACCCTGCCTGCCCATCCACTCAACCGCGCGGGGCAGATTACCGGACGGCTCATCGGCGGTAACCTTAGTGTATTATATGGTCTGCAGGGTACGCCCTACAGCCTCGCTCGCCTGCTGGATGCCGAACCCGATACACCCGCCATACTCTTCATCGAAGATATCGCCGAGCGACACTACCATATTGACCGCATGATGCAGAACCTGCGCATGAGCGGGGTGCTATCACGTATTGCCGGACTGGTCGTCGGGCAGTTTAGCGACTGCGACGATGACCCATCCATGAATTGTTCCGTCGCGGAAACCATCCTACGGGCTACCGACGGCTACGGCTATCCCGTCCTCTTCGACTTCCCCGCCGGACATGTGGAGCGCAACCTGCCGCTTTGGCTCAATGCTCCCTGCTGCTTATCCGTAGGAAATGATTGTATATTGCAAAGCAAAAAATACCGATGAAACCAAGAGAAATTATCGTTTTTACCTTCCTGCTCGCTTTCCTGCTACTGCCCACTTTTATGGGTACTTTTATGGCAGGTGATTTGGGTACTGTCGGCATCCGGATTCTCTATCTCTTGTCCGGAATCCTGTTCTATGCGTTCTTCTTGGTGCTCAACAAGCGTCGGACCTTTTTCTTTGTCATGGCGTTCATGACCTTCTTCTTCAGCGCCGTCGAAATGGTTCATCTCGTCATCAATCATGCTACTACCTCGCTTTTGTTCGTCTATACTATTATAGCCAGCGAGCCGGGCGAGTTCCTCGAACTCTTCAGCACCTACTGGTGGGGACTCTTTGTCTTTGGCGGTCTTTGGTGGCTCTATTACCACCTGACTAAACATGTCATTCGTGACCAATATCTTATCCCGCGTCGCCTCTGGCGATATGGTGCAGCCGGTATCATTGCTACCTATTTCCTCGTGGGAATCATTGTGTTACATTTCAATCACACCCCGCCACGATGGCTGCCGCAGAATAACGAAGATGTGCGTACGACGGCTTTTGTGGGCCTGGAAAAAATATCACCCGTCAATATCGGACTCGCAGCCTACCATATTATTGATATAGGCACGCAGATCCGTCGCCAACAGGAAAATCTCCGGAATTATTCTTTTGGCATTCCCACCGACTATTCCGGTGACGATATCGTCATTCTCTTATTGGGCGAGACCTCGCGTTATGACCACTGGCAACTGAATGGCTACGAGCGGCAGACTTCCCCCCGCTTGCTCGCCCGTGGCGATGAGTTGGTTAGCTTTGATAGCTGTTATTCGATTGCAAACCTCACTACCGTATCCGTGCCGTTTATGCTATCTCCCGCTACGCCCGAGGAACCCCACCGGTATTATACCGAGAAATCGGTCGTTGAGGCTTTTCAGGAAGCGGGTTGGCATACCGCTTGGATTGCAGACCAGAGTTTCGGTAACCCCTTCCTACAGCGTATCTCATCTACCTGCGACTATTGTTTCTATCCCCCCAGAAACCAACTGACCTTTTTTGACACTATTCTGCTCTCGCCCATGAACCATTTTATCAACCAAAGCGGCAAGCAGATGTTGGTACTCCATTCCCTGGGTTGCCATTTCAAGTATTCGGCCAGATATCCCGATGAATACTGCATTTTTCAGCCTGATATGCGCGATCTGAATGTGCGTGAACTCATTAGTTCGATGAACCCCGAAGAGGGCAGCCTATCCGAGGATGGTAAGGCCCTTGATGAGTTGCGTAACATCCTCGTCAATTCGTACGATAATGCTATCCTCTATACCGATTACTTCATCGATACCGTCCTGACTTGTCTTGAACGCTCGGGGCGCAGTATCGCCCTTGTTTATGTTGGTGACCATGGCGAGAATCTGTTGGATGACGAACGAAATATGTTTCTCCATGGTACTTTTTACGGTAGCCGTTACGAGTACCATGTGCCTCTTTTCGTTTGGCTCTCGCCTGAGTATAGGAGGCGCTATCCTGCCACGGCGGATATCCTGCGAGAAAACCGCCGCAAGACATTTTCGACGATGGCGCTTTTCAATTCGTTGCTTGATTTGGGGCATATCCCATATGCCGGCTTAGATTCTACGGCCAGTTTTGTATCGCCTCATCTCCGCAGCCTTGACGTTGTGCATGGCCTGGATGCCAACCTGAAGTGTTTCGAAATCGAGCGCTAACTCCATTTATTTTTTTCTTCCATTCTCCTGCTGATGACCTGCTCGATAACCTCTCGCTCTATCCATTCATCCAGATTGTCGGTCTTTAATCTGTTCCGTACTTTCTGCTTCCGATTCCAGAGGGTACGCAACTGTTGTTGCTGTTCTCCGCGTGCGATTGAGGATTTGCGCCGCTTACAGCGTTCTGAACACCGATAAAAAATCGCCATTTCGCAAGAATGTGGCGATTTTTTTTGCATATGTCAGAAAAAAGTAGTAATTTTGCAGCCGGAATTATTGGAAAAACGGA
>ONBH01000028.1 GCA_900316005.1 uncultured Bacteroidales bacterium | reverse complement strand
CCGCCAGGTATTGCTACCCGCGCTGCCCCTCGACTTGCATGTGTTAGGCCTGTCGCTAGCGTTCATCCTGAGCCAGGATCAAACTCTTCGTTGTAAATAATTTTTATCGTAGCTCAGAACGCTTAATCTATTGAGTGTACTTGACAGGGAACTTTTTTTCCCATTTCTTGGGGACATCTTCTCGACTTGCGTCTCGATTATGTCTCTCAATTCTTGTACTACATCTTGATTGATCAATCTTTCAAAGGTCATTCTTTTTCAGTTGCTTTCCTTTTCGCAAGAGGCGAAAAAAAATAGGCTTCGGTATGAAAACCGATGGTCTATATTTTAAGCACCCCGTTGGGCGGAAAATCGTCACTCTGTCTCTCTCGAAAGCGGGTGCAAAATTACTGCTTTTATTTCATATGACCAAATAATATTGTGAAAAAATATCAAAAAAACATCATTTTAGGCATTTTTGTAAAGTCAAGTTTGCAAAATAGGCTTATTTTAGGCCATTTTAGGGTCAAAATAAGCTGTTTTGGCGATTTTTCCAGAAATGGGCAAAAATGGGCTTTTATTATTTATTAATATAAGGTTCGCGCGCGCGATGAATGAGGTCGGAAAGAAATGAAGTCGGCATTATGCCGACGGGAATAGAGAAATTGATTTCGGAAATTGTTACAATGATGGTATTTTTTTATTATATATGCAAATAACAAGCGTTTTTTTTGCACGATTCAATTAATTTTTGTATCTTTGCACGAAATTTGGGAAAAGAGGAAAAACCGCTTCCAAAAACAAACTATTAAACGGAGAAAAAATAAGATAGGAATACTAAGAATAGAATAGGATTATAAAAGAATACAAAGGGAAAGGATATGAATTCAATACGGAACAACTTAAAGGAAGTATTTGCGCCGAAGTTATTCAACGGGATGCATAAATATAACCGCGTTCAGTTCGGTCAGGATGCGTTGGCAGGTATCATCGTCGGCATCGTTGCCATACCATTGGCAATCGCATTCGGTATCTCTTCGGGCGTGGGACCGACAGAAGGTCTGGTGACCGCCATCATCGCGGGTCTCATCATCTCGGTATTAGGCGGCAGCAAGGTGCAGATAGGCGGTCCGACGGGTGCGTTCATCGTCATCATCTACGGTATCATCCAGCAATACGGTCTGTCAGGTCTGATGATAGCTACCATCATGGCGGGCATATTGCTCATCGTGATGGGACTGACGCATATGGGATCGGTGATTAAGTTCGTACCCTACCCCGTCATCGTCGGTTTCACGGCAGGTATTGCCGTGACGATATTCTCGACGCAGATGAACGATTTCTTCGGCCTGGGTCTGCAGAACGTGCCGGCGAACTTCATTGACAAATGGGCATTCTACGTTCAGCACTTCAGCGTGAACCGTTGGGCGGTGATTGTAGGCTGTTTTTCGTTGGCGATATGCATCGTGATGCCGTTCATTACGAAACGCATACCGGGTTCGTTAGCAGCCATCATATTGGCGACATTTGGTGTATGGTTGCTGAAAGAATACGCTCCGGACAGCTGGGGCATAGCATCGCTGCAGACGATTAGCGACCTATACGAGTTACCGCACGGCATACCGGCTCCGAGTCTTCCGAAGTTGGAGTTGGCGGAAGGTGAGAGTTTCTTCACGTTGGTGCAGAAGCTGTTCCCCTCGGCATTTACGATAGCGATGTTAGGCGCGATAGAGTCGCTGCTGTCGGCGATGGTAGCAGACGGTGTGATTGGTGACAAGCATAACTCGAACACGGAGCTTATTGCCCAAGGAGTGGCGAATGTGGTGGTGCCGTTCTTTGGCGGCATCCCCGCTACCGGTGCTATAGCGCGCACGATGACCAACATCAACAACGGCGGCCGCACCCCTGTGGCCGGTATCATTCATGCGATTGTCCTGCTGCTGGTGCTGCTATTCTTGGGTAAGTTGGTCGGCATGATACCAATGGCCTGCCTGGCGGCTGTGCTGATCATGGTGAGCTATTCGATGTCGGGTTGGAAGACGATATACGGCCTTATCAAACACCCGAACAGAGACCTATGGGTGCTGCTTATTACATTCTTCCTGACGGTAATCTTCGACCTGACGGTGGCCATTGAGGTGGGAATATTGTTGGCCTTGGTACTATTCCTGATGCGCACCAACGAGCAGACCCAAATCCGCACCATCCACCACGAGATAGACCCCAACGAAGACACGGATATCCAACTGAATCTGGATCACCTGACAATACCGGACGGCGTGGAGGTGTACGAGATAGATGGTCCGTATTTCTTCGGCATAGCCAACCGTTTTGACGACATCATGACGCATGTATCGGGCAAAGAATACCCGATTCGAATCATCCGAATGCGTAAGGTTCCGTTTGTAGATTCAACGGCGATGCACAACTTGTCGATGCTGATCGAACGCTCGCACAAGGAAGGTATTACCATCATTCTGTCGGGTGTAAAATCGCACGTACGTCATCAGTTGCATAACGGTGGCATCGAACAGTTGATGGACCCCGAGAATATATGCGAGAACATCCACGTGGCGCTACGTCGGGCTGAAAAATTATTAGAAGAGATTAAACAATAAATTAGGTTTACAGAAATGCGAATTATTGATTTTCTATACAATCTATTTATGGTACCATCGGTACCGCAGTCGCTGCTGATACTGATGCTGACGGTAGCAGTAGGTTTGTTTATCGAGGAGAAAGTACGGATCGGGACCTTCAGTCTGGGTGTTACCTGGATTTTGTTTGCGGGCATCTTGCTCTCGCATTTTGGTCTTCGTTTGGAGCCACATGTAGCGCATTTTGCCAAGGACTTCGGTCTGATACTCTTTGTCTATTCGATAGGTCTGCAGGTTGGTCCATCGTTTTTCTCGAGTTTCGGGAAAGGCGGTTTGCAACTGAATATGATGGCAGGGCTCATCGTGGTGTTGGCCGCTATTATTACCTGGCTGATAGCAACCCTAAGCGGCGAAAACATGGCAACGATGGTAGGCGTGATGTCGGGTGCCGTAACGAACACCCCCTCGTTGGGTGCCGCCGAACAGGCATATAGCGACGCCTTCATGCGAGATAATGCAACCATCGCGTCGGGCTATGCAGTAGCCTACCCCTTGGGCGTATTGGGAATTTTGTTCTCGATGTTGCTGGTCAAATGGTTCTTCCGTATTGACGTTCGCAAAGAAGAGGCAGCCATTCTGCAAAAAGACCAAGGCAAGAAAGAGCCTGCCTGCTTTGATGTGAAGGTAAGTAACGAACGTCTGGACGGCATCAGCGTATCAGAGTTGCACCATATTTGCAAGGTGGAGATGGTGATTTCGCGCATCATACATGCGGATAAGAGTCAAGAAGTTCCTCAGGGATCGACTACCATCCAATGCGGCGACACGTTGCGTATTCTATGCGACAAGGAGCATATGGATTTCTTCCAGCTATTAGGTACCATTACCGATCGTCCGAATGCGCTTCAGGAACAGCGCTCGAGCGATCAGACCAACCTGGTATCGCGTCGAATCGTCGTTACCAAACCCGAATGGAACGGTCAGGAAATTCGCAAGATTGGTTTGAACAGCCGTTATCATATCACTATCAGCCGCGTGAAACGTGCCGGTATAGATTTGCTGGCGACGCCCGGCCTACGGCTACAGATAGGCGACCGCCTCATGGTGGTAGGCGATGAAGAAGAAGTAAAGAAAGTAGCCGAGCTATTTGGTAATGAGCTGAAGCAACTGGATGTACCCAATCTATTACCTATATTCTTTGGTATTACGTTGGGAATCATAGCCGGTCTGATGCCCATCCATATGCCGGGCTTGAGTCAGCCATTCAAGATTGGTTTGGCAGGCGGAACGCTGATAGTCGCCATCCTGATAGGTCGATTCGGTCCATATCACCATATGATAACTTTCTCGACGACATCAGCCAACCGCATGATTCGCGAGATAGGAATCTCACTTTTCTTGGCAGCAGTAGGTTTAGGAGCCGGTGAGACATTTGTGCCAACGCTACTGAACGGCGGTTATATGTGGATTGTATATGGCATATTTATAACCCTCATTCCGCTTATCATCGCCGGAGTTGTAGCGCGCAAATGGCTCAAGTTAGATTATTTCACGCTGATGGGACTGATAGCGGGTAGTACGACCGACCCGCCTGCGTTGTCGTACGCAGTAGCGCAAAGCAGCGAAACAGACAAGGCGTCAGTAGCCTACGCAACAGTCTATCCGATGACGATGTTCCTAAGGGTGATGGTAGCACAACTGATGATTTTGTTACTCTGTTCATAAATAAGAAAGTTATGAAAGAAGAAGTTCTGAGTCCGGCCGGTAGTAACCGGCAGTATGTGCGTGTGACGGATGAGCAAGGGCGGCGGTACATCCGCGTCAGGGGTACATCAAGGGATGAGAACCACGCCTTCATCGGAATGGCTCGGCATTTCAAGTCGCGCGGGCTGAACGTACCGGCGATACTAAGCGTGAGCGACGACGAGATGGAATACACACAGGAAGACCTGGGTGATACACTACTGTTCGATGCCATCCGAGCGGGCAGAGAGAGCGGTGTATTCAGCGAAGAGGAGAAGACGTTGCTAAGGAGAACCATACGTTTGTTGGCCCATTTCCAGGTTGAAGGAGCCAAAGGGATGGACTGGAGCCTATGCTACCCTGTTCCGACATTCGATAGGCAGTCAGTACTATGGGATTTGAATTATTTCAAGTACTGCTTTCTGAAGCCGACGGGGTTGGAGTTCCGCGAGGATAAGTTAGAGTCGGATTTCCAGAAGATGGCAGACAATCTTACGTGCGAGGGGGCTGATAGTTTTCTGTACCGCGACTTTCAAAGCCGCAACGTCATGGTCGCCTTCGGCAATCGGGTTGTACCTACTGACCGCTCCGCGCTCATGAAAGCGACCGATGCCTCGGCTCTTCCCCAACACAACCTTACAGGTTGCGCCGGGGACCCCAATTATACAGACGGGGAAATCTATTTTATAGATTTTCAGGGCGGACGTAAGGGGCCGAAACAATACGATGTAGCATCGTTCTTATGGCAGGCGAAAGCGAACCTGCCACAAAGTTTGCGCGAGGAGTTGGTAGATGACTATCTGGATGAGTTGAGTACCATAGAGCCGGTTGACAGAAAGGCATTCAAGGAGTTGCTGCAGCTATTTGTACTATTCCGCACGCTGCAAGTATTAGGGGCGTATGGATTCCGGGGATATTTTGAGAGAAAGTCGCATTTTATCGAGTCAATACCCTATGCGATAGCCAATCTGCGCCAATGGCTGAACGGGAACGCCCGGATAGCAGATACGTATCCGTACCTAAGCGAGATGCTACGCGAACTCGTTTCGAAATGGGAAACCGGAAAAGGGGAAAAGAAAAATAATGAGAAGCAAGAAGCCCGTTCCCAGGATCGATTGGTCGTGCGTGTAAACTCATTCAGCTACAAAAAGGGTATACCGGCGGATGAGAGCGGTAACGGCGGCGGTTTTGTATTCGACTGCCGAGCGGTGCATAACCCGGGTAGGTATGAGCAATACAAGGGTCTGACGGGTATGGACCAAGCTGTCATCGACTTTCTGGAGAAGGACGGCGAGATATTTCCGTTCCTACATGCAGCAGAGGCGTTAGTGGATCAGAGCGTAGAACGCTACCTGGAGCGGGGTTTTAAGGACCTAATGGTAAGTCTCGGATGCACGGGAGGACAGCACCGCAGCGTCTATTCCGCCGAAAAGATGGCGGAACACCTGAATGAAAAGTATGGTGTGGAGGTGCGTATCAGTCACCTGGCACAAGGTCTTGTGCGAACGCTTCCGCCTCGCTAAGGAGATTGAATTTACCGACATCCATCATCCGATAGTCCGCAGGCACATAGGCACGCAAGGTGTGCGTGGGTGCGACGGATAGGAAGAAATCAATCATCGAGAACCGCGGGCCATGGTCCGCGGCATATTGTTTTAATAAGGAGAAGGCCTCCGGTTGCAGAAGCGACATACCGGAGAAAGCCAGGTGGCGTCCGTCAGCAAGACGCAGTTCGCCGGTCTGGATATTTTTCCAGCCTACGAGACGGTTGTCTTCGTTGAAACAGAGATAACGTTGCGTTGGGCGGTCTGAGACAACGAGTCGGCCTAATTCGTCGCTACGCAGGGAAGCAAGGTAAGCCGGCAAGTCGATATTAGAAAGTATATCTACGTTGCACGCGAGGACGGGTTCGGATGGTAGAGAGCCATCGGGCTGCAGGAATGCATGGAGCAGTCCACCACCGGTATCAAGCAGTTCGTCCCGTTCGTCGGAGATGCGGATGGAACATCCGAAGTTGTCGTGGGTGCGGAGAAAGTCGATGATAAGGTCGGGGAAGTGGTGTACATTGACGGCTATATCACGAATACCCGCATTGCGAAGCATGCGAATCTGGTACTCCAATAGCGTGATGCCATTGAGCGGGACAAGAGCCTTGGGCAGACTGTCAGTTATGGGACGGAGACGGGTACCGAGACCCGCGGAGAAGATGATCGCTTGCAAAGTAATTAAAAATTAAAAATTAAAAATTAAGAATTAACGGCAGAACGGCATCACGTCAGCACGATACTACAATATAACGTCATTACGTCATAACGATTAACTGATAAACATATTAAGGGCATGGTGCAGGCAGGTGACGCGACAAGGACCCATAATATCCATGAGGATGCCATCGGCCTCGAAACGAAGGTGTTCCTTGGTATTAAGCCAGATATCGGAACCGGAATAGGAATGGACGAAAGCAAGATCCTTCAACTTGCCATTAAAGAGCGAGCTGATAGCTTTCAGAATCTGCATGAAGGTAGGTTTCTCCACAAACATCGAGTGAAAGATACCATCCCGCGGGTCTGCCTCAGGATTCTGCCGAATACCTCCACCGGAATAGGGTCCGTTACCGATATTCATGGTAAAGAGCGGTGCCTTGGCCACCTCGCTTTCGTCGGCCAGGAGCTGCATTTGGATGGTTTTCATCTTGACAAGCGCGGCAAAGAGACCGAATAGATAGTTGACGTGATGGCTACCGATATAGGGTTTGAGTTTATCGGCATAAGAGCAGCAGAGCGGGTCAACGCCAAAGCCGACAGAGTTAATGAACCAACGGTGGTGTTCCTCTCCATTTCGCCAATAAGTCACACAGCCCACATCCACGGGTTGCGGCGAGCCGGCGAAGAAGCGTTCGAGGGATTTCTTATAGTCGCGGGTGAGGTTCCAGAAGCGTCCCCAGTCGTTGCCCGTACCGCGCGGCATGAGTCCAAAAGAAATCCGGCGGCGTTGCTCATCGGATATTTTAGCCCGCATGATGCCGTTGATAACTTCGCTAAGTGTGCCGTCACCACCAAGCACGAGAATCCGGTCGTATCCCAGTTCCACCAGTTCGCGTGCTTGCTCAATAGCATGATTGGCATAACGGGTGACGCGATAGGTGAAGGGTTCGTGCCTGCGGCGTAGTAGCCGGAAGAGGTACACACGCTGTGCGCGGAAAGCCCTCTTGCCGGACTTGGGATTGATGATGATGGCTAACATATGCGTGGAGAGTGATACTATTTATCCTGCACAAGGCGTACTGAGAAGCCCATGAGGCGGAGATTTTCAGCGAGTTCCGGAAGTGAGTCAACCACCTCAATAGACCAGGCTGAACGTTTGTCTTCTCCGAAAGAAGAAGACCAGTAATAAGCAGAGGTATTCACTCCGGAGATGGCGGTAATCCCGATTTCATCTCCTTCGGTATTGCCCCATAAACGCGATCCACCGCACGGCAGAGCGACTGCACCTGCTTTCTCCATCTTGCGCCAATCGGCCACAGGGATGAGTTTTTGCACTTTGCCGAGGGCAAAAGAGAGGGAGTCGGTAGAGATTGAAAGACCGGCGGGTTCCGTCCAGTTGTCAGGCAGCAGGATGACAGCCTTGTATTGGTTGATAGAATCACAATAAATTGTATGTATGCCACAATAGGCTCGAGCGCGTGGACGCTCAAAGAAGATATATTCCCACTCTTCATAGCTCAGTGTACGCCAAGCTCGCGGCACATTACCACCATTGACGATGGCAGAGTCACCCCATTCGTAGAACTTGTCATAGAAAAGATAGACAAGTCCGTAACTGGCAGGGTTACGTCCGGTACCCCAGCCAAAGAGGTCAATCCAGCCATCGTAGTCTTTGGTAATCTGGTTATTATTCTTTCCAACGACCTCATACTGCTCATCGGCAAAACTATATATTTTCTTTTTCGGATTGCAACGAAGATTGCCTTTAGAGAAATAGACTTGTTTGTCTGCGCTGATAGAGAAGAGTCCGTTGAGACGTCCATCTGCGGGTGTAGGCCGCGGTGCGACTTCCTCTCTGCGGCAAGCCGAAACGATGACCAATAGGGTCAAAAGTATGCTATAGGATACGAATCTATTCATAGGTCACTATTTATTTAGGTCATTAAAGCGGCGCAGCGAAGCACGGTAGTTGATGCGGGCATCGGTATAGTTATTATGCGCCAAGAGAAGTAGCGCTTCTGCCTCCATCAATTCGGTCATGGTAGCCACGCCGGATTTGTAACTAAGGAGCATGGTATTGAAGTTATCCTGTGCCAGTTCGATGGCCGTCTTTTGGCTCTGCATGAGGGCGATAGACTCGGAGAGGCGGTTGTAAGCCTGCTCGTTCTGCAGCCGCATCTTACCGGTGAGGTCTTCCTTGAGGAGTTCAGCCTGCTTGATACGCAAGTTATGTTCGCGAATCTTATGCCCATTCTCGCCCCAAGCCGTCAGGGGTATGGATAGAAAGGCGAAACCGACCACGTTCACATTACCCGGGTACTTAGCCATGTTGTTGATGTTGCTGTAACCAAACTGCGCGCCGAGTCCGATATGCGGGAGTACCTCGCCAAGGGTTAGGCGGCGTTGTAGTTTCTGGGCCTTGATATTGAGATCAAGCAACGCTACTTCGGGACGGTTGTCAATCGAGATGGTATCAAGCAAGACGACGGTCTCGACCGCTTCGACCTCGGGGAAGGTTTCCAATTCGGGTTCGTAGTCATAGTCGCGACCGATGAGTTGGAAGAGGGCTTTGGAAGCGAGCTGAATACCATCTTCGAGTTGGATGGAAGTGGCTTCTATCTCATTCTGCTTGAGTTGCACACGGAGCAGGTCATTACGTGTGACGAGACCATTATTGAAGGCCCTACCTGCCACATGGTTGAGCGAGTCTAAGAGTATGCGTGTTCGCTGAATAGTCTCACGCTTCTCAATCAATCCGGCAACGAGCCAATAGGTCTCTTCAACCTGCTGCAAGAGGTCACGTTCGGATACCTCGCTTTTGAGTTTGGAGGCATCAATACCAAGTGAAGCGAGTCGATTACCGGTAACGATTTGTCCACCCCAAAAGACGGGCTGCACAGCCATCACCTGGGCGGAGAAGGCATACTGGATTGCCTTGATCTCACTATCCTCAATCTTACGTCCGTCGTATTCGCGGTCAAGATATTCCGAGAGGTCATGGAAGAGATTGGATAGGAAACCAGTCTGCTGATTCTGCAATTCCATCGTGATAATGGGATTCAATCCGTGCAAGGCAAAGGCATTAACATTGACCTGCGGGAAGAATTTCCATAGCACCTGTTTTTTAACCTGTTCAGCCATCGCGACATCCAGCCGTGCAGCACGGATGGTGCAGTTGTTGTGTTTGGCCATTTCAAGGCACGAATCCAGCGTCAGTATTTCAGCTCGCGTAATGCCGAAGCAAGTCAGCAAGGCAAGGATTAATAGTCTTGTTTTCATTTTTTCTGAGTCCTTTTTTCATAGAGTTTCCAATAGGCGATAGGCAATACCGTCACGACCATAGGCATGGTCAGGATGGCACCGAAACAGATGACAACACCCATAGGCATCCAAAGTGCAGAAGCAGCAATAATCATGGGAACGACACCCAATGCCGTAGTAGCAGTCGTAAGGAAGATGGGTCGCATACGGCGCTGGCCAGCCAGGTAGGCTGCCTCGCGCGAAGTCATGTGTTCGTTCTGCACCAGATGCTCGGCATATTCGTACATGATGATGGCATTACGCACAATGATACCAATCAGGGCGATGATACCGAGGATAGCTGTGACGGAGAACTTCAGGTCGAACATCCACAGGCCAAAAGTAGCGCCGAACAAGCACAAGAGGCTGACGACAAGCGACAGGAAAGAGATGCTAATAGCCTTGAAGTGGTAGATGAGCAGTACCAACAGAACCAACAGAGCCGCCAAGACAGACATGATAAGACCGGGTAGCATCTCCATGGTAATGGCTGTAATACCACCATACTTAATCTGATAGCCATCCGGGAGGTTGGGTATGATATGCTGATTGAGGTACTTGCGGATGGGTTTCATCATACGCGACTGCGCTATATCACCTCGCACATCAGCCGAGACCGTAATGGTACGAACCGAGTTGCGGCGTTGAATCTGGGCATGATGGAAATCAGGCAAGACATCTGCCACCTGTCGGAGCGGAACCCAGACGCCGGGCATGGGTGTAGGAATCATCATGTTTGCTACATCTGCATACCCTAATGTATCGGTACCGGCGGAATAGAGTATGACGGGTGTCTTGTAGCCATCCTCCCAGATAGAGGTCATATTCTGCCCGTGTAGCGCACCGCTGAGATAAAGCGAGAGGGAGGCCTGTGTAACACCGAGTCGCGAGGCCTCATCGTCCTTAAGGCAGATACGAATGGTCTGCATGGTCTCGTCGTAGTCAGAGTGAATCCAACAGAGCTCGGGGAATTGACTCATGAAAGTCTTGAGCGTATCCGCAATCTTCTCAAGTTCGCCAATGTCAGAGCCTTCGATATGAATCTCAATAGGGTTATTGACCGCCTGATAATCCAATCGTTTGAAGCGGCAGTAAGCATTGGGGAAGGCATCCTCATAGATAGGTTGATACTGTTCGACGACATCTACAGTAGCCTTGTCAGAGATGGTGTTGACAATAAACTGTGCATAGTCCTTGCCGCCCATCTGGGGTGCATATGTAGCATGGAAACGCGGGCTTGCCATTCCGACGAAGGCGTTGACAGAGGTGACGCGCGGGTCAGCATTTAGCACGCTACCCAAGCTATCAACGATGAATTGCGTCTGCTCGAGCGAAGAGCCTTCTGTCAAGTGAATCTCGACAGCAAAGCAGTCACGCTCCGCTTTGGGGAGGAGTTCGAGGTCAAGTCGGGTAAAGAAAAATACGCCCACGAGCACCGAAGCAACAGCAGTACAGAGTGTGCCCCACGGATGGCGGAAACAGAAGTCCAGGATCTTCTGGTAGCCATTCTGCAGCCAAAGGAAGAAAGACTGCTGTACTCGCTCAATTAAGGTGGGTTTATGCGTAGAGAGTTCGGGTTTGATAGCCGCAAATGCCATGAAGGGGATGACCCAAACTGCGTATATGATACTACAGGTCAGGGCGATAAAAATAGCCCATGGGAAGAGCTTGATGAAGTCAGCCATCGAACCTGTAATGAGTTTGAGCGTCGGGAAGAACATACCGGATATAGAGGTAGTGGCAATGAGCATCGGCACGAATAGCTCCGAAGTGCTCACAGCCGCGGCATACCAGCGGGAATGCCCCTGGTGGAGGAGGTCGGAATAGCCATCAATAACGATAACACTATCATCGACCACCATTCCCAGCACAACAATCAGGGCCGCAAGGGTCACGGTATTCAGCTCAATACCAAGTACATACATCACGCCGAGTGTCACGGCGATACAGACGGGCAGACCGGTAGAGGATACCAAAGCCGTCTTGAGGGGGAAGAGCACCAGCATGACGAGAATGACGATGATGACACTAATGACAAGGTCCCTAAGGAACGAATCAACGCTGGCATCAACGACACGAGGTTGGTCGGTAATACGCTGCATCTGAATATCAGGAGGATATACCTCGGCAGCACGAGCAAGGATTTGTTCGACCTTGTCGCCGAAAGCAACGATGTTGTTACCGGGCTGCATCTCAAGGTTGAGTACGATGCAGGATCCCTTACCATTCTCGTCAAAACGCTCGATATACTTCTCGGCTTCCTTGTAGCGGCGTGTGATGGTAGCTACGTCCTTGAGGCGGATAGTCTGGTTGGTGACGGGGTCGGAATAGATAATCTGTTCGCCAAGTTCATACTCAGTACGGTATGGAACATCCACATGGATGAGTGCTGCGCCCATTTCGTTAGCCACCTCACCGGTCATGGTTCGAAAGCCCTGCGTAGCCAGGCGGGTGAAGATGAGTTGCTGATTGAGGGCATATTTTGAGATACGCTCCACATCCAGCGTAACGGCAATCTCCTCCTTTTGCTGCCCCAGGATTTTGATACTACCTATCTCCGGTATCTCGCGCAGTCGATCCGATAGGTTCTCGGCAAAATACTCCAACTCACGAGGTGAGCGTTCGTTGCTCTCAAGAGCGAGCAGCATGGAACTGGTATTACCGAAGTCGTCCACCACGACGATGGCAAGAAGACCGGTAGGCAGCGACACTTGCTTTAGTAGCGACAGTCCGCCTCGTATCTTTGCCCACGCCTCGTCGGCATTCATCACCTTTGGCGAGAGGGCGGCAAAGACATAGACGATACCGTCTTTGGAGATACTATAGGTCTTATGTTTATCTATTTCCTTGAAGGTAAAGAGGTACTCTTCGATGGGTTTGGCCACCTGTTCCTCGACCTCCTGTGCCGTAGCACCCGGATAGACGCCTGCTACGACACCAAGACGTATGGTGACCTGCGGGAATTCGTCTTTATTCATCTTCGGCAAGGCCCATATACCGAAGCCTACCAGACATGCTACTATCAGGTAAACCAGGGAATGGTACCGCATTGCCGATTCAATATGATTTCGTTGTTTCATTTTTTACTTTGGCTTTGGCATTGGCTTAGGATGACACCTTATTAATATACGCGCGCGTTAGAAAGACACGCGAGCGCCTTGAAACATCTTCTGGTAGCCTTTGGCAATGACTGTGTCGCCGGCATGGAGTCCATCGGTCACGAGGACACCATTCTCGACAAAGTCGCCAATCTGAATCATGACGCGTTCGGTTCGGCCATTACGCAGAACCCACACACTATGTCCGTTCTGCTGGGTCTGGACGCAGCCGGAGGAGATGACATACCCATTGACATGATCCTTACTGATTCGAGCGCGGCAAACCATTCCCTGCAAGAGGTGGTCAGAGGCATTCTTATCCACAAGGACAACTGACACGCTGAAGGTATGGGCTAACTTGCCGGCTATGATAGACTTGCTATCCACCTTGGCATCGTAGGTAAGATCAAGTGCCGGTACATAGATCTGCACATCGCTGCCGCGTGTGACGAGAGCCACTTCACTTTCGGGAACTGTAAACTCAGCTCGCATAGCACTCATATCAACGAGTTGGCCGATAGGCTGTGCGATAGCAAGTTGCTGTCCGACCTCCACATTATTCAGATCCACCGCTCCGTCTTCGGGAGCGCGTAGGGTGCAGTCGAGCAGTCTTTTCTCGGCACTAATAGCCATGGAACGGGCTTTCTGCAGGTTGGTCTGCATTTCTACCCACTTTACTTCGCTGATTCCCCCACCCTCGTAAACGGGTTTGAGACGTTCGTAGGCATCTTCAGCTTGGTGTAGAATAGCCTGCGAGCTCTCGTGCAAAGCCTGGGCCTGCGTAGGGTCGATGGTAGCGATGACGTCGCCCTTACGAACGTGCTGACCGTTCTGCACCATGATACCTGTGAGTTGTCCACCCATTGGGAAAACCAGAGGGATAGATGTCTCCGCCTTAATCTCACCGACATAGGAGCCAACGGCCGTATGACGGGATTCACTAACCACCTCTATCTCAACGGGGAAAGCGCGATCACGGAGGGATTCATACTTAGACTGTTTCCGGCAGCTAACGAGCAGAATAGCCGAAAGGAAAAGTAGAAAAACAAGTAATTTTTTCATTCTTAATACTTTTTCATCAAAAAACGTGCAAAGATACAAAAAAAAATGCACACTACCAAATGTAGTGTGCAAAATTTTCTTTTTTTTCGCTTCGTGCGTTGTTTTTACTTAAAGAACTCCGCTACGCGCTCATTCTCAACGATCTCTTCTTGGAAGAAGTAGGCACCCGTCTTGGGGCTTTTCACCATTTTGATGCATTTGGTGTGCGTACGACCGGCATTTCCGGTATGTAACGATGCAACCGCTTTCTTTGCCATAGTTTTTTCCTTTCAATTACTTGATCTCTTTATGGAGCGTATAACGCTTCAAGATCGGGTTGTACTTCATGAGTTCCAGACGATCGGGAGTGTTCTTGCGGTTTTTGGTCGTGATGTAACGACTGGTTCCGGGCATACCGCTGGCCTTGTGTTCGGTGCACTCAAGAATAACTTGTACTCGTGCCTCTTTGGTTTTCTTTGCCATAGTTAATCCTCCTCTTTATTCGTATAGATACCCTTTTTCGGCGGCCTGCTTGATAGCAGCGTCCAAACCGATTTTGTTAATTGTACGTAGACCAGCTGCACTCACGTTCAGACTGATCCAGCAATCCTGTTCTACCCAGTAGAACTTCTTGTGGAACAAGTTCACATCGAAGCTGCGCTTGGTATGGCGCTTCGAGTGCGATACATTGCACCCCATCATGGCTTTCTTGCCGGTAATTTGACAAATTTTTGACATTTTAGTATATATTTTATTTTATTTTCCAGGTTATTTGGACGTTTTCGCACGATTATTTACGGCTCCGTGGAGCCTACCGAGCGAAAAAATCGTGCAAAATTACAATTTTTTTTTGATATGACCAAATATTTTGAGCATTTTTTTCATTTTTTTTCACGTGCGCGCTATTATATGGCATAAAACACACGATTTTAGAAAGCAAAAATGCGTATTTGCAAAGTTTGTTGTACGGACGAGATGCCAATGACATCGGTTTTCGGTTTTCGGTTTTCGGTTCCCGTGCAAGCGCGGGGCTTATCGCCCAAGCTTGGTCGATAGACTGCCAAATAGGGGTGTGAAAATAGCAAAAAAGACACGTTGAATTAGATGCGGAAACGGTTCGGTTCGATTACGTGTCGATTACGTATCGTTTACGTCTCGTTTACGTGTTTTACCGCTGATTAGCCGCTGATTTCTGACTTTGGCGGTTAGTCTTTTTTAGTTGGTTGAGTGTTGAGTGTTGAGTGTTGAGTGCCGTTTTTTTAAGTTGAAGGTTTTCTGTTCTCGTCGCTATTACGACGAGCAGTCAACGAAATACTATAATGCTAACGAAGTACTATAACGAGATAACGAAGAATGCCGGACATAACGAATACCATTTCCGGAAACTTTCTTGCAAAAGGGCTACGCCATACTTTTTATCCGGCGGAAGAGGTGCCTTCATGCGAGCATGAGCACCCTCATCACCGACAAAATATAGAGTAAGTACTCTATTTTTGCAAAAAATGTTCCGAAAATTTGCGTATGTGCAATTTTTGTAGTACCTTTGCAAGCTAAATTGAGAAAACAATACAAGCAAGCTAAATTGAGAAAACAATACAAGCAAGCTAAATTGACAAGCTAAATTGAGAAAACAATACAATGATGAAGAAAATACTCCTCGTGATTGTTCTTTTCTTACCACTCATCGGGTGGTCAGATACCTATTCCCTACAGCAATGTATTGAAGTGGCATACGCCAATAGTCTGGACCTACGCGCCGGCCAACTGAGCAACGAATCGAAACAATTGCTGTACCGCCAGGCGTGGTACAACCTCTCGCCCGGCATCAATGGGTACATCGGCGAGTCATTCAGCTTCGGACGCAGTACGGGTGTGGACAACATCATTCGGGCGCAGAACATAGCCAACACGGGTATCGGCGTAAGTGCCGACCTTGTGCTGTTTGACGGTCTGGCGATGAAATTCAATATTGATGAAGCGAAAGCAAACAAACTGGCAGGCGAAGCTAATTTGGAGACTGTTCAACGGAACGTGGCGCTGAATGTGACCTCGCTGTATTTGGATGTACTGCTCAAAAAAGAGTTGGCTATGATAGCCCAAAAACAGCTGGAAGAGACCGGTCGTCAGGTAGAGCGCATTCGCGCCCAAGTAGAAGCGGAACGCCTGCCTGAAGGCGAGTTGTATGCCATTGAGGCTCAATACAGTACAGAGAACTACCAGCTACTGCAAGCCAACAACAACGTACGTCTGGCGCTACTGAATCTGACGCAAGGAATTGATATTCCCTACAGCGAGGATTTCGACATCATCATGCCTTCGGAGGAAGAGTTGGACGGACCGCTGCTTCCCGACCGCGACGAGGTTTGGCAGACTGCGCTCAGTCACAGGCCGGAGATACGCGAAGCGGAGTACAATATTCAGGCGGCAGAGACAGCCCTCAAGACGAGCAAAGCAGCGTATTCGCCTAAGTTGTCAGCCAATGCCGGTGTGTCAACGAGTTACTACCATCTGTTCGGCTCCAACAACGCTGCTTTTGGCAAACAACTATCCGACAACCTGACTGCCAACGTAGCACTAAACCTGTCGATACCTATCTTCAATCGCATGCAGACCCCCACACAGGTAAAGCAAAAGCGGCTGAACATCGAGAGCGCAGAGGTAAAATTAGAGCAGACACGAAAGAAACTGCAGAAGGAGATCGACCAGGCGTACTACAACGCTCAGGCCGCACAGCAGGAGAAGATCTCTGCCCGCCAAAGTGCTCGTTCGCAGAGCGAAGCCGAACGTTACGCCGCCGAGAAATACACCGCCGGTCGCGCTACTGCGTACGAATACAGTCAGGCTAAGCAGAAACAGATGGAAGCGGAGTCGCAATACCTGCGGGCACGCTATAACTACCTATTCAAAGTACGAATTCTGGAATACTATATGGGCCTATGATCACGCTGAGCAATATTCATAAATCCTATAACATCGGTCGTCCGAACGAACTGCACGTATTGAAAGGTATTGACCTGCATATCGCCGATGGCGAGCTGGTGAGTATCATGGGGGCCTCCGGAAGCGGCAAGAGTACGCTGCTGAACATCTTAGGTATCCTGGATAACTATGACCAAGGCGAGTACCGATTGGCGGGACGACTCATTCGCGACCTGAGCGAGACACAATCCGCACGGTTACGCAACGAGCTTATCGGGTTTGTGTTCCAGTCGTTCAACCTACTCAACTACAAGACGGCGGTAGAGAATGTGGCTTTACCCCTTTATTACAAGGGTGTCGGTCGTAAGGAGCGCACCCGTCTGGCGATGGAACAATTGGATAAAATGGGGCTCGCCGCATGGGCAGACCATCTGCCCAACGAGATGTCCGGCGGACAGAAACAGCGTGTGGCACTCGCTCGAGCCATCGTCTCGCAGCCTAAGATACTACTGGCAGACGAACCAACCGGAGCCTTGGACTCCAAGACGACGCTGGAAGTAATGGACATCTTCCGCCAACTCAATGCCGAAGGCATCACTACCATCATCGTCACCCACGAACAAAGCGTAGCTGACGCTACACAGCGAATCATTCGCATTAAAGATGGAACGATTGTGTAAATAAATTTACACAAATTTAAGATTTAAAATTTAAGATTTAAGCCCCCCAGCCCCCTTGGAAAGGGGGAGAGGAGATTAGGTTTAAGATTTAAAATTTAAGATTTAAAATTACGAATATATTAGCTGAAATATGGTCGTCGCTTAGTCAGAATCGGTTCCGAACCGCCATGACGGGGTTTGCAGTAGCTTGGGGTATCTTCATCCTGGTTGTACTGCTCGGCGCGAGCAATGGTCTGAAGAATGGTATTCAGGAGAGCTACGGTAGCAAAGTGACCAATATGGTCACCATCAATGCCGGCTGGACTTCGATGCCATACAAAGGATTCAAGGAGGACCGCGAACTTTTCTTTACCGAGGAGGAAGCGGAAATAATCGCCGCATTACCCGAGGTGGAACTGTTTGCTGCCGAAGCCAGCAAATGGGGAACCAACATCAACTACGGTACGAACTATGCCTCTGTCAACCTAAAAGGTGTACAGGGTGACTACCAAGAGATATTCCGGAATACCATTTACAAAGGTCGCTTCATCAACCGTCTGGACGACCGCCAGCGCGCAAAAGTGTGCGTCATCGACCGACGAACGGAAGAGGAGCTGATGACCGATGACCTGGTCGGCAAATATCTGCAGGTAGGCGAGATTACCTTTCTCATCGTGGGTATCTGTGAAAATGGCGAGCGCTGGGAAGGTGCGACCATCTATATCCCCTTTACGACATACATGATGCTGTTCGAACCCGATCGGCATTTTGACCATATGGCCGTCATGCTCAACGACAAGGCGGATACCAAACGCCGGACGGAAAACAAGCTGATGCGTTGGGATGCCTCTTCGCCCTTTGAGGACAAGGTACGACAGACATTGGCACCCATCATGCAGTTTGACCCCAACGACCAACGCGCGCTGTGGATATGGAACCAAGCGGACGACTACGAGAGTCAGCAGGGCATCATGAATGCCATCCGTATTTTCGTACTCATCATCGGTCTGTGTACCTTGGTCTCTGGCGCTGTAGGCGTCAGCAACATCATGCTCGTCAGCGTGAAAGAACGCACCAAGGAGTTCGGTATTCGCAAAGCCATAGGCGCACCACCCAAGACCATCCTCATGACCGTAGTGGGCGAGAGTACCCTGATAACAGCCCTATTCGGCTATATTGGGATGTTCGTCGGAATAGGCATCATGGAGTTGGTCAACAAGATGATTCCCACCGGCGGAGACGTACCGTTTAGCAATCCGACGGTAGATATACCCGTTGTCATTACCGCTACGATGATACTGGTCATCGTAGGCGTGATAGCCGGCCTGATACCCGCCATTAGGGCGGTAAAAATCAAGCCCATCGAGGCAATGAATGCGGGGAAGTAGTTGATAATTGATAGTTGATAGTTGATAATTGATAGTTGATAGTTAAGAGAAACGAATGGATTTCTTGCAGGAAATATGGTCCACGATTAGTCGGAATAAGTCACGCAGTTTGCTGACGGCTTTCGGCGTGTTCTGGGGTATCCTGATGCTGATGGTACTGATGGGTTTGGGCAACGCCCTTACTAATGGTATCTATAGCCAGGTAGAGGGCTTTGCGATGAACTCTTGTTTCGTTGCCGCAGGCACGACATCCAAGCCATACAAAGGTTTTCAGCGCGGACGCACATGGGACATACAGACCGGTGACTTGGAGTTCATTCGCCGCGAGGTAGCGAGTGTGGAAACCATTGTACCCGTAGTACAGATGGGTTCCGTGAACGTATCGCATGGCGACAAACATGATAGCTATACCATCATGGGCACCTCGCCCGACTACACACGCGCAATGCGCACGGATTTACTCTATGGACGGTTTATCAACGAGATTGATATTCAACAAAAACGCAAGGTCGCCGTCATCGGCAATAAGATTTATCACACCCTCTTCCCCTACGGCGGAAACCCCGTGGGCGAACGTATCCTATGCGGAACGATTGAGTTCACCATCGTGGGCGTACGGGCGAAAAAGACCGGACAAATCCAGATTGGCGGCGATGCCGATGCCATGGTTTTTGCACCGCTCACTACGATACAACAGATCATCAACTTAGGCGACAAGATACACTATATGATGGCTTTGGCCAAAGAAGACGTTGCAGTCTCGACCATCGAAAGCGAGATAAAAACGATACTCAAGGAGCGTCACCAGATTGCACCCGACGATGACAAAGCCATCTGGGGATTCAATGCCGAAGAAGAGATGAAAACCATGGGGTATCTGAAGATAGGTCTATCGGCACTCATCTGGCTCATCGGTCTCGGAACGCTCATATCCGGAGCAGTAGGCGTGAGCAACATCATGCTCGTTACCGTGCGCGAGCGCACAAAAGAAATAGGTGTCCGCCGCGCCATTGGTGCGTCGCCCTGGCTCATCGCGCGGCAAATCATGGCGGAGAGTACCGTGCTGACGGCCCTGGCGGGTGTTGTGGGGATAATGGTAGGCGTAGGTATCCTGGCGGTAGTAGATCAGGTAATGAGCATGGGCGACGGGTTCCTGAAGAACCCACAGGTCAGTTTCGGTGCAGCCTTTGCGTGCCTCATCATCATCGTGGTGGTAGGTATTCTGGCCGGACTGCTACCGGCTCTCCGCGCGCTGAAAATCAAGCCCATTGAGGCGCTAAGTGAAGAATAGTTGATAGTTGATAATTGATAGTTGACAGTTGATAATTGATAATTGACAGTTGACAATTGATATTTATTAGATATGAAACGAGTAGTAAAATGGATTTTTGTCTGCCTACTGGTAGTAGGCGTCGTGGCAACCTTCGCGTTCCTGTGGATGCGTCAGCGTCCGAAACCCCAGCTATACGAAGCCCTACGCGTAGAGCGACGCGACATGAGTAGTCATACCATCGTGACCGGTAAGGTCGAGCCACGCGATGAAGTTGCCATCAAGGCACAGTTAGGTGGTATCATCGCCGAGTTGTACAAAGAGCCCGGCGAAAAAGTACGCGTCGGTGAACCTATCGCACGCATCAAGGTGGTGCCCGATTTGGCGCAGCGAAGCAACGCTGCCTCACGCGTACGATTGGCGGAGCATAACCTCAATAACGTTCATGAGGTATTCCAACGCGACTCCGCACTCTACGCCCAGAAAGTTATCGCCCGCGAGACCTACGAGAGTTCACGGCTCAAATACATCAACGCGTTGGAAGAGTATCAGGCGGCGCAAGACAACCTATCCATTGTGCAGGAAGGCGTATCCGCATCCTCCGGCGAGAAGGGTAATACCATCGTCCGCGCTACGATTGCCGGCATGGTGTTAGACGTGCCGGTCAAGGTCGGTAATACCGTCATCAATGCCAATAACTACAACGATGGTACCACCGTTGCCACCGTAGCCGATATGAGCGATATGCTCTTTGTAGGCAAGATTGACGAGACCGATGTAGGCAAACTGCACGAGGGCATGAAGATGGATCTCATCGTAGGCGCGCTCAACGACAAACGCTTTAACGCTACACTCGAATACATATCTCCCAAAGGCACCGAGACCAACGGAGCCATGATGTTCCAAATCAAGGGCGCAGCGCGTATTCCCGATTCGGTGGAGATACGTTCGGGCTATAGTGCTAACGCCGAAATCATTCTCGATAGCCGCACGCAAGTACTGACCATCGATGAGGCAGCGGTACATATCACGCCTGATAGTACCTATGTGCTACTCGCCACCGACAGCACGGCACAAGAGGTCATCCCCACTCTCGTTACCACCGGTATGTCCGACGGCATATATATTGAGATCACCTCCGGGCTGAAAGAAGGAGACCTCGTGCGGGGAAATGCCAAGGGAGTTGATAATTGATAGTTGATAGTTGATAATTGATAGTTCTTATCTCGGCAAAGCCTCGAACGATCGGCTAAAGCCGTACGATAGTTGATAATTGATAATTGATATTTTATGAAAAACACATTTTTACGCCCGTTAGGGCTGGCGCTGATGCTGATAATGGTCATCAGCACGTACGGACAAGGTATTGACATGCAAGCGCACATGGAGTCGGACGAGGCAAAAGAGGCCTACAGCGACTACCTGCAAAAACAAGCATCGTACTACACCGGCAACTGCATCTACGACAGTCTGCTGCTCATCGAAGACGCCACACTCTTCGGTCGACTCAATGCGCTGATGGGTGCGACTTGCCGCATTGCGCAGCAGGGGTTCAGTTATCCATCACTACGCGACGCGTACGTCAACGTCGATCGCGACCTGAACACGCAAGGACGCATCATCGGCTACTACGACGGCTGTTCGCTGAGTGGTCAATGGGATAGCGGGAAAACCTGGAACCGCGAACACACTTGGCCGCAATCAAAAGGCGCAAGCAGCAGTATCGCCATGGGGCACGACATGCAATCGGTGCGTCCTACTTCCACCGCCGTGAACTCCGACCGCGGCAATGCAGCCTATGGCGAGAGCGAGAGCGGCAATTATTACGACCCCAACGACGTAGCCATCAACAACAGTTACTATCGTGCCTCGAACAACGGTTCGTACCGCGGTGATGCAGCTCGCGTCATCCTGTACGACTACCTGGTGTATGGCGCCTATGGCGGACACCAGAACAGCCTCTACAACGGCAATGCCCAGTTGCTGAACAAGTTAGGCACTTCCGGCGTGTTTGAGTCACTTATGGTGCTCCTCAAATGGCACATGCAAGACCCCCCCAGCCTCACCGAAATGGTGCGCAACGACGGAGCGCAGAACTATCAGGGCAACAGAAACCCCTTCATTGACTATCCCGAGGTTGCTATGCTCTTGTTCAAAAACCAGCAATCGGTAACGACATACACCGTGCAGTACAATGCTCCGACGATGATCCACCCGCGCTATATGCAGACCACACCAGCCGGTTTTGTATGCTATGTGACAGACGCAAATGGCAGTCATCCTGCCAATTTGTCAGTTTCCGGTGCAGGCTATTTGTACGATGCCACTCTGGGCCGACTGACCATCACAAATGTCAGCGGAGCCGTTACTATAACGGTTTCAGACGTTGCACAAGACATCGAAACGACCACTACTTCCACCCAAAATTGCAAATATATGAAGAATGGTCAACTCATAATTATGCACAATGGCACGGAATTTGACGTATTAGGTCGGCCGGTCAAATAAAAAATTGACTCGATGGCCAAGAAAAATGTAAATCGTCAAATCGTAAATTAAAAAAATATGGCAAACATCAAACCTTTAGCAGACCGCGTGCTGGTTAAACCGGTAGCGGCTGAGACAACGACCAAATCGGGTATCATCATTCCTGATAACGCAAAAGAGAAACCCCTACGCGGCGAAGTACTCGCAGTAGGTCAGGGTACCAAAGACGAACAAATGGTGCTGAAAGCCGGTGACCAGGTTCTATACGGCAAATATGCAGGTACGGAACTGGAACTGGACGGTGAGAAATTCCTCATCATGCGCCAAAGCGACGTGCTCGCAGTAATTCAATGAATAATGAATAATGAATAATGAACAATGATTTAAAAATATTCATTAATCATTAATCATTTTTAATTTTTAATTTTAAATTAAAAAATTGTTATGGCAAAAGAATTGATGTACAATATTGAGGCACGTGAAGCCTTAAAACGCGGTGTAGACCAACTGGCAGACGCCGTGAAAGTAACCCTTGGCCCAAAAGGCCGTAATGTTATTATCGACCGCAAATACGGTGCTCCGCATATCACCAAAGACGGTGTGACCGTTGCTAAGGAAATCGAGCTGCCCGATGCACGCGAAAACCTGGGTGCACAGCTCGTCAAGGAGGTTGCATCGAAGACTGGTGACCAAGCCGGTGACGGCACCACAACAGCGACGGTATTGGCACAAGCCATCGTGGGCGTGGGTCTGAAGAACGTGACCGCCGGCGCCAATCCTATGGACCTAAAACGCGGTATTGACAAAGCCGTCAAGGCTGTTGTAGCGCATATCAAGGAGCAAAGCGAAGAGGTAGGTAACGACTTCGACAAGATTGAGCAAGTAGCCACCGTTTCGGCCAACAACGATGCCGAGATCGGCAAACTCATCGCTGACGCTATGCGCAAGGTTTCCAAAGATGGTGTCATCACTATCGGCGAAGCCAAAGGTATGGATACGACCATCGATGTTGTACAAGGTATGCAGTTCGACCGCGGATATATCAGTCCCTATTTCGTAACGAATACCGAGACGATGGAGGCCGAAATGGATAAACCCTACATCCTCATCCACGACAAGAAAATCAGCAATCTCAAGGAACTGTTACCGGTTCTGGAACCCGCCGTACAGAGTGGTCGTCCGCTGCTCATCATCGCAGAGGATGTAGATAGCGAAGCGCTGACGACACTGGTTGTAAACCGTCTGCGTGCACAGCTCAAGATCTGCGCCGTGAAGGCTCCGGGATTCGGTGACAGAAGAAAAGAGATGCTCGAGGATATCGCCATTCTGACCGGCGGAACGGTCATCAGCGAGGAGAAGGGTATCCAATTGGAGAATGCTACCATCGACATGCTCGGTACTGCCGAGACCGTCACCGTAGCCAAGGATAACACCACTATCGTCAACGGTGCCGGCGACAAGGAAGCCATCAACGCTCGCATCAACCAAATCAAGGCGCAGATTGCTGCCACCAAGTCTTCTTACGACAAGGAGAAACTGCAGGAACGCCTTGCTAAACTCGCCGGCGGTGTAGCCCAGCTGAACGTAGGTGCCGCTTCGGAGGTGGAGATGAAGGAGAAGAAAGACCGCGTGGACGACGCCCTGAGTGCCACACGCGCAGCTATTGAAGAAGGTATCG
>ONBH01000026.1 GCA_900316005.1 uncultured Bacteroidales bacterium | reverse complement strand
GTTAATCTCAATACCGTAGAACTGATGAATATCCACCTTAATAGGGTCAGCAAATTCGCCAATAACCGCCTGACCTTTGTTGCGCAACTTAATAACCTCGTTCTCCAATCGACGCAAACTAACATAACTCTCCGTCAAGAAATTACCACTACCACAAGCTGGATCAAAGAAAGTAAGAGACGCTATCTTGTCTTGGAAAGCATCTAATTTCTGCCGTTGCTGCTTCTCTTGCGGAATAGCCTTGATAGCCTCCAACTCATCTTTCAATTCATCCAAGAAAAGCGGGTCGATGACCCGACGCGTGTCGGGGTTCAAGGTACTCTCGAAGATAGCACCAAAAATAGTCGGGCTAATATCATTCCAATCGAAATCATCCGATGCCTTCGCCAAAATCAGTTCTTTGAGTTCCTCGGTAAACTGCGGAATGATAAGCCGCGCGTCATGACTGAACAATCCTCCGTTCACATAGGGGAATTTCTTGAGTGCCTCATCCATATACGGGTCACGCGCCTCTGTCGGAGTGTCCAGCACCTCAAACAGATCTATCAAAGCACGACGCATGTCCTTAGCCGGATATTGCGCCAAATAATCATGGAAAGCCGTTTTCGAACCAAACAAATGCGCATCCTCCGCATATAGACAGAACACCAACCGCACACACAAGATATTGAGGCTCCGGAGCGTCTCCGGCGCATTGGGTTCGAGGTATTGTTGCAAGAGGGCATCGTAGATTTGAGCGACGAGTTTTCCTGCATCCTTCGAGACCTTCTCCTCTTGTTTGATATGTTCGTTACCTTGATCGACAAGGAAGCGCAAGCGGTCGTACTCCTTCTCTAAATTAGCGAGCTGTATCTTCTGTGGTTCATCATTCGGATGCTCCAAGTCATAGACCCACCATTCCGCAAAATTGCAGGTCACAATCCATCGCGGACGCTGGCTGTTAGGCAACGAATCGGCATAGCGTTTGGCTTGCTGGAAGGGATTGAGGAGCGAACCATCAGACTGCTTGATACCTTCGCCGAGGTTCTTACCCAACGATTTCTGCTCTATCATCACTTTGGTCTCCAGGATACGCGCGTCCACAAAAGAAGTGTGATCCAATTGCACCTGTTGCTCAAATAGAATGAACTGTTCCGGGTGTTCAATACCGAACACCTGATTCAATAGGGTCAACCAATAGGTCTGGCTCTCGCCTTTCTCGTAGCCTTTTCCTTGCCAAAACTCCGCAAACTTGGCTGCCGCCTTTTGTTGTTCTAATGCTTTCATGGCCTTTAATTATTCTTTGATAAAAGGATAAAACTCCTGTTCGGTACAGATATTCCGATGTTTGATGACATCCCACACTTTATCGCGTACTTGTGAGATACTATCGATGTCCCACTCAATACCTTTACCATTAGGGATAAGCGAATTGATGAAATGAAATGTCGCATTATCCACAAAATCTTGTCGTTCTATTTGCTGGTCAGATAGTTTCATGGTATTTTATTCTCCATAATTACCTAATGACGAAATCGAGTTAATTATAAATGACGAAATCGAGTGCAAAGATACAACAAATTTTTGACATATGCAAATTATTCGCTAACATTCTTTCAATTAATTTTTCTTTTGTCCCGAGAAAAAGGGTAAAAAGTAAAATGTATGGGATTTCTGTTTTCAATAGTCCCTATACGCGTACGTATGCCTGCGCGATGTATAATTCAAATTCGATACTTTTTACTTTTTACCTTTTTTATTAGATTAAGAGTAGAGAGTAAGATTAGAATAGGGTAAAAAGTAAAATGTATGGGATTTCTGTTTTCAATAGTCCCTACACGCGTACGTATGCCTGCGCGATATACAATTCTAATTCGATACTTTTTACTTTTTACCTTTTTTATTAGATTAAGAGTAGAGAGTAAGATTAGAATAGGGTAAAAAGTAAAATGTATGGAATCATGATTATGTGATAGGATACAGGAGAGTAGGTAGTTGTTCTCCTTTCGGGACTTCCTCACAACTTAGGGGACAAATAGCACAACTTGGGGGACAAATAGCACAACCTGGGGGACAAAGTATTGCGTATGTCAAAAAAAAGCAGTACCTTTGCACCGGATTTGAAAAAGCTCGATAAAAGTCCGATAAAAGGTCGAAGAAAGCTTGAAGAAATCCGTAACGAACTATTAACCTAACCTTAACCCCTCTCACTCGGCATAGAGGGCCTCTACTTTCCCCTCAAGCCCCTCAATCGGGGGAGAAAGCAGAGGCAACTTGCGAAAAATCCGGGGTCCCCGACACGGCTATGCCGTGGTGGGGAGAGCGGAGGCCCGAGTCGCCCGTCAAATAAGCGGAGCGGTTTTGACCTTTGCGACCTCGGAGACGAACGCGAGATTGCCGAACACGAAATGGCAAAAACTATAGTAGGAGCCGCCGGTATCGAAACTATCTCCGGCGCATTGAAGAAACCCGTACGTAAGAACGGTCACAACCACGGTAACTACCTCATCGCGACCCACCGTACCGCAGAAACCACCAACCCCAACTGCCAACGTCTGTACGTCCACAACGCCGACGCTTTCAAGCGTTCCACGCCTGTCAAGGCCTCGGAGATCCAGCAACGCCAGCGTTTTGCAGCTATCGCAGCTGCCGTAGCAGCCCGTAAGAAGGACCCCGCGAAGATGGCAGCCGACCAAGCCGCCTATCGTGCCCAGAAAGACACCGCCGGCGGTAAGCAATCGCTTCGGAGCTATCTGTGGAGCCTGGAAATGGCGGCGTACGACGGGCAGCACTAAGCTGCGCTAATGTACGAAGGACAAATGTACGATGTACGAAGGATGTACAAAGGAGTAAAAGGACGAAAGGTCGCGTACATCGTACATAAACCCAATCGTACATCAATCGTACATCGTACATCGTACATCGTACATTAACTATCAACTATCAACTATCAATTGTCAATTATCATCATGACAAAGCAGCAAATCTACAAAATCGCAGCCACGGCTGTGACAGCCCTGCTGACCTGCCTGGCGATAGCGTTGGGACTGACATCCTGCAACGTGACACGCACCATCACCACGCAGAGCCAGTACATGCAACGCGGCGACACCTCCATCGTCATCCAGACGAAAACGATAGAGACCTACGACGCCTCCAAGAAGTTGTAGCACCCCTGTAGAGACGGCATCCTTGCCGTCTCTCTGTGTATATCAAACCAATGCATTTCCGGAACCTTTTTGCAAAAAATACAGATATTCATTATTAATTATTCATTATTCATTAAAAAAATTTGCGTATGTGCAATTTTTGTTGTAAATTTGCAGCCAAATTTATAGTTTGCATAAAAATGGCATCGATAAAAGAGAGAATTAGTGCGCTACAAGCGCAAGTGGAAGGCATGAAGGCCAATAACAGCAAGGAACTGGAAGAACTACGCCTCAAATTGCTGTCTAAGAAAGGTGAAGTAGGAGCACTCATGGATGAGTTCAAGTCCCTGCAGAAGGAAGAAAAAGCCCAATGGGGAGCTATCGTTAATCAGGTGCGTCAGAGCATCGAAACCCGCTTTAACGAACTCAAAGAGCAGATAAACGCCCAGGCCGACACAGCAGCAGAACACCTCGACCTCACACGCACGCCGGATTCCATCGAGCTGGGAACACGTCACCCCCTGAGCCTGGTACGCGAAGAGATTATCGACATCTTCTCCCGCATCGGCTTTACCGTAGCCGACGGACCCGAGGTAGAGGACGACCGCCACGTGTTCGGCATGCTCAACTTTGCGCCCGAACACCCCGCACGCGACATGCAGGACACCTTCTTTATCGAGAAGCAGGAGGGCATCCAGTCGCCTGACGATATATTATTACGCACGCACACATCGAGCGTGCAGACGCGCGTGATGACCTCGCAGCAGCCGCCTATCCGCGTGCTCTGCCCGGGGCGCGTCTATCGCAACGAAGCCGTTTCCGCCCGCGCACATTGTTTCTTCCACCAGGTGGAGGGACTCTATATCGACAAGAACGTCAGCTTTGCCGACCTCAGGGAAGTGCTGCTGTACTTTGCCAAGGAGATGTTCGGCGGCGACACGCAGATCCGTCTGCGTCCCTCGTATTTCCCCTTTACGGAGCCGAGCGCCGAGATGGATATCAGCTGTAACATATGCGGCGGTAAGGGCTGCGCGTTCTGCAAGAACACCGGTTGGGTGGAGATCTTGGGTTGCGGCATGGTGGACCCGAACGTGCTGGAGAGCTGCGGCATCGACTCGAAGGTCTATACCGGCTATGCCTTCGGTATGGGTGTGGAGCGTATCGCTAACCTCAAATACCGCGTTAAGGACCTGCGCCTGTTCTCCGAGAACGACGTGCGATTCCTACGCCAGTTCGAAAGCTGTTGACAGTTTATAATTGATAGTTATGAAACGCTTATTGATTGCATTGGTGGCGCTGGTCGCCACGGTGGGCCTGAGGGCCGAGAACGAGACGGTTTCTGCGGATGAGTTTGAAGCGCTGCTGAAGCAGAAGAACGTGGTGCTCATTGATACCCGTCGTCCCGATGAGTTCGTCCACGCGCATATCCCGGGCGCTACGCTGATGGATGTGAAGAGCAAGAACTTCGTGAAGGAAGCCAAGAAGATCAATAAGAAAAAGACCCTGGCTGTCTATTGCCGTAAGGGGCATCGCAGCAAGGTAGCCGCACAGAAGCTCGACTCGCTGGGCTACAAGGTCGTGGAACTGGACGGCGGCATCCTGAACTGGATAGGGCAGGGTAAAACGGTCTATGAGTTTCCGGACACCGTGACGATACATGTCGAGATTGACGATATCAACCACCAGTCGGCAGGTTCGGACTTCCGGATGACCGGCGGCGGTACGAGCGGCAGTCAGGACTACTCCGGCGTGACTGGCGTAGCGACGTTCTGCATCACGAACCAGTCGGCCCATGTGTCGTGGGGCTCGCAGCAGCGTTACATGACCCTGAAATGGGAGGATGTCATCTCCATGAGCGAGCATAAAGGCGAGATGATTCTGCGCTACAGAACCATCGATGACGTGCATGTGGTGACCCTCTATGTGACCCTGCCCGGCGTAGCCAAAATCATACTTGAAAACACCGCCGGAAGCGAAAAATGGACCTGGAGTGGCAGAATAACGAACCAATTTTAGAAAAAAATAAAGAAAAATTTGCGTATATCAAAAAAAAGCAGTAATTTTGCAGGCTTTTTTGCGAGACATGACCAACAAGGCACCACATATCATCGATTTGGACCAATTGGAATTGGGGCAGCACGAGTATGACTTTGTGTTGGATGACGCGTGGTTCAAGGACTTGGAGAAGTCCGAGGTTCTGGGCGGCGAAGCCCGTGTACACGCCGTGTTGGAGGTACGCAAATCAGGCTATGCGCTGGATATGCAGGTTAGCGGTACCGTGCAGGTGGTATGCGACCGTTGTCTGCAGCCTATGGACTATAAGGTAAGCGTTACCGACCATATGGACAGCGCAGACGAAGACAGCCTCGCCATGGACGACCGGCATGCCGACCTGCCCTGGCTGGCGTATGAATTGATTGCAATAAATCTGCCGTTGGTGCTCCGTCACCCCGAAGGTGCTTGCGACCCTGAGATGGTTGCGCTTCTCCAACAACACCTTTGCAGCAGTACCACGGAAGAACCCGAAGACGAAAGATAAATAGAAAAATTGTAAATTGTAAAATTTGTAAATAACTATGGCACATCCTAAACGTAGACAATCGCACACCAGACAAGCGAAACGTCGTACCCATGACGTGGCTAAAATGCCCGCCCTGGCTATTTGCCCCAATTGCGGAGCCCACTACATTTACCACACTGTTTGCCCCAGCTGCGGCTATTATCGTGGTAAACTTGCCATCGAGAAGGCCGCTGAGGCTTAATCAGAATCGATGCGTAAGAATGACAAACTAACGTAGGCTCCGGGCAATAGCTTAGAGCCCTATGTTAGTTTTAGTAACCTAAAACCAATAAGTAATAATTAGTATGTTCGACAGAAACAGATCCTCCCAGCGTCGGGAGGGCTTCCGTCAGGGCGAGAGTCCGAGGGAGTACAACGACGCACGAATGAGTGCAGACGGCGCCAGCGTCCGTCCGCGTTTCACACCCGGTGTTCATGCCGATAATGGCCAACACCGTCCCCGTCAGCGTTTTCAGCGTCCTGTGGAAGGAGGCGAACGCGTCAACCGTCCTATGGGCTTCCGTCCGGACCGTCAGGAGCGTACAGACCGTCCTATGGGCTTCCGCCAAGATAGACCCACGGGCTTCCGTCAGGACCGACAAAACCGTCCGGACCGCCAAGAGCGTTCGATGGACGGCCGTCAGGAACGCCCCTCCTTTAACCGCCCGCGTCCACAACGCAACGATGGCGTCTATTCCAAGAAGAAACGTTACGAGTACCAGCAGAAGTACGAAGACCCCACCAAGCCTATTCGTCTGAATAAATATCTGGCTAATGCCGGTATATGCAGCCGTCGCGAAGCTGATGATTTCATCCAGGCGGGTGTCATTACCGTCAACGGAGAGGTCGTTTCGAGCCTCGGCGCCAAGGTACTGCCTACCGATAAGATCATGTTCCACGACCAGCCCGTTCGCCGCGAACGTAAGGTCTATATCCTGCTCAATAAACCCAAGAATACCGTTACCACCACGGATGACCCCGAGGAGCGTCATACCGTATTAGATATCGTGCGTAACGCGTGCGCGGAGCGTATCTATCCCGTCGGACGACTGGATAGGAACACCACGGGTGTATTGCTGCTGACCAACGATGGCGACCTGGCTGCCAAACTGACACATCCCAAGTTCGGCAAGAAGAAGATCTACGCCGTGACCCTGGACCGCGAACTGGAGGAAGACGATGAGCAAATCATACGCGATGGTGTCACCCTCGACGACGAACGTATCGTTCCCGATGCACTTGAGTTCCCCAAGGAGGACCGCAAGCATATCGGACTGGAGATTCACTCCGGGCAGAACCGTGTCGTACGCCGTATCTTCGAGAAGGTCGGCTACAAGGTCATGCAGCTGGACCGCGTGAGCTTCGCCGGTCTGACCAAGAAGAATGTGCCCCGCGGTAAGTATCGCTTCCTGACACCCAAGGAGGTCTCGATGCTGCAGATGGGAGCCTTTGAGTAGAGTACAGAATACAGAGTACAGAATACGGACTGATGCGCCTACGAATACTGACCATACTGACGCTATTGAGTGTGACGCTGATGGCACGTGTGCCCGAACAGGGCAAGCATGTCTATCGCGCCTCCACGCCCGAGGTAACTTATGTCGGACGCGTGGTACGAGATAGTGCACACGTGTCTTTTGACTGGTCAGGAACCTACCTGCGCATCGCTTTTTATGGTAGGCTGCTCAAGATAGACTATGCCGATACAGGCAGCAACTGGTACAACCTCTGGATTGACCGACCCATGACGGAGAAACCCGACCGCGTGTTCCGTCTCTCTACCTTGGACGAAGGCGAGACCATGGGTGTCTATACCTTGTTCCGCGGCGAAGAATATGCCGAACACGAGATCATCCTGCAGAAACGTACGGAGGGCGAACAGGGCATGCTGACCCTGTATGCTTTTCAGGTGGACGGTATGCTCCGCCAGGCGGAACCGGTACGCGAACGGTTCATCGAGTTTATAGGCGATAGTTATACCTGCGGCTACGGCGTAGATGCCGCCTCCAACAAGGAGCATTTCAAACCCCGTACCGAGAATGCCGGTCATACCTATGCCGCCATGATAGCGCAGTATTTTGGCGCGGATTATATGACTATTGCGCATTCGGGCATGGGCTTGGTGCGCAATTACAACTCCCGTTTTGCCAATACCTCGATGCCAAAACTCTACCTGCAGGCGTTCGATTGGGATACCGTCTCATCACCCCTTTGGGTACTCGACAGCATCCAACGACGGCCCGACATCACGGTAATCTATCTCGGCGGTAACGATTTCAGCTGTGGCATGCAGCCTTCGTACAAACGTTTCTGCGAGGGCTATATGCGTCTGCTCTGCCAAATCAAGAATAACTATGGCGACCAGCATACCATACTCTGCGTAACCAAACCCGGCTGCGATGACCTACGCGACTATGTGGCACGCGTCGTGAGCGAGTGCGATATGCCGTGTGTCTATCATTTTGCACACGCCGAGAAGGTGTACGATATGAAAAACGATATGGGTGCCGACTGGCATCCCAACGAGGTGGGACACCTCAAACTGGCCTATTCACTCATCCCCTATATCAGCACGCTGACGGGGTGGGAGATGAGGCCGTTGTTTTTAGTTGATAATTGATAGTTGACAATTGATAGTAAATTAAAATTGACTAACAAATAAAATGTGCGGAATAGTAGGATATATAGGCAAACAGCAGGCATACCCGATCTTGATTAAAGGTCTGCATCGTCTGGAGTACCGCGGATATGATAGCGCCGGCGTGGCACTTATCAATCCCGCCGGACAGTTGAATATCTACAAGGCTAAAGGCAAGGTTGCCGAGCTGGAGTCCTTTGCCGAAGCCAAGGACGTGAGTGGCACCATCGGTATCGCGCATACCCGTTGGGCTACGCATGGCGAACCCAATACCCGTAATGCCCATCCTCATTACTCCGAGACCGAGGAGTTGGCCATCATCCATAACGGCATCATCGAGAACTACGAGGTGCTGCGTCAGTCTCTGGTAAAACACGGCTATCATTTCCTTTCCGATACCGATACCGAGGTCTTGGTGCAACTCATCGAATATACCAAGTGTACGGATAATGTGGACCTGCGTACCGCCGTGCAGCTTGCCCTGAAGCAAGTGGTGGGCGCCTATGCGATAGCTGTGCTGGATAAGAGCAATCCCGATACCATCGTTGCCGCACGCAAGGGTAGCCCCCTGGTAGTCGGAATAGGCGACGGAGAGTATTTCTTGGCATCCGATGCTACGCCTATCGTGGAATATACCGACCGCGTCATCTATATTGGCGACGAAGAAGTCGTGTCCCTGTCGCGCAACCAGGAACCAATCATCACCAGTCTCACGAATGTGCGGATGACACCCGAAATCAAGAAGCTGGAACTCACGCTCTCGCAGCTGGAGAAGGGTGGGTACGACCACTTCATGATGAAGGAGATATTCGAGCAGCCCCAGACCCTTCGTGCCTCCATGCGCGGACGTGTCAACGTAGAGCAGAACAATATAGCCTTGTCGGGCTTTATCGACAACAAAGAGCGTTTCCTGCGTACCAAACGCATCATCATCACGGCTTGTGGTACCTCGTGGCACGCCGGCCAGATAGCCAAGTATGCCTTTGAGCAGTATGCGCAGATACCTTGCGAGGTGGAGTACTCGTCGGAGTTCCGCTACCGCAAACCCATCATCTCGTCGGATGATATCGTTATCGCCATATCCCAGTCCGGCGAGACGGCAGATACCCTGGCGGCTATCGAGTTGGCAAAGGCCAACGGAGCGTTCATCTTCGGGGTGTGCAACGTGGTGGGCTCGTCCATCGCGCGTGCCGCAGATAGCGGTTGCTACACGCATGTGGGACCCGAGATAGGCGTGGCTTCTACCAAAGCCTTTACCGCCCAGGTACTCGTCCTGACGATGCTCGCCCTGGCTATCGCGCGTGAGAAGAAGACTATTGAGGAGGAGCTATTCCTTCACATCATAGCCGAACTTAATCGCCTGCCCGATAAGATAGAACTTATCCTCAAACAGAATGCCGCTATCCATGACTTTGCACGCGTCTTTACCTACGCGCAGAACGTGATCTATCTGGGCCGCGGATACAATTTCCCCGTGGCGTTGGAGGGGGCTCTGAAACTAAAGGAGATATCCTATATCCACGCCGAGGGCTATCCTGCCGCCGAGATGAAACATGGACCCATTGCCCTTATCTCGCAGGAGATGCCCGTGGTCGTCATCGCCCCGCAATGTGCTACCTACGAGAAGATTGTAAGCAATATTCTGGAAATCAAAGCCCGCAAGGGTCGTATCATCTCCGTCGTAACGGAGGGCGATACACAGGTACGCGAACTGAGCGACTTTACCATAACTGTTCCGCCTACCGACGAGTGCTTGCAACCCATACTGACCGTCATTCCCTTGCAACTGTTGGCGTATCATATCGCCGTTGTCAAAGGCTGTGATGTGGACCAGCCTCGCAACCTGGCAAAGTCGGTAACGGTAGAGTGACGATGAATGTACCAAATAACTAAATAGTAAATGGATTAACGATAAAATTCCAATCATATGAAGAAACTGATTCTTTCTCTGATGCTTGTTTTCGCCACCACGCTGATGGCACAGCAAGTTAAAGTGGATGGGGTGTATTACACCCTTAATGGCGCGAATCATACCGCCAAAGTATCGCAAAAAGAAGGTTATACCTACCGTGGTGAAGTGACCATTCCGGCTACCATTACCTATGAGGGTAGCCAGTATATGGTGACCACTATCGGAACCGGCGCTTTCAATGGTTCCAAAGGCCTGCGTGCCGTGAACCTTCCGGGCACGCTAACAACGGTAGAAGGACCTGCCTTTGTAGGGTGTGATAGCCTGATGCAACCCGTACTGAATCCCTCTATCTTTGTCCGTATGCCCCGTCTCTACGCCGGTAAATACGTCATCCCTTACCGCACAGCTGCCATCGCTCCGGGTGCATTCGAAGACTGCAAACTGATGATGACCGTAGTTATGTATGATGGTATTACCGAGATTGGCGAACGCGCCTTCTACGGCTGTAAGATACTCAAGCAGTTGGAGTTGCCCAAGACCCTCGTAAAGGTGGGTACCGAGGCCTTAGACGGACGTTACCTGGAGAAGGTATCCTTCGCCGGCGACCAGTTTGAACTTGCCGACAAAGCCTTTGGCGTAGATTGGATGAGTGCAACGGTTCGTGTACCCGAGGGTACAGACGAGAGCCTCTTCCCCGAGGGAACCAACTTCGAGTATTTCGCCTTACCCAAACCCGTAGCTCCGGTCGTAGTAACGCAACCGACGGTTAAGGAAGAAGACGAAGAAGAAGGCGAAGAGAAACCACAACTGACCAAGAAAGAAAAAGAAAAATTAGCGGCGCAGAAGGCTAAGGAGAAGAAGAAAGCTCAGGCTCAAAAAGCTAAAGATAAGAAGAAAGCTCAGGCCGAAAAAGCTAAAGCAGCCAAGAAGAAAGCTGCCGCTAAAAAGAAAGCTGCTGCAGCTAAGAAAAAAGCAGCACAAAAGAAAAAATAAGTAATGAAGGATTTTTTTATTTCCGGTATTCAACAGGTGGGCGTGGGAACGGTGGACTTCCGTCGTTCCTGGAACTGGTTGATACAGATGTTCGGTGCCGAAACCAAGATATTGGAGGACGATACCGTAGCTGAACGGATGTTACCCTATACCGGTAACCAGCCGCAGAAACGCCATGCCTGTATTGCCGTTAATGTACAAGGCGGAGGCGGGTTCGAGATCTGGCAGTATAGCGAACGCGAACCCCTGAATGCCAAGTTTGAGATAGGAATAGGCGAGATAGGTATCTTTGGCGCCAAGGTCAAATGTACCGATGTACGTGCTTTCCGCAAGCAGTTGCTGGAGCATTGGAACCGTTGTGGCGAGGTAGAGCAACTGCCCGATGGTACGCTCTGTCTGTACGTACAAGACCTGTATGGCAACCTGTACCAACTGGTCGAGGATAAGCACGTCTTCATCCGTAACGGCCGTCTGACAGGCGGCGTGGTAGGCGCGATGGTCGGCGTGACCGATATGAAAGCCTCGATGCGTTTTTATGGCGATATATTAGGCTACGATACCGTGGTCTATGACCAAACCGACATCTTCAAAGACTGGAAGATGTGGCATCGTGGAACAGAACAATATCGTCGTGTCTTGCTTCGCCGCTCTAAGAAAACGGAAGGTGCTTTCTCCGAACTGTTTGGCGAGAGTACCATCGAACTGGTACAAGCCATCGATCGCGTACCCAAGAAGATTTACGAAGGCCGCTATTGGGGTGACCCGGGCTTTATTCAGCTATGCTTCGATGTGACGGGTATGCAAGCCTTGGGCAAGTTCTGTGCCAAGAAAGGACGCCCCTTTACCGTGGATAGCTGCCCCGATGGCGAAGTCTTCAACATGGGCGAGGCTGCAGGCCACTTTACCTATATCGAAGACCCGGATGGCACGCTCATCGAGTTCGTAGAAACGCACAAAATACCCGTGGTGAAAAAACTAAACTGGTATTTGGACCTCCGTAAGCGCGACCGCCGCAAACCCCTGCCTAAGTTCCTATTCCGACTCATGGCACTTGTCTCGAAAGAGACCATTAAAAACTAAAAATATTGATTTTTAATTTTCAATTTTAAATTTTCAATTTTTAATTTTAAATTTTTAATTTTTAATTTTCAATTTGAATATGATGCTGGATATATTTGACAAAATACGTAAATCTACGGGTGGCCCTATCGGTCAGTACCGCGAGAAAGTAGAAGGCTATTTCACCTTTCCCAAGTTAGAGGGTGAGTTGGGACCTCATATGCGTTTTAACGGACAGGATGTACTCTGCTGGAGCCTGAATAACTACCTGGGTCTTGCCAATCATCCCGAGATTCGCAAGGTGGATGCCGAGGCTGCTGCCAAGTGGGGCATGGCATACCCGATGGGTAGCCGTATGCTGACGGGTCATACCGCTTTGCACGAGGAGTTGGAACGCCGTTTGGCTGCCTTCGAGAAGAAGGAGGCTGCCTTTGAGTTCAACTTCGGCTATCAAGGTATTCTCTCTACCATTGACTCGCTGGTTAGCCGGCATGATGTCATCGTATATGATGCCGAGGCACACGCTTGCCTCCTGGACGGAATCCGCCTGCATGTGGGTGAGAAATTCAAGTTCCGCCACAACGATATCGTGGACTGCGAACGTGTCCTCGCACGCGCTTGCGCCCTGGCAGACAAGCAGGGTGGAGGTGTGCTGCTTATTACCGAAGGTGTATTCGGCATGACGGGCGCACTCGGAATCCTTGACCAGATTGTAGCCCTCAAGCAGAAGTATAGTTTCCGCATCATGATTGATGACGCCCACGGCTTTGGTGTGATGGGTCCTCACGGACGCGGTACCTCGGAGCATTTCGGCGTGATGGATGGTGTGGATATCTATATCGGCGCCTATGCCAAGTCGATGGCTACCATTGGCGGTTTTGTGGCTTCGGAGAAGGAGATCATCACCTACCTGAAATACAACATGCGCTCGCAGATGTACGCCAAGGCACTACCGATGCCTATCGTCGAAGGCTGCATCAAGCGTCTGGAGATAATCGATAGTCCCGAGGGTGACGAGCGTCGTGCCCATCTGTGGGAGGTAACCCGTCGTCTGCAGAACGGCTTCCGCGACCTGGGATTCGAGATCGGGCCTGCCGAGGCTTGCGTGACACCCGTTCATATGCTGGCGGGTATCAACCAGGCTGCCAATATTGCCGTTGACCTGCGCGAGCATTATCATATCTTCTGCTCCATCGTGACCTATCCGGTTATTCCTGCGGGCATGATTATCTTCCGTATCATCCCTACCGCGGCACATACGATTGAGGATGTTGACTACACCCTGGCTGCCTTTAAGGATATCAAGGAGCGTCTTGCACGCGGAGAGTACGATAAGGAAATGCCGCAAGTGAGCGTGCGCTAATGGTCGTCTGGATTACAGGTGCCTCTTCCGGTATCGGCGAAGCCTGTGCGTACGAATATGCGCGCCGGAGTGCCCGGCAAACTGAACCGACCCGCCTGATACTAACAGCCTCTTCTCCTGCTAAACTGGAGAAGGTGGCTGCTACCTGTGTGCGCTTGGGTGCCGAGGCGTATGTACTGCCATGTGACCTTCGTGATGCAAATGCCGTAGAGGCTCTTACGGCAAAAGCCTGGTCTCATTATGGCTCTATTGATATCGTTTTTCTTAATGCCGGTATCAGCCAGCGTACAAGGGTTGAGGACACCACCATGGAGATGGTGCGCCAAATCATGGAAATCAATTATTTTGCCCCCGTTACGATTGCCAAAGACCTGTTGCCCCTCATGCTGTCTCGTGGCGGAGGACATATTGCCGTGACGACCTCTATCGCCGGCTGTTTTGGTTTTCCGCTTCGCTGTGCCTATTCCTCATCCAAGCATGCCTTGTATGGCTTCTTTGAGACCTTACAAGCCGAGAATTACGACCGAGGGCTACGGGTCACCATCGTTTGCCCGGGGCGGGTCAATACCCCTATATCGCTACGTGCCTTGGACAAAGGCGGCCGAGCCCATGGTGTCATGGACCCCGGGCAGGCAGGCGGTTTGGCTGTCGATAAGGCGGCACGACAAATCGTGCGTGCCATACAGCATGGCAGGCGCGAAGTACTGGTGGGTAAAGGTGAATTACTGATGGTTTATATCAAGCGTTTCTTCCCCGGCTTATGTGCCTGGATTGGAAGACACATAAGTGCTATATGAAGAACTTATTCGATGAATTGATGAAGGACTACCGCTTCAAGGAAGGGTTCCATACCTGTATCAATTGTGGTACATGTACTGCCGTGTGTCCGGCGGCGGAGTTCTATTGCTACGACCCCAGACAGATTGTCTCTACCGTGCAAACGAAAGATGACGATAAAATCGAGGAGTTGCTCAAGAGCGACCGTATCTGGTACTGCGGCGAGTGTATGAGTTGTGTGACTCGTTGTCCGCGCAAAAACGGCCCCGGACTCGTCATCATGGCACTCCGCGAACTCAGTATCCGCCTCGGCTACTTTGTCGAGAGCGAAAAGGGTAGGCAACTCCTGCCGCTGATGCATGCTTTAGCTGGTTCAACGCTGAAATACGGCTATTGTATCCATCCGAAGATGTTCCGATGGGAGGCGCACAAGGAATCCGGACCAGTCTTCAAATGGCATATGGAGCATTTGGAGCAGTCTTTGGCACGCTTGGGTGCCAATTATATGGGTGACGGACCCGGAATCTTGCGTAAGATTCCCCAAGAGTCGCTCGACGAGGTCAAGGCAATCTTTGACGTCACCGGCGCGACCGAACGTATGAAACAGATAGAGGAGTTCTCAGCTCGGAAAGCCAAAGAGATGGGACTGACGATGGAGGAATACGAACAACGGGCTTTTGAGTACTGCTCTGACAAACACTTTAATAATTAATAACGATGATTGTAGAGGGAAAACAAAAAATTTGGAGTGACTATCAGAAGGAGATTCCCGACGACCACTGGTACTACGTACGCAGTTGTATCCGGCAAAACTTCTTCCCGGGCAGCGAGAAGCATTTCCTGGAAATCACGCGTAATGTCCTGGGCAAAGATATGTACGAGACGCCGCACCATACTACTTGCGGCGGCATCGCCTATCACACAGAGTCTATCCCGCAGGAAACGGCTATGACGATGGTAGCGCGGCAGTTCGCGCTCATGACCGAAGCCGGCTACGAGAACTATTGCCCCAGTTGCATCACCTCGTTTGGCAACTATATCGAGACGCTTGAGACATGGCGCGAGTTCCCCGAACTGGAGGCACGCATCCGCGAGAACCTCTGGAAAGCCTGCCGACGCGAATTCAACAAACCCAAATATGTGGCCCACACCAGCGACCTCATCTTCCATTGGCGTAATCAGATACGCGAGAAAGCCAAACATCTGTTGATAAATAAGGAGACCGGAGAACCGCTCCGTATCGTAGAGCATATCGGTTGTCACTATGCCAAGATGTTTCCGCATAAAGGGGTAGGTGGTGCCGAATATCCCTACGTCTTGGCGGGCATGGTGGAAAGTTGGGGAGGGCAGGTCATCGACTACCCCGAACGCCGCCATTGCTGCGGATTCGGTTTCCGTCAGTATCTGGTGCAGGCCAATCGCGGTTATAGCGTTTCGAACACGCATAAGAAATTCGAGTCTATGGAGCCCTATCATCCCGATGCCATCATCACCAACTGTCCCGGGTGCCCCTATTTCTTGGACCGTTGGCAGTATGTCATCGCCGAGCAGACGGGCAAGACCTACGGCCGTAACGGCTACGGAATCCCCGTCTTTACCTACGAGGAACTGGCCGGTCTCGTCCTTGGCTACGATCCTTGGGACCTGGGGCTGCAGCTCCATCAGGTAGCTGTCGAACCCCTGCTGGATAAGATGGGCGTAGAGTACGACCCCAAGGCCAAATACCTCGGCCTTAACAAAGAAGACCTCATGAAGCCGGAAATGCCAAGTTCCATCAAATGTTGCTAAGATGAAAGAAAATGTTGTAATAATAGGCGGCGGAGTCGCCGGTATGGAGGCTGCCAAGCAGCTCTTACTCCTGGGCTACAATCCCGTTATCGTCGAGCGCACCAAGTCGCTCGGCGGACACGTTGGCCGCTGGCACAAACTATTCCCCGATATGTCCTCGGCGCAGGATTTGGTCAAAAGTCTTCGCCGCGATATAGCGGAGGCAAATGTGTTCCTCGAGACCGAACTGACCTCGCTGCAACGCACCAAGTCGGTCTATCAAGTCGAACTGAACAACGGTATCAAGATGACTTCCCGCGCCGTGCTTATAGCTACCGGTTTCAATGTCTTCGATGCTACCAAGAAGGAGGAATACGGTTACGGCATCTATGACCACGTCATCACCAACGCCGACCTCGAGGCATGGATGAATGGCAAGGATGACACGCGTATCCCTAAACACCCCAGCGCCATCGGATTTGTACATTGTGTGGGCTCGCGTGACCTCAAAGCCGGCAATTCACAATGCTCCAAAGTATGCTGCACGACTGCCATCAAGCAGGCTATTGAGATGAAGGAGAGATTTAGCGATGCCGAGATCTATTGTTTCTATATGGATTTGCGTCTCTTTGGCAAGAAGTACGAAGATTTCTATATCAACGCCCAGCGTGACTATGGCGTACATTTCATCCGCGGACGCGTATCTGAGGTGGGTGAGACCATAGACCGACGGCTGCAAATCAAGGCGGAGGATACCTTGCTGGGCAAACCGCTCAAGGTGCAACTGGACCTGCTCGTGCTCATGTCCGGTATGGTGTGCAATCCTATTGCACAGCAGTTGGCCAATAAGATTCGTCTTCAGATTGACAACGACGGATTCCTTAAGAGCCGCGATAATATCGCCTCCATCGGCGAGTCCAACCAGCCCGGTATCTTCTATGCCGGTACTTGTACCGGTACCAAGACCGTGCCCGAGACGATGGCTGAAGCCCGTGCGGCTGCGCTCAGTATTCACACCTATCTTATGGACCAATGACGGATTTCGGCTTTCATCTTTCCAAGAGTTCTACGCTCGACCTCTCGCGGCTTGATAGGACTTGGCTCGACCGCCTCTACGAACTGGAACCCGGCGCGCGTATCTGCATGAACTGCGGGTCGTGTAGCGCTACCTGTACGGCGGCACCCTATAGCGGAATGAGTGTGCGGAAGATGCTTTTGTATTTGGAGCGCGGAATGGATGTCAAACCGCTACTCAGCAAATGTATGCTCTGCGGAAAATGTACTATGGTATGCCCCCGCGGCATTAATACCCGTAACCTGATTCTTACTGTCTGCAAGCTCTATGATTGATCGCGTCCCATCCGGTTTTCATCCCTTCGTCATTCCCTTCCTCGCGGGCATGGGCTTTGTGTTTCTGTACTGCGCGTTGGGGGTGCTGAAAATACTATACGAACTCAGTTGGGCAGAGCGGCGTAAGTTCCTGCTGTCGCTCATCAATCCCAAATATATCTACCGCAACATCCGTGATATCTTCATGGATTGCCTTATCCACGTTAAGCTCTGGAAACGCAATAAACTGTTGGGGTACATGCACTCGTCGATAGCTGTCGGCTGGTTCATGCTTATCGTGCTCGGGCATATCGAAGTACTGCTCTTCGTGCCCGGACGTATCAACCTCTTCTATTATCCCATTTTCTTCAACTATTTCGTGGCAGAGAACGACCAGACGCTTCGCGGTTCGCTTTTGTTCTTCCTGATGGACTTCTTTTTGGTCATCGTACTGAGCGGCATAGGTCTGGCTATGTTTAAGCGTATATCGTCGCGTCTGTTTGGTATGCGCCGTACGACCCGTCCGTCTGTCATGAATAATATCGGGTTGTATGCCCTTTGGGCTATCTTCCCGCTCCGATGGCTGGCGGAGAGCTTCACGGCACACATTAGCGGAGGCTCTTTTCTGACCATCCCTGCCAACTGGCTTTTCCGTCAGTTCCTGGGCAACGAACTCAACATGCTCCCTACCTGGTGGGCGTATTCGATCTGCTTGGGTGTGTTCATGTTTGTATTGCCGTTTTCACGTTACATGCACATACCCGCCGAGATGCTCCTCATTCCGATGCGTAATGCCGGTCTGAAGATACGTAGTGCCCGCAAGGGGTTTGCGCGTCTGCAGGTCCTGAGCTGCCCCAACTGTGGCGTCTGCATCGATGCCTGCCCCATGACTGTCAACCGCGGTAACGTCAAGGACTGTACTGTTTATCTCACCCGTCAGATCCGTCGCGGCAACGAGCGGCGTATCAATGAGATTAGCGACAAATGCCTCATGTGCGGCAAATGCGAAGCACTCTGTCAGGTTGGCGTAGAGGGACCTTATCTGCGTCTGATGCAGCGGGCAACACGCCAGTACACTATCTCGCCAGACTTCCGTGATATAGACACGACGCCGCTCATCCATGCCGCAACGGGTAGCAAGGTGCTCTATTTTGCCGGATGTATGTCGCGCCTCACACCTGCAATACCCGATAGTGTGCTTTCCGTGATGAAGAAAGCTGGGGTTGACTGCACCTGGATGGACCGCGAAGACGGACTCTGTTGCGGCCGACCGCTCTTTACGGCCGGACGTATTGAGGAGGCAAAACAGCTGGTTAGCAAGAACGAGGAGATTATCATCCATTCGGGTGCCGACACGCTTCTGGTCAGTTGCCCTATTTGCTATAAGATGTTCCTGGAGAACTACCACCTGCCGGGTATCCGTGTGGTCAATTATATCCCCTTCATGTACGACCTCGTCAAGCAAGGACGCCTCACGCTCCGCAAGTCGGATGTCTGCTATGTCTATCACGACCCCTGTGAACTCGGGCGCGGATGCGGTATCTATCAGGAGCCGCGCAAGCTGCTCGGACGAGCAGCAGCCATCGCCGAGGCGGATAAGAACCAGGTGGAGAGTATCTGTTGCGGCGGTTCGCTCGGTTCGCTCTCCCTGGACTTCAAGCAACGTGAGCGTATGACCAAAGCTGCGCTCGAAAACCTCTATTCCAGTCGTGCGGATGCTATCGCGACGGCCTGCCCGCTATGCAAGGCTACGTTTGCACGCTATAGCGACCGACCCGTGCGTGACCTGGCAGAAATAATTGATGCGCAGACATCATAATCGTCAAATCGTCAATCGTCAAATCGTAAATCGTCAAATCGTCAATAGTTATGCGTTTCAAACCAACACAGTATCAGTTGCTTAATGTCAGCAACAATCGTCGTTTTGAGGACAAAGGCTGGACCCTGGGTGACCCCATGGGAGGCGAACCTTCGCTCATCCGTGCCGAGTATGCCAATCGTCGTTTCACGCCTCGTGACGACCTCGATGGTATCTATCGCTATGCCGAGTGGCTGCCTGTCAAGCGTACGCTCAAACGCTCGTGCGCGCCGGTAACCTATCAATCCGAAGGACTGGCTCGGCATCTGGGGCTAAACAACCTCTATATCACCTTCTCCGGCTGGAATCCCGCCATAGGAGCTACTTTCCGTACCTGTTCATTCAAGGAAACGGAGGCTTATTCCGTCCTCGCACGCATGGACAAGGATGAGAAACGCATCCTCATTGTGCAGTCTGCCGGCAATACGGCGCGTGCGTTTGCACAGGTCTGCTCTGATAATAAGATACCCATCGTCATCTGTGTGCCCGAAGATAGCTTGCATGACCTGTGGTTTGCTTCGCCTTTGCACAAGTGTGTGCGCCTCATCGCTGTGCCGCACGGCTGTGATTACTACGACGCCATTGCCCTGGGCGAGAAACTGGCGCAGGACCCCCGTTACTTCTTGGAAGGCGGAGCCAAGAATGTGGCGCGCCGCGATGGTATGGGCACAACCGTGCTGAGCTGCGTGGAGAAGATGGGACGTATCCCCGACGCCTATTTCCAAGCCGTTGGTTCCGGTACGGGTGCTATAGCCGCTTGGGAAAATGCCGAGCGCCTTGCTGCAGATGGTCGTTTTGGTGAGAATCATATGCGCGTCTATGTAGCGCAGAATGCACCTTTTACCCTCATGTACGACTCATGGAAGGCTGCCTCGCGCCAACTCTTGCCGCTCACGCCCGAAGAGGGTAGGCGGCAGGCGGAAATCATCATGGCCAAGGTGCTCTCCAACCGCAAACCGCCCTATAGCATCCCCGGCGGACTCTTCGATACGTTGACCCAGAGTCACGGCGATTTCTACCTCGCGGACAACAATGATATCATGTACTGGCAACTCCAGTTCCGCAATCTCGAAGGCTACGAACTGCTGCCGGCAGCCTGCGTGGCGGTGTCGGCCCTTGCGCAGGCGGTCAAAGACGGGTCTATCCATCCCGACGACTATATCATGCTCAACTGTACCGGCGGCGGTATGCGCGAAGCTATGAGTGGCGGCTATGTATTCAAGCAGCCCGATCTCATCCTCTCGCCAGACCTACCGGCCGAAGAAATCATCCAAAAAGTCAGCGAACTGTTTTAATTGACAATTAGGAGTAAGGAATAAGGAGTAAGGAATAAAGACTAAAATGGTTTGTATAGACGACAGTATTTGGTCTTTGTTCCTTTAGCGAATGAAAAGAGCGGTCTTTGTTCCTTTAGCGAATGAAATGAGCAATCAATAACAAATATAGTATGAATCATTCTCTTCAAACCCAGCGCCGCGCTTTGCGCTTTCGTCGTTTCTCGAATAAGGCGTACGCGGCTTTCGTATCGATGCATCGTGAGGTCACTATCGGACGCGTCTCGCACGCGGTCTGCAATCTTGAACTCATGAAAGCCGGTCGGGCATTCCTGCTTGCTACCGGGCTGATGATGGCATCGTTTGCTGTTGGCGCAGAAGAGACAGACACGCCGGAGGGTGTCGCTTCAGATGCCTTCCTCCAGGCGGTTGACTTGCCCGAACAGGTCATTACCGCCCGGCGTGCAGATGAGCTATCGGGGTCTTTCCACCTTGTAGCATCACTCTCGGCTCTTGATATAGCCGGTCTGCCTGTCTCTTCGCTCAGCGAGTTATTAACCTATCTTCCCGGAGTGGATGTGCGCCAACGGGGCGCCGCAGGCACGCAGACCGACATAGCTATGCGTGGCGGCACGTTCGACCAAATCCTGGTGCTACTCAATGGCGTTCCGCTCAACGATGCCCAGACCGGACATTATACCATGAATATCCCCTTGCCCCTTTCGCTTATTGAGCGCATTGAGGTACTGGAGAGTTGTGGTGCCTCGGTCTTTGGGGTGAATGCTTTTAGCGGCGCGGTAAATATCATCACCCGCCGCGAGGGAACACAGTACATAGCCCGTCTTACCGCCGGTATGAACGGACTCGTCAATCCCGAATTTTCTGCTTCTTTCAACCCCTCTAAGAGGGATTCGGCGAAAGTTTATCATCTCAATCTCGCCGCCGAATATAATCATGCTGTCGGCTATTACGCCCCTTCGCCCTCCGAGAAAGAGAAAACATCCCTCACCAACTCCGACTACCGTATTGCCAATGTGTATGCCGAGATGCTCTATAGCGGTCTGGATATTCAGTTAGGCATGCAGTATAAGGATATCGGCGCAGGTATGTATTACGGCTTTGGCAGTCAGGATCAGTTTGATGCCACGCGTACAGCCTTCCTCTCGGCGCGATACCGTAAGCAATTGAGGGCTTTCTCGCTCGATGTGCAGGGCTCCTATCGCTTCAATTATGATCATTACCAATGGCATCGTGGTCAGGAACTTTATGCCAATCGTCATCGTAGCCATAATGCCGCGTTATCGCTGAAAGCAGCTTATGCCTCGCGCATCGGACGCACAACAATCGGTATCGAGGCTCGCAACGAACACCTGCGTTCTACCAATCTCGGCGATACGCTTCATGGTAACAATCGTTTGCATATCAATTACCTCCTTGCTCAGTCGTTTATATACCGCGACTTTAGCGCGTCTGTCGGACTCGGCGGAAACTATGCTACGGCCTTTGGACATCATCTGACCGGTTCGGTTAATCTCGGGTATCGCTTCCGTAAGGATGGGCAGGTTTATATTAACGCCAATCGCTCCTTGCGTTTGCCCACGTTTACCGACCTCTACTACAATGCCGGCAATCAGAAGGGTGACCCTGCGCTGAAACCCGAAACGGCGTGGACGCTTGCCGCCGGTATCAAGTATGCGCATGCGTTTGCTGACCGCGGCCAGCTGCAGCTCGGCGCAGATGGCTGGTTCCGGTGGGGCGAAAACATCATCGACTGGGTCTATACGCCCGATGATGCCAAGCGTCCGTTCCATGCCTCTAATCATAATCGGACGCGCTCGGCGGGTGTGGAAACAACTGTCCGTTATACCCTCAATGCTTGGCTGCCGTGCGTCTCGGTTAGTTATGCGTACGCCTGGATGGACCTCGACCTGGTCGGGGTGGGTAGTCGCTATCTGGATGTACTGCGTCATCATCTGACCTTGCATCTGGAGCATGGTATCTATGTCTTTGGTGGAAAGAAAGGAACCCTTGGAGCCTCTTGGACGCTGCGTTACAAGGATCGTAGCGGGCAGTATAACAACGCTGAGGGTGAGGTACGAGACTATGAGCCGGTCCTGCTGTTGGATGGACAGCTCTATTGGAAGAATGACTTTATCAAGATTTCCGCCGATTGTACCAATATGACCAATCGCCATTACTACGACTACGGCGGTATTCTGCAACCCGGTGCTTGGGCAAAGTGCTCTGTAGAACTGAAACTGTAGTTGATATTGCAATCTGTTGCGCAGCGGTCTGTACTCTGTCAGCGCAGCGGTCTGTACTCTGTCAGCGCAGCGGTCTGACTGCTTATCGTATGCCGGTGAGTTTGTGCGTCTGCAGACTCAGCCGCCACCAGGGATGGGCTTGTATGTAGCGGATTGTTTCCTTCGCATTGTTTCGGGAGGCGGAATTTGTGGCGTTGGTTTGGGGGCCGCTATCCAGAGGTTGCAAATAGTAGTGACGGGCATAGACAGCCTCGCGCCAGGGTTCGGGACTTTGACCCGTATAGACTACCTTCACTTCGTCAGCCTGCTGCAGGCTGAGCCGACTGCCTTCCTTGGGTGAACAGCAAACCCAGTCGATGCCGTCGGGTAGGGGGCAGGTTCCGTTTGTCTCGATGGCGATATAGTATCCGGCTTGGTGCAGCACGTTAAGAAGTGCGTCATCCACTTGCAGAGACGGTTCACCACCGGTCAGAACGAGTAACAGGTTCGGGGCGTTAGGGTCAACCTTAGCGTCCCGAACCGCTTTTTCGGCGGCGGCACAGATATCTTCTGCACGCATCTCACGATATGCCTTGAAATCGGTATCGCACCACGGGCAGCGCAGGTTGCAGCCGCTAAAGCGCACAAACACAGCCGGACGACCTGTCCAGTAACCCTCGCCCTGCAGCGAATAAAATATCTCGTTTACTTTGTACAATGATCTATGATTAATGAATAAAGATTAATGAATAATGAATACCCCTCTCCCCCTTTAGGGGGTTGGGGGGCTTTCTACTCCCCCTTCAGGGGGTTGGGGGGCTCAATTTTCCATTTCATAGATTGCCACATTCCCTTCGCTCTCCTGCACGCTGACTTTGTAGCAGTTGGGTACGTGGTCGCATATCCAGCGCGCGATATTCTCGGCTGAGGGATTGATAAAACCCTCTGCCTCCGGATGGTCAGCGGCCATATCGGGATTCAGAATAGCGTTGATATACTGATGGTCAAAGGTATCCTTAACGATACGTTTGATGTGTGTGAAGTCGGTCACCATTCCGTCGCGGTTCAGTTCCTTGGCGCGGCAATAGACCACGATCTTCCAGTTATGTCCGTGCAGATTCTCGCACTTGCTTTCGTACGACAGATTCAAGTTATGAGCTGCCGAAATCTCTATTGTCTTTTGTACGTAATACATAGCAAAAAATATCAACTATCAACTATCATAAATTGTCTCATCCTTCACACCGGCGATTCGCATAGCTTCCTTGCGTTCCTGGCATGTGGCGCATTTGCCACAGTGGTGTTCGCCGCCGCGGTAGCAGCTCCAGGTCTTGCTGTAGTCGATGCCTAACGACTTGCCTCGGCGTGCAATATCAGCCTTGGTAAGGTCGGTATAGGGAGCAAAGAGTTGAACGCCGTTCCATGTACCCGCGGCTACGGCGCGTCCCATCGCCTCCACGAATGCCGGACGGCAGTCCGGATACAGCGTATGGTCGCCGCCGTGGTTGGCCATCATGATGTATTTCAGTCCGTTATCCTCCGCCATACCGGCTGCGATAGAGAGCATGATGCCGTTGCGGAACGGAACCACGGTCGAGTGCATGTTGTCTTCAGCGTATTCGCCTTCGGGAATATCCTGACCGCCTTGCAGCAGCGACGAATGGAAATATTGCTGCATAAAATCCAGTTCGATGATGATATGCTTGATGCCTAATTTCTCGCAGTTCCACGAGGCGCAACGCAACTCTTGTCTGTTGTGCTTGCTGGCATAGTCAAACGACAAGGCGATGGCTATCCGGTCTTGATACTCATAGAGTATCGTAGTGGAGTCCATTCCACCTGAATAGATTAAGATACTGTCTTTCATTTTATTTAATTACTACCTCCATCTGCTTTATTCTTCGTGCGCGGCACATGTCTTGGTGTTCTTCGTCGCCCCAGTTGGCAAAGGGGATGATAGATATGCCGCCGCGGGGCATGAAATGTCCGGTAACTTCGATATAACGGGGATTCATCAGACGGATCAGGTCTTTCATGATGATGTTGATGCAGTCCTCGTGAAAGTCGCCGTGGTTGCGGAAGCTGAATAGGTACAGCTTCAGCGACTTACTTTCCACCATTTTTTGTCTGGGGATATAGGTGATATAGATATGTCCGAAGTCCGGTTGTCCGGTTTTGGGGCATAGTGACGAGAACTCGGGGCAATCTAATGTTACCACGTATTCGTTCTCTGCATGTTTATTTTCAAATGCTTCCAGGATGTCGGGTGCATACGTTGTGGGGTATTTTACTCTCTGGTCGCCTAATAGCGTCACACCTGCTAATTCTTCTTTTGTTCGCATAGTTATCCAATTTATGGTGCAAAGGTACTACAAAAATTGCACATACGCAAATTTTTTTAATGAATAATGATTAATTAATAATGAATATCTGTATTTTTTTGCAAAAATAGAGTGTTTACTCTATATGAAGTGCAAAAATCATTCTTGAAGATCATCAAGTCCAAGCCTGATTTAAAATCAGTATACGATGTGCAGATTTTTTGCAAATATATTTGCATATGTCATTTTTTTTTCGTACCTTTGCAGCGATTTTGGGATATTGTGTATCCGTGAGACAAAATCAAAATGGTAAGGAGAACAAATAGGTATGGAAGCAGTTAAACAAAGGACTAAGAGAAAAGTCATACAGAAACATCCCGTAAAGGGATTGGTGGACGAATTGGCCATGCAGCTTGGTCAAGTTTGTGAGGTGAGTGCTATTCGAGATGCGCAACTGATTTCTCCTAATTGGAAATCGCAGCCTATGCGGGCGTGGGATGAGGTATATGAGGATCTCTGCCGCGAGGTAGGTTCAGCATATGGGTTGAATGATATTCGAGAAGCGTAGAAATGAGACATTTCGAAGTCTTTCTCACATCAAAAGCCCTCAGCGATATTGAAAAATTGCGATTTGCAATAGTCTTTAAATATCGCGCTCCATTGACAGCAAAGCGGTATTTGAAGGGGCTAAACAACACCATTCAATCATTGAAAATAGGTGTAGACTCTATCCAAGTCGAATCCAATATATCAGCACAATATGGATTAGACATGAGGCGAGTCAACTACAAGGAGATGGCGATACTATATTCGGTAGAAGAAGATATCGTATATATTCATCGCATTATGCCGCAGAACATGATTATCTTTTAAGAGAATCATTGGTATGTGCAAAATTTGCACTACCCAAGAAATATGGTCGTCATGGAGGTTATGTTCATCGGTCAAGGACTTAGGTAAGAAGCTATCGGCTATAATGAAGATGGACTTGAATCCTGATGTCGTACTGCGAGAAGTAAAATAACGCTATCATCTCATCTCAAATATATTTGCATATGTCATTTTTTTTTCGTACCTTTGCAGCGATTTTGGGATATTGTGTATCCGTGAGACAAAATCAAAATGGTAAGGAGAACAAACTATGGCACGACCAATTGCTGAAACACCTATTTTGTATGGCGAAGATGCACTTCGTTTTATGCAACGCATGCATAATGTGCAGAAAATCTCTCAAGAAGAAAGGGAAAGACAACGTAAAGCTTACGAATGGATGAGGAGTATCTCTACTTTTCCTATTTGATTGAGTTATGCGTCTTGTGAAATTGACCGAAATAGCAGAGATTAAGTCTTTTGATTGTGGAGATCAAGACTTAAATGAGTTTCTGTATGAGGACGCTCGTTTTTATAACGAGCAGTTTTTGGCACACACATATGTTTTGGAAGAGGAGTCAGAAACGGTTGCTTATTTTAGCATCCTAAATGATAAAATCTCTCAGACAGATTTAGACAAGAGTTTATGGCGTAAGTTACGCAAGAATATCCCTCACGAAAAGCATTACGATAGTTATCCTGCTGTAAAAATAGGTCGTTTTGCTGTTTCGCTAAAGTATGCCGGAAGGAATATAGGTTCGGATATCTTAGATTTTATCAAACGCAAACTTGCTGATAATAATGAATATTCTGCTTCCCGCTTCCTAACAGTAGATGCATACCGTGCGGCTTTGCCGTTTTATGAGAAAAATGGTTTTATGCCGTTATTAAAGGAACCTCCGGCAGAACTGCCTACTATTCCTTTATACTATGATTTATTTATGTCAAGATAGATATTAATCTAATCTTTCCCACTTGTTTTTTGACTTACGAAAAAACATACTGAGCTGCACCGAATAGTTGCCGGTAGCAAGTATGAGGAGTCCCTTACTCCGAGCACATAGAACTCCTTATGACGGGGAGTAGGTCGAAGGTACTGCTTTTTTTTGTTATACGCAAGGCTTATAGCAAAAAATACAGATTTCATTATTAATTTTTAATTATTCATTAAAAAAGTTTGCATAAATCATTTTTTTTTACTAATTTTGCCGCGATTTTGAGATAGTATGTATTGAAAGGAACAAACTATGGCTAAACCTATCGCAACAACACCGACCCTTACCGGTAGAGATGCAGAGCATTTCCTTGAGAGAGCTTATGCTCCTGTTCAACTTGTCTCGCATGATGAATATGCGGCATGTCAATCTGCTTACCAAATGATGCAGCGCATGGCGCAATGAGCAAGATGGAACATACACATCTAACTTGCGGATGTAAATGCAAGCCGCTGGCACCGACAGCGTAAAAAAGCGGTGACATTTTGAAAATTGATAGTTGACAATGGATAATTGATATATTGATGCAAAATAGAGAGTAGCAAGATACTAAAAATAAATTTATGGGCAAACTGGCGTTTATATTATGCTTTATCTTGGCGGTCTTTCCGTCTGACGCGACAGAGAACAGGCGTCACGTACACGTCATATACAAAGGCAAGAAACGCAGCAAGACCCATCGAGGTAATACAGTTGCCAAGATTTGGATAGAAAGGGATGGCATCAAGAGTGTTGAGATTGATTGGTCGAACCTTACCGCGCAAGAAAACGCGGATATTATGAATGCTATCGACAAGAATTGGGAAACCATCAATCGGCAAATTGATAAGGTTTTCGCAGGAAATAAAGTGACAATACTAACATTAGACAAGTAAAACGATGTGCAAGTTAAAAGACACCAATTTGGGAATTCGCAAACTCGCTTTTGGCGAGAAACGCGGCAAGATGGCTGTGTATTTGACCGACGGGCGCGAGGTACTTGTGCCGATTAGTTTGTTCCCGGATATCAAGCGTATGAGTAGCGCACAGCGTGAGGATTGGATGGTCTTAGATGACCAGTTCTTCACGTTCGATGCCACCAGCAGAATCTATTCCGTTAAGGATGTTCTGCATATATAACGATACCGTCTCACTCCCAGAGACGTAAAATCGGGAGCGCTGGCACCGACAGCGTAAAAAAGCGGTGACATTTTGAAAATTGATAGTTGACAATGGATAATTGATATTTTTATCATGTCTGAAGTCATAATTTAATAAATTTATAAAACTATGTTTGGCGTAAAATCTTCTAATCAACCAATTAGTGGGCAATTCGCTGAAGATTTTTGCAGAAATCTTCTCGAGTCGAGAAAGCAACCAAGACAAGATGTGAGGGAGATGTCGCACATTATCATTTTTGATTAATGGCTCAGCTACAGTTACATCTTAAATTGGAACACGATGCATCTATTCTTTCGGATTTTTATTCGGGAATAGACGATATGGATACATTTATCCATACGCGTTTATCTGCTTTCTTGAAAGCATATAATTGTCGCTTTTATGTGCTGCGTAACGAGCAGGGCATCGTTGTCGCTATGTTTGTAACGAGTGGTGGACATTTATATTTGGATGAGGATTGCAAGGACGACTTACGCCTAAAATTTCCGGATATCGAAGAATGGCCGGATTTGAAGGATTATTGGGAGGCCGGTGTCTTCCCCAGTATAGAAATAGATTATTTAGCTGTAAGGAAAGAATATAGAGACCAACATATTGGTATGGATATCATCTCTATAATCGAATCATTTAGAGATGATGAGTTTTACAACCATCCATTATTCCTATCTGTAAACGCCTATTGCACGAAGAACTATTCCGCCACTCGATTTTATGAGAGATGTAATTTCTGGGCAGCAGAATTTAGAGGGCAACATATTGATACATTAAGAATGTATAGAACGATACAATGACATTATAGATTATTACTTGTTAGCGGTTTCCGCTAAACAGATTGTCTAATCATAGATTAGCCCCAAAGGAACTGATATGAACACAAAATCCATAAATCTGCATCAAAAGTGCAGATTTTTTTATGATTTTTACAAATAAATTTGTACATGTCAAAAAAATGTTGTACCTTTGCAGTCGCAAAGGTTTGCAACAGCCCTTGCCGCTGGCACCGACAGCGTTAAAAAGCGGTGACATAAAAGGCGTTTATTGTGATAATCGTTCGAGCTTTCGAGCGAGATAAAAAACGTTGATCGCGACTCATCAGAATCTTCGCAACATTCGTACACAGTCGTGGCAACAGCAATGAATGTCCATGTGGGTATGTATACATGTGCCCCACGCCCCATTATCGGGTGGGTTGGGTTATACATATCGGGCGTGGATTTCGGTTGTTTTTCTACTGTGTACGGGGATTGCGAAGCCCTTGATGAGCGTGAAGAACAAGTGGACTTCACGCTTTTTGTGTGTATATTGGCAAAAATAAAGAAAAAAGATCTAGATTATGACATTTGAAGAAAAGGTAAATGCAATTAAACAAGACACGAACAAGACTTTCAAAGTCACTCCGTGGGAGATAGCTAATCATTTTAACTATCATCGTCGTTCATGGAGACTTGTTGAGATAGTAAATAAGTTCTTAAATAATAATGATTTAGAGTTAAGTGATGATTTCTATTACACTTATTTCTACTCGGAAATGATTTTAAGGCATAAAAAAATCGCCACAACTAAAACAATCATTAATCCGATAAAACGTGTAGATAGCATGGCCGCTGCATGTCATAAACCTGTTTATGTCGATCGCAACGAATCTTTGGCACATGCTATAACCTTAATGCAACAAAATGATTATTCTCAATTACCTGTTGTTAGTGGTGGAGAAAGAAAATTATGCGGGTACATTTCATGGAAAACAATAGGATTGGCATTGTGGCACGGAAAAAAAGGCGATTCGGTTGGAGATTACATTTCTACCAATGTTTTTACAATATCAAGAAATACTCCTTTGTTAGAGGCTATTCAAATAATGGCTTCGAAGGAGTTTGTTGTTGTATTGAATATAGACCAAACATTTGCAGGAATAATTACAACTGCAGATATAGTAGACGAATTTTTCTCAATCACGCAGGCGGAGGCATTTCTGCTTTTAGAACAAATTGAGTTGCAGATACGTATTTTAATCAACAGAGCCGAGATTCCACTTGATGAGTTAAAATCTATATGTCAAGAAGAGAATCGCGAAATAGAATGTATAGATGATTTGACATTTGGCGAGTATTGTCATATCTTAGAGAGTCCAAAATATTGGGAAAGACTCAAGATAAAGAATGAACGTGCGGATTTTGTCAAATTTATGGGAAATATTAATAAGATTCGTAATAAAGTTATGCATTTCGAACCGGATGGCATAGGTGCAGATAAGATGCAAGATTTACGCAATATGGCGCGATATTTATCGGAGATATCAAATTTGCAGAATGATAATATAGAATAATATTTTGCAAGATATACCTATCTCATGAAAAATAAAGCTGCGGCACCACAAAAAAATAAGATTGAACTCATGAAGGAAAGTATAACATATACAAAATACTTTGATAATTGCCTCGCTGTATTCCAAGGTGGAGGTTGTAAAGCTATTGCGTATGTTGGCGCATTTGAATCTGCGTATAAAAGAGGGGTTATTTTTAACGAATTAGCAGGAACATCGGCAGGTGCTCTCATTGCCGCTATGATTGCTGCTGGAGCTAAACCTGACGATTTGAAGCAATTGATTGACGAATTATTTGTTCAGAGACGTACCACTTTTAAAATGCACAAATGGGGGGCATGGATTCCTATGGGAATCATTGTCCTTCTATCATTACCTATATGGGTAATTCTTCTGTGTGTCATACCTAAATATGTCCATCGGATATTGGCTTTCCCTATTCTTGCACTTTTGAGAAAGAATGGCTTTTATTCCATGAGTTCATTACAAGATATTATAGAGGAGAAATTGCATCAATTTACAGGAATTGAAGGTACTGACCCAATCCATTTCCGGGATATCAACCCCAATCTACATATCGTGGCTGCTAATATCGAAGCCAATACGGAGATGATATGGAATAAGCATAATACCCCGAATGATAGTGTCGCTGAGGCGGTTTGCGCTTCGTGTGCTTATCCATTCTATTTCCAGCCGATTAAAGGTAAATATGTTGATGGAGGATTATTAAGCAATACTCCTAATCATATTTTTGCCAAACATGCTACCTATAACCGAATTCTCAGCTTTCAATTAATAAGCGAACGTAATGATAAACCTGGATTCATCGGACATCTCAAACGAGTTATGGATACAATTGTTGACGGGGCCGTTTCAATACAGGAGTCACTGGGTAATCAAGCTAATTATAATATACCGATTGATTTAAAAATGTCTTTGTCAGCGATTGACTTTGATAGTATAAACAAAAATGTCGTGCGTAATCTGATAAAACGTGGCTATGAGGCTACAGAATTGTTTTTTAATAACAACGACGTGTCAGGACGTGTCCCTACCTATCTTGGTGTCAAATCCAATCGGACTATAGATGCTGTTGAAAAAATGTATGCCCTTATCGCTTCATATAGCAGAGATACGCAAATCGCCAAAGTATACATAAGCGTTCAAGATACTACATGGGTCTGGGTGTTGTTTCCAACCATATTGAGATGGAGAAGGAAGAATACAAAAGTGGTTGTGTATGTTCCTAAGAATTTACAGAATAGAAACACTACTCTTGAAAAAGAAGAAGCAAGAAGACGTCTTTTGAAAGCTTTGAAATGTGATTTAATCATTGAGGAACAACAAAATACTATTTTGGGATTCTTTGCTGAAGATATAAAAAGTAATTGGTGCGGAGTGGCATATAGCGAAAAAGAATCAGAAACAGATAATACTATTATGGTCTTTAATAAAGGGTATTATTATGATGGACCTCTTGAAAGTTTGGTTATTCACAATTGGGTGGAAAAATTACGAAACAAACGGGAACCTGATTGGAACCGAAAAAAAACGCGTTTGAAAATTCAACAGGCGCCTCATAATTTAATAATAAATACACTTCGTAAAATTGATACATATACTAATGCACAAATATCTTTTCAAGAAATTGAATATAAATCTTTAAGATTTATCTCTAACTATGTCCGACTTGAAAAATATAGACAGATTGATGTTTTATTTGATTTGTATAAAGAAGCTGGGTTGGATTTATTCGAACCAGCAACAATATTATTAGGAAATAAGTTTGAATCTATTATTACGCCGATTATTATTGAAAAACATAATGGACAACTATTTGTCATTGAAGGGAAGACAAGGGTTAAATATGCTTATCACCACGGTTATGAACATCTCCATGCATTCGTGATAGAAGATGTGGCGAAACCGTTGCCTATTAACGAAACTTTCACTCCGCCAACATTAGAGCACGTCATGGTAACGGATGATAAATCGCCGGAGAATTTGAATTGCATGCATTTATTCCGGCATATTGAGGAGACATTTCACCCATCAGCAACCTTTCTGTTAAAAGGTAAGTTTGATGAAATATCAGAATAATAATTTAAATAATATAAAAAATGAAAAATTTACTTAATTTTAAATGGTTATTATTAGATAACTATGAGAAACAATCACCGCAGCGGCTTGGACGCTATGCGGCAATGCTAATCATGCTCCTCACCCTCGGCGTCGGACAGATGTGGGGGTGGACGGTTTTTTTTGTCAATAAAGACAATAAAAGCGAGATTAAAATATACTATTGGGGTGGCACCTCCCCTGCATCACCCGAATGGGATGCCCGTCCATCGATGATTTCTGCTGGAACCGTCTCCATTAATGGCTCAAGCAAGTCGCTGTATTCATATGATATTGGAAACAATACATCTATTAAAATCACATGGAGTGATGGAGATTCCGGAGACCAAACAGGACTTAATTCTAAACGCCCCTACTACTATGATGGTGGTTGGTATATGTCCGTTAACGCAATTAACATTGAGCAATTCGGTTCAAAAACCAACGTTAATGGTGGATACATTTATTTTGATAACTCAAATGCACAATGGAGTGATACGTATAGACAGTTTGTTGTAGGACGAAGTAATAAAGACAGAACAGATGCCAATAGTTATCGTCGGTGTTATTCCTTTACAACAACTAATATGGCAGGAACAAACCTGTTATATTTGGATTTTACAAGTGCGAGCAATCACTATTGGGATGATGCAGAATATGTACAAATTTTAGGACACAAAAGTGATTTTGGAGATGGTAATAAGGCACTTAGCGATGTGGCTCTTTGGGCAGACCATTATTCAGATGCCATTCCCCAATATAGTACAACTTATACACGTACATATCTCATTACAAAGGCTGATGGTTCAAATGGAGGTCCTATCACGATGACGGTTGATAACAATGACGGATATAATTTTCTTAACCGGAATCATAACATTCATGTAATGTTGTCGACTGATAATGGCACTACATACACCGACATTACTAATGGTACTTGGAAAGGGACTCTAACATGTACTCATACATATATGAGCAATAATGGTGTAGCTACGACAGTAAGTAACCAAACTTTATCACCTGCAAGTTCTATTACGAAAAAGGCAGCCATAACATCTATATTCACATTAACAGAAAGTGCTACAGAAATAGGTTATACATTCTTGGGTTATGGAACATCATCCTCTGCTACACCTGATGAAGCGACTACTTTCACAATTAGTAAGGTGGCAGATGCAACTGATATTTATGCATTCTTCAGAGCTAATCAGTATAATGGCACAATTGACAAGAACACCGGTGATGCAGATAAAACGTATACCGCAACGTACGGAGTCGCGTCTATTAGTATAGCCTCAGCACCTACTAAGACGGGTTGTTATGTTACAGGGTATTATGATGCTGCAAGCGGAGGAAATCTGGTAGCAGACGCGGATGGAACCCTGCATGCAAATGTTTCCGGCTTTACCGATGTGAATGGAAAATGGAATGCCACTTCGGCAACTAAAATCTATCCTCATTGGGACAACCATTATACAGTCACTCTCAATGACCATGATGCAACGGTGCATGGTAATACAAGCGTAACGGCGACGTATGGTAGTGCGATGCCGAATATCTCTGTGCCAAGCAAGACCGGTTATATCTTCGGTGGCTATTATACCGGAGAGGGCGGATCGGGCACGAAATACTATAATGAAAATGGTACAAGTGCGAGAAATTGGGACAGAACTTCCGATACCGAACTTCACGCCAAATGGACAGGTATTACGTACCAAGTCGCTTTTGATGCGAACGAAGGTACCGGAACGATGGCCAATCAGGACTTTACGTACGGCGCTGCCGCAACGGCATTAACCACAAATACATATACGCGTTCCGGTTACTATTTCCTCGGATGGAACACCCAGCCTGACGGCTCTGGCACGAAGTATCACGACGGAAAGTCTGTGCAGAACTTGACCACCACCGCCGGCGGCATTGTTACCCTCTATGCTCAGTGGGCAAAGACATATACATTGTATTTTTTGAATATTAAAACAACCGGTTGGCATAATGTAGATGATAATCAATCTGCCACTAATCGCTATGCCTACGCCTATTTATCATATGATGAATATGAAATGTATCCTTTAGGTGAATGGACAACTAGTCCGAGAAGCCAAGGAACGGCAATGACAGTTTCCAGTTCAATTACACTCCCTAATGTGGGTAGTTCACCTACCACTTGGTGTTGGTCTATTGACGGAGTGCCAGAGGGAGCAACAATCATCTTTAGCGATAATACTGGCGATACATATAAAACAGGCAATCTGAGTGGATGGACTCCTTCTAAACCTTATTATTGTAAAGGGAATGATACTTGGTATGGATTGGATGGAGAAAACTCGATTTCTCAGGTGACTAATATGTCTGTTCATATCGGTGAGGGTGATTTTGCATCTTGGAAATATGTTGGTATCGACAAACATGGAAATGGAAGCGAAGATCAATACGCTATCATTTGGCTTAATAAGGATCAGACCTACCAATTTAAATACTCTAACTGGTATGATGGCGGCGAGTCCGGCTCCCCCGATGACAATGCTTATATCATTAAAGGAGATGAAACAAAAGCTGATTATGGTGGAACTTGGACTTTGAATGGTGCAAAGAATGTCCTTGTTAAAACTAATTCACATGCTACTGGTGAATACAAGTTCGTGCTCACATGGACGGGAGGAACGCCGCAAACAAAAGTGTATGTGCCGCGTGGTGTTAATTTGACGAGCACCTCTCCTACACAAGCTCTCGCCGGGGAACCTGTTACTGTTTCATTCCGGGCTGATGCATGGACAAACTTGTCTTCCGGTACTGATATGAATAATCCGACGTACTACTTTGAGTTCAGTACAGATAATACTAACTGGAGAACAGTTGCTACATATAGTGAGCCGTCTTCTATGCAGGCGAATACCTCTTATACTTTTGAGGCTCAATCAGGATACTTCCGCGTGAAGTTGGTGAACGATCATGGACTGGCAAGTTATTCGGGTTCTACCGCCTTTACCGCCTATAGCACCAAATCGTTCTATGTGTTTAATCCGTATAACAATTCAAGCGATAAGTGGGAGACATTGCATTTGTACACGTGGGATAGCAATAATGGCATTACCACATATAATGGTAGTTTCCCGGGTAATGATGCCTCATCTTGTATCAATGGTAATGCTATCGTGTCAAAGGGTGGTGATTGGTTCTATATTACTATTGATGAGCGTGCTAATTGCTTTATGTTAGTCGGCGATGAGACATATAACGCTCACCAAACCGTAACGTGCTACGTGAATAACTATGTAGCCGATGGTAAGTACATGATTTATACTGAATCTAACCAAAATAAAGTCGTTGAATACCAAGCAAAAGGTGCTTCGGATTATCGTTTGAAATATACGTATGGTTCACCTGCTGAATATCGCTATTCGCCTATTTACAACACCGTTTTAGATGGTACAGAAGTGACTGCTTCTATGTGGATGGATGCAAGTAGTGGTACGTCTTTGGTTATTCAGCAAGGTACCGGAAACAATACTTGGGCTGATAAAGTAACCTACACGAATTCAAGCAATGGCTTTGCAGGATTAGTTGATAGTGACCATAGCACGAAAGGCTATGTCTTCCAGATGACGCTGAACTTCAATACCGGAACGCCGACCTCTTCTACGGTAAGCGATGTAGCCGTATATGAAGGTCCCTACTACGTTCGTACGGATGCTTTGGATGGCGGCTGGAATGTTTATAAGAAAGCTGATCATGTCATGACTTATACTGATGTTGCATCGGCGTATGACTACTATTTGTGCAAGTGGGTAGGTTCTGCCGGCACGAACGTTAAGTTCACGGTTGGTAATGATTATAACCCCGAATTGGTTGCTTCTTTGGAGGGTGATGAAGTACTTAATGGTGACCAGAAACTGCCGCAAGCTGCAAACGTACGCTTTGCATGGAATAGTAGTACGAACGTTCTTAGCCGTGCTTATATTAGCGGTTCTTCAAATGCCGCAGACCGCTTCCTCGTACTTGAAGGTGATAGTAAGATGTATAATGAAAATGGTACTGCATTGACTAGTGCAGCGGGAGGACAAGTAACTGGACTCGGAGAGTATGAAATGAATTTCGCTGATGACCTGAACTGGATTTATGAGGCGAATGTGAAGGCTCAACCGTGTGCGCGTATTAAATTGACGGCGAAATACAGTGGTAAGACTCAGTATTTCTATGGCGCAGAAGGTGATCGCACGACTGAGACAACCGATTTGCTACTCGGTGGAAGTGGTACCAATTTGTATAAGATGCGTATTGTCTATGACTTCAAGACCAACCGTCTCATTAAGGCCTTTATGCCGGAAGGTGATATAACGGATCCCTTGGCTATTAGTGCGGATATGATGATTATCCGTGAGCACCAAGGGACTGCAGACCAAATTACTTTTGATGATGACGGCGCATTGTCATCAGTTCAAACGGTATATGGTGCGATGAAGTTCAATAAGAGCACGATAAACGATGCATCGAAAAGCCGTTATGAACGTGACTTGTTCTGGATTTCATTCCCGTTCGATGTGAAATTGAGTGAAGCATTTGGCTTCGGCGAATATGGCAAGCATTGGATTATCGAATATTACGACGGTAAGGGGCGAGCTGCGAACGGCTTCTGGGCAGATTCACCTTCTAACTGGAAATTCGTGATGCCTGCTGACCGTAAGAACTTCACAATGAAAGCCTTTGAAGGTTATATTCTTGCTTTGGATCTAGATGAAATGACCGAGAGCTCGGCGGTTTGGGATAATGGCGTAGAGAATGTATATGTTTACTTCCCGTCTGATGGAGCCGTCGGTAGTATATCTGCTACCTCACGTCGAGTGTTTATCGATCAAAGAGGCTACGAGTGTAAGATTGGTCCGCGTTTTGCAGAGGGAGATGATCGTCGCGTCAAAGATAGTTATTGGCATTGTATAGGTGTGCCGAGTTTTGCAAATTATAGTACTGCTGTGTATGATGCTGAGACAGGTGGAACAGAAATAAATTGGAAAACAAGTATGCCATATCTGTATGAGTGGGATTACGTATACAACACGCTATCTGTTACATCCAATGCAAGGTTCCAATTTAAGGCGACGCATTCTTATCTTGTACAATATTCCGGAGATTCCATCTATTGGTCGGCGGTTAACGTGACACCCGCCTCCGTTGCCGCCCGCTTAGCAGAGACGGAGGATAGAGAGTACAAACTTGTGCTTCAGAGCGACGAACGGACAGAAGACCAGACTTTTATTCGTCTGACTGATGATGCAAACGTGACGCCTGAATTCGAGTTCAACTACGACCTTAGTAAAGAGATGAACAAGAATCGCGGTAATATCTATACGTTGATTTCGTCAACGATAGATAGCATACCCTCCATTATCGAAGCAGCGGCTAACGTACAGCCGAAGCCTTTGCAGACGACTCTTGTGCCTGTGGGTGTGAAGGTGGTCGCCAATGGCGAATATACACTTGCGATGCCCGAGGGAACGAACGGCGAGGATGTGTACCTTATCGATAACCATTCAAGAGACCGCGACTGGCGTCGAAAATGATGGATTGAGCCGCTCTGACGAGCTAAATGATGCGAATGATGACGTGCGCAAGGTATTCGTCGGCGGACAGCTCTATATCATCCGTGACGGCAAGGTATATGACGCCGCCGGACAGCGAATAGAGTAGGCCCCCCGACAAAGCCCCCCGGCCCCCTAAAGGGGGAGAAGACTCCCCCCTAAAAAAAAACTTAGAAAGGGGGAGTAGAAAGCCCCCCAACCCCCTGAAGGGGGAGGAGGGGGAATGAGGGTTCTCCGCTTGTCATTGTGGATTCGTTTAGTTCGAGAACCTGAATTAGGCTGATGATTAGAGATCTTTGAAACCAGACCCTAACCCTCCAAACCACGGGGTTCCCCAAAAGCTCATATGAGGTTTTGGGGAGAGCGGAGGCAGAAGTCGCTTTAACGAGCGCAGAGCGCTCGGTCTGTGCGACCTTCTTGCCGAACGCGAAATGGGGCCCCCAGCGCAGCTTTGATGCGATGGGGAGAGTGGAGGCAGAAGTCGCCTGTCAATTTAGCAGAGCGGTATTGACCTTAGCGAGCTTCTTGCCGAACACGACACCTTCGAAGTTTTTTCAGAAGGTTTTTATGTATTTGTGTTGGGAACGTGCCGCCGGGAGGCGTTGCGTTCCTTTTTTTTTTTCTGACTTTGGCATTGTGGCACCTGAAATCAATGTAACCATCCATTGTCTTATACTGATATTGACGGCGCTGAGAGGAGACTCCGCGCTGTCACGCGGAGCAGGAAACGAACTAATGCCGGAATCAGATTCCGGACTAACAAACGAAAAGAGCGGCGAAGTGCAAACTTTATTGCCCGCAGACTTAACTGCGGGAGCACAACCCATCTATTGTGCAAATGAGGACTATGAGACGGCGGAGATGATCGGGAATAAGATGTTGCTGCATATGGCAAGTGCGTACCGGATGATAGACGGCGACAAGCAGGATGTGGTGCCGGAGATAAAGCCGCTGGACCAGAGAAAGGTGCTATTCGAGCAGCTGAAGGCAGAGTATAAGCTTCAAGACCTCATTTCGGAGGCTAAAAGTCAGGGAGTATCGCGGAGTAGTGCTATCCGATGGAATAACCAATGGATAGAGCAGGGGCTCATAAACAAGGAAAATCATGGTAATTAC
>ONBH01000027.1 GCA_900316005.1 uncultured Bacteroidales bacterium | reverse complement strand
CGTATTTACGCAATGATCTGCCATATGGGCGAGCCGAAAAAGGAAAGCCGATACTGGTCAATTACCTTTATCATGAGGAGATCCGGTTAAATAACAATAGTAAGGAAGTGAAATACTAAAAAAAAATCGCCCGAAAGTCGAGCGATTTTTTTTTAGTATTTCACTTCCTTACTTCACTTCCTCGAAGTCTACATCCTCGGCGCCGCCGTTCTTGCCGGCATTACCGTCGTTGCTGTTAGCGCCACCGAAAGGACCACCTGCTCCGCCGAAAGGACCGTTCTGACCGAAAGGACCATTCTGACCGGCATTACCTGCATTACCTGCATTGGCGTTGGCGTTAGAGGCGTTGTACATCTCCTGGCTGGCAGCCTGGAAGGCGGTCATGAGCTCGTTGTTGTAACGCTCACAGGCATCGGCATCCTTCTTCTCGTAGGCTTCCTTCAGGTTCTTCAGCGCAGCCTCAATAGGAGCTTTCTTGTCAGCGGGTATCTTATCGCCCAGCTCAGATAGCTGCTTCTCGGTCTGGAAGATGGTAGCATCGGCCTTATTGAGTTTGTCGGCAGTCTCCTTCGCCTTCTTATCGGCCTCGGCGTTGGCTTCGGCTTCGGCTTTCATGCGCTTGATCTCTTCGTCAGAGAGTCCGCTGGAGGCCTCGATACGAATCTTCTGCTCCTTGCCGGTAGCCTGGTCTTTGGCGGTGACATTCAGGATACCGTTAGCGTCGATATCAAAGGTCACTTCAATCTTCGGTTCGCCGCGTCGAGCAGGCATGATGCCGTCGAGGTGGAAGATACCGATCTGTTTGTTCTGCGCTGCCATGGGGCGTTCGCCTTGCAGCACCTTGATCTCCACGGAGGGTTGGTTATCCACAGCGGTGGTGAAGACCTCCTGTTTCTTGGTCGGGATAGTGGTGTTGGCCTCAATCATCTTGGTCATCACGCCACCCATGGTCTCGATACCGAGGCTCAACGGAGTGACATCAAGCAGGAGCACATCTTTCACTTCGCCGGTGAGTACGCCGCCCTGGATGGCTGCGCCTACGGCTACTACCTCATCGGGGTTGACGCCCTTGTTGGGCACTTTGCCGAAGAACTTCTCAACCGCCTGTTGGATAGCCGGGATACGGGTCGAACCGCCCACGAGGATGATCTCGTCGATATCACCGGTGGTGAGTCCGGCGTTCTGCAGAGCCGTACGGCAGGGTGCAATGGTGCGCTGGATGAGGTCGTCGATGAGTTGCTCAAACTTAGCGCGGGTGAGCGTCTTAACCAGGTGTGCGGGCACGCCGTTGACAGGCATGATATAGGGCAGGTTAATCTCGGTAGAGGTGGTGTTCGAGAGCTCAATCTTGGCTTTCTCGGCCGCCTCTTTCAGACGCTGCATCGCCATGGGGTCTTTCGAGAGGTCAGCACCGCCGTTCTCGTTCTTGAACTCCTGCACGAGCCAGTCGATGATACGATGGTCGAAGTCATCACCGCCCAGGTGCGTATCGCCGTCGGTAGCCTTTACCTCGAAGACGCCGTCACCCAGTTCCAGCACGCTGACATCGTGCGTACCGCCACCGCAGTCGAAGACGACAATCTTCATATCCTTGTTCGACTTATCCAGACCATATGCCAGGGCAGCGGCTGTCGGCTCGTTGACAATACGGCGTACATTGAGACCGGCAATCTCACCGGCTTCCTTGGTAGCCTGACGCTGTGAGTCATTGAAGTAAGCGGGCACGGTGATAACGGCATCGGTTACTTCGGTGCCGAGGTAGTCTTCGGCGGTCTTCTTCATCTTCTGCAAGATGATGGCCGATATCTCCTGCGGAGTATAGAGTCGTCCGTCAATATCGACACGGGGAGTGTTGTTGTCGCCGCGCACTACCTTATAGGGAACACGTGCGATCTCGGCCTGCAGACGGTCGTAGGTCTCACCCATGAAACGCTTGATGGAGTGAACAGTCTTAGTCGGGTTCGTAATGGCCTGACGCTTGGCGGGGTCACCCACTTTGCGCTCGCCACCTTCTACAAAACCTACTACAGAGGGAGTGGTACGCTTGCCCTCGGAGTTGGTGATAACAATAGGCTCATTGCCTTCCATAACGGCTACACACGAGTTGGTGGTACCGAGGTCAATTCCAATAATCTTAGACATAACTTTTATCATTTTAATTTGTTAAACATTCATTTTTTTGTCGCCCGATGAACCGCTCGCCCATTTGCCGGCTCGCTGCCATCCGACGCGTTCAGTAGCAATATGACAAAAGTTATGCCAAAGCAAAAAAGCGGCATAAGTACTGACATTTTGGCAGTTGTGTCTGCCAAAAAAAATGGAGAATGGAAAATTAACAGCGTGTAGCGGTGATGAGGATGGGTTTGCCTGCCAGGCGCGTGGCAATCAGATAGCGGTCACCACCGTCCATAATGCGGTACTTGCGGCGCAGTTGGTCCGCCGTGAGGGGGTAGTTGCGGGCGATGATGTTGAAAACCCCACCCTTCCTCCCCACAAGGGAGGTGACGGATTCGGTATCTTCGATGCGGAAGATGCGTCCGGGGAAGTCGGCGATGAGGCGCTCCGAGGCGTAGAGATGGGTGTTGGGGTCGAGTTTTAGCAAGCCGTAGCGTGCGCCGATGAGCCTAAAAGCACCCGCCTTCAGAATGGCAGCAGAGGGCTCGTAGATATAGTTGATAGTTCTTATCTCGGCTAAAGCCTCGAACGATCGGCTAAAGCCGTACGATAATTGACAATTGACATCTAATGTAGCTGCGCGTTCTTCGTCCGGCGTGAAGGTAAAAGGTTTGCCGTCGGGCAGGTCAATGGCAGTGATGAATTCCCCCTGCCCTCTTTCGAAGGCGGTGACAGGATGATAGAGTAGAACCTCCTTGACCTCGTTGCGGACAGAGACTACATGAACCTGCCACGGCGAACAGATAGGCGTGAGGTCGGCGAGTGCTGCTGATATATCCAGCATCGGACTGAGCTTGAGCAGAAAAGCCGGCGGGTTCATCGCGCGCGATAAGAATAAGGAGCGAATCTGCGGCAAAAGCTGCGTCACATCGGGCGTACAATCACGGAGACGAAAGACCTTACCGCCATGACTGTCACGACGAGCGGGATCAACAAAAAATAAGGAACCTCTCCCTTCCTCCCCACAAGGGAGGTGACTGATATAGTCTTCGGCGGAGGTGTGATGGATATGAATCGGTGTGCGCTCCGCAATGCCGGGCAAGGTGAAGTTATGCGCTGCCAGGCGACAGAGTTCTTCGTCACGCTCCACATAATGCGCCTCGCGGCAGACCGAGGATAGAAAGAGCGTGTCTATGCCCATGCCGCCGGTCAGATCATGCAGTATGAGTTGAGCGTTGAGTGCTGAGTGTTGAGTACAGTCGTCTTGCTGAGCGTTTTGAGTACCTGCGATAAGTTGTGCCTTGTAGCGGGCGGTCAGTTCGGAGGAGCACTGCTCGCAACTGAGGCGAACGGGAAACCAGAACTCGGGCTGAGCCACCAGCGAGGGCAGCTTCTGAGCCAAGCGCTGACGCGCCTCAATCTGCTGCAACGCCCAGCGGAACTCATCATCCGTGAGCTCCGTAAAACGACGACGCTGCAACGCGAGCTGCGCTACATCGTCGCCAAGGTGAGACAATATGAACCGATTGCTGTACGTGGGAGTAGTCTTCCTATGTACCGGTTGGTGGGGTTCCCTACTCCGTAATAACCACGCGGAATTGCATGGCCTCGGGTACGTAGCTGAGGTCTGACTCGTACTCGAAATCAGAATGGGTCACATCGAACTCAATCCAACCCGGACCGTAGATGCAATCCACCGTTTGGGTGAAGAATTTCCAGTTCTCGGCATCGATCTGCTGCTCATAATGCTGCACCTCGGGCAGCACATGCTGGTAGCCGTCGCGAACACGGTACACCTGGATGTTGGCGTTGCGGCATACGTCAGCCGTCAGCTCGGGGAAATCGGCCTTGGCATAGAAATAGTTATTGGCAAAAGGCGAACCCTGCGACGAGAGGTTGGAATAGTTCCAACTATCCACCTGATAGACATACGAAACGGTCGTAGTACGATACACCACTTCCGTCACATTCTTGGTCGTGCAGCCAACTATCGCCGGCACACACAAGAGTAAAAAAAGATATTTCTTCATACTATTAAATGGTACATTTCTTCGTTATGGGGTGCAAAAGTAGTGTTTTTTTGCGAATTATGCAAGAAAAACAGGAAAAAAAACAAATTATTTGGGATTCATAACGCATTATTCATTTTTTTTTTGTAACTTTGCACGCTATTTTGGAATTTTATGCATAAAAAGATTGTATTTATCGTATTTTTGGGTCTGCTAAGCATGGCTACCGAAGCCCAGACCCTGCAACAGAGTTATCTGGATTACATCGCACGCTTCCGTGCGACCGCCGTTTTGCACCAGACAGCACACGGCATACCTGCGTCCATCACCTTGGCACAAGGTTTGTTAGAGAGCGGCGCGGGGCAGTCGGAGCTCGCGCGTAATGCCAACAACCACTTTGGTATCAAATGCACCTCAGACTGGCAGGGTGCTACCTACCACTACGACGATGACCGCCGCGATGAGTGTTTCCGCAAGTATAACCACGCCGATTCGTCGTATGCCGACCACGCACGTTTCCTGATGCGTCCGCGCTACAAAGAGCTCTTCGCGCTGCCCGTAACGGATTACAAGGGCTGGGCGTACGGTCTGTCGCGTTGCGGTTATGCTACCGACCCTAACTACCCGGAGAAACTCATCAAACTCATTGAGGACTACGGTCTGGCGCAGACAACGGCTGACCAACCGGCGGCGCAACCTGCACTACCCGCTGCCAAGCCCGATACCATACTCGCCGCCGATACCATTGAGTTGGCCGAGGAACAGAGCTTTCGCGAAGCCAGCACCAAGATGGGCACCGTGAACCTCTACCACGAACACCGGTCGGGCTACCAGAACGGCAACCGCTATATCGTGGTCAACGATGGCGAGTCGTTCCTGACACTATCGTATCTGCTGACGATGAGTGAGAAACAGCTGCGCAAGATCAACGACGCCACCGACGGACGCGAACTGCAACCCGGCGACCGCGTCTATCTGTACCCCAAACCCCGCCGCGCCGATAAGAAACATGCGCGCTACTACGTGCGCACCGGCGACACCGCTTGGTCTATCTCGCAGAAGTTCTGCTTTCAGATGAAGACCCTATACGAACTAAACGGCATCCCCTACGGCACGCCGCTGACTACCCGTCAAGAGTTACGACTGAGATGAACCAACCCCAAGCATTATCCGATATACTCACCGCGTACCTGCGCGAGACCGGACTGGAGCAAGCCGTGCTGGAGCAGCGGCTGGAACGCCTATGGCCCGAACTGATGGGGCCGCAGGTGGCACAACTGACCGAGAGCGTGCAGATAAAAGACGGCACGCTGCACCTTAAGATACGCTCCGCTGCTCTGCGCCAGCAGCTATTCGACTGCAGACGCCAGGTCATCGACAAACTCAATCATGCTGTCAACGCCTCAGTCATCAAATCCGTCCGACTCTCCTAAATCTTAAATCTTAAATTTTAAATCTTAAATCTTAAATCTTAAATTTTAAATCCTATAGTTGCGTTGCTTCTTCCCCACAACATAGAGCAAAAGATTGACTTCACCGTCATCCGGCAGCGATTGTCGGGGCTGTGTTCGTCGTCATTAGGTCGCGAGGAGGTCGATGCCATGACTTTCGGTACCGACTACGAGCGGATACAACGTCAGTTACGCGAAGCGCAGGAGATGCTCCATGCCCTTTCGGACGCTTCCATCGAGTTCCCGCGCGGCGAGATTCATGACCTCAGAGAGGCACTGGCCCGCGTACGGGTAGAAGGTCTGTTTCTGGACGAAAACGAGCTGCACTCCCTCAGCGAATCGGCTGCCTACGTAGCCGAGGTGGAGGCTTTCTTCCACCGCCTCAGCCCGGAGCGCTTCCCCGTGCTCAGCACCCTGCACCCCGAGTCGGGTTCGCTAAGACCCGTAGTAGCGCTCATTGACACTATATTAGACCGTTTTGGTCGCCTCAAGGATAACGCCTCGCCCGAATTGGCACGTATCCGCAAAGACCTGGCGGGTGCACAGGGGTCGGTCTCGCGGGCTATCAACAGCATCTTACGCCAGGCGCAGGCCGACGGACTGCTCGACCACGACGTGACACCCGCCATGCGCGAGGGACGATTGGTGCTGCCCGTACCGCCTGCTATGCGACGCAAGATGGGTGGCATCGTGCACGATGAGAGCGCCACGGGCAAGACCGTATTCATTGAGCCCGCCGAAGTGGTGGAGGCTAACAACCGCATCCGCCAACTGGAGTCGGAGGAACGCCGCGAGCGCGCTAAGATACTAACCGACATCACCAATCAGTTACGGCCATACGTGAGCGATATTTTGCTGGCTGCCCAATGGATGGGCCAAGTGGATTTCCTGCGTGCCAAAGCCCTGCTGGGCAAGGAACTGCATGCCATCGCTCCGGAGTTATCCGACCGACCCTTACTATGCCTGCGTCAGGCTCGACACGCCGTGTTGTATCTAAGGCTGAAAGCCGAAGGACGCCAGGTGGTACCGCTGGATCTAAGTTTAGGCATGAACGACGACCGGGCACGTATCCTGGTCATCTCCGGACCCAACGCCGGCGGCAAATCGGTATGCCTGAAAACAGTGGCACTGACCCAGTATATGCTGCAATGCGGACTGCTGGTTCCCGTCGAGGAAAGCAGCCGCGCTGGGCTATTCAGCAATATCTTCATCGATATAGGCGACGAGCAGTCGATAGCCGATGACCTGAGTACCTATTCGTCGCACCTGAGGAACATGAAAGCCTTTGTGCAACACACCGACCGGCAGACCTTGTTCCTCATCGATGAGTTCGGCGCAGGCACCGAACCGCTCATGGGCGGCGCAATCGCCGAAGCCATACTGGCAAACCTGACTGCCAAAGGACCTATCGGCATTGTGACAACACACTACACCAACCTCAAACATATGGCTGACACTACGCCCGGCATCGTCAACGGCGCCATGCTGTACGACCGTGGCGCGCTACGACCGCTGTTCCAACTCTCCGTCGGGCAAGCCGGGTCGAGCTTTGCACTCGAGATAGCCAAGCAGACCGGCCTCAGCGACGAGATACTGACGCACGCCAAGGAACTGGTGGGCAGCGACCATATAGACTACGACCGCTCGCTGCAGGATATTGCCCGCGACAAACGCTACTGGGAGAACAAACGCCAGGCTATCCGCCAGCGGGAGAAACATCTGGAGGAGAAAATCGAACACTACGAGACAGAGATAGCCGGACTGAAGGCCAAAAAGAGAGAGATACTGGCAGAAGCCAAAGAACAGGCAGCGGATATCCTGCGCCAATCGAATGCTACCATCGAGCGCACCATTCGCGAGATTAAGGAAGCCAAAGCCGATAAAGAGAAGACCAAAGCCGCCCGCAGCCGCGTCGAGAAGATGAAGGAGAAAGTAAATCAAGGCCCTATAACCGACAACCCGTCACCCCCTTTGAAAGGGGGCCGGGGGGATTCAAGCCCCCAGAACCGCACCTTCCGCGACTTTGCAGACCTCAAAGCCCTGACCAAGAACACCGCCCGCGTGGTACGCGACAACGAGGCTACCGACCGGCATTTCCGACCCATGGTATCCACCGCCGTGGTCAACGAGGTTAGGCGCAAGAAACTGAATTTCCAACGCGAACTCGACATACGCGGTCTGCGCGCCGATGAGGCCACCGAGCAACTCACCGACTACATGGACGACGCCGTGATGGTAGCCGCCGGCACGGTGACCATCCTGCACGGTACGGGAACGGGCGCGCTGAAACAGATCACACGCGATTATTTACAAGTACTGCAACGCGCCGGTAGAATTCGTTCCTACCACGACGGCGACCCCGACCGCGGCGGAGCAGGACTGACCATCGTGGAGATATAGGTTAGAGGACGGCGCAAGCGCCTACAGAACAGTGCAAGACCTACAGGAAAGAGAAGAATAACATGTTTTATTTTTTATCATTGGGCAGCAACCAAGGCGACCGCGAGGCACATATGCAGGCAGCCTGCCGCGAGATAGAGACGCGCTGCGGACACATCGTACGGCGATCGGCGGACTACCACTCCGCCCCCTGGGGCTACCAATCGGATCACGAGTACCTCAATATCGTCATCGCCCTGACGACGCCCCTCAGTCCACCGGAACTGCTCCGCGAGACGCAGGCCATTGAGCGAGCATTAGGACGCACCCTCAAAAGCCGTCAGCACCGCGACGACACACCCGTCTATCAAGACCGCACGATAGATATAGACCTACTCGAGGCGTATGACCACGACCCGCGGGATGGCAACGCACGGGAATACCGCACCGACACCGACAGCCTGACACTACCCCACCCGCTCATGGGCGAACGACCCTTTGTACAACAACCGCTCAGCGAGATACGATAAGATGCATTTGGTAGAAAACAACATATTGATACCCGAAATGGGCCGCCTGCTCCGAGGCGGTCAGCAAGTCGTCTTCACACCCGGAGGCGTCAGCATGCGGCCCTTCATCGAGGGTGGCAAAGACAGCGTGACGCTGGAATATCCTGCACCGGATACCATTCGCGTGGGGGATATACTACTATGCCGCATAGGCGAACGCTACGTGCTGCACCGCCTCATCGGCATCGAGGGCGAGACGCTGCACCTGAAGGGCGACGGTAACATCACCGGCGGCGAGTACTGCCACCGTGACGACGTCATCGGGCGAGTCATCGCCATCCGTTCGCCCCGAGGGCGACAGAAAAGACTGACCCGAGGCCGACTATGGCACTACCTCAGCCCCATCAGAAAATACCTGCTGAAGGTGTATAGACACCTTGTAATTGATAATTGATAATTGATAGTTGATAATTGAATACAATTGTACAATTGACATAAATCGTCAATAAATCGTAAATTTGTAAATCGTCAAATCGTAAATAGTATTATGAATGTAAAGACTGGCTTTAAGTTGCGCCCGCTGGGACGGGAGTTTATCCTCGTCGGCGAGAGCGTAGAGCAGGTGAACTTCAATAAGATGATCACCATGAACGAGACCGCTGCCTACCTATGGCAAAAGGTGGCCGACGGCAAGGATTTCGATGCCGAACGGCTGGCAGACCTCCTGACCGATGAATACGAAGTAAGTAAGGAACAGGCGTTGCAGGACGCCAAAATGACCATAGACACATGGCTGAACGCAGGTATTATCGGGTAGCCGGACATAGTTTCTCGGTGGAGGCAGGCGAACATCTCTTTGCCCTCATGACCAACTACCAGCCCTTCCGCATCGGAGCCGAAGAAGCCGGCGAGACGCTCTTTGACCTCACCGTAGGCAGCGTGCCTACCGAGGGCGAGAAGACGCACGTCTTCACCGACACCTCCGACGACGATATGCCCCGCATCGAGGTCTATCGCATGGCGACGGACTGGCTCTTTCAGGTAGCTATGTACAAGACAGCCGACGTAGCCTGCCGGCTGCGCGTGACGGAAGATATGCACTTGGCACGCCTTGAGATGGAGGACGAGAGCACACGCTTTGGTATCGACAACGCCTGTATGCTCCTATACGCTTTCACCACCGCCAAACGGCATACGCTGGAGATGCACGCCGCCGTGGTGGTGCGACCGGGCGAGACGGAAGACCTCGGCTACCTGTTCTTAGGCAAGTCGGGCACGGGCAAATCAACACACGCCTGTATGTGGATGGACGCCTTTGACGACGCCCGCCTACTCAACGACGACAACCCCATTCTGCGCCTACTCGACAACGGCGAGGTGCGCGTGTACGGCTCGCCCTGGAGCGGCAAGACACCCTGTTATATTAATAGGAACGTGCGCGTGGGCGCGATAGTGAAGCTGACGCAGGCTCCGCATAACAAGATACGCCCCCTGCGTTTGCCGGAGGCGTATGCCTATATGCTGTCGTCAGCCAGCGGGCTGAAGATCGTGCCCGATATGATGGATGCTCTCTATGATACCATCTCGCAGCTGATACAGACGGTACAGGTCTATGGCATGGAATGCCTGCCGAATACCGATGCTGCTCAGGTTTGCTACCGCGGCGTTACTTCTGCTTGCCCTGATTGTCCACAAACAGAATCTCCTGCTCCGTAATCAGCGCAGCGGTATTACCGCTCAGTTTCACCGCTCCGACGATATTGCCGTTGATGGCATAGCGTTCTGCGGAAATAAGCTGGCCGTTCTCATCCGTGAGGACGGCTTTCTTGTTGCTCTCCACTGCCAGGTAGTTGCGCCCCATAGGCAGTATGGCTACGAGTTCGCTCTCCTGCATATAATGCAGGCTGTCGGCGGTCATGACCTCGCCGGTCATTTCGTTCGTATAGCGCACAAAGGGGCGGAACGCCTCATGGATACCCTCGTATGCCAAGGTGCAGCACTCGCGGTAGGCATCCTCCGCCCGCTGCAGCGTGCGCGTCACATCGCCCTGGATAGCCTGCGCCGTCGTATCGCCCCAGGATGCCAATAGCGCTCCGTATTTGGCGCGCAGCGCCGTCGTATCGGCCTGCTGCAGGGTAGCGCGCAACCGGCGTATCTGCTGCAGGCGGTTGTACTGCTCATAGATATAGATCAGCACGTTGTCGCGGTAGTCTTCATCGACCGTCTCGGGCCGCCGATGCAGCAGGCTGTCATAGGGCGCTGTGAGCACAACGGCAGTCTGTTGGTCCAACGCCAGCCAGTCTTTCATGGGCGAACCGTAGTCGATGCGGTCGATGCGGTTGAGGATGATATCGTTCACTTTGACAGGGGTATAGCCGGCTTTCTCTAACTGCTGCATGGTTCGACGGAGCGACATATGCTCGTGATGGATAGCACGGTAGTAGTCGCTGTAGAGGCCGTCGTGTTCCTTCAGGAAACGCCTACTCCAGGCTGCATAGTCCCACAACAGCACGTCGTTCTGCATCATATTCGCACCCGTCAAACCATCCAGGCCGTACAGGTTGATGGGCTGGAAGTGGAAATAGGGGTTGTAGTCCTCGATAGGTCGGTTCGTGAGTGCCTGCTTGAGCGCCTGAATATCCTGCGGCAGCGAGTCAGCCTCCGCCATCAGCGTCTCGAGCAACGCTCTATCCTCCGACCGGAGGTACAGATGTGCGTTTTTCTCGCCGCGGTAGGTCTCCGAGAACGACTGAAAGAGCTGACGGCAGCGATTATAGCGTTCTGCCAGGCGGCAGTAAGACTCATACAGGTTCTTAGCCTTCTGCTCGGCATCCGTCACCTCCACCAGACGGCTATCCAGTATCGGCTTCAGGTCGTCGTAGGTGGGTTTCTTGGCCTTGAAGACAATGCCGCTATACGCCTGTGGCTTGAGGCTCTGACCCTGGGCATAGTGCAAGCAGTTACCCCAGAACACGCGCGTACGGTAGAGCGACTGCTGCAGGTCGTTGTATTCGCGTAGCGGGTGCTGGTCGGCCGCCAGCTGCCAACTCAGGTTACCCAAGTGGAAATAGATGGGCGCGAACTTCGGATTCTGCTGCTGGTAGTGCATCAGTATATACAGCCCCTCGGGCGTTGTAGTAGCCTGGGCGCGCTCGAGCACCTTATAGAAATCGTCCTGCGCCGCGAGCATGGTCGCAACAATCAGGCTGAGGATGGTCATTCGGATTCGCATAGTCGTATTATAGTACTTTGAATTCAACACGTCGGTTCATCGCTCTATGTTCGTCGGAGTCATTGGGCACCAGCGGTTTGCGCTTGCCGTAACCCGTAGCCGTCACGCGCGAGGCATCCACGCCGCGACGTATCAGGTAGCTACGCGCTGCCTCGCCGCGCTTGCGCGAGAGCAGGTCGTTGTATCGGTCTGAACCCTGGTCATCAGTATGCGCCGAGAGCTCGATACGCAGGTCAGGGTTGATTTCCAACAGCCGAACCACCTTATTGAGTTCGTCAAACGACTCCTCCATCAGTTCGGCAGAGTTGTAGTCAAACTGGATATTCCGTAGCCGCATGATGAGGTCCTTCTGGATAGATAGCAGGCGGAAGTCGCACACCACCGTGTCCTCCGCATAACTGACCGTCAGCGACGAGTCGGCAAACAAGTACCCCACAGCATCAATATGGATGGCGTAGTCGTGCCCCTGACGCAGGTACATGCCCTCAGCCTCGTAGGGTTCAGGTTCGCGGTCTGTCATATCGTAGATACGGATCAGGGCTTCGATAGCCTGTCCGCTCTCCTCATCGCGCACGGTGAGCCTCAGCGGTGCCTTGCCGGGCACCATATCCAGGTCTGTCTCCGAACGGGTCAGCAGCACCGGTTTGTCGGTATTGACGGTTAGGTCCGCCGCCTGATATCCCCGCTTGTAGAAACGCAACTTGTACTCGCGCCCGATGGGCAGACGCATATCGACATAACCTGGTCGTATCAACCCCTCCGCGCCGTCGGTCGCTACGCTATCCACCCGCACCGGCAGGTCGCGCTCGCTATCAAAGAGGTTCACCCGTACCTGCAGGTCACGGCTGAGCGACACCGACACATGAGCACTACTGTCGCGTTGCAGGTTGCGGCAGTCATACTCTAAATAGGTATGCGAATAGTCCGCCGCGGTGATATCCACGCGGTAGTTGGTACCGGAGGGCAGCGCTACGCGGAACGCTCCGTTACTGCTGAGCCGGCTCAGCTGCTTACCCGTCAGGATATCATAGATATAGATATCCGCAGGCAGGGATTGATGGCTGACCTCGTCCTGCGTGTTGCCCGCCAGGGTCAGCACGGCTTGCGCCCTGAAGCCGGAGGGATACTCCATGAGTTCGCTTTCGTACAGGTATTTCTTCTTCTGCAGCGTACGGCGCGTGAATTGCAGCATCAGTTGTCCGTTCTTCAGTACCTGTTCCGGACCGTAGAACGATATGTTCTTCTCCGCCGGCACAGCGATGGGCTGCGGGTCGTACCAGTCGTATTTATTCACCTTACGGGTGTAGTAGATGCTATATTCGGTGGGAACATCGCCATCCCCATTCGCGCGGCGCGAGGCAAAGAGCAGCGTCTTGTTGTCGGGCAGCAGGCGGGGCGAGATATCAAAACCCGACGAGATGATCAGCGTTGTCGGCTCACTCCAGCCGCCCGCCTGACGGTAGCAGATGAGGATCGTATAATGGTCTTCGGCCTTCTTATCCTTGGGGTCGGCAGGCTGACGACGCACAAAGAAGAGCTGCTGTTCGTCGCTGGATAGCGAAGGCCACAACTCATCCTCACGCGTATTAACGGGTGCCGGCAGGCGGACGGCGTCTGACCATGACTCACCCGTGCGGGTGGTCATATATAGGTCATAGTTTTGGTCTGCTGACGGCCGGCCGGCGAAGATGATGGTGTTACCATCGTAACTGACGCTACGTTGCTGAATCTCCCAGCCCTGCGTGCTCCAGCGGTTCAGTTCCGCAAACAGATGCGCATCGGTCAGCTGCGCCTGAGCCGTCAGGCTTAGCGCCAGCAATAGTGCCGAAGCAATAAGTCGTATCGTTTTCATAGAATGATTTTCTCAAATGTATTGGTCTTCAGCTTGTCATACGGTGCCGAGACCTTGATGTAGTTTTCCGTAAAGCCGTACATCAGCCGTTGACCGTCAACCGTCTTCTGGCTGCTCTCCCAGAGCACGACGGATTCTTCACCTCGGTGGGCCTGATAGAAGGCTTCGGTTTTCATTTGGCTCACGGCATGCAGCAGTTTGCTACGCCGCTCGCGTTCATGGGTAGGTATAACCTCCAAGTCCATTTTCAGCATGCGCGTGTTGGCACGCTCGGAATAGGTAAAGACATGCAGTTGGGCTACGGGCAGAGCGCTGATGAAACGGAGGTAGTCCTCCCAGTACTCGTTCGTCTCGCCCCGCACGCCTACCATGCAGTCCACGCCGATGAAGGCATTCGGCATCACGCTGAGTATATGCTCCACGCGTTCCTTAAATAACTCGCGCGTGTAGCGGCGGTGCATGATACGCAGCACCTCGTTGCTGCCCGACTGCAGGGGGATATGAAAATGCGGTGCAAAATGTCGGCTCTGAGCCACAAAGTCGATGACCTCATCGCTCAATAGATTCGGTTCGCAGCTCGATATCCGCACGCGGTAGGCAGGTAGACCGTCCGGCTGCACAGCGTCCTCCAGGGCATCCAATGCCCGCAACAGGTCGATGAATGTCTCGCCCGTCGATTTGCCAAAGTCGCCTATGTTGACACCGGTCAGCACAATCTCTTTGGCACCGCTCGCCAATGCCTCACGCGCCTGTGCCACAACTTCCTTAATACGCGGGTTGCGGCTACGCCCGCGGGCAAAGGGTATCGTACAATAGGTGCAGAAATAGTCGCAACCGTCCTGCACCTTCAGGAAGCAGCGCGTGCGGTCATCCTTGCTCCAGGCATGCTGAAAGACATCCTCGCGCTTGGGCACCACATGGTCCACCTCCGCCATACGGGCTATCTCGTCGGGTTTCAGACGGGCATAACAGCCTGTCACGATGACGCGGGCATGGGGGTTCTCGCGCTTGATACGATGGATGGCTTGCCGGTCTTTATGGTCTGCAGTATCGGTGACGCTGCACGTGTTCACGATGCACAGGTCTGCCTCCTCACCCGGCTTGGCGCGACGGTGACCACGATCCAATAAAACTTTGCCGAGGGCAGAGCTCTCGGCAAAGTTTAACTTACAGCCTAAGGTGACTATCTTAAAAACCATCGGTCAGCCTTATCCTAACATTGTCAGTAATATGCCGGCTGCCACAGCACTACCGATCACGCCGGCCACATTCGGACCCATAGCGTGCATCAGCAGGAAGTTGCTCGGGTCAGCCTTCACGCCCTCAGCCTGGCTCACACGAGCAGCCATGGGCACGGCGCTGACGCCGGCGCTACCAATCAGCGGGTTGATCTTCTCCTTCGAGAATACGTTCATCAGCTTAGCCAACAGCACACCGCCGGCACTACCCATCGCAAACGCGATGATACCCATAACCAGGATGAGCAGCGTCTTCACGCTCAGGAACGTAGCACCCGTAGCCGTTGCACCTACGCTCAGGCCCAGGAAGATTACCACGATGTTCATCAGCTCGTTCTGCGCCGTCTTGCTCAGACGATCCACCACGCCGCACTCCTTCATCAGGTTACCCAGCATCAGGCAGCCGATCAGCGGCGCTGCATCGGGCAGCACAAGGGCTACGATAGTCGTGATGATGATGGGGAAGACGATCTTCTCCGTCTTGGACACCTGACGCAGCTGTTTCATCTTGATCTTACGCTCCTTCTCTGTGGTCAACAGACGCATGATAGGCGGCTGAATCACGGGCACCAATGCCATATACGAATAGGCTGCTATCGCAATCGGGCCCAGCAGATGCGGAGCCAGCTTTGAGGTCAGGAAGATACTGGTCGGACCATCGGCACCACCGATGATACCGATACTTCCGGCCTCAGCGGGTGTGAACCAGATATTCGCACAGAGGAAGGTAATGAAGATACCCACCTGGGCAGCCGCACCTAAGATAAAACTCTTGGGGTTGGCAATCAGCGGGCCGAAGTCGGTCATCGCACCCACGCCGATGAATATCAGACAGGGGTACAAACCGGCTTTCACACCGATATAGAGTACATCCAGCAGGCCGGCATTCTTCAATATCGCGCCGTAACTATGGTACGCGGGGTTGGGTGTCACACCGTCCTCCAGCATCGGCTGCAGGAAGGCAGACCATAACTCCTCGTGGAACATGCCCGAACCCGGCAGGTTGGTCAGCAACATGCCGAAGGCGATGGGCAGCAGCAGTAGCGGCTCGTATTGTTTCTTGATAGCCAGGTACAACAGGAAGAAGGATATCAGCAGCATCAATGCCTGACGCCAGTCGATATTCATAAATCCCATTGACTGGAAAAATTCAAGGACTCCGTTCATTGAAATCTAAGTTGTCGGATTCTTACTTCACTTATGCCAGTACTACCAGCAGGTCATCCTGCATCACGGTCTGACCGGCGGTAACAGCCACCTGTTGTACGGTGCCGTCGCACTCAGCTTGAACGGGGTTCTCCATCTTCATGGACTCCAGGGTCAGCAGCGTGTCGCCTTTCTTCACAGCCTGACCTTCCTTCACCAGCACCTTAATGATCGAGCCGGGCAGCGGGCTGGTCACCTTCTTGCCACCGGCGGGAGCAGAAGCTGCAGGAGCAGCCTGAGCCTTCGGCGCAGCAGCGGGAGCAGCCTTATGGGCTACGGGAGCGGCTTTGTGCTCCATCTCCACCTGATAGTTCTTGCCGTTTACGGTTACTTCGGTAATACCGCCGTCTTTCTCGGTCACAGCGGTTTTGTATTCTTGACCGTTGATTTTGAATGTGAATTCTTTCATTTTATTTTCAATTTTAAATCTCAAATTTCAAATTTCAAATTTCACGTTAGTGAATAGGATGCCACGACGAGGCGTGTGCATGGAAGGTAAGGTGCGGTTGCTCAACGTCGTGCAGGCCGTTATAATACAGGTGCAGGGCATAGGCTACTGCTGCCAGGTCGTCGGCCGCTTCCATCGGAGCAGCGACGCTTTCCTTTTGGGGCTTGGCAGCCGGCTCTGCCACAACGGCAGCCGGTGCCATATCAGCACGGCGCATGATGGCACCCATCAGCTGCATGATGAACACAAAGCAGATGAGCAGCAACAGCACGATTCCAAACCCCAACAGGGTTACCATCCAGGTTTGAGAAGTTATAGCAATTAGGGTCATTTAATCTTAAATCTTAAATTTTAAATCTTAAATCCTAAATCCCTTACAAGGGTATATTGCTGTGCTTCTTCATCGGGTTGCTCAGGCGCTTGGTCTGCAACTTCTCGAAGGCATTGATGATGCGTACACGCGTGTTGCGCGGCTCAATAACGTCATCGATATATCCGCGGTTGGCTGCCTGATACGGGCTGGCGAACAGATCTTTGTACTCAGCCTCCTTCTCGGCGATGAATTTCTTCTTCTCTTCGGGGTCCTCAATAGCCTTCAGGGCCTTGGCTTGCAGTACGCCAACGGCACCGCTGGCACCCATCACGGCAATCTCAGCATTGGGCCATGCGTAGCACATATCGCCGCGCAGCTGCTTGCAGCTCATCACGATATGACTGCCACCGTACGACTTACGTACCGTTACGGTCACCTTCGGCACGGTAGCCTCGCCGTAAGCGAACATCAGCTTAGCTCCGTGGTCAATGATACCGGCGTACTCTTGGCCTGTTCCGCACAAGAAGCCCGGTACATCCACCAGGGTCAGAATCTGAATATTGAACGCGTCGCAGAAGCGTACGAAGCGGGCAGCCTTACGGCTGGCATCGCAGTCCAGCACACCGGCTAACCATGCCGGCTGGTTGGCGATGATACCCGTCGAACGACCGTTGAAGCGGGCAAAACCGCAAATCACGTTCTTCGCATAGTCTTTGTGAACCTCCATGAAGTCACCGTTATCCACAATCAGGTTGATGATATCCTTCATGTTGTAGGGCTTGTTGGGATCATCCGGAACAATCTCATTGAGGGCATCCTCTACGCGCATCGGATCATCGGTGCACTCTACCAGCGGAGCCTCCTCCATATTATTCTGCGGGATGAAGCTTACCAGACGGCGAACCTCCTGAATAGCCTCTTCCTCGGTAGCAGCTACAAAATGGGTCACACCCGACTTCGTGGCATGCACCTTGGCGCCACCCAGCTGCTCTACGGTTACGTCCTCACCCGTCACGCTCTTCACTACCTTCGGACCCGTGATGAACATGTACGAGTTCTGCTCCGTCATCATGATGAAGTCCGTCAGCGCGGGGCTATATACGGCACCACCGGCGCAGGGGCCAAAGATGACGCTGATCTGCGGTACTACGCCCGAGGCCAGAATGTTACGCTCGAAGATCTCGGCATAACCGGCCAGCGCGCAGGCACCTTCCTGAATACGTGCACCACCCGAGTCGTTCAGACCGATGATCGGGGCACCCATCTTCATAGCTTGGTCCATCACGTTGCAGATCTTCAGGGCCATCGTCTCGCTCAGCGAACCGCCGATAACGGTTGCGTCCTGTGCAAATACATAGACCAGACGACCGTCTATTGTTCCCGAACCGCAGGCTACGCCGTCGCCCAAGAACACTTTCTTATCCATTCCAAAGTCGTGGCAACGGTGCGTCAGGAACATATTCACTTCCTCAAACGAACCTTCGTCCAGCAACATATTGATACGCTCACGGCAGGTGTAGCAGCCCTTGGCGTGATGTTTCTCTATGGCAGCTTCGCCACCTCCGAGCATAGCCTTCTCGCGGCTATCCACCAGTTTTTGCATTTTTGCGCTATCCATAATTGTCAACTGTCAATTATCAATTATCAACTATCAACTGTCAACTTACTTGGGTTGCTGGCAAATTTCGGTCAATACGCCCTTCGTGCTCTTCGGGTGCAGGAAGGCAATCATCAGGTTCTCAGCACCTTTGCGCGGAGCTTTGTCGATGAGCTGGATACCGGCTGCCTCGCATTCGGCCAGGCAATCAGCCACGTTATCCACGTTGAATGCTACATGGTGCACACCACCACGGCCGCCGTTCTTCTCAATGAACTTAGCGATGGTCGATTCGGGGCAGGTGGGCTCCAATAACTCAATCTTCACTTCGCCTACTTTGAAGAAAGCGGTCTTCACTTTCTGGTCTGCTACTTCCTCAATAGAGTAGCATTTACTTCCGGTTAAAAACTCGAAGAAGGGCATTGCCTCCTCCAGACTTGTAACAGCAATTCCGAGATGCTCGATATGCGTCGGTTTCATGTCTTTGTTAGATTTTTATGTTATACGTTTAGTTGTTATTTAGCATTTTTCGTTCGCTTACGCGAAAAATCGCACAAAATTACTACAAAATTCTGACATACGCAAATTTTTATGCATTTTTTTCATTTTTGTACAAAAAACCCTTAAAAATTTGCGTATGTCAAAAAAAAGTTGTACCTTTGCCGATTGAAAAAAATTTAACCATCCTATATGCAAAAATGCCATTTCTCTTGCCGGCCGCTCTCGCCTTATCGCTTCATGTCGATAACCCTGGGCGTGGCACTCATCATCGTCACCGCCTCCGTCATGTTCACCAACCACCTCGTGCGTCAGCTGCGCATGCAGGAGGAACAATACGTGCGTCTATGGGCGGAAGCCACCGAACGCATGATCAGCGCCGAAGAAGGCGAGGATCTCTCACTCGTGCTATCCATCATCGAGGGCAACACCACCATTCCCGTCTATCTGCTGGACGCTAATAATCAGGTCATCAACACCCGCAACGTCACCAAACCCGCCAAAGACCTCACCGCCCTCTATGGCCCCATTGAGCTGGAGGTGCAGGACAACGGCACCACCTTCCGCTACTCCATCCGCTACGACGAATCGACCCTGCAGACACGGCTTCGTTACTTCCCATACGTGCAGTTTGGCATCATCATACTCTTCGGGCTGGTCGTCATCGGCACCCTCTACACCATGCAGCGCAGCGAACAGAACCGCGTCTGGGCAGGCCTTAGCAAGGAGACAGCCCACCAGTTGGGCACGCCTATCTCATCACTCATGGCGTGGCAAGACCTGCTGCGCATGCGTTACCCCGATGATGAACTCATCCCGCAGATGCAACTTGATATCGAACGCCTCAACACCATCGCCGACCGCTTCTCCAAGATAGGTTCCGAACCCGAACTGCGGCCCACCAACCTCAGCGGGGTCATCCGCTCCACCGTCACATACATGGGCACGCGTATATCTGATAAGGTCACCCTTACCTTTCTGGACCAATGCCCTACTCCACCCTGCGTGCTGATGAACGCCTCGCTCTTTGGCTGGGTGCTCGAAAACCTCATCAAGAATGCCGTCGATGCCATGGACGGCATGGGGCAGATCACCCTCACCCTCTCGCGGGCGGATAAACACATCACGCTGGATGTCACAGACACCGGTCGCGGCATCGACCGCAGCCTCTATAGATCCGTCTTCCGCCCGGGCTTTACCAGCAAGAAACGCGGATGGGGACTCGGGCTCTCGCTATCGAAGCGTATCATTGAAGATTATCATCGCGGCCATCTCTTCATCGAGTCGTCCGAGCTTGGCGTCGGCACTACCTTCCGCATCGTCCTCGAAGAGGCCGAAGACCGTTGAACCGCTACCCGACATAGCTGCATAGCGTGCTCCGGCTCGCAGCAAAGCCTCCTTGACAGCCGCTATCTTCGGATGCGAAGCAAACACCGACGGCTCAAAGTCATTTCGGAACGTCATAATCTCGCGTATACCTATCTCCTGCATATCCTCGTCGGGCAACAGATGCGGCAGCGCCTTCGGCACAATGCCCTGGTACGCCTCTTGGGTCGAGACAGCCTCATCGGGCTTCAGTAGCACCAATCGCATACCTTGCAACTGTACGCTTATCGGACGCAACACATCGCCTATGCCCGTGGCGTAACAGGGCGTATTAAACAGGAAGAACGCACAGTCCGCCCCCAAGCGGCTGACGGTATCGGCCAACGCTTCGCGCGTCAGCCCCAGGGCAAACAACTCATTGAGCGCATACGCCATATACGCGGCGTCACTCGAGCCGCCGCCCAGACCCGCTCCGAACGGAATACGTTTCCTGAGCTTCACCTCCACGCCGCCTATCGCTCCATACGCCTCACGCATCAGGCGATAGCATCGCACCACCAAGTTATCCTCCGGCGCGCAGTCCAAGACGTGACCATCTTCCTCAAAAATAATATCATCCGTCCTAAGACTATGGTTCACCTCTAACACATCACACAGACCAAATACCGGATAGAACACCGTCTCGATATTATGGTAGCCATCGGGGCGTTTTTCGGTCACTCGAAGCCCTAAGTTTATTTTACAATTGGGATAAAGTAGCATATTCTTGCAAAATTTTGCGCAAAGATACAAAAAAATTTGCACATACCAAAATTATTTCGTAACTTTGCACGTTTTTTGGAAAATTAGTATTAACTTTATTCACACATAAATCAAAAAATCGTAAATCAAAACCATGGAACTTCCATTTGCTGAATCGTGGAAAATCAAGATGGTGGAACCCATCCGCAAATCCACACGCGCTGAACGCGAAGAGTGGCTCAAAGCAGCCAAGAACAACGTCTTTATGCTCCGCTCCGAACAGGTGTATATCGACCTGCTGACCGACTCCGGTACAGGTTCGATGTCCGACCGTCAATGGGCAGCTATGATGATGGGTGACGAGAGTTACTCAGGCGCCCGCTCCTTCTTTGAGTTCAAAGAGACCGTTACACGCCTCACCGGCTTCAACTACGTCATCCCTACTCACCAGGGTCGCGCAGCCGAGAACGTGCTCTTCTCTTACCTCGTTAAGGCCGGTCAGGTCATCCCCGGCAATGCACACTTCGACACCACCAAAGGTCATATCGAAGCCCGCAAAGCCACGGCTATTGACGTCACCTGCGACGATGCCAAAAACACCCAACTCGAGGCTCCCTTCAAGGGCAACGTCTCGCTCGAGAAACTGGAGAAAGTGCTCCGCGAGAACCAAGGCAACGTGCCTTTCATGGTACTGACCGTCACCAACAACACCGTCGGTGGTCAGCCCGTCTCGATGGCTAACATCAAAGCCACCGCCGAACTCTGCCACAAATACGGTGTGCCCGTAAATATGGACTCTGCTCGCTTCGCCGAGAACGCCTATTTCATCAAGACGCGCGAGGAAGGCTACGCCGACAAATCCATCAAGGAGATCGCCCGCGAGATGTTCTCGTATGTGGACTCTATGACCATGTCTGCTAAGAAAGACGGTCTCGTGAACATGGGTGGTTTCATCGCTACCAACAAACCCGAGTGGTACGAAGGCTGCAAACAGTTCTGCATCCCCTTCGAGGGCTTCATTACCTATGGTGGTATGAACGGACGAGATATGGCAGCATTGGCTGTCGGCCTCGAGGAGAACACCGAGTTCGACATGCTCGACACCCGTATCCGCCAAGTGCAATACCTGGCTAAGAAACTGGACGAGTACGGCATCCCCTACCAGCGTCCCGCCGGCGGTCACGCTATCTTTGTCGATGCCGACAAGGTGCTGACGCAGATTCCTAAGGAGGAGTTCCCCGCTCAGACCCTTACCTGCGAGTTGTATCTGGAGGCAGGTATCCGCGCCTGCGAGATTGGTTATATCCTCGCCGACCGTGACCCCGTCACCCGCGAGAACCGCTTCGGTGGACTCGACTTCGTTCGTCTGTGCATCCCGCGCCGCGTCTATACCAACAACCATATGGACGTCATCGCTGCTGCCCTGAAGAACGTTTACGACCGTCGTATGACCATCACCCGCGGTCTGAAGATCACGAAGGAAGCTCCCCTCATGCGTCACTTCACCGTCGAACTCGAGAGACTGTGATTAGTTGACAATTGATAGTTGATAGTTGATATTTATTTAAAAGGTCGTCCTTGCGGGCGACCTTTTAAATTTATTCGTGATGACGAAACTGTCAACTGTCAATTATCAACTATCGTACGGCTTTAGCCGATCGTTCGAGGCTTTAGCCGAGATAAGAATTATCAACTATCAACTATCAATTATCTTTCGTTCCCTTAAACGCCGTCTTGCTTACTTCGGCATCGGCGGGTACTACGGGTATCGGCAGGCGCTCGCAGTCCAGGAACGCGTTATCCTCTATCTTCATCAGGCCGGCGGGCAGTTCTACTTTCGTCAGGTTCTTGCAACCCTGGAACGCACTCACGCCGATGGTCGTCACCTCCGCACCAAGCTTCACCTCCTGCAATGAACGGCAGTTATAGAACGCCAGACTGCCTATCTTACGCAGCTTCTTGCCGAAGGTCACCTTACGCAGGTTGATGCAGTCCGAGAAAGCCTCGTCGCTCAGCAACTCCAGATTATCGGGTATCTGCACCTCCAGGAGGCGTTTGCACTCGTTGAAAGCACCTTCTTCAATCATATGCAGGTTTTCGGGAATACCGATACGCTCCAGGCTCTGGCAACCCATGAAAGCCTGCTTACCGATGCGGAATGTACTCTCGGGCAGACCGATCTTCTCGATCATCGTGCAGCCCAGGAAGGCCTCATCACCCACGGCATACAAGCCTGCAGGCAGCGTCACATTGACCAGATGGCGGCAGGCCTTGAAGACACCTTTCTTCAACTCCGTCACGCCTTCCGGAATACTGATCTTCGTAAACTTATCACAACCCGCAAAAGCCATCTCGCCGATGGAACGTATCGAAGCCGGCAGGGTGATATCTTCCAGCTCCACGCAACCGGCAAAAGCAGCATCGCCGATGGTCTCTAATTGTGCCGGCAGGCGCAGTTGTTTCAGCTTCTTGCAGCCGAAGAATGTGCCGTCGCCGATGGTCTTGAGTTTGTCGCTAAACTGCTGTTCGCGCAGGTCGCCGCAGCCATAGTAAGCCATCTCGCCCAACTCCTCCAGTTCTTTGGGCAGCTTGCACCAGCGCAGGTCTTCGTCCTCGTAGAACGCAAACGCACCCACACGCTTCACCGAAGCCGGAATCATCACCTCCTGCAGCTGCATGCAATGCTGGAAGGCAGCATCGGGTATCTCTTCCAAACCCTCGGGCAGGGTGATAGACTGCAACTTCTCGCTATAGGCAAACACACCTTCTGCCAACAGACGCGTAGGCACTTTGTCCTTGAACTGGAACGTGGCAGGCACATCTTTGTTCGTGGCTACCAGACAACCGTCGATATACAGCGCACCCTTCTTCCATTTCTTGTCGTTCAGGTAGATCGCCGTGCCGTCAAAAGCATAGCGCATCACCTTCTTTACCGACTTCGGGATAATGACTTTGCCCAGATTCTTGCAGCCCTTGAACAGGTTCTCTTCCACCACCTTCAGTCCCTCGGGCAGCACAACGCTCGTTACCGTCTTATTGCCCTCAAAGGCACCGGCTGCGATGAGGCGGTACTTGGGGTCCACCACGCATTTGGCCTTTACGTTCTTATTCGTGAAGAGCAGGATGGTATCGTTTACGCTAAAGAACCCATCCGCCGACCAGTTCTGCTTGTCCGTCAGGAATGCCGTTCCGTCAAAGGCGCTGCGATAGACGCGCTCAAGGTAACGGGGGAACACCACATGCGATAGTTTCTTGCAGCCCTTGAAGGCTTTGTCGCCAATGACGGTTACGCGGTACCGCTTCTGCCCGACGGTTATCTCGTCGGGAATGACAATCTCGCCATAGGCTTGAGGATTCTTATCCACCTCAGCCGTCAGTTTTTTGTTGTCCAGCAGGTAGTTCAGGTCGTTGTACTTAGCCGACTCTTGCGCACGCAGCCCTACCAGGGTTGTCACACACGCCACCAGAAGAAGGAATGTTTTTTTCATAGGTATCTGAAGTCTAAAATTAGTTCAAACCATATTTAGCGCTGCAAAATTACAAAAAATATCGCATATCTGCAAGCAAAATGCTAAAAAACACCTGAAAAATGCAGATTTTTCCCTCTTTTTTTGCGTATTTGGAAAAAATGTTGTAATTTTGCACCCGCTTTTGAAAAAGTAACCCACCATGGGGACCCCAAAAGCTCAGCATGAGGTTTTGGGGAGAGCGGGAGGTCTCGGTCGCCCGTCGATTTAGCGAAGCGGTATCGACCATAGCGACCCGAGGACCGAACACCCAACGGGGCCCCCAAAAGCTCAGCATGAGGTTTTGGGGAGAGCGGAGGTCTCGGTCGCCCGTCGATTTAGCGAAGCGGTATCGACCATTGCGACCCGAGGACCGAACGCGAGGGGCATTAGCTCATCTGGTAGAGCGTTTCGTTCGCAACGAAGAGGTAGGGAGTTCGAGTCTCCTATGCTCCACTAACCGCACCAACAACGTTTGGTCACCTGTAGAGACGGCATTCTGAGGTGACCCCAAAAAGTTGGACGGATTATTAAATCTATTTGACTTGATTTTGAAAGTGAGTTCGGTATTGTACCGGGCTCATTTTCAATTTTAGTTT
>ONBH01000005.1 GCA_900316005.1 uncultured Bacteroidales bacterium | reverse complement strand
AATCAATAATCCACTACTCCAACTATATCATTAGGGCTGCAACATCAACGTTGCAGCCCTAACTTTTTGTATATACCTGTACTTTAATGGATGCTTACGTATGATGTATGATGTATTATGTATGATGTATTATGTATGATGTATTATGTATGATGTATTATGTATGATGTATTATGTATTATGTATGATGTATTATGTATGATGTATCATGTATAAAAAAGGCACAGGCGATTAAGTTCGTCTGTGCCTTTTGTGGTTTTTATGTCATACATTGAGACATCAAACAATATACATTTATTGTCCTCTTTTCTTAAGAGAGACAATAATTGCCGTTATCACGCGATAAAGTTCTTCCGCATCGGCAAATAAACTCTCATATAGATTTGCATCTATATAGTCACATCGATATATGACTTTGAGCCAATATATAGTTTCGTGCGCCTCTTTCTGCGCGATGCCTAATTTGTGTATATAATCAGCTTCGCTTTCTGCATGAATTGCCTCGCTGTACAATGCACCTATTGCACTTGCACTACGATCAACCTGATCTGCTTTGTTGAACTCTTTCTTTTCATTATTAAGGAACTTCCGGAGTTTATCTGCCCTTACCGCAAAATCTATACACTTCTCCTGTATTAGTCTCTGTTTTTCATTCATACATTCATATATTTATACATCTATACATTTATACCTCTATACATTTATACATTCATACATCTATACATTTATACCTCTATACATTTATACAATTTGTTATCCTAACAAACTCCGTTTGAGTTGGACTAAGACATTAATAATCTCACGCGTGATTGTCCAGTTGCGCCAACCGGGGGCAGGTTTGCCATCACGCCAACTCTCTGCGAAATAATGAATGGAGTACGTATTCTTTGTTTTACGCATGACGCGAGTAGAGGTGATAGGTGAGAAATAGTCATGGGTATAGATGCGGAGTCCCCATTTCTCAATATACTGATTCTGCTTCCAATATCGATCACTCGATAATTCCTTAATCATTACCTTCCCCATCCTATCCACATTGGTTGTCATATCAAGTGAGCCATCCGGTTTAATAAATTCTATTCCATCATACAACGCCAGCATATCACGCACCCATTGACAATGCGGTTCGCAACCCATGACGCATGTACCGGGGAGATGGGCTTTCGACTCTTCGAATCCGATGAAAGCGGTATCAATGAGTAGTGGCTCGTATGATTTAAGCACCTTGACATCGGTATCCACATACACACCGCCGTACTGTTCCAATGCCCATAAGCGAACATAGTCAGAGACGAAGGCGAACTTACGTGCCTCGTATGCTTGACGGACATACTGCGGAGCTGCTGCAATGTCGAAGTTCGATTCATTCCATTGCCTAATCTTCCAATCAGGCATGTGCTCCTGCCAGAATGCGAGACATTGCTCAGCGAGGGGTGTTAGCGGATTACCTCCCATCCAAACGTAGTGTAAAATTTTCGGAATCATAACAACTGGAGCTAAAGTTTTAAATCATTCTTTACACGTATAGCAAACTTATCCGCACCACTTGAATTTAGATGCGAACAATTAAAATACAATGAATCTGCTCTAAACTCCGCATCGTCCATGTAGTTATAATACTCTATCGGATAATGCGCAGCCACACTATCTATTAAATCATATAGTTGCTTTATACCCTGCTCTCGTATTTTAGCTAAATACAAATCCGCACAAGGACAAGTTATTACTACGAATCGGATATCATTATCGTAGCATACCTTTGCTAATTGAATAAAATACTCTATAAATTCCTGATAACATTTTGCCGCGATTTCTCCTTCATAAAAATTAATAGGAAAATCTTCATCCCATAGATCTCTCATCCCTTCTACTTTTTCGTACCCTAAAGAATCCACCTCTATGCTTTGCCAATACTTAACGCCCATCCTATTGCTTAACAATGCGGATTGGTATTTGATATTATCCGGAAAAACATCATACGGACAATGCATATAGCGGGAATACATATATAGGTTATAATCCATCCCAAAAACCGAATGCTCAATATAATGCGGTGATTCATAGGGCATTCTATACCCTAATGGAAAAATAACCGTTTTTAAATTAGGCATTGTAGGAAACAACTGCTCCGCTAATTTCATATCCCAATAGATCCACCGTCTGCCACTAATTGCAAAGTCAAACACGCTATCGCCCATCATATAGGGGTTGATGCTATTCTCAAAATGAGAATGACCGATTAGAAGCGTCTTGATAGCCGGATTGCCTTTGACGTAATTATACTTGTAGGAATATTTATTGCAGATGTCTGCATGATACATTGTGTATTCCGCAATGAACCACATCACCATAAAGGCTACTACCCCAAGTCCTATGTTCACTATAAATCTCTTCATGCCTAAAATTGGAAATAGATAAAATCAACCGCCCCGCCTCTGAACATAAAAGTTAGCAATAGCAAGAAGGCATAGAGTACTATACGGACATAACGATTCCTGAATGCCGGTATAGATTGAATATCGGATAAGGCAAAACTTTTGTTTCGCCATATCCATTCCACACATAATATAACCAAAATAAACACATTAACCGGATAAACTATGTCCTGGTTCGGCATAAAGAACCGATAACTGGCACGCAACGTTCCCCACTGCCACATTCCACCTATATAATCCACGAACTGCGACATGTTATCCGCACGGAACATCATCCATCCGAAGGTAGCTAAAGCAAAGACCAGCAGCATCTGTCCTACTTCTTTGAAAGATGGTAATGCTCTATCATATGCCACTACATGCTCGTACTTTGTATTCCTGTTCAACAAAATCAGCAGTACCAACAGCAACCCATGATACGCACCCCAAGCAACGAATGACCAATCAGCACCGTGCCACAATCCCGACAACAAGAACACTATCATAATATTGCGGATAGTATGCCATTTGCCGTTTCGGCTACCTCCGAGAGGAATATAGACATAATCAACAAACCATGTATTAAGGCTGATATGCCAACGATGCCAAAACTCGTTCATGTTCCGGCTAAAATACGGAAAGAGGAAGTTATCCCGGAAGCGGAAACCGAGCAACTTCGCCGAACCAATCGCCATATCGCTATAGCCAGAGAAGTCGCCATAGATCTGTATCGTATAGAGAATCGCTGATAGCAACAGCGTACTACCCGACTGATGGGTATAATCGCCATACACCTGATTAACATACAGCGCACAGTTATCCGCGATCACTACCTTCTTGAATAATCCCCATAGCATCTGCCGGCAACCATCCACAGCCAAGTTATACTCAAATACACGATTCTTTTGTATCTGCGGGATAAGATTGGTCGGTCGCTCTATCGGTCCAGCTAACAACTTCGGGAAGAAACCGATATAGAAGAGGCAATCTATGAGATTCGTCGGGTCAATCTTCCGCTTATAGACATCGACTACATAGGATATAGCTTGGAACGTAAAGAACGAGATACCTAAAGGTAGCACAATCTTTAGCGAATGAATCGAGTTCTGCAAACCAAATAGGTCTGCAAAACTGCTTACGAAGAAATTGTAGTACTTAAAGATTGCCAAAATGCTCAAATTAAGAATAATATTGACTGTTAGCCATAATTTTGGCAATCCTTTATGTGTAATGTGTAATGTGTGATGTGTAATGAGCCATCCGGATCCCCAAGACAGGAAACTCATGCCAAATAATAGAAGTAGAAACCTATAGTCCCACCACGCATAGAAGACATACGAAGCAAGAACTACAAAGATATTCTGCAGCTTCAAATTCTTGCTCAACAGCCAGTAGATAATAAATACTATCGGCAAGAATATCGCAAATTCTATTGAATTAAACAACATTTATATACGATACTTATAATAAATCTTTGCCAGAGGCCAACCAATGTAAAGATGATTAACCATAAAAGTTTGGATAAGCCGTTTTATCCAAGGCCTTGACCATTTATCCCATCCCGCTATTTCTATCCAATGATAATCTAGCGGATATACTCCTTTCTTTTGAAAGCTTCTCAAGAGATGTACATACTCTTTATAATTCATCTCTGCTCGTATTGCTTCTCGTAACAAACACACCCATCGCATGTACTTTAACCGTTCCATAGGAAGAACTTGAGGGTAATATTTCCCCACATAATCCTTTCGATAGCCAACAGCTTTTAATCCACTCATAATCAATTTCCTCTGTTTATCTATGGTCTGACGATGCGTGGAACTATAATTAGATGCCGCCACATATCTATAAAGCGGCAAATCTGTAGCGATCACTTTGTCCGCATGACAATATAGCATTCCCATAAACACATCGTCTTCATGCAACTGCAAATCCTCCTTGAATGCTATACCGTTATCAATAATCACTGAACGACGATAAACCCCATCCCATACTATAAAATCTGAAATGTCATGTCTCTTCAACACATCTCTGGCAGTCGTTTGCTCAGTCTGAATCGGATATTCCACCACACTGGCCTTATCAATTTCATCATTATCCGTTACGGTTCGCCATTTAAATTTCACCACATCGGCATCGTATTGTTCGGCTATTTGCACTATTCTCTCCAATCCTCCGCTTACAATATAATCATCGGCATCAATATACGAAATATACTTCCCGGAAGCATGTCTGATGCCTTCATTACGAGCCGAAGACACCCCTCCCTGCGATTTGGTTATTATTCGCACATTCCGACGCACAGAAGCATATTTTTCTACAACTTCCTTTGTGGCGTCTGTACTCCCGTCATTAACCACTATAATCTCGCAATCCTTGTAGTCTATACTATCTAAACAACGCGTTATCACCGGTGCACAATTATAGCACGGGATTATGACGGATAATAACGGTTTTGGTATATCTAATGACGTATTCATGATTTCTTAACATTTTTTATCCTATCTACTATCAGACATGTCGGTACAATTAATACCACATAGGCGATTCCTACCAATACGAGCCCCTGCCATGTAGCATACCATTCCGGATGTATATGGTACAACCAGTCATGTACTACCACATAAATAATACCTTGCATAACGAAAAACAGCATAGCATGTCGCCCAACCCATTTGAATAGGAACGATGGCAATTTTGTAAACCATCTACAAATATTATTGAGCACAACACACCCTGCAATGCTTGCCGGATACCAATATACATATTCATACCATGCTATCTCATGCGAGCAATCGTATGTTATCGGTGTTTTTGTGAAGATATATGCTATCAGTAATACTATGGTCGCTACACCAATCACCCATTTATTTTGTTCATATTTTCTCAAATAGGCGCCCCCACAAAAGAAAAACAATCCCCATGCTGTAGCATATATGGGTCGTATCGTATTGACGTATGGAATATAATGAATTGCTATAGAGAGTAACAAACACGTGAGACCAATCCATATGAGATCAAACTTCCTGCATAGCACAGTAACCAGAAAATGCACCACAAAGAGAATGGGCAAAAACCAAAGAGATAGGTTAATAGGTACGGCACCAATAAGGAATAAAGATTTTAGAGACCGATATAATAGCGTTCTAAAAGTCAGATGGTCATAAAAATAAAGTTGTAAAAAATAACATATATATCCGATAATTGACCAAATTACATATTGCCTCAACAACTTTCTTGCATCCTTTTTGATTGCTGTTCTTAATGGTTTTGGCGAGAAGAAATACCCAGACTTATAGAAAAACCATGGCATGAAGAAAAAGAACCACGGAATAACTTGCAATACACGTGTTTCGAACATCGGCCATAGTGCGTGATAGCATAGTAGCCAGACTATCATCACACCGGCTGCAAAATCTATATATTCTATACGATCTGTCGGATGATTCATTGCTGTATCAATTTCTTTAAACGCAATTCTAAGTCTTGTATATACGCATAGATCTTATCCGCAGCATCCGACCGAAGTCTTGGTTGATTGACAAACTGCATATACTTAGCTTCATCTGCGTTCAGTTCGGCAATGTGTGCTAACGCTTCTTCATTATCTCCCGGCATGTCAATATAAAGAATGGCATCCGGATTGAGTATATCCGGTTCTGGTGTACACCCGTCATTTCCGCAATAGATAGGTACACATCCGGAAGCAATTGCCTCAAATAGTTTCTCAGTCACATACCCTTTGGCCTGTGAATTCTCCGGACAAAGATTGAATCGATAGTGCTCTAAGTAGCGTAACTTATCATCGTCATAGATTTGCTTCAATTCATCATTATTATGGAATAAACGCCCGTCGCAATCTACTCTGCCAATAGAACATAATTGGTCATACACCTCCTGACGACCAATATCCGCATGTGAGCAAAGGAATGCGCAGAACTTGCGATTAGCATACGAGCTGTTCGTCGGTTGATTGATACGATCACACCAGTCCTTAATATATTCATAATCAACTGTCGGAGGGAACAGCCACATGATCCACAGCGGGAATCGCATATAACGTTCGTTGTCACCATAGTCAAAGCCTAAACTTAGGTCTATAGAGGAAACATCTAAACAATTATTTGCATAATCCACCCATTGTTCGCGATGTACATTCTCACGAGCAATGAAGATCTTAATATCGTCTCTGTTCAATCGCATCATCCATTTAGAACCAAAGACAGAGAAGACACTTATCTTCTTACTACTTTCATCTAGCAAGTTCCGCACTTGTATAAAATCACGCAACCAAAAATCTTTCGGTGAAGGATTGGAAAGATAATTATGTAAAGTTACATCAGATGACGTTTGATCTACAGAATAACACTTTATCTCATTAAATGCCCTATGGGCATACCTATATAGCCATATTTTTTTTACTAATTCACTCATACACTAACTCACAAATATCTCTCCATATTGCTCAGCTATAGTTGTCGCCTTTACTCTATCATTGGGATTGTTATAATTAATACCAATGATAGTATTTCCCGGATACATTTTAGCCTTCTCTTTATCAAGAAACACATCCAATGCACTTACCACTCTTGCAGGATTACCAACAGCCACTGAATTACTGGGAATATCTTTCGTCACTATGCTCCCCGCCCCAATAATCACATTATCTCCAATATGAACACCAGGTAATATAATAGATCCTGCACCCACAAACACCTTATTGCCTATTTTTACGTTTGCTGCACGTGTCTTACCTAAAAATTGCCATGTACTTGCATCATGAGCTAAGATATGCACGCGCGGAGCAAGACATACATCATCACCTATCGTGATATGATAACAATGAGCCGCATCTATTACAACTCCACTCATACGAGTAAAGTTTTTTCCGACCTTTAAACCACGCTGCATAAGTTTATCCAAGTGTTGCGGTTCTCCTCGCAAATACTCCAATATCTTTCTAATCCATTTCATCATACATCATACATTATACATCATACACTATACATGCGCAAATTATTTCCTCATCCGAATAACGCACGCAGGGTTCCCACCTACTATCGCATAGTCCGGCACATCGTGTGTTACTACCGCTCCCGCACCTATTATACTATGCGCGCCTATGCGCTTGCATCCAGGGAGAATAATTGCTCGCGAACCAATCCATACATCCTCCATTATTTCCAGAGGAGTATCAGGGTAATCACCCTGCATACCGATGAGCACATCAGGATTGTCGAATTTATGTCCTCCCCCCTGGAAGAGTACATCCTCTCCCATCATGAGATTTCCTTGTATGGTTACGATTCTGTTATGACATGCAAAATTGCGGCCTATTCCCGCATCTCCGAGCACACGAAAGTTTTTGCCGTTTCCGAAATACGCACCCTGTTCCACATTGATATCCTCTCCCTTACATTCTGCAAAAATATGCTTCACGCATTGATGACGTAGCCGCTTAGCCAGTTTACCTAACACCGGTCTTGTTGACTTCGGCAATTTACACGCCACCCCGTAATAGATTATTAACCAAAACTTTCTCATAGCGTTTTAGAGTTTTTCGTTAACCACTAATCCATCCCGTTTTAAGATATACGCCGGATTACCTACAACCACGCAATTAGCCGGAACAGATTTATACACCACCGCATTCGGACCAATCACGCAGTTGTCACCTATCGTCACATCCCCGGCAATCACAGCACCCGGCAATATCTCTACATGTTTGCCGATAATCGGTGTTTTGCCTTTCTTATCACCTAATGTGATATTGCATACAATACGGCAACCTTCTCCTATCTCGCGCGCGTTCAGGATAGTACCATACGAGTGGAACAGCAATACCCCGTCCCTAACATTTGTGGTTTTCGGGATCGTCAATGTCACTTGCCCGGGAGCCAACCACTCTATCACTTTTGACATGCCTCCTATACGGTGATAAAAGAGTGAGCGGAACGACCGATTGTACGTCAAAAACCACAATAACGAACCGCCTTTATACTCTGCTTTATACGCAGCAACATCCGCAGCGATATGCTTCTTGTTCTTACTGCACGCATAACAGAGCACATGTGGCCACAACCTCAAAAAATTAAATATAACAAATAATTGTTTCATTTGTGTTTAAAATGAATGAGTTTACAATAGATTAATGGGCTGAAATTCGCCAGATGCATCTTGAATGCAGCCATTCTCGATATGGGGCGAAACGAAAGAGGAAACATATTATATTTCTTCAACATGTCAATATACTTTTCGCATTCCTCACACCGATTCATAGCAACCATAGACAATAATCCAAAAGCACTATGCGACATCGTTGTCTTATACCAACTTCGCACTGCGTCATCCGTCACTGTCTGCATCTGCTCACATAATTGATCTAAAACAAATATAGCACCTTTTATTTTTCGCTCCGCCATAGCCGGAGAGTCCGCTCGTACCAATGAATTAGCTCGGATGATATAGTGTTGTACCAACAGAGGCGTTATATTCATACGCTTTACCTTCCGTAACACAAGTGGCAACCATGGTGTGTCGTCAAAATAATCTCCGGTAAAACACCATATCTCATTATTAATAATAATGTCGCGTCGGAAGATATATGTCCAGATATAGCACGCCACATGCAGACGTGAACCAATAAATTCGTCTCCGGACATTAGCTTCGGTGTGTAGTCAAAAGGAACAGGATGGGCAAATTCTTGTATCGGTTCATACTGCTCATTTTCCGTACAATAATTAAATCGAATAGCATCCAATTGCTCTTCTTCCATCTGCTTAATCAGCGTACCATACACGTTAGGCGACACGTAGTCATCCGGATCGACAAAGCAGAGGTATTTGCCGGTCGCTGCTTTCATTCCCGTGTTCCGTGCACCGGATGGCCCTTGATTGGGTTGGTCAATTACGATGATAGACGGATGTTTCTTGCCTATCTCTCGTGCCAAATCAGCTGAATTATCCGGAGAGCCATCATTGACGCAGATAATCTCCATCTCCTCTTCTGGAATATCCTGCGCCAATACAGAATACAAGCATTTCTCCAGCCATTTAGCGGAGTTATACAAGGGTATTATGGATGATAGTACTTTCATTTGTAATGATTCGCTTGATTACAGGGAATGATTTCTCCGGACAGGCACTTGCTTGCATCGGACATGAGGAATACGGCTACCTCTGCGAGTTCGTCCGGCATAATAAAGCGTTTTCCTATAGCTCCTTTGAGATATGCATCCTCCTGTTTTTCCGGCTGATTAATCGTATCTGCCGTTACCCCGGGAGCGATGGCATTGATATGCACTCCTAGCAGCGCAAAGCGACGTGCTATTCCTGCTACGATATTGCCGATTGCTGCCTTGGTCATACCATAGGGTGCATCATCCGGATAGAGTCCACGTTCGGACGTAATGAATACCACTCCTGACGAAGGAACTTTATGCTCCGTTACGTACTTGACAAACGCTTGCGTCAGGAAGAACGGGCTCTTCACATTCAGCAAGAACTGCTCGTCATAACTTTGTTCCGTCACATTAAGGAAGCCATTATCTATATTGCATATACCGGCATTATTCACTAAGCCTGTTAAGCCGCCTAAAGCCTCAGCGGCTTTTTCGATAAGGTTCGGCAACTGAGTTATATCGGTAACATCAAATGCCAGATACTTGCAGCCGAGTTCACCCACAGCCTTCTGTAACGCCTCTGCATTACGTCCAACGATCAGCACATCAGCACCCTCGGCAATAAAGCGTTTCGCAATATGATACCCTATCCCCCGGCTACCACCGGTAATCAGGATCTTCTGTCCTGATAATACATTGCCGTGCTCGATTGTCTTGATATTGGCATCAATTTTATATACCGGCACACCTTTGATGAGCCACAGGTATAGACGATAGAGAAATGCCTTCATTTTAGAATCCTCCATTTTTCTAATTTAAATAATATACGTTCAATGACCCAGACAAGCTCCCAAAGGTGATGACGTTTCAATCGGTCATACTGCTCCATGGGGAAGTGATATCGGTCGTAGTCTTTTAAGATCCCTTCCGGAACCATTTCGTGCAAGAGACGATTACGCTCATCGTTGAGTATATCTTTGCGCGTCTCGGAGATGCCGGTCATATCGAAGATAGTGACATCGATATTTACGTATTTCACTTCAGCTTTACCCAATACAATCGATTGCATATAGAACTTCCAATCAGAGCAGATTTTCAGTGTCTCGTCATAGAGTCCGTATTCATCGAAGAGCGAACGCTTGATATATGCCGGAGAATGATTGAGGCATCCGCGATAGAACATATTGAGTGTCACATCGTTTGTTGCGCCACATACATCACGCACAAACTTTCCATCCGGCATTACTTTCTTCATGTTGCCGTAAAGCACATCGATTCCGTTGGACAACGCATCAACCATTCGTTCCGTAACATCATGGGATGCTAAATAATCGCCACTATTCAGGAACTGACAATAATCACCAGTTGCCAATTTGATGCCTTTGTTCATCGCATCATAGATGCCATTGTCTTTCTCGGAAATCCACTTTACTTGAATGGTGGATTTATCAATGGTGACGCTTTGCTTAATGGTGTTGTCATACTCTTTTATGACATCTACCGAACCATCAGTAGAGCCACCATCGATGATGATGTGCTCAAAATCCCTGTATGTTTGAACTGCAACCGAGTTGAGAGTCTTACGTAAACCCTCCGCGTTATTATAATTTATTGTGACTATAGTAAGTTTCATAATAGAAGTTGGTAAGTCACAAATTAGATATAACACTACAGATTCTCTCTACATCCTCAGGCTCTAGTTCATAGAACAAAGGCAGACGTACCAAGCAATCAGTATATCTATCCGCATTCGGCAACTCACGTCCGTCATGCTTATTCTTATAATATTCACTCTTGTGCAGACTTAGATAATGGAACACCGCTTGGTATCCATTATCCTTCAGCGTTGCAATCAATTTAGTACGTTCATCCAATGAGTTACATATGAGATAGAACATATGGGCATTATTGGTAGCAAACTCCGGGATTTCAGGGATAGAAAAACATCCTTTATCCGCAAGAGGCTTCAATAATTCATAATACATATTCCAGAGTGCCCTGCGCTTATTCTGGATCTCATCCAAATTCTCCAACTGTGCCCATAAGAATGCACTAATCACCTCGCTTGGCAGGAACGAACTACCGGTATCCACCCATCCGTATTTATTGACAACTCCGCGATAGAACTCAGCACGGTTCGTACCTTTCTCCCAGATAATCTCCGAACGACGAATGAACCGCTCATCATTGATGCCTATCATACCACCTTCTCCGGAGATGATGTTCTTCGTCTCATGGAATGAGAATGCCGACAAATGCCCGATTGTACCCAACGAACGTCCTTTGTAATACGAGTCTATCGCTTGCGCAGCATCTTCTACGACCAGCAGATTGTGCTTGTTGGCAATCTCCATAATCTTGTCCATATCACATGCCACACCGGCATAATGAACTGGCACAATGACGCGAGTACGAGGAGTTATCAATGACTCTATCGCATCTGCATCCAAGTTAGGATTAGTCCCCATTGAATCTGCAAACACAATTTTTGCCCCCTCGCGCACGAACGCCAATGCCGTACTTACAAAGGTGTAAGAAGGAATAATCACCTCATCCCCAGGCTTGATGTCGCACAGGATTGCGCACATCTCTAATGCATCAGTACAACTAGTTGTCAGCAAACATTTCATGAAGCCATATTTCTCTTCAAAGAATCGTTGGCATAACTTCGTGAATTTACCATTTCCACATAATGTACCATCTGACACTGCTTGATACATATAATGCGCTTCTTTTCCCGTCAAATGCGGTTTATTAAATGGAACCATATTATTTCATCAATTTATTAATTACTTCACTTTGTATTTTTCTCGAAAAATGACGCATTGCCAAATCTCGACATTCTCTACGCATGCGTCGGTGCTCATCTTCTGATTTATCTAAGAGATTATTTATGCCGCGAGCCAAATCCGCTGCATCATTCCATTTTGCCAAATAGCCGGTCAAATCTGTTCGTACAATATCCAATGCCACCCCACTCTCAAACGCGACTACCGGAGTTCCACTCATAATCGATTGGTTAATCATTTGTGGACCAGAATCCTCCAGGGAAGGACAAACGAATATGTCTGCTAATCTATATAGTTTGGCCAATGTATGTAGATCTACCCGTCCTAATCGCATATTGGGTTTGGGAATATCCAATTCGTCACGGCACCCCACAATTACACAAAAGATATCAGTACGATTAAGTATACGCAGTGCTTTTAGAAGCACACGCATCCCCTTACGCTCTTCATCCAAAAAGGAACTACCGAATAACACTATCCGCTTATCTATCGGTAGTGCAAACTCTTTTAGCAATGGTAACCTATCATCAATAGGGAAGAACACCTCTTCATTCACAATTTCAATTAGTTTATGCCACATATGTCCGTTCCATAGGCGAGACCTTTCCATCCGCATTCTATCCATTTCGGTAGGTATAACCAGCTCTGCATCTTGCGGTATATATTGCTTTTTGTGCAAAAAATTCAGATGAATGCATTTTCTCATGATGGCAGACTGAGTCATCGGGCAATAGGAACAATCCTTTTGATATCCATCGCAATCCCACGGATAATGGCAACCGCCGGACAAACATGCCTCATCAATCATCCAATAATATACTTTGGCTCCAGTCTTTTGCTGCAAGATATGGACATATTTAGCATTCGCAAAACCACTCACCCAATGCACCATAATATGAGTAGGTCGTTGAGGCAACACACCCAATAACTCATCCGGATTAAAGAAATCCAAATGCTCAAAGAGGTTGTAAGGAGCATATTTCATATTCATACCTCCGGTGCGTTTGATAATTCCCTTTAGCATAGATCGTCTCATCCGAATATACCAAGGTGCCTTCGTATGCTGTATAGAGATTACTTCTTCGGAAGGAAGGATAAGTTGATTACCATTAACACACACATAAGAGGCATATCCATCAGCAATCATATTTCGATGAATATTCAAAGTGTATTGCCCGGCACCGCCTCCAAGGACTGAAGTCAAATGCAATACTACTTTCTTATTTGTGATGGTTTCCATACTAATAAAAATATCTTTGTAATGATGTTTTTTTATTCTTTCCTTTTATGTCTCGATACCACATATACAAGCGGAATGACATCTTATGCGATAAGCAGTAGTAATACAACCGCATCTTCATACTCTTGGGCAAACTATGTATTCGCACAGCTTCTTGCGTCAATCGGATATCATTTAGCATTAATCCGGCACGTATCATCTGTTCCGCATAATGGTCATCTATATCTTGCACCGTCGTTGTTGTTAAGTGCGGATACTTATTTAGATAATATTTCTGCAAACCCAGCAACGACTCCGCATATTTCAGTGACGCGATGGTCATATCTCCCTCTATTGTTCTATACATCGTTGCCGCAGATGTATGTTCTTTCAAATGAATAAATCTCTTGTGCGCTGCACATTCTAACCAAATAAACCAATCATCTGCTTCATATTTCACATATTCATCCCAATCCACAAACTGCAACAAATCCGAACGAAAGATTGCCGTTTCAGAAGTGATGTAGTTTGCTATTAGTAGCTGCATGAATGCATTCTCTTTAAGTGTTGGACGCTCTCGTTCTTCAAACAGATTCTTGGCATAAGGACTATCTATATAATCATTGGTATATACAACCCCTATTCCCTCATCGGCTTCTAATATCGCTATCTGCTTCTTTGTTTTTAACTTATCTACCCAGTAATCATCACCATCTAACCAAGCTATGTATTTCCCCTCGCATTGTCTGAGTACTGACATTAAATTCCTTGCCCCTCCCATACTTTTAGTATGTTCAATTACCTTGAGTGTGAAATGCTCAGGCAAATGTTTGGCATATTCACTAACTACAGAAAGAGTATTGTCTGTAGATAAATCTACACCACAAAAAATCTCAACAGGAAAATCTACCTCTTGTTGAACGATACTATCCAGCGCTTTAATAATTAATTTACTCTGGTTATAAGCACGGAGTGCGACCGAAACAAAGGGTTTTGTCATATCCTTAAAATTTGGTTTATTCATAGTACACTTTCTTTTTTATCACGAATGGTACGGGCTTGCTAAATTTGCGGCAAATGGAATTAATGGCTTTTTGCCAAAGCGGACGTTTACTGTTGCAATAGTAACTAAAGAATGCGTTAATGATACGCTCATCTTCATAGATTATATCCGGCAAACGAGGATTCTCCGGAGCGACATTCACATTATTCCGGAAGTCTCTCTCGTCATTCCAACTATGAATACCCGTACCGTCAAAACCGATGTTATCCACATAGGGGATGCACGGCAATATAGCCACAGCATGATGGTAGAAATGCTGGAACACATAACGTATTGCCCAACTATCAATTTTCCCATCACGCTGCATCAGCAACATATCTGTCAGATCATCTCCCCCGTGATGGAAAGATTTAATTTGCTGCGGATGTTTCAAGAAGTCATCGAGGTAATCGAGACTCCAATCGATACGCTCCCATTTCTCTTTCCAAGTAGCCCAACCGGTAGAGAATGGACGGAGGCTGACGAACACATCGTACGGATAGTCTTCAGGGATAGCCATCTTATTTACCGGAGGACGATTCGCAGAGATCGTAAACACTGCCGGATAAGATTCATATTTATCCAACGCACTGTTCATGTATTTGAGGAAATATGGGGATGTTAGTAAATCATCCTCTAGTACAATTACTCGTCCTTGCATATTGATGACATCTGTCACACCTCCAATAATGCTATTGGCGAGACCTTTGTTCTGCTCTGCACATACTACATGTACGGCTTTAAACTTACCCTGCTTCATTGCATCTATTGCATACAGATTGGCTTGTTTGTGCAGTTCTGCAATTCGCAAACGCATTTCTTCTGAAGCGTTCGATTTAGGTCCATCGCAGTACAGATACAACTCTGTCTGAGCCGCATATTCATTTTGGCTCAATGCTTCCCAAGTCTGCAAGCTATGATCAGGACGATTATAATTAAAGACTATTATTGGCGCTAATGTCATACTCATTATAATTGATTAAATAACTGATCAGCAAGCATCGAGTTAAAGAACGTATGCGACGCTTGTATCTGCTGATATTGATATTTTCCGCATACCTCTTTTATAAACTGTAATGGAGGAGTAAAACCTCGTTTCTTCGCATCCAAAATATAATCCGGTACAATGCCGCGTAGACACCATTTATAGAACCCTTTTGGCGTACCATCAAATTTCATATCTCGTGGTAAACGAGACACAAAATCCACAATCCGGTAATCCAAAAGCGGAGAACGAATCTCTAATGAATTCGCCATACCTAATCTATCGGACAGATAGAGACAGAGATTCTTCATAAAAGTCGTAAACTCCAAATCATATACGGTGTCCAAATCAGCCTCATTTGAATATGAATAATATACATTAATATCTGCTAAACGTACCATTTCTCCGCGCCATATTATCTGAGCATCAGCAGCAAAGCGTTTATAGTCTTCATATGTCCAATCCACCGGCCAGCGATCATCCAACTGCATTGGATAACCTGCAAATAAAATATTACGCCAATTGCGACATAAGAAATGAATAAAGTCTATCTTTTTATGCCCATGCCATGGGAATAAACTTTGGTGTTCCCGTCTTATCTGTAATTGTTTAGCCAAGCGGTTAGCTCCGGGATACCCATAGAACAACTCATCTCCTCCAATGCCACATAGCAACACCTTAAATCCCAATTCCTTTGCTTTCTTATATAGCGCATATTGCGACATTGATGAAACATCGCATATCGGTTCATCAATATAAGGCATATATTCCGCAAAGAGAGATTGAAAATCATAAGCATCCAATTCCACCTCATGATATATTAAGCCCTTTTCTCCGGCAAATCGTTTCGCAACGCTACGCTCATCCTGACTATGTTGTCCGGTATATCCGGCAGATATGACATGTATCTCTTTTCCTGTTTCTTTCGCGAAATGAGCTATGGCACTACTGTCTATTCCGCCACTTAACAAAACCGCTACAGGCACATCGCTTTGCAAGCAATCCGCCACGGATGAACGCATTAGCCGCAGCACTTCGACCTTTGCGTCTTCTTTCGTCCCTTTGAACACCGGAGTATGAGATAGTCGCCAATATGTATGCAGTTGTACACCTTCCGCGTCTACTATAGCATATTCTCCTGCCCCCAGACGTTTTATCTGCTCAATATATGTATTGCGATTATCCAACGGATAGTTAAAACGAATAGACTCTGCTAACGCATGTGCATTCAATTGTGGATTGGGGATATAATATTTCAATATCGCCTTCAGTTCCGTTGAGAACACGACACCGGTTGAAAGCTGGGCATAATAAAGTGTTTTCTCACCTACTCTGTCACGAGCAGCGAATAGTTTTTTCTTCTTTATGTCATACATGCAAAAAGCAAACATGCCGCGCAGATGCTGCAAACATTCCTCACCGTATAACTCATACAAATAGAGAACCACTTCGCAATCTGTATCTGTGGTACACGTATATCCTCGCTCCGCCACATGCTGACGCAATTCTGTGTAATTATATATCTCACCATTGCATATAAGCACAAGCGATTTGTCGGCATTAAATAGCGGTTGCGCACCATTATCAAGGCCGATAATACTAAGCCTTGTATGTGCCATTGCACATGTATCGTCATTCCAATACCCCTCGCCATCCGGTCCGCGATAATGCATGTCACGATTCATATGCATCAGGTTTTGCTTATCCTGCTGCGTAATTTTCGTAAATCTATATAAAGATGATATTCCGCACATAGGCTATATCTTGTTTTGTTTCTATAGTTATTTTCCGTATATCTCAATTCGGCTGCGCCATATTGAGCATATTGATTTTAAGAAAGCATAATATCTTTCATCTCCGTAGATACAATCACCGATGTCGGCATTTGAGCATAATTGAGCGTTTGTTCTCCAATCTTATCGCGAGCCACTTTCAGTTCTTTACGCTTTGCGTCATATTCGCAAACCATTCTACTCGGCACATTGCCTTCTATCTCGCAAGTACCTTTGATATTATCAAATATTGCTTTCATTACTTCCCGATTTTATACAACAATTTCACCATATAATATACCATCTTATGTCTTTTTATCCAATTCAATACTACATGCTCTCTTCGATGAGCAAGCAACTCCTCATAATCCGGTATAAACTTTGCATAAGGCGCAAGAATGATTTCCATTTCTTTCTTGTATTGTTCGCTCTGATTCTCTCTAGAGGAAATCCCGTCTAAGTTATAGTCTGTCGTAACGACATCTATTCGCTGCGTCGTCGCATGATTATCGATGATTGTTTTATACCAAAATGCTATATCCGCATTATACCGAAAATCCTCTTGATACAATCTGCAGGTATCAAAAAGTGTCCGCTTGATGAATGTAGACTGATGCGCCAAGCCTACCGTATAGAGTGTACCGAATGTGATATTCTCCGGTGGATTACTGGTCCATATAACTTTCCCATCATCCGACACATTGCACCGCGCACAGAGAATATCCGCGCCATTGCATTGCTTCATCACACGTTCTATCACATCCGGTGCTATCAAGAAGTCACCGCTATTCAAAAACAAACAATACTCACCGGATGCCTTCATTATCCCCTTATTCATCGCCTCATACACTCCCCTATCCGGCTCACTTACCCATAAGAAACTCTCCACTCTCGACTTTCCGCTCGAGACTTTCGAAGCGAACTCCTTGATAATATCAACGGATCCATCTGTACTTGCTCCGTCGATAACAATATACTCAATGTCGCGGTATGTCTGCCTAAAGACCGACTCCATTGTCTTCCGAAGTCCCTCCGTATTATTCCTATTTATAGTTATTATTGATAGCTTACGCATATGCACGCACAGTTTTGCGTGCAAAGATACAAAAAAAAAATGACATATACAAATGTATATGCCATTATTTGCAAAATATTTTCATTTTGTATTCAAAACTCGCTAAAATGAACCGGATTTGGGTCAGAAACGCCGGTTATTCGCGCTAATAAACGGATTACATTTCGATTGTAAAGAATCTGTGTTACAGGACGAACATTTAGCCATAAGTGCTGCATAATGAACCTATTTAAACGCTGCCGCATATGTAGATTACCCCATTTAGCCTCTTCACGTCGGTATCCTATGTAGAACCGCACATCGTCCCATAACCATCTCAATTTGCGCTGGAGTTCGTATTCTGACAGCGGATATTTCTCTTTGTCCGTTACAGCATATTTACTGATACCCACTTTTTTTGTTACTACCTGACTCAAGTGTTTTACCTCACTGCCGATCACTAATACATTGGGTATCGCATAAAAGCGTAGCGTCATTAGCTCATCATCATCCGCAGAGTAAAAATCATACTGTTCGTCAAACCGTCCAATGGTCTTAAACACTTTCCGTTCCCACACAAAGCACCATCCCGCAAAATGACGTTTATTATCCCAACCAATCGTATAATCTTTCCCTTTCGCTATCTCCTCTGCCATCATGAGATAACTGCTATCTACCGGCGAGAAGCACATGAACTTCGGATGCTGTTCTTTAACGCGCATGATAGCGCTCCACCATCCGGGCATAAAAACAATATCGTTATTACAGAAGGCAACAAAGTCTCCGCTCGTATTGTCTAATCCTATATTGAAGAACCGATGAAACCCGAACTTCTCCTCCGGCATCATTACCCTTACGCGCACATCATAGGTGTATCCAGCCTCTCGGTTACTCTCCAACAAGAGCACTTCCAATTCTGTCTCTCGACTCTCGTCTCTCGTCTCTCCACTTTTAGAATCCCACTCCTCCGACGCAAACAACGACTCAATCGCCCGACAGTTCATCTGATACACCTCGTCATCGAGAGCATAAGATAATATGATGATACTTAGTTTCATTCACCTTACACTTTACACCTTACACTTTACACGGCGAAGCCAACTAAACGGTTTTAGTATCGCTTTACCCAACCGATACGCCTTTGATTGCTGCATCTTTTCTACTTGCTCACGAGCATACCGCTCATTCTCCGTCACAATCTGCAAATAGTCCGCATACGCAAAATCCTTATCCGGCAAACCACGACGTAAGCATGTGTTATGCCGAACAATCGTATTCCAATAATAGCACCAGTATGGCTTCGATGTCAATGCACTGGTGTTCTGCCGATACAGATAGGTAAACTTATTCAGCACCAAAGCCTCACCTACCTCCTCTAACCGGAAATATAAGTCTTGATCAACTCCGGCTTTTAACGTTGCGTCTATTCCATCCGTTTTGTCATATGCATTTTTACGAAAAGCCACAAAGTGCTCCGGACAATAGTCCCTATTCTCAAAATAACTCTTACCCTTCAACTCTAACAAGCGACATTCACCAGTCCGATTGAGGTTCTCATCACAAGTATAGAACCGCGAGAAACTCAGTGCACATTTCGGATGACTCCGCAAGTTCGCCACACTATCCTCTACCGCATTAGGCAACAGCACATCATCCGGATCGAGAAATCCGCACAACTCACCTTTCGCTAATTCAGCACAACGACGTTTCGTATAGCCGCAGCCCATATTCTGCTCATTGCGATAGATATGGATACGTTCATCCTTCTCTAACGCCACATACAACTCCTCCGACTTATCCGTTGAAGCATCATCCACCAGCACAATCTCCCAATTGGAAAACGTCTGCTGACGGACACTCTCTATCGCATCCATCAAGTACTTGCCATTATTATAATTGGCAATCAATATGGAAAATAATGGTTGTTTCATTTATGAGAATTATTATACTATATATTTCTTAAATTTTCTCTTCACTCGTTTAAATTGGCTTATAGCTAACTTCTTATGCCAAGCAAATAAATCTTTGTATTTCTTCTCCTTATATAATATAGTATTAATGAGCGAAATACCTTCAAACACATCTAATGTCCATTCTTTATCTTTTAAGTTCCAGATAATTTCATCAGACACCCATTTAATAGTGTCAAGGAGTTGCTGTTCTAACACATCATCTTCCCGATTATGAGTATAGATTTCATAAAAAATCTTAACGCAATTCAAATCCTTCTTAAAAGACGAAAGCGAAGAATACACTCCCCCACCATGAGCTCGATATACCGCGCCGTTAAAAGAAAGGTAGTAACCTTTTCCTTGTTTAAGTATGTAGTAAAATATGTAAGTGTCGCATGCATATTTAAAGATCGACAAGTCCGGCACTGCTTTATATACGTCAGCTCGCATGAGAACAGTCGGCGTCTTGGTGTACCACTCCATCATGTTCTCTGCATTCGTGAACATCAATCCATCTTTGGACTCAGGTGGCAGAACCACTCGCTTCTCAACCATCGTTCCTTTGTCTACATTCAAAATACTATACCCATGGCAGCAAAGCGAAAACTCCTCATGCTCCTCCAAGAAATCCACCTGTTTCTGCAACTTATACGGATCTGTCCAATAGTCATCTCCCTCACACATAGCGACATATTTGGCTCCGGTAGCATTAATTGCAGCATTCATAATACGTCCAAGTGAGCCATCCGTTTTGTGCCATTGATTCTCCGTTTCATATATGGGACGGAAGATATCAGGATATTTGGCTTCATATTCACGAATTATAACAGCACTATTGTCCGTCGAAGCGTCCTCATGCACAACTGCCACAAAGCGGAAATTGGTCTTCTGCATCACAAATCCCTCGAAGCAATCACGAAGATATGGCTCGTGATTATACACGAGACAATGGATAGCAACTAATATAGGTTCTTCTTGTTTCATTGTTCAAAATCAAAATTAATACTTCTTTTTTGCTAAATTCCCTATTACCATAGGTAACATCTCTATTCCGCGGTTATATATCTCGCCGCCCAATTCCCAAGGGGTTAAAGAGTAATCAACCATTATCTTCCATTGTTCAATAATCTCACCGCTATCGATTCCCTCATTAACATAATGGACGGTACATCCGGCATATTTCTCTTTTGCCGCCATAACCGCTTCCTGCACATGTACCCCATACATACCTTTGCCCCCATATGCAGGCAATAAGGATGGATGTATATTAATAATTTTATTAGTCCACTTTTTGCAGAACCATGCCGGAACTATTGGCATGAATCCACCTAATACTATCAAGTTCACCTCATCCATTGAGAGTACATTATCTATATCTACAAATAGTTCATCACCTTTTTTTTCTATCACGGTACATGGTACCCTAAGTTTTTCTGCCTTTGCAATTGCTGCACATTGTTTATTCACAATCAAACGAATCACTTGATATCCATACAATTGTGATTTCTTAACTACGGCTTCAAAATTACCCCCCCACCGATGCGAGGACGGCTACTTTATACAATTTACCCCCATTCGCTAATTCCATCTTCATCCAAGAGTTTTCTATTTTAACACATTTAAATCCTAATTTTATATATAGTTTGACTGCATTTACATTTTCTTCTTTCACCAAGAGTATTATCCTCTTTAATTTGAGTTTCTCAAATGCATATTTAATAATGAGTTTTGATGCTTCTTTTGCGATTCCTTTTCCCCAGTATTCTTTATTTCCAAGAAATATATGATACTCAGTTTCACCGTCATGGATGTCTGTCAAATAAATATTTCCGACATATATACCATCTACTTCAATGGCACAACGATAATCATCTTCCTTATTTATCACTCGTTTTATCCACGCTAATTCAGACTCAATCGTAATACTATGATTGTAAGTATTTCCAGTATATCGAAACACTTCTGAATCATTGCGCCATTTCACAGACGTATAGGCATCTTCTATTTTTAAAGGACGTATTGATACTGTCATTATATAATCAATTTTAATATTCGTTTCATATCAACAATACTTGATAATATAATCATACAAATTCTCTTTCTTGAATCCGTAGTGCTCATATCGGATTATAGCATTTTCATTCGCCTGGTTCACCCATAGTATCTGCCGTTTTGTTTTACGTCCTTCCCATAAGAAATGGTGTAACAGTTCACTACCCACTCCCATATTCCTAAATTCCGGAAGAACCAACCAATATCGCAGATACAAAGTTGAAGCACTTAAATCAAACAGCAGCATTCCCGCTACTTTGTCTCCTCTATCACAAACCAACACATGTCGTTGCTCTATCATTTTCTCCAGTTCGTCCTCTAAAGGTAACTGCTCCAGCTGCTCATCAAAATGCGTATGCAATAATTCGTTAATAGATTTCAAATCCATCAAGTCAGCATAGCGGATATGCTCTCCTTGCTTAGCCAAACATGCGTCTAACTCACCAACACGATTCATTCGAACTAAAGTCGCGTCATTATATCCACACATCGCTTTCAGTTTCTCAACTAACGGTAAGCACATCTCATCGCAACCAACAATGTCCAAAACATACAAGTCGTATATATACTTTTCCGGATATTCCTTTAGTCGCGCCAACATTGTATTCTCCGATATTGAGATATAATACATATTTGTGAAATATTTCTCATTATCCGGAGCATAATGATCAAACAGCAAGAACACCGTATCGTCATACTTATCAAACAGGAACTCTCCTGTCCGAATCCAAGCTGCATGTTTTTCTTCGTCCAAATAGAAATTCGTGACGAAACCTTGGTGCTGATTGCAGACATTAAGTATCAGTTCTTTTAGATGCTCTATAGAAGTTATTTTATCCATTCAAATGATTATTATAATATACTTGATCAATTTTGCTGATAGTGTTCTGTTGAAAATTCTCCTCCTCATACACACCGTCGGTAACATATATTTTTTACCTATTCGCTAACGGGAAGATTAATCTTTTCCTAATATTAGACGATATATAATATTTTCCAATTTATGTATAAAATCTACCTTTGTTGGAAATATCTGAGCATAACTCAATAAGCCAAATATGCCAGAGAAGGCTACAATTCCACCCCATAGCAAAAAGCGCCAATCGCACCATGAAATGGTTTGTGGCTTCCATAATTTAACCCATACGAACAAACCTGCAAGAATTAGCCACAAAATCCAAAATATGCAATTTGCGATAAATCTAGAAATCTTTCTAATCCTGGTTAGATCTTTTTGATGACTATCTTGTTCATCATGGTACTTTCTATCTTTTGCAGCATTGATTTCATATATTATCTCATTTACTGTTTCGTCAGTATATAGTTCTCTATCGTTCAACGTCTTTTCCTCTAACAATGTAGATATCAAATTTGATGTCGAAGCAAGAACATAAGTCTCTTTTGAAATAACTTGCTCCTTATATTTTCTTTCCAAATCATCATAATACATTTGTAACAACTTATCATCTAATTCAATATTTGCGTAACTCTCACTCATTAATATATTGCGATTTAAATTTTCGCATTGTTTTGGGAAATTTTGCCATATTATAGTAGAAAGGAATACATCAGTAACACATGGGGGAATTAAGTGCCGAACATTAGATATATAATTTAGGCTTGAGGCAGAAGCTAACACCTTGTTCGTTGAGACTAAAATTGCTTTACTTTGCTTTAATGTCCCAGCCACTTTACTTCCTCTCATCCTAAATATGTAAGATACAGTTGTTACATCCGTATCTATTTTAGCCTTTAAATGCTCTGGAAGTGCTTGCGTGCCTTTATTTGTATATTTATCTGTAATGTATTCTTTCAGTTTATCAATATCAATCTCCGAGTACTTAGGCGGGAAATCAGGTGCATCCATTGTTTCAATTGAGTATCGCTCATACAATGTAGCCAATTCCCCTAATTTTGTTTCCAAATAACTAGCAGAGTAGTGTTCTAAAATAGCTGTTTTAAGCAAACGAGAACAATACCTCAAGTCATAATTTCCTTTTCTTAACCGGTTTATTGCATCGTGAATGGTATTCACGACCTCACCATCATTCTCATTAAACACAACTAGTTTTGCACCTTTTTCTTGGAGAAGATCTATAAGTTCTTTTGTTAATTTATAGTTAGATTCACCATTAAGACTAAGTAGATTATAAATTATAGGTGCATCAAGAGCAACTATTATGCCATTTAAATTTCCGACAAAAATATCTAAATTATCAAAACTAATTATATTTGACAATAAATATCCTTTTGCTAATGAACCCAATAAATTGACAACATCTGCATCATGAGCATCGTTATCCAATATATATTTAGATATGATAAATTTTACTTTTTGAGTTTCCTTGACAGTTTCTATTTTATCATGAAACAATTTATTTTTTCTTAAGACCAATTCTGTTGCGTAAGTGTCTAAAAATCGCATTAATCCAGACGTAACTTGTTCTTCTTCTAATTCAACATGAAAACATGTTTTTGCATATTGCATTATTTGTTTCACCAAGCGATTCATTTCTGACTCGAAATCAATTGTCGGTGTTTGCACATATTTTACGATTTCATCTTTGTTTACTTGATATTCTCCATTAACTCGTACTAGAATATTCTTCTTTGACATCTTATCCAATATCGAACGAGCTGCCCCATACGTAAAATTAGATAGGCCGTATTTCTCCTTCACCCAATCACCTACTTGCGCGTGATTTATAGGGGATTGATGATCCCACATATCAATAATACTGCTTGACACAATAGGGATGTACGCATCAAAAATATTCTTTTTTTGCTCCCATAAACTGGTTACATAAGCTAATGACAATAAAGTATTATCCATCATATTAAATATTATGCAATTATTTTACTTTAAATTCGATTACAATCTAATCACTATTTTTTATCCCTCAAACGGATTTTCCTGTTTCCATTCCCAAAGTAACGAATTGAATTTCCAAGCATGGGCGGTGGTGTATATTTTGCTGTTAGGGGCTTTGCCTTTGGCGGCTTCAAATGCCGCTTCCATCTGTGCGGTCAGTTCGGCGTTTGTTTCAATGGCATGGAGTTGTTTATGGACATAAGCAAAGGCAGAGGAGTTCCATTTCTGGCGAGGAGACTGATTCTTCTGGTATCCTTCTTCGCGCGAACGGAAATACATCTTGCCCGTCTTCTTGGACATATAGAAGTAGCCGTTGCTTGTGCTACTTATCTTTCCATGCAACTCATGGATAAAATCTGCCGGTATTACTTGTGCCATAAATTCATTTACTATTTATCCATTTACAATTTCTCATTTTTCGTTTTTTCGGCATCCTCATATAGGTGTCACATATGATTGTCGGTCAGCCGTCGGGTGACTGTCGGGATTGGATGCTAATTGGGAGCTATATATGTATATTCATCTATTATCCTAAATCACTTAGTAAATGACCCAAATCAAAACGCAAAACATAAAAAGTTCCTCCTTCAACATAGCCAAAACAGCGAATTTCCTGAGTTATGCGGAATTTCCTTACACCTTTGTTCCATATTTCTTTATGAAAAAACCGTTTTGTATTAGCATTATTATGAAATTCTTTATAGTCTAATGCATCATCCATTGGGATTTGTGACCATAGTAACTCGTTAAATTTTCTAAATCCCGACTCGAATACAGACAAGTTAGCAGAATCAATTAAAGAAAAACCGTTTTTAGCATCTATTTTTGAGAAATCTAATTTTCCCGAATATTTACCGATTATATAATCTTCTATTGAAAGGACACCCGCCTTTTGTAATATATCGCACACTTGCCCTCTTTGCCATACATTTTCAACATCATCATAAGTTTTTTCAGTTTTTTCCTTAACTTTGATGGGAGTTTGGACAAACGCAGACTTTGCAAAAGACACCAAACATGCTTTTCTAACTAATGCCTCTGCTACTGAAGTGCCAGAAACATCTATTTCTTTTCCAGAATTATCTACCATAAGGTAGATTGCCTTTTCGTTTTGCTGCGGATTTAGATCCCAATGCGGCTCATTCATTAAAAATGCTAATTTACTTTTCAACTTTCTTAAAGAATCATTGGTTCGAGCCGGAGTACCTGCTATCACCAAATCATAAAAAGTCATATTTGGCAAAGCATTACATAAATAAAAATCACTTTTCTTATATAATAAAGTGCCTCCAAATTTGGCGATATCAGCCAAGACATCCGCTAAAGGCAATGCTCCTTCCTGAACAAAGTCATCTACAGATTGAAATTGTCCAGCGAGCGATAATTCGTTGAGTATATGATCCATATCACAAACAAATTTATTTCAGGATAGCATCTAAATCCTCATCGAACTGATCAAACATTCCCGGTATATAATTCTTGAGTCCGCCATATTGACTTAGCTGAACTTCTTGGGCAGACGAAAGTCCATTTTCATCACGTGTAAAATAATAAACAGACACCTCATTCAACTTTAGTTTCTCTTCATGCAACAAACGTCGAATACCATTAAACAAATGGTCGCTATGACTTTCTATAAAGAGTTGAGCAGAACTATTCGCAGCGATCATAGCCAAGAAATCAATGATTGATGCTTGTGCCGAAGGATGCAGATGAATTTCAGGATTTTCAATAATAATGACATCTCCTTTCTTTGCAGACAAACAAACGATCAGTAATTCAACAATAAAACTAATTCCCGTTCCCACATGAATAGGAGACAGCATCTTTTTATTCGGGTCTTCAAAGTGGACTTGATATTCTGAGCCTTGCAATAATACTTGAATATTATATCCAGTTAACTTATTCAGCCAATAATTCACTTGCCCTTCTAATGTTTCCAGACTCTTATCAACAATAAGTGATTGTGGCAAAACATCTTTACGGTGATTATAGTAGTAATCTATAACATATTCTCCATTTCTACCAAGTGGATTATTGCGAGGAGATGAGTTAATGCCGACATGACTTAAATCTGCATTCCTCATTGCAGGCAAATACAATATGTTAGTATACTCGCCCACTTTATCGCTATTTCTTTGCACGGTAGTCTGTATCATATTATCATCAGCAGGACGAAACATAAATGGCACATCATCCAGATGAATCTCAAATGATTTCGCATTAAGCACGAAACAACGGAGTTCATTGAAAGAACTTGCTCGTAGATGAACCATTTCACATAATTGCTCATCAGCTCCAATCATGTTGTTATCCAGAGCTAACATGAGTGCCTGAATAGCAGATGATTTTCCTGCTGAATTTGCTCCTACAAACAAATTAAGTTGGCTTAGAGCAACAGTTGCCTCTTTTATTGATTTAAATCTTCTTACAATCAATTGTTTCAGCATAACATTACATTTTAATGTATTTACGTATAATAGAATATCTTTTTTGAATCTGTTGAGCACTATCCACAGAATATGTCAAAGTAGAAATATACTCTTGGTTTCCCAATAGTTCATAGTATGTATCTTCTATGTATGTATCTGATTCCTCCATGGTTCGAGAAAGCAGGTACGAAACGCTTTCAAAGAAAGCCATATTCAAAGGTCTGCGCTGGGTTCCCTCTTGAGGTAAACGAAATCCACCTAAAGGCAACAACACATCTGTTGCACGTTGCATGCATTGCTTAAATATATCTTTAACATGACTAACTAGAGGAGCATCAACCGGCAACGTATTAAGAAACCTCATTGTTTTCCCCAAAAAATCCTCTAAATTGCTTTTATATTCCAATATTTCTCCAGTCTCCGTATCTTTGCTCATATGCTCCTGCAATAAATAAAAAGCAATAAAACGCAATACTATATATCGATCCTTCATGTGCTTTTTGGGTAAAGATTTTTCAGTAGCTTTCAAGAACGACCCAACTTGAGCCAGCTCATCTATCAATTTTGTCGATGTTCCCTGATAGAGAGCATTGCGCATCTCTTGATTATTAAGTTTTGTACCGCTACGATTCACTCTATCAAACAAATCAAAAGTAACTTGGTCGTCGGTGGGACTCTTGATTACGTTTACATTTAAAGAGTAATCTTCAATTTTATTTTGTTCAACAGGAGATAAATCTTCAAATGACATTTTGTTTTTATCTCTCAGAATAGTTAGGTTATCTAATTTGAATTTTCCATCAATAAAATCAAACAATGTAGATAATCTTTGTTTACCATCCACAACCACATAAACCCCATTCATATCTTCTCGCACATAAAAAGCAGGTAATGGTATGCCCATCAGAATGGATTCAATCAATTCGCATTTTTGCTTTTTGGTCCATACTAATTCTCGCTGGAATGGAGGTGTCAGATCCAATAATGGTGGACATTTTTCCCTCTTTCTCTTTAACTGAAATACAGATGCCGTATCACGTACAATATTCAAGACAGCATTGGGATATACACTACCAATAGATGATTTAGCGCTAATTGAAGGATTTAGAGTTTCCTCCCCTTCAAAATCAAGTTGCGTTGAGTTCTCATCTATTTTCATTTCTAAATCTATGCTATTTTCTGTTTTCATATGCAATTGCAATTATGTATTTTACCTTACAAACCTTTACAGGGTGCAAAGGTACAAAAAAAAAATGACATATACAAGAGTATATGCCATAATTTTGCAATTTTTCTTCGTTTTTGCAGAAAATTGGTTAACTATGAACCTGTTTGTTGTAAAATAACCTAATCAAATATAATTTCAATTATTCGTTTCATATCTTCTTCATTGTACCTCTGATCTATGGGCAGAGGCATGATTCGGTCAGCTAACATTGACTCAAAATCAAAATGTCCATAACTAATCACGTTAGGCCAAAATTTCGGAATAAATATCCGTTGTCCTTTCATTTTGTATCGCCAATCGCATTTCCGGACATCCAAGAATGGATATACCATAGGACAGGCGAATGACTCTATATCCGGTATCGGCAATACATTATAATCACTCAATGCATCATGCAGTATCCGAAAATTCCTTCTGCGTACTTGTTGTGCGATATTGTAATCAATATGACTCAATGCATCACGTGTATAAGCGGACATTTGCATTATCGGCTGATAATCTAACTTATCCTCAGCCTCGCGATACTTAGCATACCCAGCCTCCGGTCCTTGCTCCAAACGGATTCTCAGATGGGCTAACCTGTCAACTGAGTCATCCGTCTCGTACCATTCCCACTGTTTGTTGTCATTCGGCAGATAAGCTATTCCACCATCCGGAACACCGAAGAACTTACGCGCACTATAGATGGCTTTGATTCCGTCTATCACCGGAGCATAGAACGCTTGTGCATTATCCACGATTAGGCGATCTTTATACTTGTCTGCCATTCGGCTCACATACTTGTCTTTTATGCCAAAGTAGTTATTCACTACTATATACTCCCCTTCACCCAAATCAAAGTCTTCTGCGATCTCCAATTGATGCGTGATATGATAGAAGGCGAACGACACGCCAAACAATCGTTTGAGCGGTTCGAGCATGACATTGCATGTGTAGTACGGAAGATATACACCACGGAGATTCGGAATAGAACGCAATATATACTCAAAAGCATTCCTCGCAGTATTGAGCAAGATGCCATCCTTTTGCGGGATAGCATGTTCCTCTCTCGTCCGAGGTTCCTTCTCAAAATATCCGCCTATTGCGTTTGTCATACCAATGTATATTCATTTAATAGTTTCTTCGTTCTTTCTTTCCCATTAAACATCATCATGTCTATGATTGATAAATTCGGCACAAATTCATGCTTATACTGCTGATAAGAAACAATATTCGGATGAAGAAACTTTAATTCTATTCCGTTCTGCGCAAACTCATCATGATTATATAGTTCTTGCCCACCTATGGCATTGATATATCGATCAGCTTGCAATACACTACATATATCCAAAATCTTACTTTGTCCCTTTAAGCTATTATCCTTATCGACAGAAGATGACATTATCAACTCAGTTTGAACATCCAGATAGTTCAATATCACGAAAAAACTATGATATAGAAAACGAGCTAAATTCTTATCGTGATATTCAAATATTTCATCAAGCAACTGCATTGTTTTCTCATAGTATGGAGCCTTGTTATACGCATAGTACAAAGTTTTCTTCAATTTACCAAAATCATCAATTATATCTATCTCGTTAAATAATTTATTTTGGCTTGCACCGCTCAATGCTACAGAAAACATATAGGGCTCTCCGTTTAACAAGATGTTGTTTCTATTCGCCCAGCCGCGTTTGATAAAATTCACATCATCATACACCACATACTTATCCACTGCTTTCATCAATTGCCAATAGCCAATATATGGCATAAAATACGGTTGCATTATTCCGATTGTCATAATTCTCTCATTTTACTCTTATGCTGCTTTAAGCAAGCGTGGAGCTATCAAGAGAGATTTACCCCCCCCCCGAGAATTTATCCAACTTGCTTATTTTCAGCATATTATACGTATTATCTAAATAAATCTTCAGCCAATCACCTTGATGGGCAAGTCTGTCTAACATCATTTGCTCATCGGGGAAACAAAGGATAAGAGAACCGATTGCATATCGTGCACTCTCGAACTTATGTATCATATCTCCTTCTTTTACCCATAGAGACAGATCTCGCACATAGGGTCTTACATCTTCATTGATGTCAAGAGATTGGAATGCACCATTACTATAACTATGCAGCATAATTTCTGCCCAATGTCCGCTATATTCCCATGATCCTATTTCTTCTATTGGCATGCCCAACGCACCGCGAACGGCGTTGGTTATCATATCTACTCCAGTTGCGTATCTTACCACCTCTGCCAAACGGTTGCCTCCTCCACGCGGACTCACTTCCATAATATAAGGCTTGCTATCTGTTCCCAAACGAGTCTCAATATTATATATCGAGGTTTGCATACCTAAAAGCGTAATTAGTCTTTGTAGTTCCGATGATAATTCTTCTTCTACCTGTTTACCCATTGTAGAAGGCCAACTAAATGCAGCCGGAGCATAGGGATTAGCTGCTTTCTCATCAAAGCGCTGGGCTGAGTAGGTTAACATTTGAAATTGTCCATTTAGAGAGAAGCAGTCTGAATCAGATGAGCAGCCAACTTTCTCTATCCATTCTTCGATTATGAATTCACTTGAAATGGAATATTCCAAAGCAAATACTACTGCATCTTCTAATTGATCCTTGCTTTCTACTTTTGTAACACCTTTGCTTCCTGCGGAATCAACAGGCTTCACGATAACTGGATAAGTCCAATCCTCTTTTTCACCGAGAGCTACATCTATAGCAGTATAACTTTTCGCTTTAGGCACATTAAAACCATGCTCGGCTAAGAACTGACGGAAACGACCTTTGTTCTGGAGTATTTGTATGGATTCATAAGGGCCGGGAGAAGGTAGGCCTAACTCATGAGCAACATAACCAGCTGTCACCACGCCCGAATCTGTGAACGTCAGAATGCCGTCTATATGGCATTTCTTGGCTATCTCAAGCACCGCTTCTTTATCGGTCGTGCTGGCATATTGGTATTCGTCGGAGTACTTGTGCGCCACGTTATCCGGCAGATAGTCCACCGTAATGACATAGCACCCCAACTCATGCGCGGATTTGATCACAGGCAAGAGCAGGTTGTCTCCTCCTAAAAGTAATATTTTCTTTTGTTTGGGCATTTGTATTGTTTTGTAATAATCATATTAGCATCCTCTTGCTTCTATGATTAATAAAAGGAGTTATTGGGTTGATTTTATTTGGCACTCATATTTCTGATTGGTATGTTTGTTTAATCCTCAATCTCATCATAAGAATCAACTCTCCCGACTGGCGTCGCTTTTATGGAAAGATCATCGGAATGATAAATGAAATTGCGACCGTCATTATTTTTATGTACCACGGCATCAGGGAATAATTGATATATTACGTTAACTAAGCGTTTAGAAGGATGACCATCTTCTTCGCCCTTCGGTGGACAAGAAATAAAATATTTTTTCGCTGCAATCCTCGATAATATCTGAGGGTCTATGTTGCGACGACTGCCATGATGTGGTAATTGTAATAAATTGATTTGTGTTTGAGGCGAGATCTTATAAAGATAGTTTAGTGCGGAGTTCAATCCTTGTTTTCCTGCATCTCCTGTAAATAAAATGTTCATGTCCTGCAAGCTTAGCAAAGAGACAATACTTGTATCATTAATAGCAGACGTATCTTCGTTTGGAATCCAATTTATAGGTAACATCCGATTAATCCATCTACTGAATTTCAAAGCTATTTTATGATATGTAGAGCCTTGTTCCCCATCTAGTACAGTAGGGGTTTTGTCCGATTCTAATAGTCTTTGCTGATACAAGTCCATAGTAGGACCTAATATTATGAAACAATCAAAGTACGTTTTCCCTAATTCAGGGGCATTTATATGGCAACCTTTTGCAATAGCCTTCTGTTCCAACTCATACGCTTTGCTGAAATTCTCGCGCAGTCGTCTATTAACACTCTTGTCTGTTATACGATTGTCTTGGAACATATCAGCATTTAAGTCTGCATCATGCCATGGTCTATGGTATACAAGTGTAGTAACTTGAATATCCGAGTCCATAATAGTCAACAAACCAGATATATGATCTAAATCCGGATGTGTATTTACCATTAAGTCTATAGTAGAAAGGCCTAAGTTCTTCATATAGTTGACTATATTTTCGCCGCTTTCGCCATATCCGCCATCGATAACTATTACTTTCCATTCGTTACTATCATCAACAAAGCGTATAAAAATTGCATCACCGCCTTTGCTCTCTGTTCCGACAGAGAAAAATTTTACTTCATAGGTTTTGGGTATCATATACTATCCTCTTATGTTAAAATATTACTTATTTTCGTAAACTTGTGTAGTCATATAGGCGCTAAATAATTGGCGGGCATAAGCATTCGCATTATGCTTTAACATTACAAATGCAATACAAGCGGCTATAAGTTGTATTCCGATACAAAGTGCGAAAGCCCACCATGGCAAAGAATGACACCATATGTTTATAATCCATAACATTGACATATATACAATACTAAGTACAGAAGCGCCAAGATAGTTACGACAGAATCCATACTCATAATTATCATTGTAATAAGATAGAGTCATTCCGAGTTACATCACGCATTTGCTGAACTGCGTTAGCTATGATTAATTTTGCCTGAGGCAAATTTTCCATCTCTTTTTCTTTAGGAAGCAGTTGTATTTGAAAATCTGTTTTCACTTTTGAAGCGATCTGATTATGATACTCATCCGATATTAAATTTTCACTCCACAATAACATTTTTGTTGTAGGCATATTTGTCTCATCCTCTTTAAATAGTGGAAACTGAAAAATTATCTTAGATGTATCTCGTACTAATTCACGTAACAAATAGGCTACAGAAGAAAATACTATAGCAGATATACCTATATACCCTAAATACATCATGACAACCTCAATATAGGAGTTCAACGTGGGTAGATATTTCCAAAAACAAACTACCGTTACGAAGCACGGCAATATAGCTCCTACAATAGATGGATATACCCTAGCAATTTTTGTATATTTATCTTTACTCATATATTTACAGTATATATTCTTTTCTCGGTTATCTCTCGGTCATCTCCCGCTCATCAGTCGGTTACGCAAACTCTTATTATAGTGTTTTCAGTATCACCTTTGCTATTCTCTCTACATCCTCTTTCTGCAAGGTATAATATAGCGGCAAGCAAAGAATGCGACTGGCAATATCTTCGCTATGCGGCATCTTGACGTACGGCACGATGTCCGTGAACGTGTTCAGCGACGGATAGAAATACCTACGCGCAAACACATGCTCCGCTTGCAAAGCTGCATCTACTTTCAGCAATGTTTCCTCCGAATCCAAAATCAATGGGAAATAACTATAGTTACAACTATCTTCATTGATGCGTTGGAAATGGCACTTCGGATTAGCTGATAGCAATTGTTTATAAAGCATGTACTTCTCCTTCCGGTCATCCAATGCGGCTTGCAGGTATTTGAGGTTCGCCAAACCAACCGAAGCATGTACCTCTGTCATCTTGAGATTGGAACCTTCTTCTACCACATTCGTCTTATCTTCCGAGAAACCGAAGAAGCGGATACGCTTCATCTTGGCATCCAATTTTGCATCGTTGGTATAACATCCTCCTCCTTCTCCAGAGTTAAGCATCTTGGTAGCATGATAACTGGTGCAAGACACATCGCCATAGGCAAAGACACTCTTGCCTTTGTATCGCACACCTACCGAGTGACACGCATCATAGATTACCTTTAGATTGTGCTTCTTTGCAATGGCTTCTATTACCTCTATCTCGCAAGTATTACCAAACACATGTACAGGCATGATCGCTACTGTCTTATCCGTAATGGCGGCTTCAATGGCTGCCGGATCGACATTCAACGTCTCTGGGTTGATGTCTGCATATACCGGTGTACAGCCCTCATACATGATAGCACTTGTTGTTGCGATAAACGAGAACGGAGAGGTGATAATCTCACCTTTCAAGCCTAACGCAAGGATTGCCAATTGCAGAGCAATAGTTCCATTTACCACTACCGTATGATGCTGCATACCGTGCCATTCAGCCACATCATGTTCGAACTTACGGAGCAACGGACCATTATGCGTCATCACACCGGATTCCCACACTTGCTTCAGGTATGCATCCACTTCCTCCAAGGGTGCCAATGTCGGCATGGTAACATAAATATTCTTCATATTGTTGAATGTTGAATGTTTAATGTTTACAAATTATTGTGGATTGTTGAGTGTGTAATGTTTATTCGTCCTTACACTTTCCACCTTCCACAGTTTTACTCATGTACGATTTCCGCAGAGCAGATAAGCGGTTGCGCAATTCTACTACAAGCGGATGTTGTTGTTCTATATCTGATTGGGTTATATAGCCCAGATCCAAAGCCACCTGCAATTGCGAGTAGGTTTCCATAAGAGAGCCGTACGCAATTTCTATAAAGTGAGACTTGTCTTTTACCGAAAAGCGCGATGTGCCTTCTGCAATGTTCGATGTAATGGATACGGCTGCCCTACGGATTTGCGATGTAAGCGCAAAGTCTTCCTTCTGCGGAAATTTCTCCGAAAGCAGATAGACGTTTTTGACATATCGTCGAGCCACTTGATAAACGTCCAATTGTTCAAAAGCGAATACTTCATCCATATTTTCTATTGTTGATTGTTGAGGGTGTAATGTTTACCTTTATATTGTTGATTGTTGATTGTGTAATGTTTACATTTTTCCACATTACACATCGGCAAAGCCGCTACACATTCCACAACTCCTACACCTTACACATTACACAATTGTGCTTTCCTTAATGCGCATCAAAACGCGCGTTTGGTTGAGGAACTCCTCTCGCCAAGCCTCAGCATGAGTAGCATAATTATCCACAAAATAACGCATCTCTTCTTCAAAGTGATTGCATGCCGGCATGGTTTGTTGCGTGATTCCTTCTTGTGTCTCAATTGTCAGCGTGGATTGAAAATCCGGAGGCAATGCATAAGCGCGTTCCAACGACAATAATCCTTTGCTTCCCCAGATTATCTGTTGACTCTTATACTTGTTATTGAATCCAGATACGAGGTTCGCCACTCTACCCTTTCCGAAATCCAACAAGATTGTGGCATGTGTCTCCACTTCACATCCTTCTTCTTTACTCAATACTGCATACACATGCTCCGGCTCACAGCCATAGAAATGACGGGCAGAATGTACGAGATACGCACAAGAGTCCAAAACACAGCCTCCACCAAGCGACTTTTTATAGCGGAAATCTGTTTCTGCTATAGGTGGGAATCCGAACCAGCCTTGGAACAGTTGCGGCTCGCCTATCGTGCCATCCGCAATCAGTTGGTTCTTGATCTTATGCTGCTCATGGAATTGGTACATAAATCCCTCGAAAATAGGGATATTGTATTGCTTTCCCAATTCCGCTATTCGTTCCGCATCTGCCATCGAACCTGCAAGTGGTTTTTCGCAGAGAATGTTCTTATGATATGGCGCAACTTGCTCTACAATCTGTACATGGATAGCATTGGGTGTAGAGATATAGACGGACTCGAACTCGTATGTATCCAGCACCTTCTTCAGATCCGTCTCAAACGGCAAACCAAAACGTGTCTCTACGGTTTCGCGCTTCCGCTCGTCCGTATCCACCACGCATACCACTTCCGTCGCACCGCTATTCATTAATGCCGGAATCGAACAACGCTGCGCAATATTGCCACATCCGATAACTATAAATTTCATCATTTTCATTGTTGATTGTTGATTGTGTAAGGTTTATTTTTACACATTACACTTTACACATTACACATCACACGTACTTAATCGCTGCGATTAAGCTACGTGCCTGAATATTAATGTAATTATTGAATCGCATAAACTCATGTATCTGCCCAAGCGTCATCCAGTGATAATCAGCCGGCACATCTATCGGGAACTCATCGCCTACCTCAATAAGCATATTCCGATTTTGCTCATGGTAGAATCGTCCCCCTTCTTCCGATTGGAATGTATCATACAATATCTGCTCCGGCTTCGCATTCATCACATACTCCACGTATGCCGGCCATTTATCCTTCGGCACATCCAGCACGTTACCGGTCAAGCATTGCACAGTCGGAGCCAATTCATATACATCAAGGTTTCCACACTCCATCTTAGCATGCACGAGGAAGTGATAAACTCCATCTATCTTCTTAATGATAAATGCACAAAGACCTTTTTGCATAGGTTGCACTAATGGTTGACACCACGATGTAACTTCTCGATTGGAGATGTTCACTCGTGTGCCGATAACGCGGAAATACTTCTTATCGTTGCGACTAATTTCGTACTCATCTTGTTTCCACCCGCCACCGATATTCTTCAACGGCACATAACGCACATTCAGTTCTGCCATAGATTTTAGTTGCGTCAACCACGACAAATGCTCATTCATAGTATTGTACGCTTTGTGCGTTTGAGAAGAAGCTATCATATCCCGACCAAACGGAGACATCTTTTCCAAGACATCATTGGATATCTCAAATTGGCTAAAATCTAACCCTGCAAGTACCGTTCGCGTATCCATATTCACCATATTATCATGGTGTAGCAGTTCCTTTATTTGCGCCAAAGTCATCCATGCGAAATCTTCATATACCGGCACGTCCTCATCTACTTTGATGATGATATTGCGATTCCGTTTACGTAAGAACCGTGCACCTTGCTCACTCTGCAACTGATCGAGCAACACCTGATGCGGTTTGGCATTCTGAAAAAACTCCAGATACAATGGCTTGCGTCCTTTGTGTTGCTGGGTATAATTGCTCTTGGTGGCTTGCAGAGTCGGACTAATCTGCACGCAGTTGACATTGCCCGGCTCAATCTTTGCTTGCATCAAAAAATAGAGCACTCCCTCAAATTCTTTCGTCAAGATTCCCAAGTACCCAATCTCCGGTTGGTTAATAATCGGTTGCTCCCATTCATATGTCACACTCACATCCGTCCGCACGTGAATTCCCTCAATACTGAAGAATCGGCCGGTTTCATGCCGGATACACCCATCTGCATCCATGTACCAACCATTCATCTGAGAAAAAGGTATCTGCTCCACTTGGACATCCACATCCTGGTTACGCTGCATAATCCAACGAAACAGCAACTCTAATGATGAATGGGTTTCCCCCTTATTTATTAGCGATTTTATCATTATAATCTCGTTTCTTCACATATAAATTTTGGAGTTACATCTCCAGGTTCGCGTCCCATCCAGCCACCTACTTCGACAGATTTACCTGCTAGCGTAAAAGAAATCATATCGGACTCAATAACCAATGGTATCACTGAGGAAAGGAACTCAAATGACATAAAATCTATGGCGTAATTACCCCAATTAAGAAAATTGGCAGGAATATGGTAAATCTGCTTATATTCTCCTGTTTTCTTAGTTCGTTGAACTTCATCCTCAGAAGCACTAAAAGAGAATATCTTTTCACCCTGTTCGTTCTTCATATGCAGCGTAATCCAAAACTTCTCTTTAGACTCCGTGAGACGATAATGAATAACTAAATCCAAATCATCTGTCACACACATCACGTCGGTATAAGTGCCACATTTCGGACGAATGCCAATCTCAAGCAATTCGAAACCTCCATTCTTATATTGGGGAATGTCCCAATGCTTGTAGTTATCAATCTCGCTTCCTCCACGGAGGTAGTGGCTCACTATCTGATCCACATGACCCATTTCTTTCAACATTCCATTCTCTAGCAAGATACCAGTCTTGCAAAGGGACTTCACGGAAGTCATATTATGACTAACGAAGAGGACGGTGCGGCCTTGGCCTTGGGAGACGTCTTTCATCTTGCCGATGGCTTTCTTTTGGAACTCGGCATCGCCGACGGCGAGGACCTCGTCGACGACGAGAATCTCGGGTTCGAGGAAAGCAGCAACAGCGAATCCCAGACGGACTGTCATACCGGAGGAATAACGCTTCACCGGGGTGTCGATATATCGTTCGCAGCCGGAGAAATCGATGATCTCGTCCAATTTGGCTTGGATCTCATTACGCGTCATGCCGAGGATGGCGCCGTTCATGAAGATATTCTCCCGCCCGGTCATCTCGCCATGGAAGCCGGTGCCAACTTCCAATAAGGAGCCGATACGGCCATGGGCACGGATAGTGCCGGTAGTAGGACCGGTAACGCGGGAAAGGAGCTTGAGCAAAGTGGATTTGCCGGCACCGTTCTTGCCGATGATGCCAACGACGTCGCCTTGCTCGACCTTGAAGTCGATATCGCGTAGCGCCCAGACGTACTCGGAGTTGCCCTTGGAGGCACGGTCGTTGGTCTCGCCGATCTTGAGATACGGGTCCTCCTTGCCGAGGACGTTGGTGATCCAGAAGCGGCGAATGTCGTGGCTCAGGGTCTTGGTGCTCACTAACCCTAACCGATATTGTTTCGACACGTGCTCAAATTCTATCGCAATATTATTGCTCATATATCTTTTGTTGTTTTTATTTTCTAATTTCACCGATTGACATAATAAGAATCACAAAAACATCAATAACACTGATTTGCGTATGTAACGATTTGGATATAGACGTTCCGTCCTCCGTATAATCAGCTAAATATCCACTTGTAAATAAATTTTCAGATGTATATTTATCTGCTTCTACGCGATGATATGCATATCATCCTATATCCCTCATCGTTTCATCCCCAAATCAGAAAAAACAGTCAAAAACATTTCTTAACCACAAGGGTACGATTATTTCGTAGCATAGTGTAAACATCATTTTTGTTAACAAGAAGAACAGGGTACGCTGCGCTGTTTTTGTAGAGATTGAAAATCTCGTTGTTTTTTCTGCGGATGGGAGAGTTTACGATTTGCAGCATGCTGCTACGGATGGGACTATTAGAGTGTCCGGGAGCTTGCTCACGAGCAATCTAAGAGACCATACGTTCAAGGCCACGTAGGCCGGAATAGAAAACTATTCCATACGCAGGGTTTTTGATGTTTTTTTCCATCCCTCAAAGGAGAGAGGCGTTTTTGTCAGTCTGTCAATGTACACGGGTGGTAGGTGCTAAAAAGCATACATCATGCCGGTGGTGGCATCCAGGTAATACCGTTCGCATTCGTCCTTCACCGGGGCGAAGTTATACAAGATGCCGATGCGTGTGGAGGTGAGGCGCATATAGTTCCAGAGCTGCTGACGCTGCTCCGTGCCGATATGCTCGATGGCCTTGCACTCCACGAAGATATCATTGCGGACCAGGAAGTCCACGAAATGCTTGTGTTCGATGCGTTGGCCATGGAACTCGACGGAGAAATAATACTCGCGTTGGAAGGGTATGTTCGCCTCGTTGAGCGCGATAGCCAATGCCTCCTGATACATATACTCGTTGAGGAACGGCCCCATGTCGCGATGGACAACCTGGCAGCAGCCGATGACGTCATAGGCGTAAGCGCGGAGTTGCTCGGTGAGGTGGGCGTTTGCCGGTTGGAGCTTATGTATGGAATAGTTGGTCATGTTGTTGGGGTGTTCGATTCGGTTTCTTAGTGATTATTGGGGATATCTTGGATTAAGCGCAACAAATCAAACTTAACTTTACTATATCCTTTGTCGCCTTGCGAAAGGTGATAGCCATGATATTCGTTTTGTGGACTCTGATTCTCATATTCAAAATACAAAACCTTATCATAGTCCGCATCAAAATACCACAAATCATTATCCAAGGAAGTATCCCCTATTGCCTTACAAAGGATCTCTTGTGCGTGTTCACGATTACATTCGAGGACAGCTGCGGGAACATTATTAGGCAACATCCAACCTCCAACACCATTCTCGCCATGCTTCTCGCTGTATTTGAAGTATCGTTGGGGAATTCGATTTTCACTTAGCCATTCATGTAATCCTCTCAATGTTGTTTGATACGATAACGAGCAATCCACATTTTCTTTCTTAAAAACAATCGTTTCTCCATCGTTTTCAATAGCATCTCCTACAGAGAACAAGGTGGCATGAACCAACAAATCTGGAGTATCGGTATGTGCACGTTCGTACACCTTCGCAACTGTATCATTAGGTATCTGCGTTCCATGCCATTCAATGATTGTATCATCCTCTCCTAACTCGATGCGCCAATCAACAACGTCCAAATCGCGCAAGGTTGTACGAACTTGCGTATCGACAAACGGGTATTCCAATTCTTGGTAAGGATATAACATACCGTCCAAGTTCTTTTTGTCATAATACTTTGTCACATTACGCTCGTACGAAAAGAACGTCAACAACCTTATAACATTATCCACGAAAGAAGGTTGAACCGCATCAAAATGGTAGGTCATATCATGGATATACGGAGCAGATGCTCTATGATTGGCATCAATATACTCTGGAAAAAGGAAGAATAGTTCCGTGAGTTTATTTTGCAAAACTATATCCGGCATAGCATCAAATAAGTTTACGCAAGTCTATACCATACTGATCGCAAAATCCTTTGGGTGGCCTTCTGACGCGACCATACTGAGTAAGTTCCAAGTTGGACACATCAATGTACGATTGTTCATCTTGATTCTTTCGATCAAAGAATAGGATTTTCGCGTCTTCTACATTGAGTTTTTGCTCTTTAAGCGAGACTAACAAGCCGTTGATGATATGGTCGCTATGCGTTTCGACGAAGCACTGCACATTTTTTTCGTTGGACACTTGGACTAAATATTCCATCAAACGGGATTGGGCTTGTGGATGGAGGTGTGCTTCAGGATTTTCGATTATCAGGATTCCATTATTCGGAACCAAAATCGCGGATAGCAATGTAGATATGATGTAGCTATATCCATAACCTACGTTTATTGGCTTATAGTTCTTACCATCCGATTCCGAATCAAGGTACAGATATACGCGATTATCTTTCTCGTCCACCTCTATTTTTAACGTGGCACCATCTAATATCTCATTCATCGCATTCTCAAGTTCATCTCTTTGCTCCTGCGTACAATGGCTTAACACGTTTAATACAAATTGCCCATGCTCACCTAAGTATAACTCGCGTTCAGTCTTAATCAACACCTCACTATCCTTAGCTGAGAATCGATCAGCCGAAACGAAATATAGGTTCTGGAGATGCTTCAGGAAAGCAATATCCTCATAGGTGCTTCTACCTTTTGGATTTGAAATGTTTTGGGATTCATTAATTAGAGTCGCATTATATGTACTTGAATCTCCCGAAGCCCCACCAGGTGCACCCACATTAACTGATATCGTTTCCTCACCATCAACTTTTATACTAACAGCTTCTCCATACAATTTACTTTCCTTTGATTTTTCGTATTGGAAAGAAAAAGCATTCTCTGTTTCAGAGTTGGTTGAAAGTTCTATAGCGAGGGGACCATCGGCATTGGTTGATAGGACATCTTCGAAATATCCCAATTTGCACCAATCACCCATAGGATCTAACAATTTGGGCGAACCACCATTCTTTCGCAGACTTTGCGACAACAACAGCAAAGACTGAATAAACGAGGATTTACCACGTCCGTTTATACCGGTCAATAAGGTCACCCTACCAACTTGACACTCCTTGGTATCTTTGAGTGCTTTCAAGTTTTTTATTCTGATGGAAGTTATCATATCAATATCCCAATTTAGATTTCATCCATTGCCATACATTCGTATTAAGCCAACCATAATAGTTGCCCTTAATCTCGACTATCAACAGATAATCTTGAGGATTCATTTTAGCATGAATGGTATTGAACAACTGTACTCTATCCATAGGCGTATTTACCAGCCATACCGACTCCAATGGATGCTGGTAATCGCCACTAACACCTTTAATAGCATCGTACATTGCGCTATAATCTTTTATAGCAGTATTGATGTCATATGTGATTAAATAAACCATATAGTTTGTTTTTAGTTTCTTGTGGATTGATTGTACCAATTACTCCAATTCGGGAGTTAGGATGGGTTTGTCGGAGAGGATATGGAAAGGCTCTTCCGGATTGATGATGTGCACGAGGTTGACCAGGACATTGAACTCGTCATACGTCAACTCAAACCGTTTCTCAGGGCGATTTGGCCCAAAATCGACATACACATCCACTCCTTCTCCATTGACCCATTCGGTAACCTCCATATACGAGTCCTTGTGGAACATAGGTGAGTATTTGTCCAAGTCTGCAGAAGCGGACTTACGGAGTTCGACACCGCTGAAAGCCTTCATAGCTTTCTCGCAAGTGGGGCACACACCGGGAGTGGTAGTACTCTCCTCAATTCCGTCGTAGCCGAATGGGTAGCCACAACATCTACATTTCTTTTCATCTTTCATCTGTCCTCGTTTTTACGTGTGTGCGCAGCGTATATATATTGCGCATGGCAAATCAGGGCGCAAAGATACAAAAAAAAATTGACATATACAAATGTATATGGGAAAATTTGCATTTTTTTTGCATTTTGCAAGGAAAAGTGAGGGTTTTGAGGAGTTCATGGTGTCCGGAAGTGGAGATTCGGGGAATAAGGATGAAGGTTCAGGAGGTTGGATTGGGTAGTGGTGCTCATAATTTAATTATGATTTATAGCCGCGATGCGGCGTTTATAGTTTCACGTTCGAGCAGCTTACGCTGCGTTTATAATGATCGTTCTGTTCAGTTTATAGCAACAGGTTGCGTTAGAGCGATAATATCGCGTTTATAGGCACTACGTGCCGTTAAGTGTTAGTTAGGTTTGAGCTTCGCGTTGGAGCAGCTTGCGCTGCGTTTATAGCTGCGCGTTATTTCTTAACGGCAGTTTGCTGCCTATTAACTTTCGAACGTGCTGCAAGCACTATTAACTTTTTAATGGCTTAGTCCTTTTAACTTACCTCTTCACCAGCAACTTCCAATACCCTTTCTTCCGTCCTTTCATTCTCCGCAGCAAGCCATGCTCCTGTAGCACCTTCATATCATCGATGATCGTACGCGGAGTCACCCTGTACTTTTGTGAAATCTTTTGTGAAGTTATTGTGCAATCCTCACGCACCATCATAAGTATATCTTGCTGTCTTTCAGTCAGTTCCACACCATTCTCTTTTATGAAATCTTTTATGAAATTCAGCAATTCCTCCGGACTTATCGACTCCTGTTCCATCTGGTCAAATGCCTCATATCCTGCTCCCATCTGCCATTTTCCGTCCGCATCTACCAGCAGTCCTGCCAATTGCAATTCCCCCAAGTACATACAACTTACACGCGGCATCATTTTTTAAGTGATTGTAGATCACGTCTTTTTTGATTACAATATGTCAATGTTCGTTGGGTTAACTCGGACTTGCGGGGATCCAGCACACATACGTACTTACAAATTAAGCGCGCAAAGATACGAAAAATATACGATATACGCAAAAATATACGCTATAAATTTACAAATTTATTCATTTGGGACGTTTTTTTGCTGATTTTATAAGCAAAATCTTGCGTATATCAAAAAAAAACAGTAACTTTGCAGACCCAATGAGAGACGGGATGGCAACCAATAGTTCATTGTCATGACGTCAAAACCGACCAGCACTTGGGGCGAGAAGGAGAAGAATGGCAACCGATTGTTCATTGTCATAACGTCAAAACAATGAAGCTTACGAAAATAAAAACGACAAAAGATGTATTACAAAGTTGGCACCATAGAATTAGACACCGATGCACATAGCGTACTGTGCGGGGGAAAGATAGTCAGCCTGACGCCATTGGAGTTCGGGCTATTGGCATACCTGATGCAGCACCCAAATCGTGTATGCGCGCGCACGGAAATAATAGACAAGGTATGGGGACAACGTTTTCAGTACGACACCGGCACCATCGATGTACACCTCAATGCGCTGCGCCGGAAGTTAGGCTGCACACGCAACTACCCCATTGAGACCATACGCGGTGCAGGTTTGATTCTGCACACCGAAGACGCCGCTAAGCCGTACAACCTAACCATCCAGCCCTTCATCGCTGCGTGGCTAAAAAGCCATCAAGGCGAGTTCGAAAACAAAGGCTTGGTGGCGCACATGCATATGGATCCATTCGTGAGCGAAATCACGATGAAGCCCAACGACCTACGAACGATGTTAGATGGTATCTTAGCCGCTCTGCTGCCCGCGGCAAAACCCGGCACCATACGCGTGTCATCGCACCTTGGACTGAGCTATTTCTCCCTCACATTGGCTATAAACGGAACAATAAACGAGCTACGTATCCCTATTTATGGGGATTTAAAGAAATCTTAAGGTAATCTTAATCTTTGTTTAAGAAAAAAGCAGTACCTTTGCCGCCGTTTTTTGAAGACTATGCGCGCAAAGGTGCTTTTGATGATAGTAGGATTGGTTGTTTCGGTGGTATCTGCCGCTGCAGCATCGCCGGAAGGATGGTCGGACACGATCGCCCTGCCGGATTTGGAGGTGTGCGCATCACGCATAGCCCGGCCTGCCTCGCAGCAACAGATGCAGATAAGCGTCATCGACAGCCGTCTGATTCAAGAGATACAAGCCGTGACGCCCAAAGACATCAGCCAACTGATACCCAATGTGTATATGCCCGACTACGGTAGCGCGATGACATCGTCTATCTACATCCGCGGATTGGGAAGCCGTATTAACGAGCCGGTCATGGGAATGGTGGTGGACGGCGTGCCTCTGCAGGACAAGAATATGTACGACCACGCCATGCAGGACATCAAGCGTATGGAGCTGTTACGCGGACCGCAAGGCAGTTTGTACGGGCGCAACTCACCTGCCGGCGTGATGGAGATACGTACGTTGCAGCCCTTGGATTTGACGAGTTATACTGTTCGCGCATTGGTAAGTTATGCCACCGCCAACAGCGTACTGGCTCAAGCCTCTTTCTACCAGCCAATCACGAACAGCCGGACATCCAAAACAGACTTCGGCTGGGGATTTGCAGCACGCTACCAACGCACAGACGGCTTCTACCGCAACGATTTTACCGGCCAGAAGATAGACGGAGGCCAGCAAGCCGGCGGACGCCTTGTACTGGACGGCAGACCAACCGATGAATGGCGCCTAAGCGGCGCAATCTATGCCGATTGGGTGCGTCAAGGCGCTTTTCCGTACGCACAGGTATCCACCGGACGTATCAACTACAACAGCCCGGGCAGCTACGAGCGATTGGCACTACTGCCATCGCTGCGGGCAGAATTCAAGCGGCAGGATTGGCATCTGCAACTGGTGGCAAGTTACCAGTACCTGGGCGACAACATGCTGATGGACAACGACTATACGCCCGCGGACATCTTCACGCTGCAGCAAAAGCAACGCCAGCACAGCGGCACACTGGACGCACTACTGCGCGCCCCCAAGCCCTGCAAATGGTACGAATGGACTTTGGGCTTGAGTTCCTTTGCCAAAAGCAACAATATGCAAGCGCCGGTCGTCTTCATGCGCGAAGGTATCGAGGAACTGATACTTGGCAACGCCAATCGCGGTATTCAGACGGTTTTCCCGAACGACTCCATTGAGATAAGCAATACTACCCTACCCATTCCCAGCCGTTTCAATCTGCTGAATGCCGGTACAGCCGTGTATCACCAGAGCCATTTTCAGTTTGGCAACTGGCATATCAACGCCGGCGTGCGTATTGACTACGAGCACACGCGCATGGAGTACCTCAGTACAGCCGATGTGACCTATCGTTTCACGCTGATCATGCAGGACTATGAGACCGTGCATACCGCCATACAAGGCACGCAGGCGGCAGACTACATTCAGGTGCTGCCCCGCTTGGCAGTTTCGTACGACGGCGCATGGGGCACCATTTACGGCTATGCCGCCAAAGGTTATAAAGCCGGAGGGTACAACCCGCAGATATTCAGCACCATCACGCAGAACCAGGTGATGACTGACCTGGCGGCGGACATGGGGATGCATTTAGAGATAGCCGATGAGCGCTATTCGGATGTGGCCATCACGCGCTACAAGCCCGAGAAGGATTGGACTTTTGAACTCGGTGCACATTTCACGCCCACAGAGGGGTTGAAAATTGACGTTGACGCCTTCCATATCCAATGTTATGACCAGCAAGTCACCATTTTCCCGAACGGCAAGACCACCGGCCGCATGATGGCGAATGCTGCGCGCTCGCGCATATGGGGTGCAGAGGCGGCGCTTCATTACCGCTGGCAGAAAGGCAACTGGCAGGGAATGGTGGATGCGTCGTACGGATTTACCGATGCCCGTTTTATCGATTTCAACGACGGCATGGGTGACTATTCCGGCCACTATATTCCCTATGCGCCCAAGCACACAGCACACGCTTTCGTACAAGCCGGCTATCGTACGGGGCGCAGGTGGCTGGAGGCAATCTCGCTATCCGTACGGACGAACATAGTCGGACCTATCTATTGGAACGAACAAAACACCTGCACGCAGGCTCCCTATGCACTCTTAGCAGCCAATATGACACTCGAATGGCAATACGTGCAGCTGGAGCTATGGGGACGAAACCTCACGGGGACGGAGTACGATGTATTCTACTTCCGCTCGATGGGAAATGACTTCCTGCAACGCGGCAAACCGCGCGAATTGGGTGCTACCTTACGATTTGAACTATAAAAACTAAAACTATAATCAATGAAAAAAATTCTTACTCTTATTGCATTAGTCAGCGTGTTGTCGGCATGCCACATTACGTCGAAAGAGCCGGAAGTAAAGGACCAAGAGACAGCCTACGAGGCTTACGGCGTACTGACCATTCCGACATCGGGCTTTACCAAAGAGAACCTCCGCACGAAAGTTATCCTGGTGGATGACGAGTTGCTGGACATCTATATGTTCGAGGTTAAGTTTGCCACGATGATGCCCGTGACAATCGACATGGTCATCCGTAACGTCAGCTACACCAAGTCGGGCTCTATGATTGAGTTCCACGGTGACAGCATCGTGCCCACAGCCGGTGACAAGCCGTACGAGAAATACATCGTCACAGACCTGAAGGGTTCTATATCCGCCGACTCGCTCTGCCTGAGCAACAACTACGGCGAGACGCCCAGTGTCTATGCCGGCAAACTGGTCAAATAAACAATAGAGCCCATGAACTTCACAGGAATTATCATCGGCTCAGCCGTCTTTCTGATGATTGGTATCTTCCACCCTATTGTCATCAAGGCGGAATACTATTGGGGTACGGGTTGCTGGCCTGTTTTTGCCATCGTCGGCCTGGCAGCTATTGTGGGTTCGCTGTTCGTAGAGAGCGTTATCGTATCGGTGTTGTTAGGTGCATTTGCGTTCTCGTCTTTCTGGTCTATTCACGAACTCTTTGAGCAGAAGAAACGCGTAGAACGCGGTTGGTTTCCCCGGAATCCCAACCGCAAATAACGGAACGCCTCTCCGGTCCACTACAAGACGTCTAATTGGTCTTGATATATTCTACCTGGTTACCTATCGTAGCCAGGTATTTTTGAAATGCGTCCTGCGTGATGACTACCGTTCCGCGGCAGTCGTTCGGGTGAAAACTAAGCGTAGCGGCATCCTTCAGACGGGTGTCTAAAAAGAGGATCACATGGTGCTCTACATCGTTTATCAAGCCAAAGGGACTGACGCTACCGGGTTCCAGCCCCAAGTAACGCATCATCCGTTCGGGCGAGGCGAATGAGAGTTTGCCCGGGGAGTTCTGTCCCTTCGCCATTAAAACTTCCTTCAACCAATGCTCTATGTCGTGAATCGCCAAGTCGTCGTCACAAGGGAAACAGATGAGGTAATGCCGGTTGCCCTTGTGGTTGCGCATGAAGATATTCTTGCAATGCACGCTGCCGTCATCGTGCCACCATCGCTTGGCTTCCTCAATGGTCTTGCCTTCGGGATGCGTGTAATGCTCGTAAGGGATATTATGCTCCGACAGGTAGTTCAGCACGTTCTGCTGACGCTCGGAGAGTATGGTATCGTCCATGATATCTATAGTGTATTTTCTAAAATTATTACCGTTTCAAGGCTTTGCGTCCGGCATCGGTCATCAAGCCGCGCAGTTCGAGGTCGGCGCAGCGTTGTCGGTTCAGTTCTGTCCAGTGACTTCCCTTGCGCCGAGGCGAGAGGCGTTGAGCATTGCGTCCGTCGGGCAGACGCTTGAGGGTGCTATCTATCCAGCCAAAACAGAGAGCCTCTTCGACCACATGCAAGTATGGTATGCAGTCCTCACGCGGTACCTTGGTGCGGTAGGTCGTTACCCAACACTCCTTAGCGGAAGTATGATTGGCTTCCAACCACGCACGTAGTTGTGCGCGGTTGGTAAACTCCAATAACTCCTTTATCTCCATCGGTTGTCAGAGGGTTCGCTGCCCGTGGGCATCGTAGGTAGTACCGTTGGGCAGTTCGATATAGAGGCAGCCTTCGCGCAGCAGTTTGCGTGCTTTGCCGGACTTCGTCTGCGTGTTAAGTTGCTCGAGGCCGTCGATGGGTTCTTCTTCCGTCGTAAACGAACCGGACTGAGCGCCCACGTAGCTGCGGTCGTCATCCAGGGCATCGAGGCTGTAGGTGTAGTCCTGACCGGGTTCGAGGCCGCCGATATTCACTTGCAGCGTCTCGGACGAACCGCCTGTGGAGTCACGACGGGCGATGATGCGTTCGGGGCCAAAGAAGTGCTCGTTGACGATGTTGTTGTCTTTATCTACCTGGAAGTCCGCTATAACCTTACCGTTCTTGTAGATAGTCAGTTCGTAGAGCGTAGCGCCGGCAACGGTGTCCCAAGTGATGGTGACGGAGTTGGTCTCGATACTATCTACCACAACTTCCTGCTCCACCTCGGGCATATAGAACAACGCGCGGAAGGTGGTGTCCTGCATCACGGTGAAGTTCTTGGGGTTGAGGGTCGAACCGTCGGACCACATCTGGAACTCAAAGTTCTCGTCCGGAACAGCCGTCAGGGAGATCTGCGTGCCTTCGGGATAGGTTCCCGTACCGTTTACGAAACCGTGGTCAGCAAGGACATTGACGGTATAGATGGGCAGTTGGGTAACGGTGAAATGCAGCGTGTAGCAGATACTATCACATTGTGCACGGGTGTAGCGCACGGTGTCGTAATATACGCCCGACTCGGTCAGGACTTGTCTGTGCCAGGTGTAGGGCAGATGGTCCTCGCGTACGGAGACGATTTCCTCGACATACGAAGTGCTATTCTCCGTTATCTGCACACGATAGACACTATCGCAGCTCGAGCCGTGGTACTGCACTGTAAAATCGTAGGTGCCCGCCTCTTTGAACTCCTCACCACGCCAGATGAAGGCTTCGCCCTGACAGATAGAAGCTTGGATGAGCGTTGTATCTACGGAGCAGGGAATCTCATCCTGCGTGAAGCTGAGGTACAACATAACGATGGAATCGCACTGGGTAGAGGATGATAGAATCGAATTATAGGTACCGGGCTGGGTCATCCTATCGCAGTTGAAGAGGTAGGTCTGTCCTTCGTCCATGGTTGCATTGATTACAGAAGTATAAACGATGCAGTCTTGTCCTTCCTGCGCCGAAGAGGTCGTTGTCTCGGTACCGAAGTCGAATCGCAGCGACTCGTCGTCAATGACCAAGGTGTAGCGTCCGGCAGCCAGGCTGCGGAGGTCGTATTGAATGGCATTCTCCATCGGATAGCCCTCGACCAGCATCTCGACCTGCAGACCGGCAGAATCCAGCAGAACGGGTGTGCTGTTGTTGATTTCCGTGATCATCAGTTTGCCGTGCGTTAAGCAGATGCGGCGTTCCTCCTGCGGCTGGGGATTATCTCCCGACATTGACTCCACAATCATTATGTTCGTCTCCGGGTTCCACGTAAAATGCACGGTGTCGCCCGACTGCGGCATGTTTCCCTCTACGACCCAGGCATCTTCTGATACCCACCGCATCAAATCGCCGGTCTGGGCTGAAGTGTTCACATACGCACCACCACCCGAGTAGGCTCCGGTATATTCCCACGTACCGGTGGTGCTGTCCTTCGTCATCGGATACCATGTTATGTTGCCGGTTATGGTTTCTTCCAAACCGATATAGTATTGGGGATCGTAGCTAATAACAAACCGATTGCCTACTTCGGGCAGATACAAATTGGAGAAGTCATAGCCGTTGGGAATCTGGTTCGTTACCCATGATGCAACATCGTAATCATAGGTTTGGCTATAACAGCCGTTAGGAGAGATCAGTATCCAAGCGTTAGCATAGCGATCGTAAATTCGGATATTTCCGCTCACGTTGCTGAAAGAAAGCGTATAACTAGTGTCGCTTTCATTGGCCTCTAAGATTAACTCTGTATTGGTCAGATCGTTGGTTGCCAGAATCGATACATTCGTCCCGCCCTGTGTGCCGTACAGATTGATGGCAGACGTGCCGGTATTCATCATCTTAGCCACATCATATCCGTTGTCAAACAAGTTGGTGAAGTCCGAGCCCTCCATCACGGTAAACGAATCCGCTGAGCCGGTAGCGGACATCACGTTAATGGTAGCACGGGCGGTAATGGTAGGCTCTGCAAATGTCATAGCTGCCATCAGCAAAGCAGCCAAGAAAGTAAAGATTTTTTTCATATTACATTATTTTTAAATATCAGCATAACTCATTTTGGCTGCAAAGATACATAAAAAATCTGACATACGCAAACTTTTTTAATGAATAATGAATAATTAATAATGAATATCTGAATTTTTGGCAATCGGACTTTCAATTATATCCTCGAAAATGCCTCGGGATTGGTTCGAGATTGTCTCGGGATTGTCTCGAGAACGGTTCGGTTCGATTACGTGTCGATTACGTGTCGTTTACGTCTCGTTTACGTGTTTTACCGCTGAATACCCGCTGATTTATTGGACATACTGCCCCATTTCCGGAAACTTTTTTGCAAAAGGGCTCAGCCCTACTATTTTGGTACGCATGATGTCGCTTTTATGCGAGCATAAGCGCCATCATCCCTCCCAAAATATAGAGTTTGCACTCTATTTTTGCAAAAAATGTCCCGAAAATTTGCGTATGTGCAATTTTTGTTGTATATTTGCAGCGAATTTCGGTAAAAGCGCGAAATGGAAAGTAAAATAACCGTTTAATTGACAAGACTTAATGTTATTTGGGAATATGGCACAACAGCAACAGAATACCGGCACGCTCTTCAACGCGTTGACCGCAGGTAGTAAGATAATAGGCACCATCATCGCCGATTCGGACATTCGTATCGATGGCCTTTTGGAAGGCGAGATGCAATGCTCGGGTAAGGTCGTCATTGGCGAAAAAGGCAGGATAAAAGGCAACGTCGTCTGCCAAAATGCAGAGATATTAGGGAATTTGGAAGGCAAGATCGAGGTGCGTCAGACCCTTGCTCTGCGTGCAACATCCGACCTGAGAGGCGAAATAAAAACCACCACACTCATCGTAGAACCCAATGCCAAGTTCAACGGTACATGCTCAATGAAAGCCGACAACAAGGCAGAGGAAAACGTGAAGAAATGATGGATTGAGCGCTGCGCTTAATGATGGATTGATGGAATGATGGATTGATGAATTGAAGGACGATGGACGATGTACGAAGGACGATTTATTTACGAAGGAGATAAAGGACAAAGGTCAATCGTACATGGTCTAATTCGTGCATAAATGGAACATCGTAAATTTGTAAATCGTACATTTTAATAACCTTTATATCATGAGAATTAAACCCTTCAAGGGGATTCGTCCCCCCAAGCAGTATGTACTGCAAGTTAACTCACGTCCGTATGACGTGCTGAACAGCGAAGAAGCCCGCGCAGAAGCCGCCGGCAACGAGAAATCGCTGTATCACATTATCAAACCCGAAATCAACTTCGAGCCCGGTACCGACGAGCACGATCCGAAGGTGTATCAGAGTGCACGCGAGCATTTTGACCTCTTCCAGAAGAACGGCTGGCTGGTTCAAGACCCGAAAGAATGCTATTACGTATATGCCCAGACCATGGGCGATAGAACGCAATATGGCCTGGTAGTAGCTGCATGGTTTGAAGACTATATGGCCGGCCGCATCAAGAAACACGAGCTCACACGCCGCGACAAAGAGGAAGACCGTATGAAACACGTGCGCGTCAACAACGCCAACATCGAGCCCGTCTTCTTCGCCTACAAACACGTGGACGAACTGGATGCTATCATCGCTCGCTATGCTGCCAAAGAGCCGGAATACGATTTCGTAGCCGAGCCAGAAGGCTTTGGCCACAAGTTCTGGGTCATTGACGACGACAATGATATCAAACGCATCACCGAACTGGTCGCTAAGATTCCTGCTATGTACATTGCTGACGGACACCACCGTAGCGCTGCCGCCGCCCTGGTGGGCAACGAACGCAAGCAGCAGAACCCCCATCATACCGGCAACGAGGAATACTGCTTCTTCCTGGCCGTTTGCTTCCCCGATAATCAGCTCAACATCATTGACTACAACCGCGTAGTCAAAGACCTGAACGGACTGAGCGAGGCAGAGTTCCTGAAAGCATTGGAAGAGGACTTCATCGTGGAGAAGAAGGGTGCGGACATCTACCGTCCGAACAAGCTGCATAACTTCTCGCTCTATGTAGGCGGTAACTGGTACAGCCTGACAGCCAAACCCGGTCGCTACAACGACAATGACCCCATTGGCGTGCTGGATGTAACAATCTCGTCAAACCTGATTCTGGATAAGATTCTTGGTATCAAGGATCTGCGCAGCGACAAGCGTATCGACTTCGTGGGTGGTATCCGCGGCTTAGGCGAACTGAAACGTCGCGTGGATAGCGGTGAGATGAAGATGGCCTTGGCACTCTACCCCGTAACCATGCAGCAGATCATCGATATTGCTGACTCGGGTAACATCATGCCGCCCAAGACGACCTGGTTTGAGCCGAAGCTCCGTTCGGGTCTCGTCATCCACTCCTTAGAATAATGATGGATTGAGCGCTGCGCTTAATGATGACTATAATGATGGATTGAGCGCTACGCTTAATGATGACTATAATGATGAATTGAGCGCTACGCTTAATGATGGATTGATGAAAAATCGCAGAGATTGAAAGATTTCTGCGATTTTTACTGAATACCGATGGTACGACTATTTATAACATCACTAATATTTTTTTATAACATGAAACGTATTTTTTCTTTTACTTTGTTCGCGCTATTGTCAGTTGGTATGTTTGCACAAGAGGCGGATGCTCCGAAAGAGAGCGCATGGAAGTTTGATGGTTCATTAGGTGTGAATGCCGCGGCAACGGGTAATTTCAACTGGACGTCAGGAGGTAAGAACAGCGTGACAGGCTTTGTATATGCGAAGCTACACTTGTTGTATCACAAAGATGCCATGGCATGGGAAACCAATTTTGACACAGACTTCGGATTAACATGGCGAGATCAGAAAGAAGATCCATACCAGAAGTCGAGCGATAACATCAAGTTAGCTACCAAATTCGGTTGGGAGTTCAAAGAGAATTGGTATCTAACCGTTAGCGCAGGCTTCCAAAGCCAGTATGCGCTTGGACGCAAGTACCAGAAAGGCTACGACTTCATTCACTCCAATTGGTTGGCTCCTTCGTACACGGACATCTCGGTAGGTATCGACTGGAAAACGAACGTGAAGGGATGTAATTTCTCGGTATATCTATCTCCCGTTGCCGGACGAGTTACCACAGCATATGTCAGCGAGAAAATCAATGAGTACTACACCAAAGAGGAGTATTGCTACGCCGAGGTTTATGCCATGGAGAACGCCAAGGACGATGCAGCCAGAGCAGCGGCGCAAAAAGCGTACGATGAAAGAGTGAAAAAGTACGAATCCGAAGGCGGCTATACTGCTGCCAGGGAAGAGCATTGGGATTTTCGTACTTCTTTGCAAGAGAAATACGGTACATTCAGTTATAGCGACAACGGTAAAGTAGTCCAAAAAGAGTATCATAATGCACGCGTTGAGTTGGGTTTAAGCTTCAAGGGCGGTATTGCCTATAGTCACAAGGACTTCAAGTTCAGTACCACGTTGGCTCTCTTCACCCCGTATCAAGGCAAGGGATTCAATGTAAAAGAAGCCTGGATCAGAGCGGGTAATCCGGATGGAACCCCACGTACAGAGGCAGACTGGAATGCACTCGACCCGTTTGACAGTTATTTCGAATGGTCATCCAAGAACCGCTACTTCGGTAATTTTGATATCGACTGGGACTTGGTTTTGGGTTATCAGTTCCTGAAATGCCTGCAAATCAATTTCCAGGCAAACCTAAAGTATTATCCCGGGACCCTTATTGCCGACTCGGATGAGAACTACAAAGAGCGCGTTCAGTTCAAAGGTGTGCTCGGAATCGGTGTTGGTTACTCATTCTGATTAGCCATCTACAATGCTTTCTCACACTCAAAATCGCAGAAACGCAAAGATTTCTGCGATTTTTTTTGCGTATGTCATTTTTTTTTTGTACTTTTGCGGCGTAAAATGGATAATACGCAAAAACACATACCGATTATCGCTCTCGTGCTCCTCATCGGAGTGCTGAGTTCGTGCAGCATCAAGACGCGCTTGAAGCGTGCAGACAAGAAATTTGAGATAGGCGAATACTACGACGCCGGCGAGACTTACAAACAGGTCTATAGCCGCATTTCGCCTAAGAAAGACAAACAAATGAAGGCATATGTGGCTTTCCGGCAGGGCGAATGCAACCGCATACTCAATAACACCCGCGCCGAAACCATGTACAAAAACGCTGTACGCTACAAGTACCAGTTGCAAGACTCCATCGTCTTTCTGCGTCTGGCACAAGTGCAAGCCTATCAAGGTAAGTACCGCGAGGCAGAGAAGAACTACCTACTCTACCTGGATAGCCATCCGGATGACTACACCGCTCAGGCGGGTATCTACGCATGTCGACAGATGAACGAATGGAAGAAACAACCCAGTCGCTTCCGTGTGAGTGCAGCGAAGGATTTTAACGCCAAGCGTTCGTCTAACTTCGCGCCCGCATTCATCGGGCAAGATGCCGATGCGCTGATGTTCACCTCAAACCGCCAGGAGAAACAAAAAGGCAAGAAGACCCTGAAGCGACCGAGTCCCGTAACGGGCATCGCCACCTTTAACCTCTACTCCACCCGCAAGAATCAGAACGGCGAATGGGAAGAAATCGAACTGCCTGATGGATTGTATTCAGAGACCGAGACCGAAGAAAGCGAGAACGATAGTACGGCATCCGGCGGCAAGTCGGCAACGGCAGAAATGGGCGTATGCTGCTTCACGGGCGATGGCAAGACTATGTACTTCACGTACTCCAAGCCCATCAACGGTCAGGACCTTGGCGCCAAGATATTCACCTCGACCCGCACCGGCGGCGAATGGAGCGAGCCGAAGGAAGTGAAGCTGTTCATCGATAGTACTATCAGCGTGGGGCATCCATCCGTTAATGCGTCGGGCGACACGCTGTACTTCGCCTCCGACGCACCCGATGGCTTCGGCGGCAAGGATATATGGATGGCGGAGAAGGAAGAAGACAGCTGGATCAACGTCCGTAACATGGGCCCACAGATCAACACCTCAGGCGATGAGATGTACCCCTCTATGCGTGCCGACGGTGTGTTCTTCTACTCCACCAACGGTCATCCCGGTTACGGCGGACTGGATATCTACAAAGCCCTTCCTTTGGGATACGACACCACGGGACTGATGACTTGGGATCTATACAACATGGGGCTTCCGATCAACTCCTCGGGCGACGACTTTGGTATCACCTTTGAGGGCAAGACCGACAACGGCTATCTATCCTCCAACCGCGGACAGAAGAAAGGTATCGATATGATTTACCGCTTCATCCTGCCCGAGATGGTATTTGCCGTAGAAGGTAGTGTGCTGGATAACAACGGCGACCCCATTGCCAACGCTACGCTCCGACTGGTGGGCGACGACGGCACGAACCAAAAGATACAGGCTCGCCGCGATGGAACCTACCGGCTGAACCTGAAGAAAGACGCACGCTACGTGATGCTCGCCACCGCACGCGGCTACCTGAATCAGAAACAGATGCTCACGACCCGTGACCTATACGACAGCAAGACCTACCAACAGGATTTCAGTCTGCCGATGATTTCCAAACCCGTGACGATGGATAACATCTTCTACGAGTTCGGCAAATGGGAACTGACGCCCGAGTCGGAGACCGGCATGCAAGCATTGGTTAAACTGCTGAATGACAACCCCAATATCACCATTGAGCTTTCAGCACATACCGATATGAAAGGTGACAGCCTCTTCAACAAACGCCTATCGGAGAAGCGTGCCGAGAGTTGTGTACGCTACCTCATCGAACATGGTATTGACCGCGAACGCCTGACCCCCGTGGGCTACGGCGAGGATAAACCCGTTGTGGCAGACAAAGCCATCACCAAGCGGTACCGCTTTATTCCCGAAGGACAAGCGCTGACACCCGAGTTCATCGCCAACCTGACGGAAGAACAACAGGAGATTTGCAACCAAATCAACCGTCGCACGGAGTTTAAGGTGCTTAGAACAACTTACAAGCTTTATTAGTTGAGTGTTGAGAGTTGATAATTGATAGTTGATAATTGATAGTTGATAATTGATAGTTGACAATTCTTATCTCGGCAAAGCCTCGAACGATCGGCTAAAGCCGTACGATAGTTGATAGTTGATAATTGATAGTTGACAATTGATAGTTATGAAACAATATTTGGATTTATGCGAGCGCATCATGCGTGAGGGCGTGGTCAAACACGACCGAACAGGAACGGGTACCCGCTCCGTCTTTGGGCATCAGATGCGTTTCAATATGGCAGAGGGTTTCCCGCTACTGACGACCAAGAAACTGCATCTGAAATCCATCATCTACGAGTTGTTGTGGTTCCTACGCGGCGATACGAACGTCCGCTACCTGCAGGAACACGGCGTTAGCATCTGGGATGAGTGGGCAGATGCCTCCGGTGAATTGGGCCCCGTCTATGGGCACCAATGGCGTTCCTGGCCGGACTACAACGGCGGTAGCATCGATCAGATAAGCAATCTGGTTCAGCAGATTCGTACCAATCCCGATAGCCGCCGCTTGCTGGTATCGGCATGGAACGTGGCGGAAGTGGACCAAATGGCATTACCCCCCTGCCATTGTCTGTTCCAGTTCTACGTGGCGGATGGCAAGTTGAGCCTGCAGCTCTACCAACGCTCCGCGGATGTATTCTTGGGAGTGCCCTTCAATATCGCCTCGTACGCCCTGCTACTGCAGATGATGGCACAGGTCACGGGGCTCCAATGCGGCGACTTTGTGCACACCTTGGGCGACGCACATATCTACCTCAACCACCTGGAACAGGTACAACTGCAACTCACCCGCGAACCGCGCCCACTACCCACCATGAACCTCAACCCTGACGTAAAGAACCTATTCGACTTTCGGTACGAGGACTTCCGTCTGGAAGGATACAATCCCCACCCTCACATTGCAGGGAAAGTCGCCGTATAGAGATTAGAATTTAAGATTTAAGATTTAAGATTTAAAATTTAAGATTTAAGATTTAAAATTTAAGATTTAAGATTATGCTTAGTATCATCGTAGCTGTAGCAGAAAATAATGCCATTGGCAAGCAGGGAGACCTGTTGTGCCACATGCCGGCGGACTTGAAACACTTCAAAGAAGTGACCCAGGGTCATACGGTCCTCATGGGTGAGCGCACCTATCTATCGTTGCCCAAGCGTCCCCTACCCAAGCGCCGTAACATCGTGCTGACAGACGTTGCCGGACGCACCTTCGAGGGTGCTGAGGTAGCCTACTCCATTCCCGAGTTGCAGGAAATGGTCCGTAACGAAGACGAAGCCTTCGTCATCGGCGGCGGAATGGTCTATCGCCAGTTTATGCCCCTGGCAGATAAACTCTATATCACACATCTCCATCATGCCTGGGAGGATGCCGATACATTCTTCCCTGTGATTGATACACGAATATGGCAAGTCGCAAGCGAGGAACATCACTTCGCAGACGCAGACAACCCTTACGACTATACTTTTACCGAATATATCAAACGTAATTAAATGGATAAAAACACTTGGATCGGCTTTTTACTCATAGCCGGAATTATTGTAGGATTTTCTTTTTTACAGCGTCCGTCCAAAGAACAATTGGCGGAACGCCAACGTCAGTATGACAGTATTGCTCTTGTTCGTCAGGCCCAAGCCGAGGCACAGCTGATTGCCGACCAGTTGGCAGCAGCCGAGCAGGCCAAAGCCGACTCAGCCTTCCAGGCCGAGCGTGCAGACTTGATGCAACAACAAGTACAGGCTACCTATGGCAATTTTGCTCCCTCTGCACAAGGCGAAGACAAAACCGTGGTGCTGGAGAACAACAAACTGCGCCTCAATATCGCCTATCAGGGCGGACGTATCCGTCAGGCGGAGCTGAAGGAGTACAAGGCATATAACGATAGCCTTCATTTCCTCTCGCTCTTCCGCGACGACGAGTCACAGTTGTCATTTACACTCGTGACTGCCAACAACCGCGTGCTCGCCACCCGAAACCTCTTCTTCGAACCCGCTGAGACAACAAGCAATAGTGTCACCATGCGTCTGAAGACCGACATCGAAGACGCTTGGCTCGATTTCGTCTATACCTTGCCCGATGACGAGTATATGGTATCCTTCTCCATGCGTCCCCACGGCATGCAACAGGTTTTGGCACAAAATATCAACTCCGTTGAGATGCAGTGGGACCAACTCATCCCGCAGCAGGAACGCGGACGCAAGTTCGAGGAGCGCTATGCGCGCATACAATATATGCTGGTAGGCGGCGAAATGGAAACGCTCTCCGAACAAAAGAGCGACTCTAAGCGTGAGAATGCCCGCATCCAATGGATTGGCTACAAAGACCAGTTCTTCTCTACTGTCCTCATCGCTGACGATGCCTTCACCTCCACAGAGATGGAATCGACTCCCCAAGGGTCGCACTCGCGTTACATCAAGGAATATCGCACCAAGACCAGTGTGCCTTTTGACATCCGCGGACAGAAGACAACCGACTTCCGCTACTACTTTGGTCCGAACCACTATAACACCCTCAAGGCCTATGACCAGGGCGTGGAGAAAGACCAACGGCTGCACCTCAAGGAACTGGTGCCGCTGGGTTGGAAGATTGTGGCATGGATCAACAAGATTCTGACCATCCCGATGTTCGATCTCTTCCAGTCATGGGGACTTCATATCGGTCTGGTCATCCTGCTGATGACACTTGTTATCAAAATCATCATTCTGCCCTTCGTGTTTGCTTCGTACAAGTCAAGCGCTAAGATGCGCGTGTTGCGTCCGCAGATTGATGAGATCAACGCCAAATATCCTGCCGACAAGATGCAGGAACGCCAGCAGGCCATGATGGCTTTGTATCAACGCGCGGGTGTCAGTCCGATGTCGGGCTGCCTACCGATGTTGTTCCAGATGCCTATTCTGATTGCCATGTTCTGGTTCTTCCCCACCGCCATCGAGCTGCGCGGCAAGAGTTTCCTCTGGGCCGACGATCTCTCAACCTACGATGCCATCCTTTCGTGGGGTTATAACCTACCCCTCATTGGTGACCACCTCAGCCTCTTCTGCGTGCTGATGACCGTTACCAACTTCGCCTACACCTTCGTGACGATGCAGTCGCAGGCTACAGACCCGAACATGAAGTTCATGAAATGGATGATGTACCTCATGCCGCTGATGTTCTTCTTCATCTTCAACGACTACGCAGCCGGCCTGAGTTACTACTACCTCCTCTCGCTCGGTTTCACCATCCTGCAGACCATGATTTTCCGCTGGGCAATCGACGATGAGCAACTGCTCCGCCAGATGGAGGAAAACGCCAAGAAGAACAGCACCAAGAAGAAATCCGGCTTCATGCAGCGTCTCGAAGCCATGCAGCGTGAGCAGCAACGCCTCGCCCGCGAACAAGCCAAGGCACAACAAAGAAGACATTAATATGTACGAAGGACAAATCGTACATCGTACATAAGTAAATCGTACATAAACATGCGTATTACAATCATCGGACAAGGAAACGTGGGCACAAGCCTATATAAGGCTTTCCTATCGAAGGGTATGACGACGGATTTTATCTCGTCGCGTACCCTTGATGGCTTGCCACTCAATGCCGATGCCTATATCTATGCTATTCGTGACACGGCTCTGGAGGAGGTTATTGCACGCGTACACGTACAGACGCGCGCGCTCCATATACATACCAGTGGTACAATTCCGCTTTCCGTTTTTGGCGACGACAAACCGCATGCCGGTATTCTGTACCCCTTCCAGACCTTTACGAAAGCCAGTCCCCTGACCGATTTCTCGTCCGTACCCCTCTTCATCGAAGCACGCGGTATTGACGATGTATCCGCTCTCTATTCCCTGGCGCTGACGCTCTCAAGCCATATTTACGAGGCATCACAGGCCGACCGCGAACGGCTTCATGTAGCCGGCGTCTTTGCCAACAACTTCTCGAACCTGATGTTCACCATAGCCGCCGACTTGCTCAAAGGGACTTCTATACCATTCCGGGCCTTGCTGCCTCTCATCGACGAGACAGCCGCCAAGGTGCACAGCCTCACACCTCGCGAGGCTCAATCGGGTCCTGCACAGCGTGGCGATGAGGTCGTGATGGCACACCATCGAGCCCTACTCGACCCTGAGCTACAAGAAGTATATGACCTACTCAGCCGCTTAATCAGAAGTAAGAAATAATGATGGATTGATGACGCTGCGCTCAATGATGGATTGATGACGCTGCGCTCAATGATGGATTAAACAAATGACCAAATATAACTTTAAACTATAAACTATAAACTCTAAACTGAAAACATGACCATACAAGATTTTATCAACACCAACCGCTCGCGTATGCGCGAGGAATGGGCCTCGCTCATTCGTATCCCCTCCGTTAGTTGCCAGGAGGAACACAAGCCTGATATGCTTCGCTGTGCCGAACAATGGAAGAAACTCCTGCTGGAGGCAGGCATACAGAAAGCCGAAATCATGCCCTCCAACGGCAATCCTTTCGTCTATGGCGAATACCTCGCCCCGAGAACCGAGAACCCTGAACCCAAAACCGTCCTCGTCTATGGTCACTACGATGTGATGCCTGCCGAGCCGCTCGAATTGTGGAAATCCGACCCTTGGGAACCCACCGAACGCGATGGACGACTATATGCCCGCGGCGCCGATGACGACAAGGGACAGACAATGATTCAGGCTAAAGCTTTCGAGTATTTAGTGCGCGAAGGACTATTAAAATGCAACGTAAAGTTCATTCTCGAAGGCGAAGAGGAAATAGGAAGCCCCTCGTTAGAGGCGTTTATTGAGGAACACAAAGAGTTACTCAAATGCGATATTATCCTCGTGAGCGATACCTCGATGATAGGCAAAGATACACCCTCCATAACAACCGGTCTGCGCGGACTGGCTTATTGGGAGATTGAGGTTGACGGTCCGAACCGCGACCTGCATAGTGGTCATTTCGGCGGGGCTGTTAAGAATCCCGTGAATGCACTCTGTGAAATGCTCTCAAAGATAGTTGACGACAAAGGCCGCATCACCATTCCGCATTTCTACGACAAGGTGCTACCCATTCCGGCAGAAGAACGACGCATGATTGCCGAAATCCCCTTCTCGCAGGAAGCCTACAACCGTGCTATTGATGTAGATGATGTCTTTGGCGAAGAAGGCTACTCTACCCTGGAACGTAACTCCTGCCGTCCTTCATTCGATATCTGTGGTATCTGGGGCGGATATACCGGCGAGGGAAGCAAGACCGTTCTGCCCAGCAAAGCCTTTGCCAAGGTCAGTTGTCGGCTTGTGGCGAATCAGGACCATGAGGAGATCTCACGCCAATTTGCAGAATATATCCTGTCGCTTGCTCCCAGAGGCGTGCGCGTGAAGGTAACACCCATGCACGGCGGACAAGGCTACGTATGCCCCATTGATATACCTGCTTACAAGGCTGCCGAATACGGATTCACAAAAGCTTTCGGTCGTCGACCTCTGGCTGCACGTCGCGGAGGCAGTATTCCGATTATCTCTTCTTTTGAACAGATTCTCGGCGTCAAGACAATCCTCATGGGATTCGGCTTGGAGCAGAATGCCATTCACTCACCCAACGAATCCATGGACCTGGAGGTATGGGAAAAGGGCATCATCGCCGTTACCGAGTTCTATCAGCAGTACCAAAACGTGTAAAAGGGAACTTATTTTGCACAAAATACCTTACAAATTCTATTTTTCAGCCAAATAATTTGGTTATATCAGAATTTTGTTGTACTTTTGCACGCTTTTTTGAGAGCGGGAAGTAGTTCAGCCCGGTAGAATATCTGGTTTGGGACCAGGGGGTCGCAGGTTCGAATCCTGTCTTCCCGACATGCATGAGGAGTCTAAATGAGGCTCCTTTTGTATTTTTATGCTCTTTTTCTTGTGTATGTCAAAAAAAAGCAGTACCTTTGTACCATCAAATCAATCAAGCAAAATGGATTTCAGTCAACTAATAGCCCAACAGACGCAACTACCGCGTGCAGGCGTCCACGCTACCCTTAGTCTTCTTGACGACAAAGCTACCATTCCCTTCATTGCCCGTTACCGCAAGGAGAAAACGGGTTCACTTGACGAGGTACAGATAGCCGCTATCGCAGAGTTATACCGCAAATACCAAGAGATGGCTGACCGCAAGGCTACTATCCTTGCCACCATTCAGGAGCAAGGCAAACTGACCGACGACCTGCGTCGGCGTATTGATGAGTGCTGGGATGCAACAGCCCTGGAGGACCTCTACCTACCCTACAAACCGCATCGCAAGACGCGTGCAGACCTCGCGCGCGAGAAAGGTTTGCAACCCTTGGCGGATGAGATTATGCGTCAGCGTAGCGATTTCAACCCGCGCCGTTACAGCGAAGAGCAACTACAGGGTGCACGTGACATCATAGCTGAGCAAATCAGTCAGGACGAATGTGCTCGTAATGCCATCCGGCGAGCCTTCACTTATACGGCTGTTATATCATCCAAACCCGTTAAGGACAAGGCCGACACGCCCGAGGCGCAGAACTACCGCGATTATTTCAACGTATCCGAACCGCTCAAGCGTATCTCGGCCCATCGACTACTGGCGATGCGAAGGGCGGAGAAAGAGGGCTTCATCCGCGTGGATATATCGCCCGACACAAACGAGTGCCTCGACAAACTCGACCGCATCTTCCTGCGAGCCAATAACTACGCAGCCGACCAGGTGGCAGACGCACTTGAGGATAGTTACAAACGTCTCTTGAAACCCTCTATCGAGACTGAGTTTGCTGCGCTGAGCAAAGAGAAAGCCGATACCGAAGCCATACGCGTCTTCCGCGATAACCTGCGTCAACTGCTCTTAGACTCGCCCCTGGGCCAGAAACGCGTGCTGGCGCTCGATCCGGGCTTCCGCACGGGGTGCAAAATGGTGGTACTAAGTGCGCAGGGCGACCTATTGAAACATGATGTCATCTTTCTACGCATGATGGATAGCGTGGAGAAGCTGCAGCAATATGCTCGCGACTATCAGATTGAGGCGATCGCAATCGGTAACGGAACCGCCAGCCGCGAGACAGAAGCCTTTGTGCACCAGGTCTTGGGCGATAGTATACCCGTCTATGTGGTATCTGAGAATGGTGCTTCGGTCTATAGTGCCTCGAAGTTAGCGCGTGAGGAGTTCCCCGATGAGGATGTGACTGTCCGCGGAGCCGTTTCCATCGGTCGCAGGCTTATGGACCCCCTGGCGGAACTGGTAAAGATAAACCCCAAGTCCATCGGCGTAGGGCAATACCAGCACGATGTAGATCAGACTCGCCTGAAAGAAAGTCTGAACCAGACTGTCGAGTCAGTCGTCAACTACGTGGGCGTAGATGTCAATACCGCCAGCCCATACCTGCTGACATATATCTCCGGTCTCGGGCCGACGCTGGCAGAGAATATTGTGACTTACCGTCGTGAGAATGGTCCGTTTGCCAACCGCCAAGCGCTCAAGAAAGTTCCGAAGATGGGTCCGAAGACCTTTGAACAATGTGCTGGTTTCTTGCGTATAGCCGGCGGAACGAATCCGCTGGATAACACAGCCGTTCATCCCGAACGCTACGAGGTAGCCAAGCAACTCATCGAGGCACGCCGCCGGGCGGGTGAAGGACAGCAGATTGACCTCCGACCATTCGTTACCGATGAGGTTGGACTACCTACCCTAACGGATATCCTGCACGAATTGGAGAAACCGACACGTGACCCGCGCACGCAGATTGAGGAGTTCCATTTCGACGAAAATGTCCATACCATAGACGACCTCGTGCCGGGAATGGTATTGCCCGGTATCGTGACCAACATAGCCGACTTTGGGGTGTTTGTGGATATCGGCGTACATAAAGACGGCTTGATTCACGTGAGCCAACTGACCGACCGACGCATTCGTTCGCCGCACGAAGTAGTCCGACTGCATCAGCAAATCCGCATTCGCATACTTGACATCGACCGTTCACGTCAACGAATCAACCTTACCATGAAGGGCGTATAAAGCCGCGATGTAAAGACAAAATAAAAGGACGCACATGTGTACGTCCTTTTATTTGTCATCGTTGACCGTTTCGTTTGGCTTATGCCATAAGGCCGGCTACGAGAGCCAAGATGGCATAGAACTCCGGAAGAGCGCAATAGATCATGGTGTTCGTCATCACATCATGACCGGCGGCGATACCGGCGATACCATTGGCTGCAGTCTGACCCTGACGGATAGCGGACAGCAGGAATACGATACCCATACCAATGCCCAGACCGAACAGCAGCACGGGATTGGTCTCCATCAGACCCTTCATCATCAGGAAAGCTACGAAGCCGTACAAACCCTGCGTAGCGGGCAGAGCCGACAGAATCATGTAAGCCGACGATTTGTCTTTGTTCTTCTTCAGACCGCCTTCAGCAGCATTGGCTGCGATAGTAGTTCCGTAAGCCGAACCGATACCGGAGAGACCCAACATGAGGCCTAATCCGAGATAACCTAAAATTTGTTCCATTGTTTTTTTGTTTTATTTTGTTAATATTGTTTTTTTCGTTATCGTTTGCGACCGTCGTATTGACGTGATGACGTAATGACGTTATGACGAAAAGAGATCGGTCGCTTCACGAAGCTATTTCTGAAAGGGTTGATATTTCTTGCCGGAACCCTCGTAGCCGGCGTTTTTGAAGTACTCCACAAAGGTCAGACGCAGGGGGTGTACGAATGCGCCCAAGCAAGCCATCAGCAGGTTTAGCACATGACCAAAGGTAACGATCAGGATAAATCCTATCCACGAGCCAATGCCCGGGGCGTCGCCCAGAACCATCGTGCCCAACTGATTGAATGCCATACCTAACATACCGCCTGCCAAGCCTAAGGCGTAGAGACGGATATACGACAAGACGTCACCCATCAGACCGGTAGTCATACCATAGGTATCCCATAGGCCTGCGCCGATATTGATGAGCGGGTTGCGTCCGGGTTTGTTGAAGATAAAGATGCCTAAGGCCGAGATAGCACCAATAACGATAAGCGTCATCTTGGTGGCTTCTTCGCTCAAGACGCTCGTCATCGCCAATACGCCGGTAATGATGCCGCCTACGATAAGCAGCAGCCATCCCCATACGGAAACCGTCTCGCGGAAGCCATAACGCTTGGTGTAAGTTATCGCCTTGATGGTCATAGCCAGGCAAATATGGAACACACCGATGATGAGTGCCAGTACCATCATTACGTCGTATTCACCTATCTTGCCGTTTGTACCCAGGTTATTGAACATGATTGCTTTCGCTCCCTCGGGGAACCATTCAGCACGGTAGAGGTCAATGCCAAAGAAGCCGCCCATGAGGTAGCCCACTACGGTCGAACCTACACCCAACGCCATGATGATGCCGCCGAGACCGTCGAACATCTCGATCTTGAGTTTGCCTTTATAGATTAGGTATCCGATGAGGATTAGCAGCAGGCCGTAGCCGGCGTCGCCGATACAGAGTGCAAAGAACAGCAGGAAGAATGGACCCAAGATAGGTGTCGGGTCGAACTCGCCATAGTTAGGCCAGCCGTACATGCCGGTTAGGCACTCAAAGAGACGAGTGAACCAGTTGTTATGCAGTTTGATAGGCGTCTGATCTTCGGCGGTAGGCGCTTCTGCTACATAGTAGCAGTCCAGCGTAGCGAGACGGGCATCCAATGCAGCACATTGGTCCACGGGGCAGAAGCCCTCCAACAGACTGAGGCTGCCTTCGGCGGCGGGTGTGGTGGATAGTTCCACTTTCTGCCAGTTGATACGGCTCTCTACATCGCGCAGTTCATCGCGCAGGGGTTGTTCGTTCTGTTTCCACCAAGCTTCAATACGTGCATTGGCGGCTACCAATAGGCCGTTGAGGTTCTCTACATCGCGCAGCAACTCAGCTGACGATTTCTCGTTAAGCATCTGCTCGGTACAAGCCTCATCGTCCACAGCCTGATTGACGGTCACAAAGTACACCAGCGAGCCCACTTCGGCTACGGGAATACCCCACTCCTCTTGGAATGCCTTCTTAGAGCAACTGTAGTAACGCAACGTGTAGCCGGCTTCGCGGAGTTCCTGCATGCGCTTTGAGGAGAAGTTACCCCATATCTGCATGCGTTCGGCTTCCTTGCGGGTAGCAGCAATCTTCTGCTCCACCTCGGCACGTTCGTTCAGCAGTTGGTCGGGTGACTGTTGCCGCAAGAGACGGTTTATCTCGTCGGCACGCGCCAGCAGTTTCTGTAGCTCGGGGTCGTCCGCCATGCCTTCTGCCTTGGGCGTGATATGTACCACACCTGCTTCGCGCAGTTCGGTAAGGAAATGTTCATACGCCGAGGTCAGCACCAGGAACGTATATTTCTTCATCTCGGTTATCATACAGCGGCCTCCTTTTCTGCGGCTTCGGCCAACATGGCCTCGCGTTCGCGTTTGCTTTTAACGATTTTTTGACTCGACTTACTCAGGTTCTCTTCGTCCTCCATGAATCGTTTGATTTTGCGGATGGCATCCTGATAGCCGGGAATCTGTACTTTCTCGAACAGATTCACCTTCTGCGTCGTCTTCTTGCGGGCGTATTCCAACAGGTCCACTTTTCGGCGGACAAATTCCTGCCGTATGCCGACATCTGCTATCGCCTTGAGCTGCTCGAAGCCGTCCAGGAACCATTTGGGCGCGGAGAAGATGCTGAACTCCTTGGTGGAATACACCACCTCATCCAGCACAGGAACGCGCACGCCGGCTATCTTCTTGATAGACATGCGCACGTCATCCACATGAATGAGCGAGGTATCAAATTCCCCCCATAGTGCCAGCATCTGGTCGTAGTCCTTGATGCGACGGTTCACCTCCTCATCCAGTTGCCGAATCTCGTCCTTAGCGCGCTTTACTTCCAGGCGCAGGGCGGTCTCCTTGCTCTGTAACGTAGGCAGGGTTCGTTGCCGCATCTTCAGGTCCTTTTCCAGGCCTTGCAGCGAGGTTTTATTAAATTGATATTGAATTGCCATTTTATAAAAGTTTAGTGTTTAGAGTTTAGAGTCTAGAGAAGCGAACTTCACTCAACTCTCAACATTCAACTCTCAACTGTCAGGCCTTCGGCCAGTATTTATCCACCAAGGCTTGCTTGATGTTGACCTCTTCGGGTTTGAAATGTTTAGCAAACAAGCCCCAGGTTATATCAAGCATCTCTACGGTATTGATATTCACGTCAATAGCCAGGATTTGGTCGGAGTACTCTCTGGCGAAATCCAAGCAACGTGTATCGTAGTTGGTCAGGTCGAAACCGTTCTCCAGTTTGGTCTTGGCATTGGCGGCATCGGCATACAGACGAACGGCAGCGTTCATCACCTGCGGGTGATCTTCGCGCGTCTTCTTGCCCGCTACCAATTGTTTCAGACGGCTCAGCGAACGGAACGGGTCAACGATGACCTTACCGATATCGGAGTCACGACGCAGATAGAGCTGACCTTCGGTAATATAACCCGTGTTATCGGGAATGGCGTGTGTGATATCACCACCCGACAAGGTTGTCACGGCGATAATGGTGATTGAACCGCCGCCTACTTGCTCGGGGAACTGTACAGCTTTCTCGTAGATCTTTGCCAGGTCCGAATAGAGCGAACCGGGCATCGAGTCCTTCGACGGAATCTGATCCATACGGTTCGATACGATAGCCAATGCATCGGCATACAGCGTCATATCGGTCAGCAGAACCAGCACTTTCTGGTGTTTCTCTACGGCGAAATACTCAGCTGCTGCAAGAGCCATATCCGGAATCAGCAGACGCTCTACGGCGGGGTTCTCGGTCGTGTTCACGAACGAAACAATACGGTCCAGCACGCCGGCGTTGGCAAATACATTCTTGAAGTACAGGTAGTCATCGTTAGTCAGACCCATACCGCCCAGGATGATCTTGTCCACCTGTGCACGCAGAGCCACGTTGGCCATGACTTGGTTGTAAGGCTGGTCGGGGTCGGTGAAGAAAGGAATCTTCTGACCGGACACCAGCGTGTTGTTCAGGTCGATACCGGCGATACCGGTAGCGATGAGCTCGGAGGGTTGTTTACGACGTACGGGGTTCACCGACGGTCCGCCGATCTCGATCTCCTTACCTTCGATAGCAGGTCCGCCATCGATAGGTTCGCCGTAGGCATTAAAGAAACGTCCTGCCAATTGGTCGCTGACCTTGAGCGAAGGAGCCTTGCCCAGGAACACCACTTCGGCGTTGGTCGGGATACCTTCCGTACCCTGGAACACCTGCAGGGTTATCTCATCGCCCATGATTTTCACCACCTGAGCCAGTTTGCCGTTCACGGTGGCCAATTCGTCGTTACCGACGCCTTCGGCTTTCAGCGAACAGGTTGCCTTTGTAATGGCGGTAATTTGTGTGTAGATTTTTTGAAAAGCTTTTGCCATATATCTTGCTATTTATTCATTTACACTTTTTACTTGTTTAGCTTTCACGCTGTATCTCATCTTTGATTAGATGGCACGTTCGGCCAGCAGGTCGTTGAGTTTCTTCTGGTACTCCTCGAAGTCGGGCGAGTGGAACTCGCTGTAGTTCATCTGTTTGCAGAAGTTGATGACGCGTTTGAAGTAGTCGCTTACTTCGGTAAAGTTGTCAAAACGATAGTCGCGAGCGCAGATATCCATAACCAGATTCAGCATGTAACGTTGGCGCTCCAGGGGGCATACGGCATCTATCTTATCGAAGGCATCTTGCTGCAGAATGACGAAGTCGATCACTTCACTCTTCCAGAATGCCTTGTGGTAATCAACGGGTACTCCGTCGTCACCCAAGATGTTGATTTGCTCCTGAATCTCCTTACCACGCTGCAGATAGGTCTTCATCGTGTTCACCTTGGGCAGCCAGTCGGCATCGATGAGCTTAGTCATGTATTCCTCAAACTCAGGATAGTCGATATATTTCGAGTAAGAGTCAATGGGGTTCACAGCCGGGTAGCGTTTGTGGTCGGCACGTGCCTGCTCCAGGGCATAGAAGCAACGAGCCACCTTCTTCGTACCTTCCGTCACGGGCTCCTTCAGGTTACCGCCGGCAGGCGATACGGTACCCAGGAAGGTTACCGATCCTGTCTTACCATTATTAAGGTACACGTAACCTGCGCGCGCATAGAAGGCACCGATGATAGCCGAGAGGTCCATCGGGAACGCATCCTGTCCGGGCAACTCCTCCATACGGTTACTCATCTCACGCAAGGCTTGGGCCCAACGGCTGGTCGAGTCGGCCATCAGCAGCACGCGCAGACCCATCGAACGGTAGTACTCGGCTATCGTCATGGACGTATAGACAGATGCCTCACGCGATGCAACCGGCATGTTCGACGTGTTGGCGATGATGATGGTACGCTCCATCAGTTTGCGGCCGGTATGAGGGTCTTCCAACTCGGGGAACTCAGTAAAGGTCTCCACGACCTCGTTGGCACGTTCGCCGCAGGCTGCGATGATCACGATATCAGCCTCTGCCTGCTTGGAGATAGCGTGCTGCAGCACGGTCTTACCCGTTCCGAACGGCCCCGGGATAAAACCGGTACCACCCTCGCAAATGGGGTTAGCGGTATCGATGGTACGAACGCCTGTCTCGAGCAGCTTGAATGGACGCGGTTTGGATTTGTAGGCAAGAATGGCTTTCTTCACGGGCCATTTCTGTACCATGGTGACCTCGTGGTCTTTGCCTTCTGCGTCGGTCAGGATGGCAATCGTGTCCGTGATGCGGTATTTGCCCATGCCGGCTATGTATTTCACGGTATATTGTCCCTCAAATACGAAGGGCACCATGATTTTGTGGGGCTGGTGGTTCTCGTCCACCTCACCCAGCCAGGCGGCTGCTTCTACCTTGTCGCCTACCTTGGCGATAGGTTCGAACTCCCAGAATTTCTCTTTGTCCAACGGGTAGTTGTATTCGCCACGCTTGAGGAACACACCCGTGAGTTGGTCCAGGTCATTCTGCAAACCATCGTAGTTACGGCTCAACAAGCCGGGACCCAGAGTTACCTCCAGCATATGGCCGGTGAACTCAACTGCATCACCCACCTTCAGACCGCGGGTCGATTCGAACACCTGAACATACACGTTCTCGCCGGTCACCTTAATGACCTCGGCCATCAGTTTGGTGTCGCCTACGGTCAGGTAGGCAATTTCGTTTTGTGCTACAGGACCATCCACCCGTACGGTTACCAGGTTCGCGATAATCCCTTGTACTTTTCCTTTTGTCATATAACTTTTAATTTTCTATTATCAAACTTTCAATTAGGCATCCCATCTGACGCCTTTTTTCTTAGCCACAGGGGCACGATTAAAGGACTACGCATCCAGGCGTACTCCTTTTTTCATATCCGCTACCATCTCGCGGAAGACTTTCTCGCCTTCCTCTACGGTCAATACGGCCCAGCGGTTCAGCATCTTGTTTTGCAACCAGTAGGCCAATACATTCTCCGTCGAGAAGTTAATGAAGCGTGTCTTATCCTCCAGCCACATAAAGCGCAGGGCGTCCAGGCTCTTCTCGCGTTCCATCAGGTTCGCTATATCCACCAGGGCGAGTATCTCCTGCAGGTTATCGAGTATTCCGCCCAGACCGAAGTCCTTCTGCGGAAGCCCTTTGCGGAGAATCTGTGCCACCTCGTTGGTACCCACGATGACCTTGCGCACATCCAGCCCGTGCTTACGGCAGATAGCGGCGGCAAGTACATTGTTCACATCCTGATTGAAGCCGAACCACTCGCGAACAAAACGACAACCATGCGTGCGACCGTATTCGTAGAGCACCTGCGTACGCAAGTCTTCTTCGCTCAGCTGCTCACGCACGTCTTCCCACCATGACGGCTGACCGATGATGGTATCGTCGTATTGGGCGCATAGTGCCAAGATAATCGGGTCGTCGCTACGCATATTCAGCAGCTTCAACTCCTCCAGGTCTTTCTCCTTAAGCGTCTCGCTCAATAGCGTCTGGAGCGCCTCGTCCGTCATCGGAGCCGAACCACCGGATACCAACTCAGGCAATCCCGTTAATAAACATTCGTATCCCATAATTCTAAACGTTGTTTGCGTATTTTACGTTGTTTGCGTTATTTACGTAGATTACGAAAACTACGAAAACGCTACGCTTGCGTAGCTAAAACAGCATTTCGATAAGTTGCGGACGGAGGAACTCTTTGAAGTAAGCCACGAACTCTTGTTCGCCGAAAGCGAGTTTGTACCCACCCTTCTCCGGTATGATCTGGAAGTCGGTCTTGATACCTTTTACCTCCTCTATCTTCACACCTTTGGCAAGCAGCGCCTTGGCATTCGACTCAAAATAAGCCTGCAACGCCTTGGCATCCTGGGTCTCAACGGTCACCTTGCCGTCTTTGACCATGCCTTCTACCATCTTCAGAATCACCTGTTGCATGAATGCCTTATCGGCGGTTGCGGCCTTAACACTATCGGCTGCCAAACGGTCGGTCAGCAGGTTCGTCACCTCGGTACGAAGGGCGTTTACGCTCTGCTCGGCAAACATCTTCAACTCCGAACGAGTGTTCTTGTCCAGCTCTGCTGCCTTCTGTTGAGCTGCCTGCACACATTGCTCGGCCTGCTTCTTGGCTTCTGCCATGATTTGAGCGGCCTGTTCCTCTGCCTTGGCTACGATTTCTTTGGCCTCGGCATTACCTTTTTCCACGCCTTCGGCGTAGATTTTGTTGGTCAGTTCTTCTAATTTCATATCTTGTTTTATTTAAATGAATTTACGCTAAAAAATGGAATTGCTAAATTTGGCGGCAAAATTACAAAAAAAATCGCATATACACAAGTCTTTTGACTTTTTTTTAGCCATATATGTTATAAAACATATACCTATCGCACAAAAAACACGCTTTTTGCTTCGAATACTTGTGTATTTCAAAAAAAAGTTGTACCTTTGCGGCTTGAAAGACAAACACGTTTATTTGAACCGAACGATTTGACAGTATGATTCTTTATTTTTCAGCAACGGGTAACAGTCTCGCCGTGGCACGACAACTGGCAGAACGGCTAAACGAACAACTAATGCCGCTGACCCAAGCCGTTCAGCTGGACTTGACGGGCGAGAAACGTATCGGACTGGTCTTCCCAACCTATGATTTCAATCTGCCACCCGCTTTACCACAATTGCTATCGCGCTTGAACATCAGTCCCCTATCCTACGTCTTCGCGGTCATCACCTGCGGAAGCATGGCGGGCAACTGCGTTTGGGTATTGAGACGCTTATTACGCGACAAAGGCATCCGACTGGCATACAGCCACAAGGTCAGTATGCCCGATAATAGTGCGCTCGCATTCGGGCGAAACCCCAACAAGCAGTTGGGTAAATACAAACGCGTTCCGGCTCGCATGGAGCAGATCATACGCGAAATCGAAGCGCAATCCCACACACTCCATTATAGCTGGTTCAGCCTGCTATCATGGCTACTCGGCAGACCGGCCGTTGAGAAAGGCATGATTCATTACTTGGGACCAAAAGTGAATCCCGACAAGTGTATCGGATGCAATGCATGCGTACGCGTCTGCCCGATGAATAACATCCGCCTCACGGACCGCAAAGCCATCTTCGGCGACCATTGTACCGTCTGTCTCGCTTGCGTCCACGCCTGCGCAGAGCAGGCTGTCTCGACAAACGGACACGAAACGCTTCCTGACCGCCAGTACCGTCATCCGCAAATCAAACTGAAGGACTTGTTTCTTCGATAAACTGCACATATGAAACAACTACTATCTTTTATTGTAACTACTGTGCTGCTCATTCCGTCAGCCATGGCACAGGAAGACCTACAGAAGGGCGCAGAGTCTTGGGGAGAAAAGAAAACCTTTACCACAATCAAGGAAGTCCCAATAACCTCTGTCAAAAATCAATACCGCAGCGGCACGTGCTGGGACTACGGCACAATCGGATTCTTCGAGAGTGAGATACTCCGCAAGACCGGCAAGGTCTATGACCTCTGTGAGATGTTCGTAGCGAACAGAGACTATATGGATTGCGCCACGCATTATGTGCGCATGCACGGCTATAGCCAATTTTCACAGGGCGGCTCCTGCGATGATGTATTGGAGGTCATTCGCCGCTACGGCATCTGCCCCGAGGACGCCATGCCCGCTCCCGGTTCGTTGGTAGGAGACGTGTTGGCTAACTTCCGTGAGTTCATGCCCGAACTGGAGGAAATGGTTAGTAAGATTGCCCGCAAAGATGCCAAAGCACCCATGGAACATTGGCAGGATAGCGTCCTGAATATCATCGAGAAATACATCGGACGTTGCCCCGATTCATTTGAATATGAGGGACAAACCTACACGCCCAAATCCTTTGCCGAAAGCCTCGGACTGAATCTGGATGACTATGTTTCTCTGACCAGTTATACCCATCATCCGTTCAACCAATGGTTTGTCATCGAGGCGCTCTACAAATGGAGGCTCAAACCCAGCTACAACATTCCCATCGAACAGCTGATGGACATCCTGGACCAAGCCTTGGAGGCCGGTTATACCGTGGCTTGGGGTGGTGACGTATCGGGGCGTTTCTCGCGAACAGGACTGGCGTCCCTGCCCGATAGCGTGATACCCACCCAGCAATTGCGTCAGGAGCAATGGGACGACTGGCGATTCACCTACGACCATGTGATGCTTATCTTCGGCAAGGCTGTTGACGAACAGGGAAAACCCTATTATATGGTGAAAAACTCATGGGGACCGCAGGGTGATTACAATGGTATCTGGTATATGTCGCGTGATTATATGATGCTGAATACCACTTATCTCTTCCTCAATCGCAACGCCCTATCCAAGGATTTCCGCAAGCAACTTTCTTGCAATTAAACCTCCACTCCCCTATATTCGTTGGCTGCTCGTCGCGTAAGCAACGAGAATTCGATCAATATAACTTTTAACCTTTGGTAGATTATTGATCGGAGGTGTCCAATTTCCTGACTTTGGCATTGCGGCACCCGAAATCAAAGTGTTTTTTTGTGATGCTATTGGGAAGCTTAAAATCCTTAAAAAATTTCTCCGACTTCACCGAGCCATTCCCGAGGAAACCCCGAAGAAATCTCGAACCAATCTCGGACCATTTTTAGACCTATTCTGAGTGAATATATTTGCGAGAGTGAACCGAACCGTTCTCGAGACAATCCCGAGACATTTTCGAACCAATCCCGAGGCATTTTCGAGGATATAATTGAAAGTCCGATTGCCAAAAAATTCAGATATTCATTATTCATTATTCATTATTCATTAAAAAAGTTTGCATATATCAGATTTTTTTTGTACCTTTGCACGCAAATTTGCGTGCGTGTTGCAAGGGCGCACACATATACGGCAGTGGAGCCGATATTATAGCGAAAGGCTGGGAAGAGAACCATTGGGCTCGTCCGACCATCACCGAGCAAAGCATCCAACCCGAGTACACCGAACTTATTTTAGACTTGCTAAAGGAAGGTGGTCAAACTGGTGGTCAGAGTACTACGGAGAATCCCAAAAATGTCGTAGATGGTGTCGTAGATCAACTAACTAAAAGACAAAGACTTATATTGACTATTATTAGGCAATTTGTCGTAGATCATGTCGTAGATGGTGTCGTAGAAGAGGGAGTGGTATCGACTTCTGTAACCTCCTTGCCGAACGCGGCAGGATTCCACTGGACGGATGTCGATCCGAACTGCATGGATTGGACTCCTGCGGAGTACCAAGCTAACCTCACTCATCCGTTAGCTGAGCGGCAGTTCAAGAACAATATCGATGCGTACAACAAAGGTGGAAGCGAAAACGAAGACTATTATGAGAAACTGCTGCAACTCATCGATGATCTCAAGAAAGAACAAGCCCGTACAACCGACTTGGGGCTAACCGAGGAAGAGATGGAGATTTACGACCTGTTGATTAAGGACAGGAAACTGACCAAAGCCGAGGAGCAAAAAGTCATCCTTGCCGCAAAAAACCTCTATCATAAGCTCGTGGCGGAGAAAGAGCGCATCATGGTCATCGATTGGTACAAAGATGAGCAGCCCAAACAGAAAGTGGTGTCACTGATTAAGACCTCTCTGAACGAGGATCTGCCGGAGAGCTACGACAAACCCGCCTTTGACGACAAGACCACGCTCCTGCTAAATCATTTCATCGACATGGCGGTGCAAGGCTACGGCTGGCTCGCGGCGTAATATAAGGAGCGGGCAATGGCATTGCCCTGGAAAAAGAAGAAGGAGATTGGGAGAAATGAGCGGGCAACGGCATTGCCCTGGAAGGGAAGAAGAAGGAATAAGCAAAACGAAACACAAAAGGGAGAATAGACATGGCTAATCACGACACATGGCATTGGCAGGAACCCGGAACGGCATGGAAAGGCGCCGGGCTATACCATATCACGATGACGATTCCGTCGCGTGAGCCGTTGTTAGGCTCCCTCCTCATTCCGGATAATGATCCTAAACAAGCCATAGTGGAGTATAGCGATTTGGGGATGGCGATTTTGGATATTCAGAAGAATCTCCCTTCTTTTTATCCTGAGATTCAGATTCTCCATTATTGTCTCATGCCCGACCATCTGCATGCCATCTGGTATGTCCGGCAAGAGATGCCACGAGGCATCGCCTCTGCCGTGAGAGGATTCTGGCAAGAGGTGAAAAAGATGGGGCGTTTTTCTTCTTTTGTCCCGAATTTAATTCGGGAGAACTACCAAGAAAAATTCAAGACGCTCCGCGACGAGATAGGCGCAGAGCGCTATGATGCGCTCCCGCCGATCTTTACCGAGATGCCCTTCATCCGCCCGATGGGACAACGCCGCCAGCTACCCACCACCATCCGCTATATAGATATGAACCCCCAGCGGCTGGCGACAAAGAAACTCATGCCGGGGTTCTTCAGCGTGCAAAAGGATATAGAGATAGCCGGACGGAAGTACCGCGGCATCGGTAATGCCAAGCTGCTACAAGCCGCCCGATTTACGCCTGTGCATGTCCGCCGGACGATGATAGACGAAGCGATGCACGGCGATAACAAACGGCTACGCGATTATATGAACGGCTGTGTAGTAGCTGCCCGTCAGGGAGCGGTGATGGTCTCGCCGTTCATCTCCGACAAAGAGAAAGAGGTGATGATGGTTCTTCTCGCAGAGGAACATCCCATCATCTATATAGCGGATAATGGTTTCCGGGATTACTACAAGCCCAGCGACGGTTTGTTCGATGCCGTTGCCGCCGGGCGTGTCCTTATCCTCAGCCCATGGGAGTACGATCCCTCCAAACGCCATGTCACCCGCGCAGAATGCGTCGCCATGAACCAAATGACAGAAGAGATATGCACTTTGTCATTTGCTCCCGAATCCGATTCGGGGCAAAACAAAACTAATGATTACTACCATGCCCTGCCCACATAATCACATAGATTGCCCTTGTCCTAAAGACTGTCCGCGTCACGGTCTCTGTTGTGCCTGCGTCGCTCACCACAAAGCCGCAGGAACCAAACTCCCCGCCTGCTTGCGGGGAATTGAATGGGAGAAATAAGTTTTGAATTAAAATAAAATCACAATATGGAAAAGAATGACATTAAAATGATGGATGCATTCGTCATGCAGATGCTAAACAGAGTTACTGCATTCGACATGTTTGCACAAGCTATGGTTTTTGTACGTGCCGCTGCGCAAGCAGGTGGTACAGCTGATATGATGGATGTTGGTCCAATCGGAGGAGCATTCGAAGAGAATAGCTCTATTACTGAGCAGATTTTCGAGAATAATTACCTGACTGTGTTCGGCGATGTAGAACCTTGGCGGGATAATGATCCTAAGGATGGTTCTAAAGTGACCCACAACTTCACCCTTAATGAAAACGGTTGGAGATTTGCAAAGCATATTGATACACTTTTCGAAGCGATGAAGGACGTTGCCCCAACGCAAGAGCAGTTGGATCAATGGAATCGCGAACAATACGAGGTTCGCAGAAAAGGGATGTTGGAGAGAAAAGCAGCTGAAAACAAAGAGTGATTTTACTTTAACAACCAATAGCTATGACCAGCGGTAAATTACACGCTAAATATACCAAATAATATGATACGCTTAAATTGCTTTTTTCAGGCCGCAGACGCGGCAAAGTACAATGACGCTCTGCGTGCTGCAGTAGCTCTAACCGAGAAGTCCCGCAATCATGCCGGGTGCATCGCTTATGATGTATTCCAGATATGATTTGCGAAACTTGGAAGGATCAAGCTTCGCTCGACCTTCACTCCGCTACGCCGGAGTTCAAGAAATACGTAGCCGAGATAGAGGCTTGCGGACAAATGAAATTAGAACGATTTGAATTTTGACGGATATGATAGTTACCACCACACCGACCATTGAGGGTCACACCATTAAGGAGTACAAAGGTCTTGTTTCCGGAGAGGTTATCTTCGGCATGAACTTCCTGAAGGACTTTGGCGCATCGCTTCGTGATTTCTTTGGAGGACGTACCGACAGTTACGAAAAAGCTATGCTGGAAGGACGCGAGACAGCGCAGAAAGAAATGCGCGAGCGCGCCGAGAAATTAGGCGCCAATGCCATCGTGGGCGTTAGCTTTGGCTATGAGACGATGGGTCAAGCCAACAGCATGATTATGATATCCATCAGCGGCACTGCCGTTGTGATTGACTAATGAAGATCGAGGAAGCGATAATCGATGCGCAGCGGAGAATTAGCGATCTAATAAGTATGAGAAAGTTTTTTACTGCCATTAGCACAATGCTTTTTGCAGCATGTGCACCGAAGTATCCGACCGTGACGCCGGATGAGTTTGAACAGACTATTGCCGACCATCCGACTTGCGACATATGATGACATCCCTGCTATCATGCCGGTAATAGGCATACCCAAAGACAAGAATAAAAATATAGTGATTATGATAGATCAGATTATTGATTACAACCGCTCCTTCGTGGCACAAAAAAGCTACGAGCAGTACATCACCGACAAGTATCCGGACAAGAAACTGGCGGTACTAACTTGTATGGACACGCGTCTCACTGAACTACTTCCGGCAGCGCTGGGGCTCAAGAACGGCGATGCCAAGATCATCAAGAACGCAGGCGGACTCATCATCACGCCCTTTGACTCGGCGATGCGCAGCCTGATAGTAGCGATCTATGAACTTGGAGTAGAGGAAATCATGGTGGTTGCACACTCGCAATGCGGCGCATGTCACATGAGTTATGCACATTTCCACCACGTCATGAAAGCGCGTGGCATCAAAGATGAAACGCTCAATACCATTCGTGAGTGCGGCATTGACCTCAACCATTGGCTCGAAGGCTTCCGCGACACCGAGACATCCGTCCGCAAGACCGTCAAGACCATCCAAACGCATCCGCTCATCCCCAAAGATGTGACCGTCCGCGGTACAGGAGAATTACAAGAGATAAAATAACTATATGAAAATCATTCTAACAGGTGCCACAGGTTATGTGGGCGAAGGCGTGATGCTCGAACTGCTGCGCACGCCGCAAGTAGAGAAAGTGCTCCATTTTAGTATCGAGCATCAATATGTTGCTTAGGATGAGTAATTTGACTCGCTCGAATCGTTGAGCTATAACTTTAATACCGAGCCGGAGAAGATCAAAGCCATTCTTCGCGAAGCCGGTTATGTCTATAGCGAGGAGCAAGAACAGTTCCGACCGATAGGATCTGATAAATAATGAATAGATGAGAAAAGAAATTACCGTCAACGGTCGTAAGTGCCTGCTATACGAAAGCGACTACCAACCGGAAGTACTGCTCATTCAGCCGGTGGGCGAGCACGAGAATGCTACGCTGGATGCGGAGATAGAGGCGATCCGAGAAGCGGTTCATGTACCATTTGTTTTTGCCGGTTTTGCGATAAGCGATTGGGAGGAAGAACTAACGCCGTGGCATGACCAGAATATCTCTCCACGCAAATCGGTTGGTGACCATTCCTTTGAGACGTTGGGCTATATCACAGAGCAACTGATGCCATACATATTTGAGCGTTACGGCAAGATGCCTGTTGTGTTGGGCGGATATTCCTTGGCCGGTCTATTTGCACGCTGGGCAGTTTGCAAAGAGGAATGCTTTGATGCCGTTGCTGCTGCGTCTCCATCGCTTTGGATTGTGGCATGGAAAGGCTTCTCCGATGCGCATGACGTATATGCACGGTATGTCTATCTTAGTCTCGGCGACCGCGAGGAAATCACGAAGAATAAAGCCATCGCACAGGTTGGCAATAACATCCGCTGGGAATACGACCATCTGCAGCGCACCATCGGCGCAGACAACTGCACACTTGTATGGGAAAAAGGCGGACATTTCGTCAC
>ONBH01000014.1 GCA_900316005.1 uncultured Bacteroidales bacterium | reverse complement strand
TACTTTTTTACAGAGGTTGCCTTGTCTGTGAGCCGAATGGCACGCCTGTTATTTCTCCTCTTTGTTTTCGACACTTCGAAAAATGTGCTGCAAAGGTACTACTTTTTTTCGACATATGCAAGTAAAATGTGCAAAAATTGCCGTAGTTATAATTTGTTCACCTCGTAAAAAAGCAGTAATTTTGCACTCGATTTTGAAACACAATGAATATGAAACATAAATTTTTAACCTTGCTGGCGGCGATGGCGGTATGCATCAGCTGCAGCGCAAAAAACAACCAACCAACAATGAGTAATCACAAAGCAATTGTAGTCTTTTTCTCCCATGCCGGAGAGAACTACTCAGTAGGAAACATCAAAGTGGGCAACACCAAGATTGTTGCCGATTACATCTCCGAGCTTATTGGCGCCGACCAAGCCGAAATCGTGACGCACAAGTATGACGGTATGGCTTATATGCCGCTGACCAACCTTGCGCAAGATGAGCAGAACAACGACGAGCGTCCGGATTTTGAACTCGTGCCGAATGTCGATTTCAGTCAGTATGACACCATCTTCATCGGTGGTCCCATATGGTGGGGAACATATCCGCAGGTGATGTTCACGTTCTTCGACCGCTATGACCTAAACGGCAAAACGATCTATCCTTTCACCACCCACGAAGGTAGCGGTCTCGGCTCATGCGTCAACGATGTCCGCCGCGCGTACCCGAACGCCTCCGTGCAGAAAGGCTTTTCTATCTATGGTCACGAGGTGCGTACCAACAAAGCAAAAGTAGAGAACTGGCTCAAAGGACTATAAGTATGGAAACAATCAAACTATCCAACGGCGTCGAGATGCCTTTATTAGGCTACGGCGTTTTCCAAGTTCCGCCACAGGAAGCGGAGCGGTGTGTGAACGATGCTCTATCGGTCGGATATCGGCTGATTGACACCGCGCAAGCGTATTATAATGAAGAAGGTGTCGGAGCGGCAGTTGCCAAGTCCGGCATTGACCGCAAGGACCTGTTCCTCGTCACCAAAGTGTGGGTGTCCAACAACGGCGAAGAACGTGCAGCAAAGAGTATCGATGAGAGCCTGTGCAAACTGCAAACGGACTACATTGATCTACTGCTCATTCACCAGGCGTACGGCGATGTGTTCGGCACATGGCGGGCAATGGAGCAAGCCTATAAAGCAGGCAAGGTGCGTGCTATCGGTGTCAGCAATTTCCAAGCAGCACGGTTCTTTGATTTTGCGCACTACGTGGACATCAAACCGATGGTGAACCAACTCCAATGCAACACGATGGTGCAACAGAACGACATCCAACCCGTTCTTGCAGAAAGCGACACGCGGATGATGGCTTGGGGACCGCTCGGCGGACAAGGAGCAGAGGGCGTAATCAAGAGTCCGGTGTTGGCAGAGATAGGTGCACAATACAACAAATCCGCTGCGCAGGTGGCGCTCCGTTGGCTCACCCAACGCGGTATCGTGGCGATTCCCAAATCGACGCACAAAGAGCGCATGGAGCAGAACTTCGATATCTTTGATTTCCGCCTCTCGGACACTGACATGCAAGCCATCTCTGCCCTCAACCAACAGGACTCCGGCTTCGTTAATTTCAATGACCCGCAGTTTGTCAAATACCTCATTGAGACATACGGATAACAACAATATCTAAGGCGACTCACAGCGATGTGGGCCGCTTTTTGCGTTGGCCATTGGCCGATAACCGAGAACTATCTATTGGCGTTCCGTCAGTAGGAAAGCCATATAGAACGGAAGGGTCAGTAATGCACCTTCGCGGCCGACATTGTAATCGCCAATCTTAATGGCATGGTTGACGTGGTATTTCTCGGGGTGCTTGAGGATGGTACGGGTTGATTTGGCATTTCCGGAACGGGCTTTGCATTCCACTAACACGCATTCACTTTTGTATCGCATTAGGAAATCGATTTCCAATCCGCTATCCTTGTGAAAATAATAGAGTTTACGTCCCATTTTACCAAAGATATCCGCCAACAGACTCTCATAAATTGCCCCTTTGTACGCACCCAGGTCGCCTTGCATAATACTCCAAGCGGTACCTTCTTCCAACATAGCAATCAGCAAACCGGAATCTGCCATATAGACCTTGAACTGATCTTTGATAGCTACACCTTCTAACGGCAATTCTGTAATCTCCGTGTTATAGCAGCGATGGATGATACCGGCGTCTTCTATCCATTGCAGACTACCGACATAATCACGCCCTTTGGCTTTAGGACGAATTGCTGTGTATGTAAACTTCTTATAATCGCGCGCCAACTGTTTGGGAATGGACTCGAAACATTCGCGGATACGTGATTTATCGGCGGTAGGAGCATACTTAATCATATCAGATTCGTAGCTGTCAATAATATTCAATTGCACCTTGCGCGTGTCATCTAAATTGTGGGTTGTTAGGAACTTATCTACCGCTTCAGGCATGCCACCGACAAACACATACTGAAATAGTAACTGTCGGAAACGGTTGTGAAAAGTCTCGTTAAGAGGTTTTTCGTCTGTCAGATGTTGACGCAATATGTCAATGTGTTCCGGTTTAATGCCGTTAGCCCATAGCCACTCTTCAAAATCCATGGGATACATATAAATGACATCTTCGAAACCAACCGGAATAGGCGCTTCTGCCTCTTCTGCCTGCTCCTCTTTGGTTTTATAGCCGTTAACACCGAGCAAAGAACCGGTACATAGTACGTCGTATCGCCCATCCAGGCAGAAAAATTTGAGGGATGAACGCGCCCGGGGGCAATCCTGCACCTCATCAAAGATGAGACAAGTCTTGCCCGGAACAAATTGCACACCGGTAATCCCAAGTGCGATGTTGGTCGTAAGCGTATCTACGTCCAGATCGCCATGAAAGAAGGTCTTATAGGATTTCTTCTCATGGAAATTCAGATAGATGACATGCTCATAGTTCTTTTGCGCAAAATCTTGCACAGAACTTGTTTTTCCACATTGACGAACACCCTTTATGATTAGCGGTTTTCGCTTTGACTGTGCCTTCCATTGCAGGAGTATTGATTCGATTTTTCGTTTGTACATAACACCTTTTTCTAACGACTTTTTACGATATATGCACTTTTTTCGTGTGACTTTAGTGCAAGTTTAGCATCTTTTTCGTACGACTTTGGTGTAAAGTGCACACCTTTTTGGTACGACTTCTTGCCTGCAAAGGTACTACAAAAATTGCACATACGCAAATTTTTTTAATAAAAAATGAAGAATTACTAATGAATATCTGTATTTTTTGCAAAATTGCTGTTATGCTCGCAAAAAAAAACGCTTTTTTTGAAGCGTTTTTTTTTACGTTAGCCGTTGGCCTTTGCTGTTGGGGCACCCGACGCAACTTGTTGCGGTGGGGAGAGCGGAGGTCTCGGTTGCTTTGATGACGACAGAGTCGTCAGCCGGTGCAATCCGAGCACCGAACGCGACCGCGACCCGATTGCTGAACGCGCACGATCACCGAGAGACGGCAAGGGAAATGCCGTCTCTACGGGTGCTGTTGGTCAGAAGTTTTCGCGGAATTCGGAGGGAGTGCAGCCTTTGGATTTGCGGAAAAGGCGGTTGAAATGGCAGATCGTGTTGAAGCCGCACGCAAAGCCGATTTCGGAAACGGACAGTTTGGTGTTAAGCAACATACGACCTGCTATACCGAGCCGATAGTCGTTGAGATAGCGGTTCGGTGTGCGTCCTGTTTTGTTTTTAAAAAAACGAGAGAAAGCGTCCGTATTCATGCCAATCATTTCCGCTAAGTCCTGAATACTGATCTCCCGCATGTAGTTTTTAACGATGTACTGTTTTATTTTCTCGATCCGTATATCTTCTGTGAGTTCTCGCGAATCGACAAACGACGACGACGATAATTCCCGCGCCCCATCCACTAAAGAGAGGCGGTACAGCAGATTCCATAACCGGATAATAGAGGCGAAACTATCGTTGCTCTGCGCCAGATTGATGATATCCTCGCGCACGATTTGTATCGCCGGTTCGGGGAAAGCCAGTCCTCTCTGGGCGCGCTCCAACATACGACGGATAGATGCAAAAGCACGCTTGTCCATCATAGCCCCCCGGAAGGTATTGGGGTCTATATGAATCGTTATTTCATAGATATCGTGCTGCGGGCACGTGCCTTGTTCCCATACGTGTACCAGTTGGCTGCCGGTCATGAGCACCAGGTCGAGATAGCCGATTGTCTCATGACTGTCCCCAATCGTGCGGGTCGCTCCGGCGGCATTCTCCACGAAATTGAGTTCATAGACCTCATGATGATGGGGTGGGTACTCAAAAAACGTTTTGTGTCGCTCTCCGACATAGAAGATCTCGAAGGGTTCCAAATGGGTGATTTCGGTAAAAGATTCTCTCATATTTAGATGGGATTGAAAGGTTAAATAGCAAAATCGAGTGCAAAAATAGTAAAAAAAAATGGAATATGCAAACTAAACTTTACATTTTTTGCAGAAAATGACAAATAATGGTCGGAAATGTATTAGTACAGGTCGGAAAAAAGCAGTAATTTTGCACCGGATTTTGAATTACTATATTTATGAGAACAGAATACGGACATTTCGACGATGCACATCGTGAGTATGTCATCACCAATCCACAAACTCCGTTTCCATGGATTAACTACCTTGGAAACGAGGATTTTTTCGGATTAATATCGAATACCGGAGGTGGATATAATTTCTACAAGGACGCTAAGTTCCGCCGGATTACCCGTTATCGTTATAACAGCGTGCCGATGGACTCGGTAGGTCGCTATTTTTACATAGCCGAAGGTGGTCTGGTGTGGAATCCGGGTTGGAAACCCTGCAAGACAGCTTTGGACGAGTATGAATGCCGTCATGGACTCAATTACACGCGCATCACGGGTACGAAAAACAAGGTACGCGCGAGCGCGTTGCATTTTGTGCCACTGGGTGTCAAAGCGGAGATTCAGCGTCTGACCCTCACGAACCTCTCTGACGAGACCAAGCACCTCAAGCTGTTCTCGTACGCGGAATGGTGTCTATGGAATGCCGCTACAGACGGTGAGAATTTCCAGCGCAACCTGTCCACCGGCGAAATCGAGGTAGAAGTGCAAAGGGACAAGCTACAAAGTACAAAAGGGTTTACTGCTATTTATCATAAGACGGAGTATAAAGAGCGCCGGAATCACTATGCGTACTATGCGGTCAATTGTGCGGCAGAGGGATATGATACTGACCGCGAGTCCTTTGTGGGTTTGTACAACGAATTGAGCGAACCGCAGGCAGTACTGAACGGTCATTCGACCGACAGCATAGCGCACGGTTGGAGTCCTATTGCCAGCCATTATATCGAGGTGGAACTACAGCCGCGCGAATCCAAAGACTATATCTTCATCCTCGGCTACGAAGAGAACGAAGAAGGTCAGAAATTTGACTTTCAACTTTCAACTGACCAACTTCACTCAACACTCAACACTCAACTCTCAACTTCATTAGGCGACAAGGACCACCATATTATTAACAAGGAACGCGCGCACGAGGTTATTCGCCGTTTTGCAACGGTGGAGGCGGTAGAAGCTGCCTTTGCGGAACTGAATGCACTCTGGGATGAGTTGCTGAGCAAATACCATGTGGAGAGTCCTGACGAGCGGCTGAACCGTATGGTCAATATCTGGAACCAATACCAGTGTATGGTCACATTCTGCATGAGTCGTTCGGCTTCGTTCTTCGAGAGCGGTGTGGGGCGCGGTATGGGATTTAGGGATTCGAACCAGGACCTGGTGGGGTTTGTGCATCAGATACCTTCGCGTGCCCGTCAACGTATCCTGGACATCGCAGCTACACAATTCCCGGACGGCGGTTGTTACCACCAGTACCAGCCTCTGACCAAACGTGGTAACAACGACATCGGCGGCGGCTTCAACGATGACCCCATGTGGCTCATCTTCGGTACGACTGCCTATATCCGCGAGACGGGTGATTTCTCCATCCTCGACGAACCGGTACCCTGGGATAACCAACCGGGCACGGAAGTCAGCCTCATGGAGCACCTTCGTATCAGTTTCAATCATGTCATCGAGAATGTGGGTCCTCACGGACTGCCCCTTATCGGTCGCGCCGACTGGAACGACTGTCTGAACCTGAATTGTTTCTCCAACGACCCCAACGAATCCTTCCAGACGACGGGCAACAAGACTGAAGGCAGCAAGGCCGAGAGTCTGATGATTGCCGGTCTGTTCGTCTGGTGCGGACGCGAGTACGTAGCCCTCTGCCGCACGCGCGGTATGGAGGCGGAAGCTAAGCGGGCCGAACAACATATTGATGCCATGTGCCGGGCCGTGGAAGAGTCCGGATGGGACGGCGAATGGTACCTGCGCGCCTATGATTTCTACGGTAACAAGGTTGGTTCGCATGAGAACGCCGAGGGACAGATCTTCATCGAGAGCCAGGGTTGGTGCGCCATGGCGCGCATCGGTGCCGAGCAAGGTATGCCCGAACGCGCGCTGGATAGCGCAGCCGAACTGCTGGATAGCGAGCACGGCATGGTGCTCAACTGGCCGGCCTATACCACCTATCATATCGAACTCGGCGAGCAATCCACGTATCCCGCCGGCTACAAGGAGAATGGTGGTATCTTCTGCCATAACAATCCCTGGGTCATCATCGCCCAGACCCTGGCGGGACGAGGCAATGATGCCTGGCAGCTATACCGCAAGATTGCTCCCGCGTGGATTCAGAACCAAGACCTGCACCGCGTAGAGCCCTATGTCTATTGCCAGATGGTAGCCGGTAAGGAAGCTGCCAAACCCGGTGAGGGCAAGAATAGTTGGCTGACCGGCACCGCCGCCTGGAACTGGCTAACCATATCGCAGTATATCCTCGGCATCCGTCCAACCTATGAGGGGCTGGAGGTTAACCCTTGCATCCCCTCGGATATGAAGGAATATACCGTTACCCGCAAATGGCGCGAGGCGGAGTATGTCATCACGGTGAAAAATCCCCATGGCAAGCAGCATGCAGACCATCCGACCCTGCTGCCCTACGAACCCGGCCGCCACGAAGTAAGCATTGAAATCTGACCAAAATACCCAAAATTATACGCTTATGAAAAAAATCTTACTTGCATTGTTTGCGCTTCTGATTGCCCTGACGGCGTGCGAGGCGCAAGAGACTACCAAGAAGAAGCCCTCCGACAACGAGGCTATCCAATTTGCCCTCTCGATGGGTATCGGTTGGAACTTGGGAAACCAGATGGATGCACATTATGGCGGTTGTTCCTACGAGGAAGGCTGGGGTAACAAGGCTGCTACCCAACAGACCTTTAACGGCGTAGCGAAAGCCGGTTACAAGAGTGTGCGTATTCCTGTGACGTGGATGGGGCATATAGGGCCGGCTCCGACCTATACCATTGAGAAAGCATGGATGGACCGTGTTGCCGAGTTGGTAGAGATGGCACACAAAGCCGGTCTCATCGTCATCATCAACATTCACCACGACGGTTTCGGTGCTGAGACCGATGCCGTCAAGAAGGGCTTCTTCTGGTTGGATCTGCCCGGAGCCGTGGCCAGCGAGGAGAAGAACATGCAGATCAAGCAGGAGCTAACGATGGTGTGGCTCCAGATTGGTAAGCGCTTTGCCAACTTCGGCGAATGGCTGGTGTTCGAGACGCTCAATGAGATACAGGACGGCGGCTGGGGCGGCGGCGCCAACCGTACGGACGGCGGTGCACAGTATCGCGTGCTCAACGAGTGGAACCAGGTATGCGTGAATGCCATCCGTGCAGCCGGCGGTCAGAACGAGACACGCTATATCGGCGTGCCGGGTTATGTGGCCAGTCCGGATCTGACGGTCGATAACATGGTGCTGCCCGAAGATGTGGTCGAGAACCGTCTGATGGTAGCCGTTCATAGCTACGACCCCTGGGACTATGCCGGTTCGGCTAAGTACAACGAGTGGGGACACACCGGCGTGGATGTAGTGCCCGGCTCGGACGAGAATGCCTATGTCAGCATGCTCAACCGTCTCTATAACATGTATGTCCGCCGCGGAATACCGGTGTATTTCGGTGAATTCGGTGCCGTTCGTCGTGCCTCGCAGGCCGACGAAGAGTTCCGTCTCTATTACTTCCGTTATATCTGCAAGGCGATGCGCGACCGCAAGATAGCGGCGCTCTATTGGGATAACGGCAACAGCAAGACCGGCGAAGACGGCTTCGGCGTAATCAATCACCAGACGGGTAAGTTCATCGGCAACGGCGAACAGGCCGTTCGTGCGATGGTCGATTCGTGGGAGAACAACGACCCCGCTTATACCCTGCAATCCGTCTATAACTCGGCGCCGATGTCCATTCGCAAAGCACCCGAGGAGCAAAAATAAGGACAAAATAAATCTTATTAATCTATACAATTTATGAAAATCATTACCAAACATGTGCTATGCCTTGCCGTGATGCTCTTCTCAGTGACGAGCATGGCTTTAGCACAGATCACGGTGACGGGTACAGTCGAAGATGCGGATGGTCCGCTCATCGGTGCCAGTGTGCTCGTCAAAGGAACTACAGTCGGCACGGTTACCGATTTTGACGGTCAGTATTCGATTCAGGCGAACATGGGTGACCAGCTCGAGTTCTCCTATATGGGTTATACCGCCCAGACCATCGAAGTGACCGGCACAACGATCAACGTAACGATGTCCGAGAATACAGAGGTGCTCTCCGAAGTTGTCGTAACGGCTATGGGTATCAAGCGTGACCGCAAAGCTTTAGGTTATGAGGTCGGCGAGGTCAAGGGTGACGAACTCACCAAAGCCAAGGAAGTCAATGTGGCCAACTCGCTGGCCGGTCGTGTAGCCGGTCTGGTCGTTCAAGGTACTGCCGGCGGTGCTTCGGGTTCTACGCGCGTTATGCTGCGTGGTGCAACAGAGATGACCGGTAACAACCAGCCCCTTTACGTCATCGACGGTGTGCCGATGGATAATACCAACTTCGGTTCTGCCGGAACGGAAGGTGGTTACGACCTGGGTGACGGACTCTCGACACTCAACCCCGATGATATAGAGTCTATGTCGGTGCTGAAAGGCCCTGCGGCTGCAGCCCTCTATGGTAGCCGCGCCAGCCACGGTGTCATCCTCATTACCACCAAGAAAGCCAATACCGGCGATGCCAAATGGTCGGTTGAATATAACGGTACGGTGACTATCGAGTCGCAGCTGAGCAAATGGGATAACGTACAGCAAGAGTATGGTATGGGTTCCAACGGCCAGTACAACTTCAATGCCACTTCCAATACGAATAAGTCCTGGGGACCCAAAGCAGACGCAGGGCTGATGTTGCGTTATTTTGATGGTCAGGAGCATCCCTTTATGATCATCCCGGACAATACCGCTAACTTCTTCGAACTCGGTGTGACGGCTTCTAACACAGCCATCATCTCGATGAACACCGGTAAGACGGGTATCCGCTTCACCTATACCGATATGCGCAACAAGGATATTCTGCCCAACTCCCGCATGAGCCGCAACACCCTGAACCTGCGCGCCAACACCTCGATTGGCCCTGTTGATTTGGATTTCTCGGTGAACTACGTGCACGAGGATGTTAAGAACCGCCCTGCCCTCGGCGACGACAAATCGAACGTGGGTAAGAACCTCATGACCCTGGCTACCACCTACGACCAGGCATGGCTCAAAAACTACGAGACGGCTACCGGTGAGTACCAGAACTGGAACGGTATGGATCCCTACAACGTGAACCCCTATTGGGATATCAATAAGAATAAGAACCAGTCCTACAAGAACCTGCTCCGCATGAACGGTAAAATCGTCTATAACGTCATCCCGCAACTCAAGTTGCAGGCTACCGTTGGTGCTGAGTTGAACCGCTTTGAGTTCTCGGACTTCAAGTACCCGACAACCCCGGGTTATGAATCCGGTCGTCTGCAGAACAGCTTCTTCAACAACCGTATGATTAATGCCGAGTTCCTGGGTATCTATACCGATACGTGGGGTGACTTCGACTTTACTGCTACCGTTGGTGCCAACGTCTATGACGTACGCAATAAGACCACCATTAACACCGGTACCGAGATGGGTATCCGCGAGGTGGTTGCCATGTCCAGTTTTGAGGAGCAATCCGTTGAGGAAGCTACCTACAACAAACGTATCGTATCTGTCTTCGGTTCTGCTAACTTAGGTTGGCGTCATATGTTATACCTCGACGCTACGGTTCGTGGCGACAAGTCTTCTGCCCTGGCCAGTGGCAAGAACCTCTATGTGTATCCGTCTGTCAGTACCTCGTGGGTATTCTCTGAGCTGATTAAGACCAACCGCAGAGTCCTGCCCTACGGTAAGGTTCGTCTGAGTTGGGCAGAGGTAGGTAGCGATACCGACCCCTATCAACTCTCGCTGCGTTATACCAAGTCGCAGTTCGGTTATTCGGGTTACACCATCGGTTCTATCTATGGTAATGTAATACCGAACCCCGACCTCCGTCCGACGCGTACCCGCTCGTGGGAAACCGGTTTTGAGACCAAATGGGCAGACAACCGTGTCAGCCTCGACTTCACCTTCTATCATCAGACCTCGCGCGACCAAATCATCGCCATGGCTACATCGCCCACCAGCGGTTACGATTACCGCATGATTAACGCCGGTGAGATCCTCAACCAAGGTTTCGAAATTACCTTCGGTGCACGGCTTGTTTCCGTTAAGGATTTTACCTGGGATTTGAATATCAACTGGTCGAAGAACAACAACAAGGTGGTCAAACTCATCGAGGGAACCAACGAACTGGAGTTGGCCAAAGCTACCTGGTGTAACGTCTATGTATCCGCTCGCGAAGGTGAGAAGTACGGTTCTATCTGTGGTCCCGCTCTGGCACGTAATGAAGATGGTCGTGTTATCGTGGATAAGAACACGGGTCTGCCGACCTTCACTACCGAGAATAAAGTGCTTGGTAATGCCCAGTGGGATTGGACGGGCGGTCTGAGCACCACGCTGCGTTGGCGTATGCTGAGCTTGACGGCTCTCTTCGACGTGAAGGTAGGTGCTGACATCTTCTCGATGTCCGAGCGTTCGGCCTATGAGACCGGTAAAGCCAAAGAGACGCTTGCCGGCCGTGCCGAGTGGTACGCTTCCGAAGAGGCACGCCGCGCTGCCGGTGCTAAGAACTGGGAGGCTACAGGCGGCTTCCTCGTGGATGGTGTGGTGCTTAATCCCGACGGTACATATAGCGAGAATACCAAATATATCAACCCCGAAAGCTACTGGTATGAGGTATCGCGTAACTCACCCGAACTCTTCATCTACGACAACTCGTACGTGAAGTGCCGTGAGTTGATCCTGACACTCGACTTCCCCAAGAACTGGCTCGACAAGAAAGGTATCGTGAAGCACGTAGGCATCAGCTTCGTGGCACGTAACCCCTTCATCATCTGGAAAAACATCAAGGATATCGACCCCGATGCACAGTACAACACCTCCGGACTCGGTCTGGAGTATGGCTCGCTGCCCAGCCGTCGTAGTTACGGTCTTAACTTTAACATCAAGTTCTAACCTCGTAACATTGCAATGAATATGAAAACACTTAAGAAATCTGTATTCTGTATTCTGTCAGCGTTAGCGGTCTCGATTCTTCCATCTTGCTCTGACAAGATTTACGAGGAAATCAATACCGACCCTACCAAGGCAGATCATATCAACCCCGCTTCGCAGCTTACCTATGCCGAACTGCAGCTCTTTGGTGATATGAACTATGTGGACGTATATCGTCTCTATACTTACGCCTTCACACAGCACCTCATGGGTTGCTGGAATACTACTAACTATGGTGGTCAGCACCGTGTGGACGACAACGAGATGTCGCGTCCCTGGAACAACCTCTATGCCGGTGCAATGCGCAACCTCACCGATGGTATTGCTGCTACCAAGGATGTACCCGAACAGGTGAATCTCTATGCCGCGCTGCGTATCATGCGCGTCTATGTAGGTGCGCTCCTGACCGACTACTACGGCGATGTGCCTTTTACCGAGGCTGGCCTGGGATATCTGGAAGGTGTTACGCAGCCTAAATACGACACGCAGGAGGAACTCTACAAGCTGTTCTTCACCGAACTGCGTCAGGCTGCCGGTAGTTTCGACGTCAATGCCAACCCCATTTCCAGCGATCCCATGTTCGGCGGTAATCTGGAAGCCTGGCGTACGTTTGCCAACTCGCTGCGCCTGCGCTATGCAATGCGTATATCGGATGTACTGCCCGACTTGGCAAAGGAGAAATTCGTAGAAGCTATCGCTGATGGCGTCATGTCTTCTGCTGCCGATAATGCCTGCGTGAAACATATGAATGTGAGCTTCAATTTTGGTCAGGAGTCTTACCAGGACATCCGCGGCAATGCTCTCTCGAAGTATTTCTACGGCAACGACCCCACCAACAACCCCACCTATATCTGCAAGACCTTATGGAAGCAGCTCTACGACAATAACGACCCGCGTACTACGCTACTCTGCCGCTTCTATATCGACGACTTCATGTCGCTTACCAGCGCCGATGGACGCGAAGATGTGACCGATGCCGTTATTGCTACCCAGGCGGCTAATCCTACCGTAGATATCATCTCTACCATTGCCCCGGGTGAGTTCTCATGGGATGCGTGGCCATCCTATACCGATCTGCCCGGTAGCCCCCTTGCACTCCGCATCGCTGAGATACAGGCTATGCACCCCGGTTATTCACCTGCCGACAATCCGCGTTGGCTCAAACCCAAATTGGCGAATAACTTCCTGCGCTCCGACAATCCCGGCATCGTAATGACCTATGCCGAGGTATGCTTCCTGCGTGCCGAAGCCGCTGTGCTGGGCTGGACATCCGATGATGCCAAGTCGCTGTACGAGACAGGTATCCGTGAGGCGATGAACGTCCTGGCTGAATGCTATGGTTGCGACCGCGTGAGCGATGGTGATTTTGCTACCTATTTGGCTGAACCGACTATCGCTTTCGCCGCAGGCAACGACGACCGCAAACGACAGATTAATACCCAGGCTTGGATTCTCCATTTCCATAATCCCGCTGAGGCATGGTCTAACCGTCGTCGCTCGGATTACCCCGAGCTCGTTGGTCCGGACCCCACCAACGAGAAGACCAAACCTATCGATGGTGTACAGGATATACCCGTGCGTCTGTGTTATCCGAAGAAAGAGGAGACCTATAGCGCTGAGGCATACAATGAAGCCAAAGCACGTGTGACCGGTACCTACGACTGGCATGCACGTGTGTGGTGGGATGTGAAATAGTTGATAGTTGATAATTGATAATTGACAATTATGAAAGCAAAGAATATATTGCTGCTTGCAGCACTCGCAGTTTCCGTCATCCTCACCGGTTGCAAATCGCAAGCCCCGTATGACACTGTCTCGCCGGACGACCTACCCCGTATCCTGGTGCCCTACGAGACCGAGACTGGCCAGTTGTCCTATACCCTGGCGAACCCCGATACTCCGCTCTATGACTCCGTCACAGTGACACCCTCAGCCTATACCACCGTTAATTGGTATATGGATAACGTGCTCGTCTATACCGGTACCAAAATCAATATGTGCTTCCCCGCAGGTGTTTACGACCTGCGCATCGAGGCCGTCACACAGGCGGGCAAGAGTACCAGCCGTACCGGGACCGTAACCGTCAATCCCTACGATACCGACCCCTATTTCGCAGCTCCCGCGGGTGGTAACCATTGGGTGCCCGGCATTGAAATGGAGATTAGCGGAAAAAATATGAACGCGGTGGCTCGTATCATTCTCTCCTCCGATTTCGAAACCAAAACTATTGTGACGAACTGCACTCCTTCCTACAAGGATGATGCTACCCTCAAGTTTACCCTGCCCGACACCAAAGACGGCCGTTACTACCTCCGTTTCAGCGACAGCGAGGACAAGAACTACGGTTCGGGCTTCGTTGAGGTGCACAACGGTGCCGTCATCCTCGCAGGCTATGAGGAGTTTGTACCCGGCGACACCTGGGTGCTGACCGGTGTGAGCCTGGATAACGTCGCTTCCGTCAAGGTGGACGAGAATGTCATCATAACGCTGACCGTTACCTCTACCTCCGTTACCCTCACCGCTCCCGCTGCCGAGGTGGGCAAACACACCCTCTCGATGAAGAACAAGGACGGCTCGGATGTACTCTTCGTTACCGCTGCCGGTACGCTTGTCGAAGTGACCACCTCGGTCAGCAACGAGAAGACGCTCTGGACCGGTCCGGAATACCTGCAGTGGAATGAAAACCGCGTACGTATCGAGGCTGCCGATATGGCTCAGGTTCCTGCCGGCGCTACGATTCTGATCTACTACGAGAAACTGCCTGCCGGTCACGAGGGTTACTACGAAGGCGAGGAGTACAAGGAGTATTGGAAGATGAAGGTGATGACTGCCTGGTGGACAGACCTCTTCCCCGAGTTTGACATCACCGACGATACGCCTCAACCCTATACCTTCGCCTATACGGCTGAACTCAAAGATTTGGTCGAGGGTCAGAATGCCTTATCCGTGGCCGGTTGGGGATTGAACATACTCAAGATTACCTTTAAGGAATAAATCGTCCAATCGTAAATTACTATGGCTCCTTTACGTGAAAAGATAGGATATGCTCTGGGTGATGCCGCTTCCGGCGGCATCACCTGGAAGATTATGTCCATCGCCTTCCCGCTGTTCTTCACCAACGTGTTCGGTCTCTCCTTCGCCGACGCCGCCGCACTCATGCTGCTCGCGCGTATGTTCGACGTGGTGACCGACCCGTTGATGGGGTCCATCGCCGACCGCACACAGTCTCGCTGGGGTACCTATCGCCCCTGGCTGATCTTCGGTTCTATCCCCTTCGGACTCATCTTCGCGTTGCTCTTCTTCACCCCCGAACTCGGCCCTGTAGGCAAACGCATCTGGGCGTATAGCTTCTATCTCCTGATGATGGCGTGCTATACTATGGTCAACGTGCCCTACGGTTCGCTGCTTGGCGTGATGACCACCGACGACAACGAGAAGAACCAGTTCTCCGCCTTCCGTATGGTGGGCGCCTATGCCATGGGGTTCATCACCCTGTTCTCCTTCCCCTACCTGCAGCGCATGGTGGGCGGTACGGAGCAGCATCAGTACGCCGTTCTCGGTGCCGGCTTCGGCCTCGTAGCTGCGCTGATGACCTTGGCCTGCGGCCTCCTTACCAAGGAACGCCACGAACCCGTTCGGGCCGAGAAGTTCAATTGGGGACAGTTCGGAGACCTCTTCCGCAACAAACCCTGGGTCTATATGACCTCCGTGGCATTCTGCTCCAACTTCTTCAACGGTTTCCGCTACGCCGCGGCCGGTTACATGATTACTTATTGCCTCAATGGCGATGTCAATGTAGGCTGGTTCATCATCAATTACACCGCTTTCATGGCTTTCAGCGAGGCTACCTGTATGGTCTTCGGTGCCGTCAGTCCGGCCTTCACGCGCTGGGTGGGTTCCAAACGCATGGCTTTCGTCTGGGCATCCGTCATCTGCGCGGTGTTCTCGGCTTTGTATTTCTTCATCCCGATGAACCCCGCCTTTGTATGGGTGATGGTGGCCGTGTCGATGCTCACATCCATCGGTGCCGGTCTCTACTCACCGCTCATCTGGTCGATGTATGCGGACGTCGCTGACTATGCTACCGAGAAGAACGGAACTTCCTCTACGGGACTTATCTTCTCGTCGGGTACCATGGCGCAGAAGTTCGGCGGTGCTATCTCGGGCAGCTTGATTGCCTTGCTGCTCGGCTATGCCGGAATGGTGTCCCAAACCGATATGGAGACCGGCCTGACCTTGGTCACTATCAGCAACGAAGAGGCTGTCAGAACCATGATTTGGTCTCTTTTCTCACTCTTCCCGGCGGCTGTCGCCCTTATCATGGCACTGCTTGTCTATAAATTCCCTCTAAAGAAATAATGTAAATCCATGAAGAAATCATATTTCTTGTTTGTATGTGCTTGTGCCCTCTTGGTAGGGTGCAAGCACAACACGTCTCCTGTGATTGCCATCAATCAGGTCGGCTTTAGCCCCTTGCAGGAGAAAACAGCCACCATCGCATTGGATGGCTTGGAGCAAACGACCAATGACCAACAGCCTACGACTCGGGTTTTCATCCTCAATGAAAACCAAGACACCGTCTGGCAGGGCACCGCATCCCCTACGATGCTCAATCCCGTCTCCGGCAAACCCCGTCAGCTGGTCGATTTCTCCGATTTGAAGGAGTGTGGGGAATACACGCTTTGCGTCACCATTCCATCATTGAGCTCGCTTGCGAGCGCTCATTTCATCATTAATGAGCGTCCCTATCGCGAGCTGACCCGCGCTGCGCTCCGAGCCTACTACCACCAGCGGGCATCCATGGCTACCGAAGAACCCTATGCCGAAGGCTATGCCCGCCCTGCCGGTCATCCCGATGACCACGTGCTTGTGCATGCCTCGGCGGCTACAGACACCCGTCCCGAAGGAACAGTCATCTCATCACCCGGCGGTTGGTATGATGCCGGCGACTACAACAAGTACATCGTCAACTCCGGCTATACCATGGGCGTCTGGCTCATGGCCTACGAGATGAACAAAGCCTATTTCGATACCCTGCATCTGAATATTCCCGAAAGCCCAATCCCTTGCCCTGACATGCTCGCCGAGGCTATGTACAACATCCGCTGGATGCTCACGATGCAGGACACGGATGGCGGTGTCTATCATAAGCTTACCGAACCCGACTTTGAGGGCTTCATCCGCCCCGATGAATGCCGGAAAACGCGTTACGTCGTCCTCAAGACTACCGCTGCGGCACTCGATTTCGCGGCTACCATGGCCCTCGCAGCGCGTGTCTATGCCCCGTTTGAGGCTGCTTATCCCGGCTTTGTAGCAGAGGCTACCAAGGCAGCGAAGCGGGCATATCAATGGGCAGAAGATAATCCGATCGTCTATTACGACCAGCCCAAGATGAATGAGCACTTCAGCCCAGCCATCACAACCGGCGCGTACGACGACAATTGTGTCGTGGACGAATTCTATTGGGCGGCAACAGAGTTGTATCTGCTGACGCATGATAACGTGTACAAGGAAAAAGCACTCAATACCTGCCCCGAAGAATATACCCCTGCCGTCTGGGGCGATGTGGCAGAACTGGCTTCGCTGGAGTGGATGATGCACCGTGACGAACAAATCGATTTTACGTTGGAATGCCAGGATGCCTTGCTCTCACACCTGTTGCCTTATATCGAGGAGGGCGAGACGGTATCCGTCTATCGTTCACCCTATGGCAACCGTGAGAATGACTTCTTCTGGGGCTGCAACTCCGAGGGTTGCTGCTGGCGCGGGGTGGAGTGCCTCTATGCCTACCGCCTGACGGGTGACGAGCGTTACCGCATCAACGCCGAGCGCTGCCTCAACTATGTGCTGGGTCAGAATGCCACGGGTTACTGCTACGTGACGGGCTTTGGTACCAATCCGACCTCTCACCCCCACCACCGTCTCTCCTTCAGCCATCCCAAGGGCACCCTGCCCGGTTTCCTGGCAGGCGGACCCAACCCTGCGCGTCAGGATGCCGAGACCGACGGTGTCAAGTACCCCAAGGGCATTGCGGCCGATGAGAGTTACCTGGATTACCAACCCAGTTATGCCTCCAACGAGGTCACCATCAACTGGAATGTTACCCTGTTTGCCCTCACCGCAGGTATCGATGCCATGGAGCAATGAAAAAAAGTGAAAAACTAAAAATCTAAAAAATGAGAACTTCCATCTTTCGCACAGCGATATACGGTATTGGATTGCTGGCGGCGTGCTCATGCGCACATCAGAGCGACGAAGATCGTTTTGTAGAAAATCTCCTTTCGCAAATGACCCTGGAGGAGAAGATCGGTCAAATGAATCAATTGGATCCCACGTATGACACCGAATCAAAGGAAGTTTTGATACGCGAAGGCAAAGTAGGTGCTCTCCTCAATGGTATCGGTGCCAAAGAGGTCAACCGCCTGCAACGCATGGCGGTGGAAGAGACCCGTTTGGGCATTCCGCTGATCATGGGCCGCGACGTGATTCATGGGTATAAGACCATCTTTCCTATTCCCCTTGGTCAAGCAGCAACCTGGAACACGGAACTCATTGAGCATGCTGCGCAGATAACGGCGCAGGAAGCCTACCAGGATGGTATCCGTTGGGCATTCTCTCCTATGGTGGATGTGGCGCGTGACCCGCGTTGGGGACGCGTAGCGGAAGGTTACGGCGAAGATTCTTATCTTGCTTCCGCTTTTGCGGCTGCAACGGTACGAGGTTATCAATCACCTAATCCTGCATCAAGCATCAAACAGCAAACAGCATTCCCCCTCATGGCAGCATGCGTCAAGCATTTTGCCGGCTATTCGGCTTCCGAGGGAGGACGCGATTATAACGCTACATGGATACCCGAAGTACAGTTGCGCGATGTCTATCTGCCGCCGTTCAAAGCGGCGGTGGATGCAGGGGCGATGAGCCTCATGTGCTCGTTCAACACCATCAACGGAATGCCTTCCTCTGCCAACAAACATCTGAACATTGATATCTTGCGCAACGAATGGCATTCGGATGCATTATTAGTCAGCGATTGGGGCAGCGGCATGGATCTAATCCCGCACGGACTTTGTGTTGACCGCAAAGAGGCGGCACTGCGCTGCATTAACGCACGCATGGAGATGGATATGCAGGGACAGATCTACCATGAACATCTTGCTGAGCTGGTCAAGGAGAAGAAAGTCCCGGAATCCATGATTGATGACTGTGTGCGTTCTATCCTGCGGATGAAATACCGTTTAGGCTTGTTCGAGCACCCCTATGTGCCGGAAGAGGCCCCCGTCTTCTATTCGCCGGAAGCTCTCACAATGGCTACCGAAGCAGTCGAACAGAGTGTAGTACTGCTCAAGAACAACGGCATCCTGCCCCTTAATAATACATCACACATCAAAAGTCAAACATCAAACATCCTCATCACCGGCCCACTTGCCAATCAACCCAAAGAGCAACTCGGCACATGGGTCTTTGACGGCGAACCCGACCATGCCATCACACCCCTCATGGCGTTCCAACAATTATCAATTGTCAATTCTCAATTATCAATCACCTACGATTCCGGCTTGCAATATAGCCGCGATAAGAGTACAAGCGGTTTTGCGAAAGCGGTAGAGGCTGCACGCAAAGCGGATGTGATCCTCTTTTTCGCGGGCGAGGAAGCAATCCTCTCAGGCGAAGCGCGCTGCCGAGCAGACCTCTCTCTGCCCGGCGCACAGACCGAACTGCTTGCAGCGCTCAAAGCAACAGGCAAACCTATCGTGCTCATCGTCATGGCAGGAAGACCACTCACCATCGGAAAGGAAGTAGAGATGGCGGATGCTGTACTCTATTCATTCCATGGCGGCACTATGGCAGGGCCCGGTTTAGCCAATATCATCACCGGCAAAGCCGTTCCTTCAGGCAAACTGCCTATGACATTCCCGAAAATGGTGGGACAGATTCCCTTCTATTATAACCGTCTTAACTCAGGTCGTCCTTGTGCTGATAATGCCGTGCTGCTCGATGATATACCTGTCGGCGCTCCGCAGTTTTCTATCGGCGCTTCCTCCTATTGGTTAGAGTCCATCGTAGAACCCCTCTTTCACTTTGGATACGGACTTAGTTACACCACCTTCGAATACGGCGAAACCGTCATAGAGTCCAAGGGAAGGTCTATAGGTGATAATGGTATGCTGGCTATCAGTCCGGACAACGATCCGTACACGGTCTCATGTACTATCAAAAACACCGGATCGTACGATGCATACGAAGTGGCACAACTCTATGTGCATCAGTGTTCCGGGGATTTGGCAAGACCGATATGCGAACTCAAGGGATTCGAAAAAATCTTTATTCCTGCCGGCGAAACCCGTACGGTCTCGTTTACCCTGACGCCCGAACAGTTAGGCTATTGGCATGAAGAAAAAGACGGTCTTAACAGCCGCGTATGGTATGCAACGGACAACGCCTACTTCAAAATACGTATATCCCCCGACTGCCGTCTCCCCCTTTAACCCTTAACCTTTAACCAATCACCTCGGGGACACTAAAACGCCTTAAACAAGCCGATTCTTAGGCGTCGTCTTAGTTGAATTCTTCCCCTCTCTTAACGGTTAGGAGAGCTTTTTTAGCGTAAATCGGTGTGCCGACTGCATGGGAATAATCGTTAGAACGGATGTGAGATGAGTGACTATGCTCGCAAAAAAAAACGCTTTTTGGAGCGTTTTTTTTGCGTTGGCCGTTGGCCGTTGGCATTGGACTCTATCAGAGCAGCAGGAGGGTTAACAGGTAACCGACGCCGATGGATACAAAGGTGGTGATGAAGCCTGCCAGTTGGAAGGAGTGGTTGATGACATACTTACCGATATGGGTCGTTCCGGTTCTATCAAAGCCGATTGCAGCTACCTCTGTCGGGTAGTTCGGCAGGAAGAAATAGCCGTTCACGGTAGGGAAGAGCACCAGCAGAATATGCGGCGGTACGCCTAACGCCAAGCCTACGGGATACAAGGTCTTAACTGTAGCAGCCTGTGAGAAGAGCATGATACTCATCAAGAAGAGCGGAATACCGAATAGGATAGGCCAGGAGGTGAACACACCTGCCACGGAACCCATGATGACCTCTTGGTTACCGAGGAAGAACGTACTACCCATCCATGCCACACCAAAGATCGACACCATAGCACTCATACCGGACGCAAAGACATTGCCTTTGACCGCCTCGCGTACATCTGCCTTGCCTACCAGCAGAATCAGCGCGGCGATGGACATCATGGTGACCTCGATGATGTAGTTCATGTTCATCGCCTCGCCGTGGAATTGCGGACGCATAGCGGGAATAGAACCAAACAGAACCACAAGCACCACACCCAAGAGGAAGGCTAATACTGCCCATTTAGCGCGGGGGTTGCGTTCCGTTTCTTCATCTTTAGTAGCTTCGGCTTCGGGGTTGATGAGTCCCTCGCTGACTCGACGTTGGTACTCCGGATCTTGCTCCAGGGGTTTGCCGACGAAGTTCTGCACGAGCGCCGCCACGAAGATTGCGATGAGCGAAGCGGGGACGGTGATGATCATAATCTCTTTGATACCAATGCCGGCTCCGCCGAGCAAGCTTTGGGATATGACAGCCGCAGTAGCCGCAGATACCGGTGAACCGGTGATACCCAAGGAGGCTGCGATGGTAGCAACGCTGAGCGGTCGTTCCGGTCGTACTTTCTCTTTGTAGGCTATTTCTGAGATGATGGGTAGCAGGGCATAGCAGGTATGCGCCGTGCCCGCCAAAAAACAGAACAACCAGGTGACAAACGGTGCGTAGAAGGTGATGCGACTCGGATTGCGCCGGAGGATTTTAGCCGCTATTTGCACCATATAATCCAGTCCACCGGCTGCCTGTAGTGCCGCTGAGGCGGTGATGACGGACACAATGATAAGCATCACATCGACGGGGACAACGCCGGGTTCCAGACCAAAACAGAACACAAGGATGAACACGCCTACCATGCCGTATATACCCAGACCGATAGACCCTACTTTCGCGCCGATGAAGATCATCGCCATCACGACAAGCAGTTGCAGAATAATCAACAATGTTTCCATATTATTGCATTACTTTCCATTCCGGGGTATAGGGCTCTGTGATAGAGCCGAGTTGCGTATCATTGCTGAAGGAGAAGGTGGTTGTGGCATCGAAGATGCGTTTGAGTTCCGGGGAATAGAAACGCAGTTGGACGTTACCGCCTGCTTCCGTAGCGGGTGAGATATACAACCAATAGAGACCGAGGTCCGTATTGTAGTTGGCTAAACCGCAGCAGTCGTTACCGATGAACGCCGCGAGGATACCCTCGGATTTAGCAAAGGACACTTTGACGATGGCCGTCATAGAGGAGGACATGTTATTATCACCGGAAACGACCCAATTGGGGTTCTCGGTTGTGCCCGGGTCAACGAAGGGATTGACCGGTTGCTCTTTATCCTTGCAGCCGACAAGGGCTACAAGGATGAGGGAACAAAGAGCAAGGATTTTACAATTTCTTACCTGTAACATCATATTTCTCATTGTTTCGGATTATTATTACATGATTATTTTCGAAGACTTTATACACACCGATCTCGTCGGTAGGACGAAGCGTTATAGGCGCTTCCAGGCTACCGGCATGGCTATCAGACAGGTAATTGATGGTGCCATTTTCGGGTACGAGTGTCTGCCCGTCCATCTCGAAGTGGAGGGCGCCGAGTTGGTCGCATTGGATGGTGAGGAAGTAATACGTTTCATCATCAATGGTGAGCGGGGTAGCAACCGCAGCGAGTTCATTGCCGACATAAACCTGTAGTAATGATGAGTTGTCGGAATGATCCGTTTCGCTCGATGATGACGTTACCTTGGCTATCATGGTCATGTTGGTCGCAGCCTGCGGATTGCTGAACACAGACGGCTGAGCGTTGTTAGCCGGCGTGCGACGCGGAGCGTTGGAGCCTGACTGGAGATAGAATGGTATCGTGACGGCGCCGGGAGCCATACGGCGGAAGAGGTATCCTTCGCCCGGACGGAGGGCTGTGAGGTTACCTTCCCAGCGTTTGTTGGTCGAGAACGTAGCAAAGCGGTCATGCGCCTTGATGAGGTCACCCGGTGTAGCATAGTCATAGTATCCTGCCAATGCCTCGGTGAGCGGTGTAACCTGGTCGAACAAGCATGGTAGCGCGCTCCATTTCTCGTTGCCTTGTACCGTGATCTTCATCGAGTCCTCCGGAAGTTTCTCACCCGAGATATACAGGGTGTTCCCCTTCTTGCTATAGACCATATAGGTATAGATATAGCGCAGGTAATCGAAGTCACCCGTGAAGCGTCCGAGCGAATCGGAGTAGATAACGAAGTGGCGTGTGGCGGGGTTCTTGATGAGGTCACCATCTGTCCACGGTTCGTTAGCCGTCATGATCCTCTCTATTTTCGCTACGTACTGTCTCAGGTCGAGGTTGAACGAAGTCCAGTTCCAGCCCGGGTCGAGGGTGATGGTCTGTCGTTCGCTACCACCGGTGGTCAGTACAACCGGTTGCTCGTTGCCGCAGCCATAGACCAGACCATGCGCGAAGACGATATTACGATCGGCGGTGAGGTCGTAGATCTTACCGGTTGAGGCCTGCCATAACTGGAATCGAATCGTTTTGTTCTTCATAACATCGCTACCATAGACGGTCATGAAGACCTTGGAGGTATGGGATGTCTCGTCAAAGGAGATATTCTCCTTACCAATACACTCATTGTGGTAGAGGGCATAGACGATATCATTCGGGTCGGTATCGTAGCCCGAATTGCCGAGTATGACTTGTGCGCAGACAGACATATTGAGCGGATACTGGCCTTTGTCCACATCTTCGTACGGCGGTAAAGCTTCTATTTCGTATTCGATGCGTAGCGGTTCGCTTAGTCCGTTCTCATCGGTCAGATAGACTACATCCGAATAAGTACCTATGGCTATATTGGCATCAAAGGTAAGTGTCAGGTTGATCTCATCCGTCGGTTCAATAGAGCCGTTAGATGCATCTACGGATAGCCATTCGGGCAATGACTCGATGGTGTACAGATGACGTTTTCCGGAGTAGTTGACAACCCGAATGGTACGTGTAACGGATTCGTCTCTACCATAGATAGCCTTGGCGGTAATCTCTTTTTTAGCCCATTTGATAGCATTGCGATCGACGAATGTGGTCCATGTCACAGGTGAAACCATCGGGTTACCGTTCAGGTCCTCGACATCACGGACGGTGATATAGAGCGTCTGTTTGTTGATTTCGCGGTCGCGCATATTAATATTAATAAGGAGTTCGTCGTTATTGAATGACCAGTCAAAGTTCATCTTGGTAAGCTGTCCGATATCCTTAACAGGAGCCGAGAGGGTTCTATCGCCCAGATCCATCACGTCGGAGGAGTCGGATACGCTGACAATGAGCGGTTGTACTTTCTCAACCACGTCGCCCTCAGAGGTCTTGAATACGCGTCTGTCGTTGATAGAGAATACTTGCTCCAGAATGCCGCTTGCGTTCTCCTTCATTTCTACGAAAGGCAGGTAAGCCATCAGACCCATCTCATCTCCTCTTGGTGAGATCGTGCCGTAGGTTTCCATGAGTGACTGCGGAAGGGCTTGCTCGAAGATAGCGAACTCGTCTATATTACCGTCGAAATCATCTCCGCCGAAATACATCTCACCGCTGATCTCGCCGAGTTTGGTGGCAGCGAAAGAGAGTTTCTGTTTGTCATCGATATAGACCGCTACATTATTGAATGCTCGGTTGACAGTCATGGCGAAATGGTGCCACTCGTTATCCGAATAATTGCCGTCAATCTTCCATTCGTTCGCATAGTTTCTGAGGACAAGTGCGCCGTTGCTAAATGCTATTTCGGTACCTTCAGTATTAGACATTCTGCCGGCGGAGAAGATAGTGCCGCGTTTGCGTGGGCTCTTAAACCAGAACATGAGCGTCTCATCCTGTTTGTTAGAGCGCGAGAGTAATTCGTCAGCCAGTTTGACTACCTGTCCATCGTTCACGCGGAGGGATATACCCTGCTGATACTCCCAGTTGGTTTGGTGTGTATAGAGGGTAGCTCCGTTGGCTTTGTCTGCGAGCGTAGTACCTTTACCTTCGTCCATCGGATAGTAAGCAATCAGTTCGCGCTCGTATCCGGTGAGTCGTTTCATAAAGGTCTGGGTAATCTCATCGGGTGCCAGCGCCTTGGTCCACAGACGTACCTCCATCATGTTTCCGGCAAAGCCTCTACCGATGGATACAGGTGCGCTACCATTGAACTCTATATCGGTTTCGAACGGAGCGATCAGGGTATCCGTTACCTCTTTGGTACCGGCGTAGAAGCGTACCAGATGGTTCTCACGATCATAGACCACGGCTACACGGGTAAAGCCCATCATCTTCTCAGGCAAGGTATCGGAGTAGATGGTTCCGCTGCCTAATGTAGCAAACAGACGGTTGTCAGCGGTCTTACCGAAGCTGAAGCTTCTGCGTCCTTTGGTATCGTAGTTGAAGAAGGTATATTCCTCCTCCGGATTCTGCGGCCGTACCATCATATCAACCGTGAACGATTTATCCGAGATAGAACGCAGTACTTTGGATTCAGCGTAGGATTTCTCGGTGTCGATGAAATGGAGCGAAATGCCGGTGGTGATACCTGTCTCGTTGGTATAGCCGACTAATTGGAAATTATTATCCTCATCAAGGTAGTTTCCTGCAATCGGTTCGTTGAATCGTAGCAACAGTTTGTCACCCACGCCGAGGATAGCGTTAGCGGGTTCTGCCTCACCGAATACACGCGGAACGCGCGTATCCTTTACTCCGCGCATGACAGATGACGCACGCGTGATGAATCCGCTACCGTGGCGGCAGAATGCTACTGCACGCAGGTCATACTCCTGCTCCATCGGGTCGCGTTCACCGTAGAAACGAATATTATCGATACGACCACCGTTGATCATTGCTTTATTACCGGAAGCGATGGAGTAGAGGCTGTCATCAGCGTAGTAAGAGCAGAGGTTCACCCAATCGTCATCGCTGCGGGTAGCGAGTTTGTATTGGAACTCGATGTGGTCGAAATTCTTGTAGTTAACATCAAATCCGTCAATGACTACAGGCAGATACCATCCGGTGGAGTCTTGCGGCGAGAGTGTATTCATAATCCATTTGTCGTGCGGAGCCGTGATATTCACGGGGCAAGCCACCGGCATGAAATGAGCCGAGAAGGTACATCTGGCCAGTTCGGTTGCGCTACAATTGGAGGTAAGCGACAGGGTCAGGTCCTCGAAGTCATATCCCTCACCGGCATACACCTCCACGCGTTTGAGTGTGATTTCTCCGCGTTTGAGGCGGTACTCACGTCCGTCCTCATAGAGCGGTGCACCGTCAATAAAGATTTTGGCACCCTTGGGGTTCGTACCATCTTGCATTTTGAGGGTGAATTTAAGCATACTGTTACCCGAACCGTAAGGTACTTCGCCTTCGTTGGTCATCTTGATATTGAATACTGCGGGCTGATCAACAGGAACGTTGCTGCGCTCATGCACGTCGATATCCAGTTTGGGGTTCTCGAGTTTGAGCGAACCGGCAGAGAGTGGCATAGCAGGCGCATAGAAGCGAGTCGAGTCGGGTCCCTCCCACGGGCAGCGTGTAGCACCACCGTTCAGGAAATAGACATACGATCCATAGCGGTAATCGCCGTCAGCATCCGTGAAATCGTGGTTACTTTCGGTCGCCTCATTGAAAGCGTTATGATCGTCCACTACGCGATAAACGGATACATTGATATGTTCGTATGAGAAGTCATCTGCCTTGATGGTGAAGCCGACTGCCTTGGTGTTACCCTTCGTGCTGGTAGCAGGACTCATGTTAAAGTCTGCATTGAAAATCGGCGTGAACTCAAATTTCCAGGTAGCTGCAGTCGTTTTACCCAATATCTCAATTGGTTTATCCTGACCTAACTGATCCTTGGAGGCTTCCAATAGTTTGTTGAAACTTTTAGCGGAAGCACCCTGTGAAATGACCGGACTGCCAATATTGGGCAGCGACGATTTGAGCGATGCACCCGGATAGAATAATTTAAGATACTCTGAGCCGGAGGAATTATAGGTCTCGGTATGAGTGACGGATGTAGCGCCGCCGGTTGACCAGGTACCTACCAGTTGACTGTTCGTACCGCGGAGAGCATTGATTTTATCGCGTTCGTTCTTGATCAGCAAGCTGTACCAGTTGACGAACTGGCGGTTATAGGCAGCCACTTCATCGTCGTAGAGCTTGTCATTATTCGGTACCATCTGTACGTAATAACCGTCCATACCGAAGTTATCATCCGTGGGATCGACCAGACTCCAATAAGCCGGTTTGTTGGTAGCGGTTGCAATAGCTGCGACCGTAGCACTATCTCCGGTCATGAGCAGGGCGTCACGCTGCTGTCTGAGCTGCGGCAGCAGATTATTCTCGATATAACTCTGCGTATGGACGAAGGTGGAGCTGATATACGAGGTAGCGCCTAACTCGGTACCGATCACAAGGTAGTATTTATTACCATTGGCATCCATACCTTCTGCAATCGTACGCATGGTGCCATTGGCTGAGCGCGCTGCCAGCGTGACATACGTCAGCGAGTCGAGCGGCTGCACTGCATCCATCTCAGCGTAGAGCACATTCTGGGTCGCACCGATGAACACATCTGCGTCGGAGCCAACCGAGAAGGGATCACCTCCGGTGGTGATACGTTCCGTCGTGGTGAACGTATAAGTACCGTTACGCTTATAAAGGAAGGTATTGGTGATAGGCAGGGTCATCGAGTAGCTGGATGCGACCTCGGTAGGCGTTCCGGTCCATGCTCCGGCACCCAGTCCGGCAAAGGCACCCATATAGATATTGGCACCGGAACCGTATTTGAGGGTAATACCCAGACCGAAGGTTAGTTTGAGATCCACCGAGCAGTTATAGCTAAAGGACGAACCTGCATCCAGATATGCGGAACTACCCGATCCGGGAGGGTCACGCAGGATATCGAGCAGGATGACATCTCCGTGGGTGGAGGCAGCAAAATCCTGTCCTTTGAGTTTGTCACCGGTTATATAAGCGCGGAAGGCCTGACTCTCGATATAGGCACCCTGATATTCTACAGAGAGGTCAAGTGCGCGCAACGCATTATCTCCGGTCTTGATGAACGATACATAGTCCACCGGCAGCGTAATCGTGGCGCTACCCTGAGCATTCAATTGATGGGACTGAATCTCTGTGTTCTTGGTGTCATGGAGTCCGTTATAGACCTTGAGCGTACCGCCTTGCAGACGTACCTCTTCGTGTCTTGGAGAGGTAGGATCATTATTGTAATAATAGTCCTCATGAGCGGTCACGCTGAACTGGTATGTATCCGAATTGAATACCGGTGCGCCGAATAGGTAGGAGTAGGAGCCATCGGGTAGCATCTCTACTACCGGCACCTCGATCCTATCGTTTTGGATGTTCTGACGGATAATGGTCTTCTCGCCATAATAAGGCACCGGCATGCCGAATTGCAGCTGGGTGCAGGATATCATGATCGGGCTGTGATAGGTGATACTATAGGTGTCGTTGTAATCCACCACTTTACCTTCCACCGTGTCGCTATGATGATGTAGCGGTGCTTCGGTCAGGTCTGTTGTCTCGCCTGTCCTACCTTCGGCATAGAGTGTTGCGTAGCCGCTTGCAGTCGCCTGCGTAATCTTATACTTAACAGGGAATAGATCGACATAATACTCACCCGTATTCACATCGGGATAGATGATAATGCGTTTCTTGTAATACTCTACGCGGGTCATACCTACCGAGTCCACACCCTCGCCATTACGTACGTCGTGACGCAGGTTGACGGTGACACTGTCGCGCAGCAGGTCGTCATTATAATGCACAATCTGGGAGATATTATCGCCCTCAAGTTCCAAGACTAACTTAAGGTCATCGCCCAGGTTATTTTGGCTAAGACCAAAGCCAAGAGGCTTCTCAGCCTGGATACGACCACCGGCGAGACGTCCGATGATGCGTACTTTGGTCTCATCATAGATACGTACACCGGGCAGACGTTGATCCAGATAGAGGAGGCTATCTTCGCGTTGTGTTGCCTGGTTGAACTTACGGACATAACCATCTGCTGCGAAGGTGTGTCCCTCTTTGTAGGCCTGCAGCGTGAAAGGTGAATTCGCCGGAACCCGGAATTCGAAGTTACCGGCAGCGTCGGTCTTATAATACGCCGTGCCGGACTTGACGGGGATACCGTTCAGCAAGAACTGTACATCGCGTACAGGCACGGTGCTATTCTCATAGAGTACGCGGCCCGACACGGGTACCGAGGATATATTCGCAAAATTGACGCCCTCGCGCACGCAGTCGTTCAGGCCGAGGGTTATCGAAGCCGTAGGAGATGAGGTGTTGTTGTAGTGGAACTGCGCCGACATGCTGGTAGGCTGAATGGAATAAGCGTAGCCCTCACCGTAGATGAGGCTGTCGAGCAGGTAGTATCCGTTCTCATCCGTCGTTACGGTCTGTACCGTTTTGCCCGTACTGGTGCGGCTCGCCGTTACCGTGATACCCGGGCAGGCGGAGCCATCCTCATAACGCACATAACCGCTGACTTTGCCATACGGATTACGTGAACCTATCGTGACGGCTTCCTGGGATTTGATATTACCGTTACATTCGTAGGTCATCGTCAGACGGTAATTCCATTCCAAGGAGATGTAGGGGTTGGCCTTGCGGTCTTTGTACCAGTTACCACCGTAGTCCTCCTCCAATACCGTCCATGCCGTATCTTTGTTTGCCGGACGCGTCTCAATTCGGTACGAACCTACATCGCCGTCGGTTGTTTCCCAGCGCAGCAGTACACCATCGGAGAACTCCTGTTGGGAAGCAGTGAGCGTATTGAGGTTCGCTGCCTCGGTGAAATAGACTACCGAATCTCTCTCGCGTGCCGGCGATACGGGTTTGACACCATAGTCGACGCTGTCGTTTCGAACCGTTACACCGGTGGTATCAATATACACTTCATAGGTGTAATGTACACACGGAGTGGACACTACATCGGTGTAGTGTACATACGGCTGAATCTGATTATACGTGGTATCGTTCGGGTGATACTTGAGTTTGTCAAGAGCAGCCTGTACCGAGTCGTGCGGAATCTCCAAAAGAATCGTATCGTTCAGTTCGGTCAGAATTTTACGAATCATGAATCGCTGCTTGGGATCCAAATAGAAGTGGCTATATCCCGGCGTTTCCTCGGTACGAACACGGTTACGATTCAGGTTCTGGAGATACAGCGTGAGTGTCACCTTATGACTACTCTCGAAGTCATTTGCCAGACGATAGGCCAGGTGTTTACCCGAGAAGGGCCAAGGGCTATATGTGCGCTGTTCGGGATCGAAGGTGGCGTTTGCCACAAAATCATGGCCGGCCCAACCCCATTGCGAGGATGAAACACGGTGAATACGGTAGTAAATACGATAGCTCTGCTCAACGGGGTTCCACCATGCCGCCTCTACCGTATCCAGATAGGTATAGAGCTGTTGGTCTGTATTCTTATCCGTTGCCAGCGAGTCGTATTCCATCGGAACAAGACCAATCGTCTCGGCATCTGAGTAATCCTCATGGTACGCACGCTGAATCTCAAACATATCGTTCTCCATGAGTTCCTGATTGAAGGGATGATAAATCTTCCAGCAAATCTGTTTCTTACGATAATCTATAAACCATTTACCGGTAGGCTCATGCTGCGTCTTGACAGCTTGAACCTCAAAATCATGAATCTTATGGTAAGCCGGTATATTTACCGTATTGGAGGTAAGTATTTGCTTTTGCGTAGAGTCTTGCGAACGCTGAACTTCCATGGATACATAAAAGCTGCGCAGAACATCGTCGCTATTCACAAAAATCATGTCCGCTCGCTCTGTACAAACGAATGGATCTCCCGTACCGTTTATCCAATACTGGTACGGCTGTTGTACGGAAACGTACGGAATGGCTATCTTGCCGTAGCCGGAGGTGCCGTTCTGATTTAATACGTATAGGAACGGATTTTGCAATTGCGGAGCGGGATCCGGGTTTCCGCCCGTCAGCTTCGCTAAGGTGCGGGTTTGTTCTCCTCTGGCTTGGTCGGACGGATCTTCTCCCTCACGACGGTAACATACCGAGTTGCCCACCCAGTAAGACTTGCCGGCATAGGAGGTGGGCTCGATATAGTCGAACTCCAGGTAGGTCAACCAGTCCTCTGTGCCCTGGCGCTTGAGCCAGAACTCGTGCCACTGGCCGTCCGCGGAAACGTGTTCCGGCTCTCCATCGTAGGTGTTGGTCACGATGATAGCGTCTGACAGCACTTTTAACCGCACCCAACCTCTGTCATTAGGGTTGCACCCTTTGCAGTCATCACCGACGGGCCGGTTATGCTCTCTGTTGTCCGCCTCGTATATCATGAAGTTGGGGTAGTTATCGTCAACCCCTTCTACGTGCGTCCAGCAGCGGGAACCCTGCGTGACATTGGCTTCATCCGCATATGCCCAGAAATTGCGGCTTGATCCGGTGGCATAAATAAGAATCTTGTAATGTACTTTTCCATTACCCAGTGAGTACGCCGAGTACTGCGTACCGCCCCATTCTTCACGGAAGTACCAATCTCCATGCGAGGCTCTCGCCAGGAGGTTCACCGCCGGAATACTTGCCAGCATCCACACGGCTACTAAATAAAGAATCGCCTTTTTCATACTATGTATTTTTTGGTTGTTATTTTTCATTTTGCCAAAATCGAGTGCAAAATTATAAAAAAACTCGCACGTATGCAATACGCACGAGCATAAATTTACGCAAACTACCTTTTTTTTTGAATTTTTTTACGCAAACTAACGTTCAAATCTCCTAATAAGGCCATTTGATAGCGGAAAACTATTCTCTTTTCGCAGTAATCCACTTACTCGGAGTGACGCCTATTTCGCGAGAAAAGACTTGCGTAAATACGCTGCGTGAAGAGAAACCGCAACGCTCTGCGACATCTTGGATTTTGAGCTCCGGCTGCTCGGTCATCAGATGCTTGGCTTCTTCGATACGCAGCCGGTTCACCCATTGGTAGAACGAACAACCGTACTCGCTGTTGATAAACCGACTCAGATACGAGCGATTAAGCGGCAAGACCTGACGCAGGTCGGTCAACTGGAAGTCGGGATTGAGGTATGGCTTGTCAGTCGCAAGCCAGGCTTCGAGTTTCTCGCGGTGGGCACTGTAAGTCTGTTCGTCTGATTCGGTGACGGAGGTAGCATCCGTTTCCTGTTCGGGAATGGCTTCAGGCTGCGGCTCGGCAATGCTGCGTATCATCTGCCACGGGTCGGGACGGAACAGCACGCGCTGGGTCGTGTACGCAAGTATAAGGAGTAACGTCCATTGTTGGGTGAACATGCGGTTCGGCAAATAGCAGAATACAATGAAGTAGAACGCCATACCGGCTATGGCCAGCATCGTCAGGTAGCGCACAATCCATTGTGCATCGATATCGTCCATCGTGGAGAAATTATCCTCGCACCACCGTCGGTACGTGCGTATGTGACGGCATAGCATGACGAAGATAACAGCCGGATAGAACATGATGATAGGCAGAAGGTTGGCAGGCACAAAATAATCCACCACGCCGAGCACAATCATCGGCAGCACCAGCAACAATGCACGCCACCAGTTAAGCCATCCCGGACGTAGCACCTGCGAGGGGTAGATGAACAACTGCCACGCCAGGACATTACCTAATGTGACGGAAGCATTAAACAGCGGGTCGGCAGGCGTACCGCCTATCGCTTTGATATCAAGGACATAGCGCAGCACTACAGCCAGCACATCGATGCATCCCCATACGATCAGCACCCTCGCCCAGGAGCGGCGAATGGAGTTTCGCTCCTTGTGTGAGAGCAGAAGGACGGCACCGAAGAAACAGACCGTTACCGTGATGATGTGCTCCGTCGGGTTGATGAAGTACTCGAAAAACGACTCCGGAAAGAACGTAGCTAACCAATAACTGAGCACCGTCGCTACGAACAGCACCAGCCCGAAGATTACTTCGGATTTGTAATCGCTCCAAATTCTCACAAGTGTGAATTTTTTACCGATCATATCTGTTTTTTGTTTTTTTTGTTGGTCGTTCGACAGGGAGCCTAACTCTCGAGTTCGAAGTCAGGGGTGTCGTTGTAGCTGCCGTCGATGATGACCTGCTGGCGATCGCGCAACTCGTTCTGCTCGCGGGCTACCGCCATCATAATTCCGAAATAAAAACTGGTGATAATGACACTGGTACCACCCTTGGAAATCATCGGCAAAGGCTGACCGGTCACGGGGCCAATACCGACGGCAACCCCCATGGAAATCAAGGCCTGACAGGTGAGCATGAGCGCAAGACCCATGACCATGAGCATGGCTTGGTAGTCGGCGTAACGGCTACTGGCGTAGCATGCGCGGAAGAGGATAGCGAGGTAGAGGAAGATGAGAAAGCCGGCTCCAAAGACTCCGGTCTCTTCCACAATGATGGCAAAGATATAATCGGCAAAAGCCAATGGTAAATAGTCGCGTTCCTTGCTATTGCCGGGCAGCACGCCGAAGGGCGACTTACCGCCGCGCGCAACGGCCACCTTGGCAATGGAACGCTGGTAGTTATCGTCGGTCAGGCGAAACTCGTCGGCGTTCTGTTGCTTTTCCTCGAAGAGGTCATCCACACGTCCCGCCCAAGTCATGGCGCGTTTGAATGGTCCACTCTCAATGGAGCGATGCTGACGGATAAAACCAAACTCCACAATGAGATAGCCGACGACCATCAACAGGGCCGCAATAGTGATGGTGGATAGAATATATTTCCACGGCAGGCGCGCCAGAAACCACATCAGCACCACGACACCCGCCATCAGCAAGGCGGTAGAGAGGTTGCCGAGCAGGATGGGGAAGATGGTGACGACGGTCAGTCCCAGCGTCCAATAGAAATAGCGCCGTGCGTCTTCGCTTGATTTGATGCGTGTCAATAGGTCTGCTACCACGATGGTGAGGCTCAGTTTAGCCAATTCGGATGGTTGGAAGGTGATGCCAAAGAGGTTGAACCAACGTCCGGCACCATTGAAGGTTTTGACAAAGGGATTGCCCGGAATGAGCATGGAGTAGAGCATCAGTAGCGTGATAGCCAGGCATAAATAGCCGCCGAAGCGTATCATCCAAGTCGGTATGAACTGTATGAAAAAAGTCAGCACGATACCTATCAGGATAAACGATATCTGACCCAAGATAGGCGAGACGGACGAGGCGCCCGCCTTGTATGCCAATGTGCTACCCGCCGAAAACAGCGCGATGATGGCCACGAAGATGAGAATGACGAACAAAATCCAGAACGGCCGGTCTATATACCGCATGCTGAATCGCTGGCGAAAACGTCCTGTGGGGTCGGTGAGTATGTCTGTCATGGCGGGTTAGAGTTAGAGATGGCGTACTTCGTTCATAAACAGGTCACCGCGCTCCTCGTAGTTCTTAAATAGGTCAAACGATGCGCAGCAGGGTGATAGCAGCACGGTATCGCCCGGGTGTGCGGCCTCATAGGCGAGGCGGACGGCGTCGTGCAGGTTGTTGGTGTCGATGATTCGGATGGGTTCGCGGTGCTCGGTTCTGGGTTCTCGGGCAAAACTGTCGAAGTGCTCGTGCAGTTTCTCGTTATGCAGACCCATGAAGACCAGGGTGTGACATTTCTGACGCACCAGTTCGTCTATCTCTGAGTAGTCGTTACCTTTGTCTTTGCCGCCCAGGATGAGCACGGTAGGCGTGGTCATCGATTCCAGAGCATACCAGCAGGAGTTGACGTTGGTAGCCTTTGAGTCGTTGATGAAGCGGATATTATTGACCGTAGCCACGTACTGCAGCCGGTGCGGTACACCGGCAAAGGTGGTCAGCGACTCGCGTATGACCTCGTTGCGGATGTTCAGTATCTGTGCAGCCAGCGAAGCTGCCATCGAGTTGAGGCGGTTATGTTGGCCCTGCAGGCTGAGTTGCTCGATGGGGATGCGCAGGGGCTCAACCGCCTGAGGCGCAGCGACTACAAGGTGCGAACCGTCGATATAAGCCACGTTATGTTCGTTCTGACCGAAGGGGTAGAGCGTCGCCTTGGGTTGGATACGTGCTATCTCGCGGTTGATGACCGGGTCTTCCGACCAGTAGATGAAGGCATCTTGGGGCGTCTGGTTCTGCGTGATGCGGAACTTGGCATTGACGTAGTTCTGGAAGCAGTTGTCGTAGCGGTCGAGGTGGTCGGGGGTGATATTCATGAGGATGGCTATGTCGGCGCGGAAGTCGTACATATTATCCAATTGGAAGGACGACAGCTCGATGACATAGTACTGCCTGTCATGCAGCGCAACCTGCAGGGCGAGGCTGTTGCCGATGTTACCCGCCAGCCCTACATCCAAGCCGGCACGCGAGAGCATGTCGTAGATAAGCGAGGTGGTGGTGGTCTTGCCGTTGGAGCCGGTGATGCAGATCATCTTCGCCTGCGTGTAACGCGCAGCAAATTCGATTTCGGAGATGATTCGGATGGGTTCTCGGTTCTGGGTTCTCGGCTCTCGGGTTGCGTTGTACTCCTGAAGCTGCCGGATGATGGGGGCATTATCCGGAATGCCGGGCGATTTGATGATGATCTCTGCGTCTTTGAGTTTGTCAAAGGTATGTCCGCCTTCCTCAAAATCAATGGCATGACTGATAAGCAAGGCTTTGTACTCATCCTTCACCATGCCCATGTCAGACACAAAAACACGGAATCCTTTTACTTTTGCCAAGATAGCTGCTCCCACGCCGCTTTCACCGGCGCCGAGGATAATAACGAAGTCCTTTTTTTCCATAGTTTGAGGGGTTATCTTATTTTGAGGGTCAAAATTGTAATTGCTGCTAAAATCAGCGTGATAATGCAGAAACGGAGCACGATTTTGGTTTCGTGGTGCAGCTCGTTGCTGCCTTTAAAGCGGATGATGCAGGTGGGGTCGTTCTTCAGTACCTGCTCAACCGAGGTGCGGAAATGGTCGTGGAGCGGGGCGCGCTTGAAGACGCGTACATGTTTGCCGCGTGCCTTGTAGAACTTATAGACTTGCGTCTGCAGGATGACGCTGATACTCTCCATGAGGAACACGCCGCAGAGGATGGGAATCATCAGCTCCTTGTGGATAACCATGGCTGTGACACCGATAATACCGCCTACGGTCAGACTGCCCGTGTCGCCCAGAAAGACCTGCGCAGGGAAACCATTCCACCACAGGTATCCGACCAGCGCGCCCACAAAGGATGCCAGGAAAACAACCAACTCTTCGCTGCCCGGTATGTACATCACATCGAAATACTGTGCCCACACCACGCTACCGCTGGTGTACGCCAATATCAGCAAGGCGATGGCAATGATGGCGGAGTTACCCGCACACATACCGTCCATTCCGTCGTTGAGGTTGGCACCATTGCTGACGGCTGCTACCACAAAAATCGTCAGCAGCACAAAGAATATCCACCCTGCGCGGTATTTGTTCTCTTCGCCCAACCACGAGAAGAGGTCGGCATAGTTGAAGTTATGATGCTTGACGAAGGGGATTGTGGTCTGCGTGGACTTGATCTCCGGCGTCTTTTCGACCACCACCACATTATTCTCGATATGGCTGGTGACCACCTCATTCATTGTGGCTGCAGGGCAGAAACGGAGCGTCAGCCCGACGATAAGGCCCAATGTCACCTGACCGGCTATCTTGACCCAGCCGTTCAGGCCGTCTTTATTCTTGCGGAAGGTCTTGATGTAGTCGTCTGCAAAGCCCAATGCGCCCATCAGGATCGTTGTGATGAGCAGCAGAATCATATAGATGTTGGTCAGCTTGCCTAACAGTAGGCAGGGTACCAGCACGGCGGCAATGACTACGAGTCCGCCCATCGTCGGTACGCCTTTTTTGCCTACGTTGAAGGGGTCGGTCTTCTCGTCGCGCTGTGTCTCAGAGATGTTGTGCCGCTTCATGTAGCGGATGAAAGCCTTGCCGAACCAGATACTCATGCACAGGCCGATGATGCCTGCCGTGATGGCGCGGAAGGAGATATAGGTGAACAATCGTGCGCCGATAAGGTGCCCGTAAGCCGTTGTCAGATAGTCAAAGAGGTGGTATAACATGTTAGTTGAGTGTTTATATTATTGGTTTGGCAATTCTTTTGTTTCTTCTAAGGGGCGTATGTAGTCGGATGCACGTTCTTGTGAGACAATACTATGTCCAATTTGTTTCTCGATTTCTTTGCGGGCGGCTTTGGCTGCATTGCCGCCACTTTTTGCTATTCGTTTGCTTTCTGTCATGTTTTGCGGATTTTGATTGCGAGATATTTCTGTCGTCGCAGCTTCCGCGAGTGTGTTGAGCGCTAACTCTAAGTTGGTCATGTTATCTCGCAGGTTTTCCTTACGTAACCCTTTGAATTCTTTGTATTCGCCGGTTGTCATTCCGCTCCACGCTTTTGTTAGAATGTTTGTGAGAATGGCAAAGTCGCGTTGCTCTGTAATTCCCGTTCGTTTCCATTCGTCTGTCAGCTCATTGCGGGTACGAATAGACTTCATCCGATTCTCTATCCATTTGTCGGAATAGCCTTGACGTCTGTAGTCTTCAACCGCCATTTGAAATGTCAACTCCGGATCAATCATCTGATCAATACGTTGTGATCCGACTTCGGCAAGCCATCGCTTGACAGGTTCTGCTTTTTTCGAGGGTATCGATTGGATGAGGCGGAAGATTTGTTCAATATCGGCTACATCTGTTTTGTATTTCTTGCCATCGGAAGACGGCAGTTTCAGTTGGTAACAATTTGTTACCGACTCATTACCCTCTTTGATTAGTCGGCCTTTCAATACCTTCCAATATTTGCGGGCTGTTTGGTAATCGATACTTTCGGTAAGTACTCCTACTATATCCACAACAGAAAAATAATATTTTTCATGTTCTTTATCCCAAACGAAACGTACTTGTTTGTTTTCAAAGAGTTGAATGGCAAAGTTATCGTCCATATGTTTGTTGTGTCTTGATGTATATTTTATCAAAGGTTCTGTCGCACGATTTCGTGGTCGTCGAAGTGGTGTTTGACGCCCTTGATGATCTGATAGTCTTCGTGTCCTTTGCCGGCGATGAGGATGACGTCACCTTTTTGGGCGAGGATGCAGGCGGTCTTGATGGCGGACTCGCGGTCCTCGATGATAAGGGTGGAGCGCAACTCATCCTCCGTAAGCCCGGCAGCCATATCGCGCAGGATATCCGCGGGTTCCTCATCGCGCGGGTTGTCGCTGGTCAGTATCAGTTGATCGGAGTTACGCTTGGCTATCTGCGCCATCATGGGGCGTTTGCCCTTGTCGCGATTGCCGCCGCAGCCGACGATGGTGATAAGTTTCGGCTTCCGGTTATCGCTTGCCGGTTCCCGTGAGGGGCTATCCAGTATCTCGTTGATGGTCTGGATGACGTTCTCCACAGCGTCGGGGGTGTGGGCGTAGTCCACGATGGCGGTCCAGCCCTTGGGGCTATGGATGGTCTCAAAGCGTCCGTTGACGGCGTGTAGCGTGCTCATGATACGCAGCACCTCGTCCGGCTCGAAGCCCAGCGAGACGGCCGCGCCATAGATGCAAAGCAGGTTTTGCAGGTTGAAGCGGCCGACCAGTGGCACAAAGACCTCGCGATTGTTGATAAGCAGCAGCATGCCTTCGAAGCCTTCCTCCAGTATTGTTCCCTTGTAGTCCGCCAGCGTGCGGGTGGAGTAGGTACGGATAGCGGCTTTGCAGTTCTGCACCATGACCATGCCGTTTTTGTCATCCTTGTTGGTGACGGCAAAAGCGTCCTTACGGAGGTTGTCAAAGAGGCGTTTCTTGGTGTCGCGGTAGTTGTCGAAGGTTTTGTGGTAGTCAATATGGTCGCGCGTGAGGTTGGTAAAGAGAGCGCCGTCGAAATCCAGGCCCGCGATACGTTCCTGCGCGATGGAGTGCGACGATACCTCCATGAAGGCGTACGTGCAGCCGGCTTCTACCATGCGGCTGAGTAGCCCGTTCAGCGCCAGCGCATCGGGCGTGGTGTGGGTGGAGGGGACGGCTTCTTCGTCCACGTAGTTGACAACGGTGGATAGCAAACCTGCCTTGTGCCCCATGGCGCGCGTCAGGCGGTACAGGAGGGTAGCGATGGTGGTCTTACCATTGGTGCCCGTGACGCCCACCAGCGTGAGCCGGCGGCTCGGATGACCGAACCATGCGCAGGCTATAAGACCCAGAGCCCGGTCCGACGAATCGACCACGATGATAGTAGCCCCTTCGGCGGTGATGCCTTCCGTTGACTCGCACACCACCGCTGCGGCACCGCGGGCGATGCACTCGTTGATGAATGTGTGGCCGTCAACAGATGTACCACGTTGTGCCACAAAGAGATTTCCCCGCTCCACGCGACGGGAATCAAATTGAATACCGGTGATGTCAATATCGGTCTTTCCGATGATTTGGAGGGGGCTGATTTCCTCCAGTAGGGTGCTGAGTATCATTTCTTCTTAAATATTAATTCTCCGTTTTTCAATACATAGACTCCGGCATATGCCATAGTCTTTTCGGCTATCTGGCGCACCACGGTTCCGCAGTCCATGCCGGCGTCGTAAGCTCCATTGTTGCGCGGGCGTTCGATCATGCAGATACAGGTGTATTCGGGTGCCTCCTCTGGGAAGTACCCCACAAAGGTCATGCGGTGCATGTCTTTGCGGTAATGTCCCTTGTAGAACAGCTGTGCCGTGCCCGTCTTGCCGGCGATGTGTACCAGTTCGCTTTGTGCCTTGCGGTAACCCCAGGGATTGACGGATGCCGTTCCTAAGTGGTTGTCCCAAACCACATCGTGCAGCGCCAAGCGGATATCCTCCAGCGTCTGCTTGCGGCATAGCGACGACTTGATGGTCTCGGTGCTGAAGGTCTTGATATCCTCGCCCTCGCGCTGGATGGACTTGACCAGGATGGGGCGAATCATCTTTCCGTTGTTGGCGATGCCGTTGTAGAACGTGAGTATCTGCATCGGGCTGAGCTCTACCGAATAGCCGTACGACATCTTACTGAGCGTCACCAGGTCGCCTTTGGCTGGCATCTCGATACGCGGGTTGGAGGCACCGGGAATCTCGCTCATGACGCTGTCGCAGATGCCCATGCGTTTCAGCTTGTTGATGAACTTGCCGGCATCTTTCTCGTAGCTCTCGGTGATGATTTTCGCCAGCGCGATATTGCTGGAGATGGCCAATGCGCTCCTGAGCGTATAGACGGTATCCTTGGGGTGGGCGTCCGTATGGTGCGCAGCACCGTAGTCCCAGCCGCGGCGATAGACACGTACCGTGTCGTATAGATCTACCTTGCCGTCATCCAGGGCTGCCATCAGGGCAATGGTCTTGAAGGTCGAACCCGGTTCCACGCGCGTCACGGCATGGTTGAAACTCTCCGTGTAGTGCCCGTCTTCGGTGCGGTCCAGGTTGCAGATGGCTTTTATCTCGCCGCTGTGGGTCTCCATCAGAATACAGCAACCCCAGTCGGCTTGTGTCCGCTCCAGACGCGACCGCAGGGCTTTTTCGCAGATATCCAGCAGGTTGGCGTCCAGCGTGGTGACGATATCACAGCCGTCTTCGGCTTCCTTTACGGGGATGTTCTCCATGTGACCTGCCACGCGTTGGCGTGTGCTGAGGCCCTCTGTGCCGTGCAGGTATTCCTCAAACGACTTCTCCAAACCTGCCTTGCCAATACCCGTCTCGGGGTAGATGCCCCCTATCGTTCGGCTGGCGAGGCTGCCGTAGGGCTTAGCGCGCTGGTGCATGTCCTTGAAGTAAACGCCGCTCTTATACACCCCGCGGCGGATGAGGGGCAGTCTCTGTATCTCCTTTTTCTGCACATAGTTAACGCGCACCTTGCAGAGCCGTATATCGCGCGCCATGGCCATCTTGCTCTTGAAAGCGCGAACCATGATGGCGCGATACTCCTGCTCCGTGCGGTCCCCCACGATGCGGGCCAGACCGGCAGCCATGCTGTCCACGTATTGGTAGAACAGGGTGTCACCGCCCAGGTGTAGGGCCTCCACGCGGGTATCCATGCGGACCTCGTATTGTGGCAGACTGGCTGCTAACAGGTTGCCGTTTATATCCATGATCTTGCCGCGCGTGGGCGGAATGACCTGATTGGTCTTGATCTGCTGCTCAGCTATCTTCAGCCATTTGTCACGTTCCACTGTCTGCGTATAGACAATCTTGGCGAGTACACCCACGAACATCAGAGCTATCAATATAAAGATGATAGCAAAACGGATGACGGCATATTTCATGTTCTCGCTCATGGTGTTCTATTCAATGGCTATAACGGGTTGGGTATTCTCTTTGATGGCGCTTCCGCGTTCCTGCAGTTCGCGTGCAATCTCAGATTGTTTAGTCAGGTCGGTCAGGTTGGCATGGATGGTCAGTTTCTCGTATTCCGCATCTTGTAACTCCTTGCGCAGTTGGGTCAGATGATGGTTCTCGCGCTGGGCGCGGATGCCTAACCATACATAGACGAACAACCCTAACACAATGATTAGGATCAGCTTGTACTGCTTGCGAAAGAACTCGCCGGTCAGTATCTGACCGTTCAGCACCTCCTGCAATCTGACATTCCACGGTTTCATGCTTCTTCTATCTTTTCGGCTACACGCAGTTTGGCGCTGCGCGAGCGCGGGTTACGGGCTACTTCGTCGGCATCGGCTGTCAGCCCTTTCTCGATAAGGCGGAAGGGCGTCTGGATATTGCCGTAGAAGTCCTTTTGTATATCGCCTTCGATGTTGCCGCTGCGCAGAAAGTTCTTGACGATGCGGTCTTCCAGCGATTGGTAAGTCAGTATGGCTATCCGGCCGCCCGGGCGCAGCCACTCGCGCGCAGCCAGTAGCATCTCGCGCAGCGAACCCATCTCATCGTTGACCTCGATACGCAGGGCTTGGAACAGCCGCGCCAGGTCTTTCTTCTCTTTGTCGTGCCCGCATAGCGGCGTCAGTAGCGTTGTCAGCTGCTCCGTCGTCTCTATCTGCGCAGACTGCCGAGCCTGTACCAGACGCCGTGCCACCTGACGGGCGTTGTGCATCTCACCATATAAATATAATACGCGCGCGAGGGATTCTTCGTCGTAACTGTTGACGATGTCCGCCGCTGTACGGCCTCCCTGACGATTCATGCGCATATCCAACGGGCCGTTCATGCGGAACGAGAAGCCGCGGTCGGCGCTGTCAAAATGGTGGAATGATACCCCCAAATCCGCCAGCACACCGTCCAGGGCGCTCACGCCGTAGTAGTCCAGGTAGTTGCTCAGATACCGGAAATTGCCGTGTACAAACTGCCAACGGCTGTCTTCCGACAGGCGCATGCCATCCTCACGGGCTAACTCATTCTCGTACGCCTCGCGGTCTTGGTCAAACGAGTAGAGCTTACCGCTCTCGCCCAACTGACCCATGATAGCGCGGCTGTGACCGCCTCCGCCGAAGGTGAGGTCGGCATAGGTGCCCTCAGGTCGTATCGCCAAACCACGGATGGTGGCATCCAGTAGGGCGGGTATGTGGTAAACAGGCTCACTCATGGCTCTTTCTCATTTTGAGGCGAATGCGATCCGCCAGTTCGCGGTTATCCAGTTTCTTCTCTTCAAACTTAGCGGGGTTCCACAGGGCAAAGCGGTCTAACATGCCTACAAACAGCACATCCTGCTTGGCTCCGATGGTTTCTAAGTTCTTCTTCTGCAGCAGTACACGACCCTGCGTGTCAGGCTCCAGGGTCTCCGCATCGGCCATAAACTGCATCAACAGCATCTGGTCTTCCGGATCCCATTCATCCAAGGCTTGGCGCAAAGCCTCCACTTTTCGGTTCCATACCGATTCGGGGTAGAATATCAGACACTCATTGTCCGTATCGCGGCGCATGACTATGCGGCGGGATTGCTCCTCGCCCAATATCTTACGATAGCCGGCAGGTACGAAAATGCGCCCTTTTTCGTCAAGCCGTGCCTCGATATTTCCAATAAATGTACTCATTTTACCTTATGTTTTCTGAAATTTTTTGCAAAGGTACAAAAAATTTTTGATATATCCCCACTTTTCCCCACAAAAAATTTTTCAACCTTGCATTTTACAGACTTATCAACATTCCAAAAATAATGTAAGTTGCCGATTTGCAGCAACTTACATCAGTTATTTACAAAATGGTAAAAAGTGGGGGATTTTACTCCATACTCAGGGGTTGAGGGGATTCTGACGAGACTCTTGCATTCGCATCTCGTTCGCATCCTGTTCGCATCGGGGACGTCCCTTTCCGATATTTTTGTCTTCAAAAATACACTTATTCCGTATAAATGACCTCTAAAAAATACACTTATTCTGTTTTTTATGCCTCCAAAAAATACACTTATTCCGTCATTCACCGATTTTTACCTTCTCGTGACGGTAGATGAATTCTCAGTCGGCATTTCGATAGGGGGCAAAATGACAACGTCGGTAGGTGTTTGCTGCAGAAACATGATGTAGTAGATGGGCATGTAACGGATGCCATCCTCTTCATACACATTCGGATCGTTCGAGAAGACGAATGCTTGATCAATATTGTATTCCTTATCCCCTAAGAACTTCGTCAGGGCGCTGTGTTCCGTGTAGTCCTTGCCGGACTTAACCTCAATGGGTAAAACTTGCACCGTATTGGTGTCGTTGATGAGGTAGTCCACTTCTCCTTTTTTCTTGTTGTCGTAGTAATACAACTTATAGCCGTGTGCGCGTAGCTCTTGCGCAACTACTGATTCATAAACAGAGCCGAGGTTAATACTCTTTTGGTCCTGAAGGACGGCATTGATATTGATGTTGTATAACAAATAGGTCAGCAATCCTACATCGTTCAAATACAGTTTCAATAAATTCTTCGAACTGGATTCTGCCAGGGGGTATTTGGGTTGACTGACAGCTTGCACATTCAATGTAATTCCGGATTCGATGAGGTATTCAAACTCATCCTGATAATTGGTAAAACGTTTGCCTTTCTTATCTTCGATATCTTGATAGACAATTCGCTTCTTTTTGTTTTCCAGCTGGCTTGGGATCATGTCGTAGATGCGCCTGATCGTTAACTTGCGATCTTGGTCATACTGGGAAGCATCGGTGCGATAAAGTTCGTGAATATACTTATGGATACTTCTCACTTCGTGGATATTGCGGGTCGGCAGGAACTTGTTGATAGCCTCCGGCAGTCCGCCTACTAACAGGTAGTATTTAAATAGCTGTAGCATATAACGATGCAGACCTTCCGGTAGCGGCTCTTTCGCCAAGAAGTGTTGCCTCATGGTATCGATAGGCTCCTGCATTACGCCCATAGCCCATAGGAACTCTTCAAAGTCCAATGGGTACATGGTCTCAATAGCCACACTTCCGATAGGCACCGATGGGGTCTCATACAGCGCAATACCTAACTGCGAGCCGGAAGCTATGAAATGGTATTTCCCGTCCTCGCGCAGAAATTTGAGCATGGTCAACAGATGCGGGTAAGCCTGAATCTCATCCAGGAAAATCAAGGTATCTGATTTGTCTCCTAAACTCGTGTTGGCAATCGCACCTATCTGCAAGTACATATCCTCTTTGCTGCGGACATGGGCAAAGACAGACTGATTGTTTTTGTCATCCTGCAGGTTGATTTCTACATAGTGCCGATATAGTTTCTGACCAACATAGCGGATAAGATACGACTTACCGATTTGGCGAGCACCATTGACCAGCAGAATCTTATCGGTTCCTTCTGTCAGATAACGCTCTAATACGGATGTAAACTTACGTTGTAGCATAACAATCATTTAAAATTCGCTGCAAAGGTAGTGAAAAAAAATGATATATGCAAATGTTTTTACACTTATTCCGTTATTTTTATCTCAAAAAATACACTTATTCCGTATAAATGACATCTAAAAAATACACTTATTCCGTTTTATGTGCCTCCAAAAAATACACTTATTCCGTTATTCACCGATTTTCACCTTCTCGTGACGGTAGATGAACTTGCGGGAGATGTCCTTGCGGCTGATGTCATCGGTGATGGAATATTTCAGGATATAAATCTGTCCGTGCGTCAGTTTATCGTCCGGCAGTTCGACCGAGGTCTGACCTTCTGTGAGGGGAATGGCACAGATACGGTGGCCATCCAGGTCGTAGATATAGAGTGTGTGCTTCGCGTCGGCGTTCCGGAGGTAGGCGGTGTAGTGCAGGCGTTGGTTGATGGTGTCGGCGCCCAGGCTCAGGCAGCTGTCGCCCGCCAGCGTTGAGATGGCACGCGTGGGACTAAGTGGGGTGAGGTGTTCGGTGCAGCCTTTGTCGCCATCGGTACACTGGATGCGGTACTCGTAGCGCGTGGCGGGGGCGAGATTTCCAATCTCGGCGGTGCTGTCGCTACCGGCTACCTTGAACTCGCGTCCTTTATAGAGGTAGTGGATGGTCTTTTTGCAGATGGCGGTAAAGGCGTCCAGTGCCAGACCCTCGTTATTCCGGGCAGAATAGGTCAGACGGAAACGCAGATAGCCGTCCTGTTCGTTAAGGTTGACGGTTACGGTCTGGCTCTTGGTCATCTTGAGGACCTTTTCACGGCTGATGTTTGTCCAGTCGCCTGCTTCGTTCTGTCCCTCCAGCAGCAGCCAGCCGACGGTGTCGGCAGAGGTGGTCATGGCGTTGACCCAATAGCTGACGGTGGATATGGGGGCGGGGTATGTCTCGCTGACGATGCGATCGTTGTCGGCTTGCATGATAAGGGCGGTGTGACCGTCTTTCTTAAAGGCGGAAGTGGTAGCCGTTGTGGTGCTCTCCCAGCCTTGGGCGATGATGTCCTCCTGCGATGAGAAATGTTCAAAATCCTGCGTGATGGAGCTCTGACCCTCTTCTACACGATAGACCGTCAGGTAGTAGTTCGCGGCATCGTCCACTGCCTGCCAGTTGGCTCGGAAAGAGTAGGGAGTGATGCGGCTCTCGCTCTTGATGACGGGGGTGTGTACATAGACGGGGCGTTCGGTAGAGCCGTTGAGTCGTACGGACAGCATCGCCGAATTGGTCTGCACGCTTAGAATCGAGCTCTCTGTCTTGCACATCCGGCGTGTAGGACGGTAGCATACATATACGACAGTATCGAGTGTGCCGTCTGCCCGGATGGCATTAGTGAGGGTAAGGCGGTTGCTCCAGCTACCGTCGCCGCGTTTCTCAGCCGCGCGGGCATCGGCGGTGATATAGAAGTTGCTACCCGCTATGGTTGACACGCGGATTTCCTCATCGGTGGCTAAGTCATGGCCCGTGAGGCGTAGTTTCTCGCTGTGCCAGTTGGTGGGTACGCGCTGGTCGTCAATGAGCAGGTCGAAGTTCATGGCATCGGGTGAGGATACCAGTTTCTGGGTTCCCTCGCTGATATAGATAAAGTCCACGAGGTTAAACTCATCATGTATATTGAATACGGGCTGCTCGGTCAGTAGCGTACCGTTGTGCAGCTTGGGGGTAAAGACGGTGATACCGCGTGCGCCCGGGTAGGTATCGCCTGCTGACTCGTAGCTTCCGTGTCCGCCGGCTTCCTCCAGGTGCATGTGCAGCGGGGTGCCGTTATTGGGTGTGTTGCTACTCCAGAGCGAGGGCACAAAGTCTATATGCCACACCACCATGCCCGTGCCGGGTAGTGCGCCGTCCGGTGCGTCCCAGCCTACGTGCTGGCGGTTTTCCAGCAGGAAGAACTCCGATGGGTTGGGGGCTGTGCCCTCCAGATTATGCTGCCGTTCGGCTATTAGATAGGCTGCATTGCTCTGGGTAAGGGGTTGTAGGTAGTAGTGGTTGGCTTCGGTCAGTTGCACGGGTTTGAGCCAACCTAAATAGAAACGCTCGTAGCTGCTGTACGAGGGTGGGGTGCGGCCGTTGTTGTTGTAGTTACCGCTGCACATGATATCCCATTCGCCCACGGTATATTGCCCGTAGCTGGTGTCGTAGAAGTCCGGCAGACCCAAGACGTGACCGAACTCATGGCAGAACGTGCCGATAGCGCACATAGCGGTGCCTGTGCCGCGCAGCTCCGAGGTGCAAGCATAGCTCGACAGCAGCTTACCGTTGAGCCGGATATCCCGCCACGAGAGGTTGCTGGCGTGGGGCCAGATCGTATTGGGCGAACCGCCCTCTGCCTGGTTGTTGCCGGCATAGTAGAAGAAGACGTTATCGATGAGTCCGTCGTCGTCGGTGTCATACTGACTGAAATCGACTCCGTCGGCGCAAGCCAGTTGGGCCGCCTCGATAAAGCACATATAGGGATCGCGGTCGTGATCATCGCCGTCCTCTGCGCCGTAATAGGCCATATCCTTGCTCACCGTATAGGGGCCGTAGACGTCAAACTCCGGCAGGAAGAGGCTGTCCGACGAGGCGATGAAATAATCGCGGCACGAACCCGTAGCCGCATTGGCCGAGTAGCCTGACTGGTTGAGCAGGTTATGGAAATCCTCGCGCGTATAGCGGAACTTCACGTCCTGGAAGTTGACCAAGATGGCGATACTGCGCGGACTGCCCGTCAGCGGGAAATGGCCGCCTATCATCTTCTGTTGCTGCTGCCGCTTGAGGCCGATGGCCGCTTGTTCATCTGCGGTAGGCAGATGCCCCTTGACGATGTTACCCTCCATATCGGTCAGATAGGAGTGATACTCGTCACCGTGTTGCACCACTTGGAGCGTACGGCCGTCCTCCAGCGTGATCATAAACGGTTCCGGCGAAGCCACCACCGCCCTCAGGCTTATACTCATCAGGCACACAAGGCCCAATACAATCGCTTTCTTCATATCTTTATCCTTTCACCTTTCAATTTTCAATTTTCACCTTTCAATTTTCACCTTTCAATGTAATAGGCCTGCAAAGTTACAAAAAAAAATTGATATATGCAAATATTTCGTCGAATTATGCAATTTTTCTTCCATAGGACGACTGTTTCGATGAAAAAAGTAGAGCCACAGCTCTGTGCCGTGGCTCTACCGTGTTTCTAACTAAGCTAATCTTAACGAATGACTTGCTTGCGGCCCTCGAACTTCACACCATTGTGCACCTTGGACATGTCACCAAGAACATATTGAGACTTTTTAGCTACCATACGACGAGGAGCTTCTTCAGACTCATCATCAAGATTCTCCAAAATCTCAAAGAGACCATTGTCATCAAACACACGATGAACGGTAGCATAGTCATAGGGCTCAATAAACAGGATCTCGCCGCCATCTTTCTCGGTGTAGGTATCCCAATAATGAACGGTATCAAAGCGATAGCCCCAGATACGGTCACGATCCATGTTAGCCCAATCTATATCGGCACACCACATAGCATCAATCCCGGCCTCTTTATCTTCATTGATATAGAATACCTTATTGATATGACCACTATACATACCATAGTCGAGGTAGAGACGATCGTCGTAGTTCTCAGCAATCATCGAACCCCAGGTCTTCTCAATCATAGCATCGAAGTCAGCGTCAACGTCGCTGCTGTATTGAGCTTTTACAAAGTCAAAATAGCTGGCAGCGTCGATTTGACCGGCATTGATGCTGTAAGGAATGATTGCGTCATCATCCTCTTGCGGATAAACACGCCAATCGTAATCACGATTACCAACGTAATAGTCCTTATATGGACCTTCAGTAATCCAATACATAGGCACATCGCCCATGTCATAGACATAACCATCACCTACAAAACCGGTACCATTCACAAAATTCGTATTTCCATCCCATGCATAAATATGGTAGGTAGCCAATTTTACATGATAATCAGTACCATCACTCAGCGTAAGAATGGTATCAGAACCTTCAATCCATTTCTTTTCACCGAACCAACCATAGTCAAAGATGTTGAATGCGTTGTAACGCTCATCATCATTAACAATTACGGTGCATGTAGCGCTCTTGTCACCACTCTTAGCGGTGATAGTGGTCTGACCTTCTGCTACACCGGTAACCAGACCGGCAGAGGTCACGGTAGCGACTTCAGCGTTAGCCGATTCCCACGTGATCTTTCCACCTGCGGGTTCGGTCGTGGCTTTCAGCATCTTGGTTGCACCAATAGCCAGGGTAATCTCAGTCTCGCTGATGTTAACCGCTGTGATATCGGTAGGTTCAGTGCCACTACCGCTACCGTTGTTCTCTTTTTTACATCCAATCAGGGTTACCATGGCCAGAGCCATTGCAAAAATACCTAATTTTTTCATTTTGTTGAGTTTTTAGGGGTTAATAATTTGGTTTTAATAGATTAGTATCTTATTCATCCGTAGCCAGCGTGGTTACATCGCTGTTCAGCCACGGGTTGTAGTACTGTTCGGAGCTCGGAATCTCGAAGGTGGTCTTATAAATCCACTTGTTGTTGCTGGGCTCAAAATCCTTTTCGGCACGCAGGTGGTTGTTACCCAGAGTCACCTTCTCGTCGAAACGACGGGCGGTCTGCAGACCGAAGCCCTCGCCCCAGAACTCTACACGCCAGTTGTACTTGATCTCGGCGCGGAGGGTGTTCTCGTCCGACAGCGAAGCTTTCCAAGTCGCATATTCGGCAGCGTTCTCAGCCAGTACGCGTTCGTCGGTCACAGCGGTCAGACGAGCCACAGCCTTCGATGCAGCCGAAGCATCGCCGTAAGCGGCCAGACGGTAGTATGCCTCGGCTGCAATCAGGTAAGCCAACTCGGTGCGCATGAAGACGTGGTCGCACAGCCAGTCGCGGTCCAGCTCGGTGCTCTTAGCCTTGCGGGTATAACCCACCTTGCGTTGTACGCCGGGGCTAAAGAACTTGCCGTCGGGGGCGTATTGGCAACCCTTGATACCGCCTATGGTATAGGTCTGGTTGAACCACAGCGTACGTGCATCCCATTTGTGCTTATCGGTCATTTCCTTGAGCAGGTTCTCGTCGATACCTTTAACATCACCCGCCCACGCGTAGCTGTACGAGTAGATGTCGCATTGTCCGAAGAACGAAGCCAGCGAAGTGGTGGTCTGTACGTTTACGTCCTGACCCCATACCCAGTTGTTGCTGTTGATTTCAGCAAAACCGGTGGTGTTCAGTTCGGCGCGCGGCAGGATGGTATAGGTGGTCTTGGAGATGAACTCGTCAGCCATGGCAGCTGCCTTGTCGTACTCCTCGCCGTTGAGGTAGTTGTAGGCCAGTGTCAGGCGAGCTACATCGCCGCACATCTCCTGCTTGAGGCTCCGGCGGATACCGTTACCCTCCAGTAGGTCGAAGTAGTAAATGGCAGTCGTCAGGTCTTCCTCAATGCGAGCATATACGTCCTTCACGCTGGAGAGGGGATTACCCAGCGTGGTGTCTGCCACGGTTACTTCCTCGGTATAGAGCGGAATGCTCAGGTAGTTGTCGTCATAGCCATGACCGGCGATATACGAGCGGGTGTAGCAGAACCATTTCTGCAAGTTGGCGTATGCCCAGCCACGCATACCGAGAATCTCGGCGTAGTAATAGAACAGGGCGGAATGGTCCATTATGAACGTGCTGTCGGTCTTTTTTGCCTTATCGACCTTCTCATCAAAAGCGTTGAGCGACATGTTGCATTGGTGAACGATGTCGTAATAGTATGCCCAGAGGTATGCACGACGGGTATAGGCCTGCCCCATGTCATCGTCGGCGAACCAGCCATAGTTACGGGTGGACATTGCCATATCACCACAGGTGAAATCACCATACATATCAATCGAGCGCTGGCCGAATACATCGTGGGCACCATATTGGTACATGGATGAATAGATACCCAAAACCGAACCTTCCAAGGCATTCTCCATATCCTTGAACTGTTTCTCCGTAATGGAGCCGCCCTCGGGGTACTGCTCGAGCCATCCGGCGGCACACGACTGCAGCAACATGGCTGCTACGGCAACGAATATATAAAGATGCTTTTTCATATTCCTTATCTTTTTAATCGTTTCATTGTTTATTCACTTCCTTCTGAACCTTAGAATGTCACCTTGATACCACCCATGATGGTTGACAGCGGGCTGTAGCCGTGGGTATCGGAAGAACCGGTAAACGAGGTCATCGGGTTGTAGCCCTTACGTGCCGTAGCAATCGCAAGGTTGTTAGCGGAAACATAGATGTTCAGTTTGTTCATTTTGGCCTTCTCGATGAGCTTCTTGGGGAAGTTGTAACCGAGTTGGATGCTATTGAGCGAGAAGTACGAGTTGCTGGTTAGGAAGCGGGTGCTGCCCGTGTTGGCATCTTGGTCATACTGACCCATAGCGTTACTCAGACGCGGAATCTGCTTGTCAATAGGCAGGGCGTGTACAGCGTCGTTGGTAGCTTCGGTCCAGGCATTGCGCATATCGGTGTGCCAGTTGTGGTTACCGATCTTGTCGTTAGACATCAGGGCCATATAGGTTGCATCGTAGCCGTAACCGCCGATTTGCCAGCTGGTAGC
>ONBH01000054.1 GCA_900316005.1 uncultured Bacteroidales bacterium | reverse complement strand
GCGTTGCATCACTTCGTCGAATGCTGCAAAATTGGTGTCCAGACGGCCGTTGCTCAGCGTAGCAATATCGTCTTTGATACGTTGGGTACCGGAATCCTGGTCACGATTCCAGATAAGGTTTTTCTGGCGCATACATTGCCCGATATACAGAATCATAGCCTCGCGATTACGTGCATCTTGTTCGTCGCAGGCAACCGTAATCATGTCTTGTATGATGCGCCCGTAATTGCGCATCCGTATGGGATTGGTTTTTCTCTTCAGTTGTTCCATTTATTTTCAATTTTCAATTCTCAATTACTATTCCTTTTCCCCCTTGCTTTAGTCACCTCCCCTTGTGGGGAGGCCGGGAGGGGTTATTTATACCTATAAATATAGATCATCGTGGGGTAGTGGTCGCCGTAGCCGTCCTGCCATACGCCGCCTTTGTGGGTACGCAGCGGGGTGCCCTTATCCTTGCCTTCCTGTACGGTAAGGAAAGGTTTGTTGAATATCTCTGACTTCCAGTAGCACCACTCGCCGGCTTCGAGGTCGGCATTCAGTAGCGGTTCGGAGATGATAATCTGGTCAAACAGGTTCCAGCCGCCGTTGTAAGCCAGCGAACCGATGCCGCGGTCCAGTTTCTGCCACATGGTGTTGAATAGTCCGCCTTTCTCCACTTCCTCACGGGTGCGTTTGGCTCCGAGTTCTACAGCACAACTGTGGTTGTCGGGGTCGTCGTTGAGGTCACCCATCACGACTATTTTCGCCTTCGGATCCTTCAGGTACAGACTATCGCAGATCTTGCGTGTCAGCATGGCAGCGGTATCGCGTGGCGGACGGCTGGCTTCCTCGCCACCATAGCGGCTGGGCCAGTGGTTCACGATGATGTGTATCTTCTCCAATGGCTTCGAACCCAGAATATAACCCGATACCACCAGTTGCAGACGGGTCTTTACTACGCCGCCATCGGCATAGTGGGCTTTGAGCTCGTAGCCTTGTGTGTTGGTTACCTTGAACATATCGGGGTTATACAGAAAACCTACATCTACACCACGACGGTCCGGACCCTCAATAAGGATGGGCTTGTAGGTGCGTCCCATCTCTTGCATCGTGGCACAGAGGTCTTCGAGGCAATGGATGTTCTCCACCTCCGCTACGCCCACGCACATCGCTCCGCGCGGGTCTATCTCCAAACCGAACTGTGTGATGGCTTTTGCCATATTCTTGAGCTTGTGCTCGTATTTGATTGACGTCCATTTCATACCGCCGTCGGGTAGGTATTCGTAGTCGTTCTTGCCCTCGTCATGAATGGTGTCAAAGAGGTTCTCCAGGTTGTAGAACGCGATACAGCGTACCTGCATCGGCTTGTCTTCTGCCCGCATCGGAAGCATAAGAATCATGGCGCACAATACGCACAATAAACGCAGATGTTTTTGCATAGCTTGATTCATTTTTTCGAATTTTGCCGCAAAGATACGATATTTTTTTGAATTGTGCAAAAAAAAAGCCCACTTTTGCGGGCAAAGATGATATTTTTGCCGAAAATCTTGCATATTCCAAAAAAAAGTTGTAACTTTGCAGCCCAATTAACGAGAGTCAATAAGTTGAAGAAAATTTAAATATGCATCTATATTTCTTATGTGTCAGGATAGCGGCATTATTGGGGCATAAAAAAGCCCGCAAGTTGGTCGAAGGTCAGGCACAAGCGTTGCAGAAAATACGCGAAGCGCGCAGCCGATGGAAGGCGGAGGATAAAAAACATGCTGATGACGGACCCATATGGTTCCATGCTGCCTCCGTAGGTGAGTTTGAGCAGGCTCGTCCTATCATTGAGCGCCTCAAACAGGAACACCCCGAGAAACGGGTGCTTCTTACCTTCTTCTCCCCATCGGGCTATGAAATGCGCAAGGACTATCCCGTGGTTGATTTGGTAACCTATCTGCCTTTTGCTACGCGCAGGCGCGTCCGTGCGTTCCTTGACGAGCTCAAACCCGGCGTGGCGGTATTTGTCAAGTATGAGTTCTGGCCGGCATACCTCAGGGAACTCAAACGCCGCAAGATAAAGACCTTCCTCATCTCGGCTATCTTTCGTCCGAAACAGTTGTTCTTCTGGCCATGGGGAATCTCCTACCGCAACCTCCTGAAAGCCTTTACTCGCCTGTATGTACAAGACGAAGCCTCGGCTGAACTGCTCCGCAAATATGGTCTGGACCGAGTGACGGTTGCCGGTGATACGCGTTTTGATCGCGTGAGCACCATCGCTTCGCGCGAAGTGGAGTTGCCCCTGATAGAGCAGTTCTGCGTAGGCAAGACAATCGTGGCGGGTAGTACCTGGCCGGAGGATGAGACGCTGCTGGCGCGTTACCTGGAGGAACGTGACGATGTGAAACTCCTGCTCGTTCCCCACGAGATCAATGCGGAACATCTGCATCGTATCTTCCTGACATTCAAGGGACAGTATATCCGTTACTCCGAGGCTACGTCCGGCAATATAGCTACCTGCCGCGTGGTGATGGTTGATACTTTAGGCTTACTTTCGCAGCTTTACCGCTACGCTACGGTGGGTTACGTGGGCGGTGGATACGGAGCCGGCATACACAATACCATTGAGGCGGCTGTCTATGGTATCCCTGTGCTGTTCGGACCTAACTATTATAAGTTCCGCGAAGCCAAAAACCTGCTGAAAAACGGCGCGGCGGAGACGGTCAACTGCTACGGCTCGTTCCGAGATGCCATGGATCGCGCCATCCTGCAGCACCAAGAAATGGGAGACAAGGCAAAAGCCTATGTCGCGAGTGAACTTGGCGCTACATCCCGCATCTACGAAGAAATCTTCCAATAAAAATAAATCGTCAATAAATCGTCAAATCGTAAATCGTCAAATCGTAAATCAATGAAACCCGGTATTCCAAAAGGCACGCGTGATTTTTCTCCGGTGGAGATGGCACGACGCAATTATATTTTCCAAACCATTCAAAATAGCGGTGAGAAAGCGGCTGAGGCTCCCGAGAAGGGACTCCGCTACGACCTTACCGTTCCCTTTGCCCGCTATGTGGTGCAGCACCGCGAGGAACTTCAGTTCCCCTTCCGCCGGTACCAGATACAACCCGTATGGCGTGCTGACCGTCCGCAGAAAGGACGCTACCGCGAGTTCTACCAGTGTGATGTCGATGTCATTGGCACCGACTCATTGGTCAACGAACTGGAACTGATTCAGATCATCGAGGAAGTCTATCGCCGCTTTGGCATTCGCGTATGCCTGAAACTTAACAACCGCAAGATCCTGGCAGGAATAGCAGAGCGTATCGGCGAACCCGACAAACTGGTCGATATCACCGTAGCCATCGATAAACTGGACAAAATAGGCCTTGAGAAAGTAAACGAAGAAATGCGCGAGCGTGGTCTCAGCGAGCAGGCTCTTGAGAAACTGCAACCTATCCTGGCACTGAGCGGCTCTAACGAAGAGAAATTGGCTTCAATGGCAGAACTGCTATCTGTCTCAGAGACCGGTACGAAGGGCATCGAGGAGATGCGCGAGGTGTTGCGCCTCTGCGACGTAGCGGGGGTCAAACTACCTATCGAACTGGACTTGACCCTGGCACGCGGACTCAACTATTACACCGGCTCCATCTTTGAGGTAAAGGCGATGGATGTGCAGATCGGTTCCATCACC
>ONBH01000024.1 GCA_900316005.1 uncultured Bacteroidales bacterium | reverse complement strand
CATGATCTTGTTGAATGAAGCGGTATCTTCGTCCACGAGGGCGAGCAGTTCGTTCATGACGATTTGGCCTTCTTCGGCAACCTTTGAGAACTCTTCCCAGCGTTCGTCCCAACCGCGTTTGTGCGAGCTGAGGTTGGCAACCATGGTGCCCAGCGCGGCGCCCAGGGCGCCCATATAGGCGGAGATGGAGCCACCACCGGGTGCGGGCGACTCGCTGGCGGTCTCAACGGCAAAACCCTTGCAGGTCATGCGGATCAGACGCTCCTTGGCGGCGAGTTCCTTCTCGTCCTCGATCATGTATTCGATGATTTTCTCCTTGGGGTTGAAGGGCTTCAGTTCGTCCAGTCCCATGGACTTGACAGCCATGCGTATGATCTCCTCTTCGCTGATACCGAGGGAGCGTTGCTGGCGGGTGAGGTAATATTTGCCGGCGTCGATGAGGGCGCATTTGGGCACGAGGCCGACGATCTCGGCGCCGGTGACGCGCATACCGCGTGCTGCGGCAGCGCGGCATACCTCCTCAAAGGCCATATGCAGCGGGGTGACGTTGATGTCGGTAATGTTCATCGATACCTGAGCGATGCCGTATTCGTCGATATACCAGCCAATCGCTTTGCAACCTTTGAGTGTACCGGGGATCCAGATTTCTTCGCCTTTCTCGTCGCGTAGGATTTTGCCGGTCAGTTTGCCGCCTTCGCGTGCCTTACGGCCTTTCTCGCGCACGTCGAAAGCGACGGCCATGGCGCGGCGGGTAGAGGTGGTATTGAGGTTAAAGTTCACGGCGATGAGGAAGTTGCGCGCGCCCACATTGGTTGCACCGGCTTGTGCCGTGCGCTCGTTGTATGTATCGGGTCCGAAGTCCGGCCGGCGTGCGGGGTCCTTCATCTTTTCGGGCAGCGCCTCGTACTCGCCCTGTCGGCAGATGGCCAGGTTGCGTCGCTCGGGTGTAAAGGCTGCGGCTTCGTAGCAGTAGCAGGGGATACCCAGCTCCTCGTACATGCGTTTGGCGAGTGCGCGTGCCAGTTCGGCGCATTCTTCCAGCGTGATGCCGGCTACGGGAATCAGCGGGCATACATCGGTGGCTCCGCTACGCGGATGGGCGCCGTGGTGCTGGCGCATATCAATGAGTTCGCCGGCTTTCTTAGCCCCGCGGAAAGCGGCTTCCACCACCACTTCGGGTGTGCCGACAAAGGTGACTACTGTACGATTGGTAGCTTCACCCGGATCAACATCCAGCACTTTTACCCCTTCGCCGTTGAGCTCTGTGGCTGCTATCTCGGCTACGATTTGGTCAATGACTTCCTTATTGCGACCCTCGGAGAAATTGGGTACGCATTCGATTAGTTTTTTCATGGTATATAATTTTAAATTTTAAATCTTAAATTTCAAATGTCTATTGTTTCTTGACAAGTCGTGCGGAACGGCCGTTGCAGTTCTCGCCGCTATAGACGCGTGCTTCGTCAAGGTCCAGGTACAGGAACCAGGCTTCGCCTTCGCGGTTCAGGGTTTGCGACCAGTAGTTGCCATAGGCGCCCTCATAGTGGACAGTTCCGTCGCAATGTTGGTAACCCGCCGACGGGAAGATGATTTCGCTGCCGTTGGGGCCGACAACCTTGTAGCCGAACCCGATCCATGTCCAAGTGCAGAGGGTGCGCAGTTCGTCAAACTGCTCCTTGGTAGGCAGGGCGTTGCCGTATTTGGCGACGATGGCTTCGTAGGAGTAGAAATGGTTGTCTTCGTTTTTGTCCTTCCAGAGTGTTCCGCTGGGCAGCCCGAGGTCCACATAGCCGGCCGGGAGTGCGATGTTCCGGCTCAGGCGCATCGCTAATTCCTGCATCGACGTACGATAGTTGGCAGCGTCAAAGGTCACCTCGCTCTCGATGCGCATCTCGCCGGTTATGACATCCATCACGCGTGCGGAAACGATGTACAGCTTTTTCTGCATCTTAATGTTGCCGACAACGATCTTGGATGCCTGCAGTTTCTTACCGATAGAGAGGGCTTCCTTTTCGCTCATGCGGTTGCGTTGGTAGCCTTCTTCGGCGAGAGCCCGGTCGATGGTGAGACGGTCAACAGCCGTATAGCCTTCGGGAGTAAAATACGTGGCAAAGATAGCCGAGAGACCATCGATGTCAATTTGCGAAACGCCGTTGGCGGCATTGAAGTCCATAACGGCGCAGCGTTGCGCATGCAAAGTGAGTGCCATGAGGCAAATCACGAAGATAGATACGAGTCGTTTCATTGTTTTAGATAAACTTTTGTTTTTGGGCACAAAGGTACGACTTTTTTTTGAAATATACAAATATTTCGTAAAAAAAAGAAAAATATTCATTATTCATTATTCATTATTCATTATTTTTTTGTACTTTTGCACCCCAAATGGAAAAGACAGCACTCCAGATAGAACAAGAACGGTTGGGTGAGCGCCTGTTTCGGCGTTTTCATCAGGCATGCCAGCAGTATGGTTTGCTGGCGGACGGCGACCATGTTTTGGTAGGCCTCTCGGGCGGCAAGGACTCCCTCTTACTGACGGAGCTCTTGGGTCGTCAGCAACGGATCTTTGTGCCTAAAATCCGGGTAACAGCGGTCCATGTCCGCGTGCGCGAACGTAATTATCAGTCAGACCTATCGTATCTGGAGGACTTCTGCCGTCAGGCGGGTGTGCCATTCATGGTGCGGGACACGGAGATCAAGCCCCCCGACCCCCTTTCAAAGGGGGAGAAGAGTGCGCGGGAGAAAGATCCCTGTTTTCTATGCGCATGGTACAGGCGCAAGGCGTTGCTGGATTTGGCGCAAGAGTTGGGCTGCAATAAGATTGCCTTGGGGCACCACCGCGACGATATTGTGCATACCCTGCTGATGAATCTCACCTTTCAGGGGTCGTTTGCCACCATGCCGCCTATGCTTCAGTTAGACAAGATGCCCTTGGCACATATCCGGCCGCTATGCCTTATTGACGAAGCGGACATCCGGCGCTATGCCGAACTGCGAGCGTACCAAAAGCAGAAGGCCCTCTGCCCCTTTGAGCATGCCTCTTCGCGCACGGAGATAAGGCAAATCTTTGCCGAGCTGGAGAGACTCAACCCCGACATCCGTTCCTCGCTATGGAACGCGATGCAGAATGTTAAGGCGGAATACCTGCCGGGTAAGGGTTAATGGTTAATGGTTAATGGTTAAAGGTTAATGGAAATAAATAGTAAATTACTATGAACGGATTTTATACAATACTTCTTCTCGTTTGCTCCAATGTCTTTATGACATTGGCTTGGTATGGTCATCTGAAGATGGCCGAGTTCTCGTGGTTCAAGTCCCTGCCCCTCATCGGCGTGATAGCGCTGAGTTGGGGCATCGCATTCTTTGAATACTGCCTGCAGGTGCCGGCAAACCGTATTGGTTTTCAGGGCAACGGCGGACCGTTCTCGCTGATGCAACTGAAGGTTATTCAGGAGGTGATCACGCTCATCGTCTTCATCATCTTCTCCGTCCTGGCCTTCCATATGCACATCCAATGGAACCACATTCTGGCTGCGGTTTGTCTGGTGCTGGCGGTATGGTTGGTGTTCGGTTTTTAGCGAATGAAATATTTAATCTTTCAGTTTATTTGATAATGGACATGGGCATTAGCCATTCCCCACGCAGGCTTTGACAAAACTCAAAAACAGCGGATGCGGATGCAGTACCGTAGATGAGTATTCCGGATGAAACTGCGTGCCGATATACCAGCGGTGGTCCGCTATCTCGACTATCTCTACCAAGTCTGCCGCCGGATTGACGCCCACGCACTTCATGCCGCCTTGTTCGTAGCGGTTGCGATAGGCGTTGTTGAACTCGTAGCGGTGCCGGTGCCGTTCCATAACGGTATGCTGTCCGCCGTAGGCTTCATGGGCCCGGCTGCCTTCGCGCAAGTCGCAGGCATAGGCACCCAGACGCATCGTCCCGCCCAGTTGCGTTACGGTTTTCTGTTCCTCCATCAGGTCGATGACATTGTGCGGCGTCTGTGCGTCGATCTCGCGGCTGTTGGCGTCCGGGTAGCCCAGCACGTTGCGCGCAAACTCAATCACCATCATCTGCATGCCGAGGCAGATGCCGAAGGTGGGTATGTTGTGCGTCCGCGTGTAGGCGGCTGTCAGTATCTTGCCCTCCGTACCGCGCTGCCCGAAGCCCGGACAGATGACGACGCCGGCCATGTCCGCCAGTTGTTCGGACACATTATCGGCGGTAATCCGCTCGCTGTTGACGAAGTGGAGCACCGTCTTCACGCCGTGATAGATGCCCGCCAGGGTCAGGCTCTCGCGGATACTCTTGTAGGCATCCTGCAGGTCGTACTTGCCCACCAGGCCGATGTGTATTTGGCCTTCGGCATGCCGCTGGCGGTCCAGAAAATCGTACCACGACTGCATGGACAGCGACTCGCCGACCGGCAGACCCGTCTTGCGCAGGATGGCCGTATCCAGTCCCTGTTCCAACATACGGACGGGCACCTCGTAGATGCTGGGCATGTCCTCGCTCAGGATGACGCAGTCCAGATCCACATTGCAGAACGAGGCCACCTTCATCCGCATCTGGTCGTCCAGATGGCGTTCCGTGCGGAGCACGAGGATATCGGGCTGTATGCCCATTCCCTGCAACTCCTTTACGCTGTGCTGTGTCGGTTTGGTCTTCATTTCTTCGGCCGCCTTCAGGTAGGGCACGTAGGTCAGGTGTACCGACACCGCGTTGCGGCCCAACTGCCAGCGCAGCTGGCGGATGGCCTCCATAAACGGCGCACTCTCGATGTCGCCGATGGTGCCGCCCACCTCCGTGATGACAAAATCCAGTTGCTCGTCGGGCTCGTTCTCGCGCAGCATGCGCCGCTTGATCTCGTCCGTGATATGCGGCACCACCTGTATGGTCTTGCCCAGGTAGTCTCCCCTTCGTTCGCGGTCGATAACGGTCTTGTAGATTCGCCCGGTGGTGATGCTGTTGTGGCGGGTGGTGTGGATATCGGTGAAACGCTCGTAGTGCCCCAAATCCAGGTCCGTCTCCATGCCGTCCATGGTGACATAGCACTCGCCGTGTTCGTACGGATTCAAGGTGCCCGGGTCGATGTTGATGTAGGGGTCGAACTTTTGGATGGTGATGGCATAGCCGCGCGCTTGCAGCAGTTTGCCGATGCTGGCAGAGATGATGCCCTTGCCCAACGACGATACCACGCCGCCGGTGATGAAGATATATTTCGTTTGCTTGTTCATTTAACCGATATTTTTCATTCTTTCCAAAGCCATTTCGCAGTCATGGCGGTCGGAGAACGCGGAGAAACGGATGTACCCTTCTCCTGAGGGTCCGAAGCCCGCACCCGGCGTGCAAACCACCTGACAAGTATGGAGCAAATACTCGAAAAACGACCATGAGTCGTACCCTTTGGGTACGCGGCACCATATATACGGTGCATTAACACCTCCGGACACCTCGTAGCCCAAGGCCCGCAAGCCATTAAGCAAGAGTTGCGCCGTGCCTTGATAATACGCAATGTTGGCACGGATAGCGGCCTTGCCCTCCGGCGTATATGCCGCCAACGCGCCACGCTGGGAGATATACGAGGTGCCGTTGTACTTGGTACACTGGCGTCGCAGCCACATGGCCTGCAAGCCCGTCTCTATCGGCACGACCGTATAACCGCAACGCACGCCCGTGAAACCGGCCGTCTTACTGAAACTGCGCACTTCGATAGCCACCTCTTTGGCGCCCTCAATCTCATAGATGGAATGCGGGATATCCGGGTCCTGGATGAACGCCTCATACGCCGCATCATAGATAATGATACTTTGGTGTGCGCGGGCATAGTTAACCCACTCCGCCAATTGCCCACGTGTCAATACGGAGCCGGTCGGATTATTCGGATAGCACAAATAGATGATGTCTGCCCGCTGTTCAGGCAACGAAGGAACAAAACCATTCTCCGCCGTGCATGGCAGGAACTCAATCGGCCGCCCCGCCATGAGACTGCTATCCACATAGGCAGGGTACGCAGGTTCAGGTATAGCCACGCGGTTGGAAGCAGCAAAGAGTTCGCCGAGGTTGCCAATATCACTGCCGGCGCCATCAGAGATAAACACTTCCTTGATATCGAGCGTCACACCGCGCGGACGATAGTCATTCTCTATTATCGCCTCGCGTAACCATGCATAGCCGTTCTCCAGTCCGTATCCACGGAAAGTATCTGTCTGCCCCATTTCTTCGACTGCACGGAGCATCGCCTCTACAATAGGTTGCGGTAATGGTCGCGTTACATCGCCGACACCGAGGCGCAGAATTTGTTTGTCGGGATTCGCCTGCCGGTAGGCCTCCGTGCGGCGGACAATCTCCGTAAAGAGGTAGTTGCCGTCTAGTTGTTGCAGATGGGTATTGGGTTGCATAGTCAGTCCTCCGTGATATAATCTCCTTCAAAGACGGTTGTGGCAGGTCCGCTCAGATAGATGACGCCTTCGCTGTCGCGGTACACCTCCAGGTCGCCACCCCTGAGATGCACCGTCACGCGGCTGTCCGTCAGGCCTTTGTCCATGGCCTCGGTCGCCACTGCGCAGGCGCCTGTTCCGCAGGCCAGGGTCTCGCCCGTGCCGCGTTCGCACACGCGCATCCGTATCTCGCTGCGGTTCAGCACGCAGGCGCACTCCACATTGGTCGCCTCGCGCATGGCCGCGTATTCCGGGGCGGTGGAAAGACGTCCGAAAGCCTTATCCAGTTCCTCCGGCTGCGCCACAAAGAACACCCGGTGCGGATTGCCGATGGCCTTGCCCATGCGGACGGTCACCCCTGTTACCTTGCCTTCCTCCGTCCTAATGCTCAGTCCCTTGGGGCCGGCCAGGGTCTCCAATGTCATCGTCTCGCCGGCCATGCCGTGCTCGTAGGCGTAGCGGGCGATGCAGCGTGCCGCATTGCCGCACATCTCCGCCTCGCTGCCGTCGGCATTGAACATCCGCATGCGGATATCCGCCGTCTCGCCGGGCAGTATCAGCACCAGGCCGTCCGAGCCGATGCCTGTGTGCCTATCGCTCATCCACCTTGCCAGGGCGTGCAGGTCGGTGCGGGCGACAAATGCCGCCACCTCCGGCCGGAAACAGTCCAGATAGACGTAATCGTTTCCGCACCCTTGCATTTTTATAAAATGAAGTGTCATTTTATATTTGACATTTTATATTTCTTATCTCGGCAAAGCCTCGAACGATCGGCTAAAGCCGTACGACATTTGACATTTTAGTGTATAAACAATAATTCTCGGTATTTGGGTAGTGTCCACATCTCGTCGTCCACAATCAGTTCCAGCGCGTCGGCATGGCTGCGTATCTCGTCCATCAGCGGCATGACGTTGTCGTGGTAGGCAATGGCTTTGCTGCGCTCGTCGGGTTGGCGGTTGGTGTTCGGTTTTTAGCGAATGAAATTCATCGCCTGCCGTGCCTCGTAGGTGGGTAGCGGTTGGTTCTCTGTGGCGCGGAGCAGCTGTGCGATGTTCTGTGCCAGCGAACGCATCGTCTGCATACCCTCGGTATCCAGGGCGGCTTCGCCGGCAGCCTGACCATAGACGATATTCCAGTACTGCGATGTGACGATAGGCATGTTCAGCAACTGGAAAGGCATCATCATCGTCTGCAGGGCGGCTGTTGCTCCGCCGCGACGGCATACTGCCACGCCTGCTACGGGTTTGCCATTGAAGTATGCGCCCGCCGAATAGAGCGCCCGCTGAATGAGCGAGACGACGGCGCCGTTGGGCTGACCATAGTAGACGGGTGAACCCACCACCAGGGCGTCGCAGCTCTGCATCTTCTCCGTCAGACGGTTGCAGAGGTCGTCGTCAAAGACGCAGCGGTTGTCGGCTTTCCGCTTGCAGGTGTTGCACACAATACAACTGCGTACCGGCTGCACGCCGACGGACAGGATCTCGGACTCAATACCCTCCTTGCCAAGGGTGTCAGCTATCTGTTGCAACGCAAGCAGGGTGTTGCTCTCGCGACGCGGGCTGCCGTTCAGTAAAAGGACTTTCATAGCGATAATCTTTTTTTTGATATTCAGTTCGTTTGAGGGCGCAAAATTACAAAAAAAAAATGAATAATGAATAATGAATAATGAATATTTTTCTTTTTTTGACAAAATATTTGCATATTTCAAAAAAAAGTTGTACTTTTGTGCCCAAAATTAAAGTTTAAATAACACAATGAAACATTTACTCCCCATCCTACTGGTGCTGCTGACAGCTTGCAGCACAGCTCAGAAACCCGATGAACCAACCCCGACTCCGGACCCCGTTGATACCGTTAAGGCGAACACCACGATTATCTACGAGTGCAACGAGCGCCTCTTTTCCCAACAGAAGGCATTTAATACCATTCAGGCATATCTGCCCGTTCTGCAGGAGATGGGGGTTAATGTGCTGTGGCTGATGCCCATTCACCCGCGCGGAAAGGTTAGTAGTGTAGGTTCGCCCTATTGCATTCGCGATTTCTGCGCCATTGAGTCTGCGTTTGGTACGAAGGACGACCTCCGCGCCCTCATCAACGATGCCCACGGACGCGGTATGCGGGTTATCCTCGACTGGGTGGCCAACCATACCGCGTGGGACCATGGCTGGGTAAGCCGCCACCCCGACTGGTATCAGGAAGCCGAGACAGCCGACGAACGCGGATGGAATGATGTCACGTTCCTGGATTACTCGGTGCAGGCGGTCTGTGACACGATGCGCGACTGTATGCTCTACTGGGTCAACGAGTTTGGCGTGGATGGCTTCCGTTGCGACTACGCCCACGGCGTGCCTACCGATTTCTGGCAGATGGCTACCAATGCTGTCCGTGACGCACGACCCGGAGCGCTCTTCATCGCCGAGACCAGCAAGTACGCGTATTATAATGCCGGTTTTGACCTGCTCTATAGTTGGAATTATCTGGCGGGAATACAGCAACTCTATGCCGGCAACAAGACCTTCAAGCAGTTGCTTACCATCTCCAAAAACGAGTACAACACCACTCCTGAAGGCAAGGAGAGGATGCGTTATGTTACCTCGCATGACGCCTCGGCGGAGAATGCGCCCTCGGAGTTCTATACCAATGCCGAAGGCGAGTTGTCAGCTTTCTGCCTGACTTCTTTCTTGGGCGGCATACCGATGATTTATTCCTCGCAGGAGATAGGTCATATGGCTAAAATCAACTTCTTCGACTATAAGATACTCTCGTTCTCGAAGAGTAAACCTGTCACCAAGAAAATGATTGCGCTCAATCAGGCGTATATTGCCTCGGCGTACCTCCGTACGGGCGAACAAAAGACGGGTACGCTGGTGGATGATGTTCCGTATATTGAGTACGTAAAGGGCGATGCAGCGTTATTGGTTATTTGCAATACCGTCAACAGTTCTCGTGAGATTACCTATCCGGCGGATTTCAAGGGCAAGGCTGTTACCGATCTGCTGACCGGCGAGACGGTCACGCTGGCAGAGAAAGCCACGCTGCCGGCGTATGGTTATGCGGTTTACAAGAAGTGAGAATTTAGGGTTTTTACTAGTGGAATAGTTTGCTAGTGTGCTAGTGTACTAGTTTTCTAGTGCTCTAGTGTACTAGTTTGCTCAATCCATCATTATAATTGCCTTTCGGCATGAATTTTTTTTTTTTTTGTTAAAAAAAGTTGCGTATGTCCGAAAAAAGCGTTATCTTTGCGGCCGAAAGTCGTTTGGAAAAATACGCTTTTTGTAGAAAAAGTCGTTTGGAAAAATACACTTTTTGCAGAAAAAGTCGTTTGGAAAAATACATGCAATACGCATTGCTCTTTCGGCACTTTCTGCTCTTAGAAGTGCAAATAGTGCAATATTGCCGGTTCTCGGTGATCGGTTCTCGGTTCTTCGGGAGAGACGGCAATGCCGTCTCTACAAGCGGCCAATTTGCTGATCACGAATTACACGAATTAACCGAGGTGTCTCAAGTGTATCAAGAATCTCATGCAAAAGAAAATGAACAAAGCATTTTTTTGGCATGACCAAGTTGACCAAGTTGACCAACTTAAGAAGGGGAACTTGGTCAAGTTGGTCAAGTTGGTCAATGCATTTTTTTCTATGAGACTATGAAAATTTGGGACTTTGGAAAGTCTCAAAGTCTATTGTTTCTCGTCGCTGTTGCGACGAGCAGTCAACGAAGTACTATACTGTTCCCCATTCCCGAAACCTTTCTGCAAAAAGGGCTACGCCCCTATTTCGCCGTGGATGAAGGCGTCCTTATGCAAGCATAAACGCCCTCATTCACGTCAAAATATAGAGTGTTCACTCTATTTTTGCAAAAAATGTTTCGAAAATTTGCGTATGTGCAATTTTTGTCGTACCTTTGCACCTTGTAATGAATCACGCCGGGGCGAGAGGGTGGGCTAAACCTCCTAACAAACCGATTAGTGGGGCATTGCTGACATAAATAGAAGGCGTTTATTGACGCTTGTTTTGGAATCATGGAAATCTGGTAAATTTCTCCCCCGAAACAAGATAGTGCAGTAAGCGTCCTGTGGATGTGTATATTTTATACTGCTCACGCGGTTTACTATACATATCGGCGTGGACGTTATTGTTTATTCTTGGGAGAAAGGTTTACCAGAGCCACATGATTGAGAATAAGCACAGATAAGGTTCCACGCTTTTCTTATTAAGTAACGGCTGATGCGGAATCCACGGCCACGAATAAGAAACACACGTCGAAGCATGTCGGTTGAGTTTACTCACGATTCGAGTTGTCATCTTTCAGTTGTTTCTCCTGTTTATCGCGGTGAGAAGATGGTTGCCGAATTGGTGCGGCGCAATGTAGAAGCGCTCTCTACTATCACAGATGACTACGAGATTATTTTGGTTAATGATGCCTCGCCTGATAACTCATGGGCAGCCATTGAGGCAGCGTGCAAGAACAACCCGCGTGTCAAGGGGCTGAACCTTTCGCGTAATTTCGGTCAGCATTATGCCATAACCGCCGGTCTTTCTTATGCCTCCGGCGAATGGGTTGTCGTCATGGATTGCGACCTGCAAGACCGTCCCGAAGAAATACCCAACCTCTATAAAAAAGCCCAAGAGGGATATGAATCCGTCTTGGCACAACGCATCCAACGTTCGCACGGATGGTTCAAAAAGTTGGGTTCTAAGATGTTTTACAAGGTGTTTTCTTATTTGACAGAGACCCAGCAAGATGCGTCAGTCGCCAATTTCGGCATCTATAACCGTAAGGTGATTGATGCGGTTCTCTCGATGGGTGACGCTATGCGTTATTTTCCGACGCAGATTCAATGGGTTGGTTTCCGCAAAGCCTATTTGCCGATTCAGCACGATGAGCGTGCAGAAGGCAAATCTACCTATAATCTCAGTCGATTGTTCAAATTGGCTTTTGACACCATTATTTCCTTCTCGGATAAACCCATGCGTCTAATGGTACAAATGGGTTTGTTAGTGACCCTGGCGGCATTCATTGTCGGCATTGTTTTCATCGTTCGCTACTGCTTAGGCTTAATTGAAGTCATGGGATTTGCCAGCTTGATTATCTCGCTTTGGCTGCTTGGCGGAATTATCATTTCACTCATTGGAGTGGTGGGTATCTATCTTGGTAAGTTATTCGAGAAAGCCAAAGAGCGCCCAACATTTATTGTTAATGACAAATGCAATATTGAATAATGGAGATACGTGCACTACAATGGGATTCTGATTTCTTCGGGCTACGGATAGGTAGAGCCGATATACAAAGTGGGGAAGACGCACATTTCCTTTCCGCCCGACACGATGAACTAAAACAGCAGTTTGATTTGCTCTATATCTTTGATCAGCATCATGTTGGTTTTGCTGCTCCATGTTCGCAACTTGTGGATGAGAAAATCCTGTATAGCAAATCATGTGAACCACGCAAGCAATACAGCGATGTAACTTTCTTTAATCAGACCACTCCGTCCGAAGACTTGTATCGTTTAGCCTTGGTCAGCGGCGGTTACTCTCGTTTTAAATTAGATAATCGTTTCCCAAAAGGCTGTTATGAACGACTCTATACCCGTTGGATTGAGAATTCCTGCCCGAAAGAAGGCACCAACAAACAGATTCTAACTTTCATCAACGCTCAAAATGCTCTCAAAGGAATGATAACAATTGACTATCAAGGCGAAGTAGGGCATATTGGTTTGGTAGCAGTAGATTCTGACGCTCAACATCAGGGCATCGGGGGTAAAATTATGTCCACGCTTGATGGTTACTTGTTCAATTTAGGAGTCAAAACACTTGAAGTCCCAACCCAAAAAGCCAATACTGATGCTTGTCGTTGGTACGAAAAGAATGGCTTTGTAATTCAATCAATCACACCTATTTATCATTGGTGGCTGTAAATATAATTGATATGAATGATAGAACAAAAGATATTTTGCGTAAGAACATGGATGCCGTAGGTGTCTTTGCTTTCATGCTTTGTGTTTTCTCATACATAATGTTCGTTGTTAAATGGGAAAGCGATTTATGGGCTCATGCAAATATAGCACAAGAAATGTTGGAAGAACATAGATTGTTCACAACTAATTTTTTGATGTACTTTTTGGTTAACTTGCTAACATTATTTAGTGGTAGTATTGTACCAATGAGAATGGCGCTGGTGTTGCTTATCTCATTAGCAAATACAGCTAAATATGTTATTGTACGCGAGGCTTTCAAAGAATTGACTTCCGAAAAGATAGCCAAAATATCATCTGCGGCATTATTAGTAGTGTATGTCATACCATTAATGTATTTCTTAAAACCATTAGGTATTTTTCTTTCTGCAAAGAATATGTATACGGGCTATTATGTGCCAAATGTGTGGCATAATTCTACAATACTCTGTATGATGCCGTTTGCTATAATATGCTATTTGTTGTCGGTAAAGCAATTTGAACAATATTCAGACAAACGCAATAAATATCTTACTTTATTCTTGGCTCTGAGTACATTAATCAAACCGAGTTTCTTCTTTGTCTATGTCATAGCATACCCAATTATTATGCTAAGCAGATACGGATTGGGTAAAGAAATTTATCGCTCATTAATCCCCTTGTTAGTAGGGGGTATCTGTCTTGCTTTAGAATATTTGACGATATATTATAAAGGAGGAAATGATGGCAGTAGTGTGGTAATTGATATAATGCAGTTATTTACCTTATCTTTTTGGAAGTCACATGCCTTGTATTTGGTAGTATCCTTATCATTGCCTTTATTATTCTTGTGCATATATGCGCGCAAAATATATACGGATAGTGAGTTTTGGTTTGTTTTAATAATGATAGTTTGTGGCCTGGGAATGATGTGGTGTTGCAAAGAAACAGGACCACGTGCAACACATGGAAATTTCAATTGGCAGGCTATTGCAGCCATGTGGTTTGTGTATTACTATATTCTAAAAACTGCTATTAAAGATAGCGAAGAACACGCCTTGCTCCATAGGGGGGGGGATTCGCCAACTATCATAATCTTTGCATTCGGGTTGCATGTCATAATGGGCTTTATTTATTTAGGTAAGTTTATAGTAACCAACAACTTTGGATAGGGAAATGACTAAGTTTTCAACATATGCCTCCCTTATTGGCGTCAACCTGCTATATGCTTGTGTGACGTTATTTACAAAATACGCCGCACAACATGCGTATTTGTCTAAGTCTTATTGGCTTGGCTTGTGTGGCGCCATTGGAATAATGGGTGCATATGCCCTTTGCTGGCAGCAGATATTGAAGCGTGTGGAGCTGAGTATGGCCTATATGTTCAAAGGCACCAGCCTCATCTTCGTTATGTTGCTGGCTTGGGTGCTTTTTGGCGAACAAATAACGCTATATAATATCATAGGCGCATGCGTGATTATGATCGGTATCGCGCTCTATGCAAAAGAATAAACATCAAACATCACACATCAAACATAGCATGTATTACATACTTGTCATATTATCCGTCTTTGTTGCTGCTTGCGCGCAAATGTTGTTGAAACAGGGAGCACGGCAGAACTACTTAGGCTTTTGGCGACAATACCTCAATCCGTGGGTTATTGGTGGTTATGGCATCATGGCGTGCAGTTTGGTGCTTAACATCTTCTGCATGAGTTGCGGCGTGCAAGTGAAGGAGGTAAGTGTCATCGAATCACTCAGTTACCTTTTTGTTCCATGTTTGGCGTTTGTGCTGTTTAAGGAAAAATTAGGTTGGAGGAAGATAGGAGCAATAGGACTTATAATGTTTGGAATAATAATCTTTTTTATATGAATATGAATACGACTTTATTAAAAACGCTTTTTTATGGTTTTTCGGCCGTAGTAATAGGAGTGCTGGCATTTTTTATCGTTTATAATGCCGGCTGGATTACAGGTGATGACGCGATTGTGATTGAACACACCGGATGGGGGCATTTTTTCAATCCCGCGGATACAATAGAACCCGCTGCAGGTAGGTTTTACCCTTTTGCATACATCATTTATAACATCCTGCCGTTTCTTCAGTTATATTCTGTAAATGCCCACTTCGGATTGCATGCACTAACTTTCATCATCTTCTCAGTGGTGTCAATTTGGGTGGCATATAAAGCCATTGATACAAAACAATTCGTTTGGCAAGATTTTGTATTGGTACTTTCAGCAGCTATTGTTTGCATAGCCCGTGCTTATTGCAATTTTTTAGATGCATTTTCAACTATTTGGGTTGATTATACGCTGGTGATGATTTGGGTATTGTGTTGCTATTATGTACATCAACATCAATCTTTGGTGGCGATGGTAGTCGGCCTGTTAAGTGTTACGTGGCTGACGTATTGTTTGGAAACCAACTTTGTGTTCCCGCTTAGTTATGGCATAATCGGATTATTATTTACATGGAATAAGTCCACAAGAATGGAGAAAGTGTATTTGTGGGGTTTGGTAGCAACAGGGTTGTTATTCTTGGTTTTGTATTTTTTCATCTGTTTTTTGCATATAGAAAATGCTTATGATGGGTCACATGGTCAAGAAATTACTATTATTGGCAATGCCATTAAGATGTTTATCGCCCAAAAAGTGCTTTGGGTTGTACTACTTCTGGTGTGTTGGAGAGCATATTGTATTTTCGCTAAAAAAGAATCATTTGAATTTTGGGATACCATTCTCCTAACCGGGTGTGCTTATTGTTGCGGTTGCGCAATTATGAAACTAAATTGGGTGCTTTATTACTCATTGGCTTCCTTGTTTATGGTTCCTGCAATTGTACATTATCTGCATAAATATATGGGGCCAAAATGGGCTTGGATTGTTATGCTCGCGTTAGCAATGTTCACTTTCCGCAAAGTCCCCGGGTATATAAGCCAAAATCAAAATGACAGAAAGGGTACGGATGAAATGATTAACATTTTGGTCAAACAATACCGGAATGGGGATAATTTATACTGGTATGCGCCTGAAGATGACCGCGAATGGTGCTTTGACTTAGAGCAACGCTCATGGCTACATTCTTGTTTAGAGAAATTGTTTGCTTGGGAAATAGATCAAGAATACTATAAACTACAAGAAATTAAGACCTTTGATGGTCTATCTGGAACTTATATCCTTCCATGCGAGAATCATAAACTCTTCCCGGATATTAATGATACCATTATTTCTGCAGGTGAAGTGTTGAAAAATGGTGATTTAAGAAGTTTTACAATTGTAAAAGTGCAATGATTATGGCGATACCTTTTAACAAACCCCACCTCACAGGTAAAGAGGCGCACTACATGTATCAGGCTGTGTATAACGGCAAGTTGTCCGGGAACGGAGAGTTTACAAAGAAATGCCAGCAATTCTTTGAGTCACGATATGGATTTAAGAAATGTCTGCTGACTACATCCGGAACCGATGCACTCGAGATGTGCGCTATGCTGTGCGACCTAAAGCCCGGCGATGAGGTGATTGTACCGAGTTATACATTTGTGAGTACAGCGTTAGCGTTTTTGCGCGAGGGAGCTAAAGTGGTTTTTGCGGATTCTATGAACCGTAATCCGAATTTGGATGCCGAGACCTTGGAAACCCTCATCACACCACGTACGAAAGTCATTGTGCCGGTTCATTATGCAGGTGTGGCGTGTGATATGGATGCCATCATGTCTATCGCAGAGAAACACAACCTCCTCGTGGTTGAAGATGCCGCCCAAGCCATCGATTCCTACTATACATCAAACATAAAACATCGAACGTTGCCTCTGGGAGGCATTGGTCAACTGGCTGCGTTCTCGTTCCACGAGACCAAGAATATAACCGCCGGTGGCGAAGGTGGTCTGCTTGTGGTCAACGACGAACGCTTCATTCGCCGCGCCGAAATCATCTGGGAGAAAGGCACCAACCGCGCGGAGTTCTTTCGCGGCGAAGTGAACAAATACGGCTGGGTGGATACGGGCTCGTCTTTTCTGCCCGCAGAGATCAATGCCGCTTTCCTATGGGCACAGCTGGAGAACCTGGATGAGATACAGAATAAACGCAAGCAGCTGTGGAACTGCTACTATGAGCAGCTAAAACCGCTTGCAGAAAAAGGTTGTTTTGCCATGCCGGATATTCCGGACTATGCCACCAACAACGCGCACATGTTCTACCTGACGCTCCCCTCCTTAGAGGCGCGAACCGCTCTCATCCGGCATCTCAAGGAGAATGGTATCTTGGCGGTATTTCATTATCTAAGTCTGCATAGTTCGCCGTTCTATCACGACAAACACGATGGTCGTCAACTTCCCAATTGTGACCGCTATGCAGATACCCTTGTCCGTCTGCCCATGTATTATGACTTGTCAATGGATGAAGTAAGCGCTATCTGTACTTTTATCGGACTTTTTTGCCAAATGTATGTAAAAAAAGAAGATCAGATTGGGAGGTTCAGAAACTAATACCCGATGGTGCAGCAGAGGGGATAGTGGTCGGAGGCATCGGTAGTGATGACCTCGGAGGTAAGGGGCGTCAGGGACTGGGAACAGAAGATATAATCAATACGCACACCCAAGTTGAGCGAACTGCCCTTGTCGTCCTCATCCGTAGAATCGGTATCATAATCCGAACCGCCATTAAGGGGGTAGGTGGTGCCGTAACGGAGAAAACTGGTTTCCAGGAAGCAGTCACGCAGGCCTCGCTTGAGGATATAATAGGTGCGGCTGAGCGGTGGCACATTGAAATCACCCGTCAGGATGACGGGATACGGTGAGGCGTCCACCTCATCCTTGACGGCATGCGCCTGCTCGCGCCGGGTCGGTCCGGTTCGGCGGAAACGCTCGCGCAGCTGTTCGCGCCGATCAGGCGTGGCGCTGAATAGCGAGTCAACCTGCAGCAACGACCGGTCGAGCCGGTAGGACTCCAAGTGATTGACTATCAGACGAATAGTATCGGCATCAACAACCACATCGCAGCGCGAAGAGATACTACCCTTTGACTTGAAGGGAACGGTCTTCTTATTGATAAGCGGGTAGTGCGAGAAGACGACATTACCAAACTGCCGGCGGCTGTTATAGACCTTGAAATCGAAATAGGTGTACTCCCACCGGCTCATCGCCTGCTTGAGCTCGGGGAGTGTGAGGTAGCGGTTGTCCTTATAGACTTCCACCTCCTGCAGGCAGATGATGTCCGCCTCTGTGTTGCGCAAGAATTGCAGCACTTCATTATCCGCAGGTTTGCGGAACATACCCATGCGGTGGGTGTTGTAGGTGATGATGGTGAGGCGGTGCCCCCAGTCCTGCTTGGCGTGGCGACGGGCATGGGGGTTATGGGACAAGATAGACCACAGCGCCCCAATCACCAGCGCGATGAGGAAGAGGTGCAGCCAAGGGATGCTATGTCGTCGTTTGGAATTCATGCTTTAGGCGTCATGCTAACCAGGGGGATGAGCATCTCGTCCATGGATATACCGCCATGCTGGAAGGTATCGCGGTAGAACTGGGCATAGTAATTGAAGTTGTTGGGGTAGGCGAAGAAGTCCTGCCCGGTGCAGAAGACGTAGCTGGACGAGACGTTGGGCGTAGGCAGCCCCACCTCCTGCGGGCGGGTTATCTCAAAGGTGTTCTTGCCCTGCGTGGACAGAGATTTGCCGACTTTGTAGCGGAGGTTGGTATTGGTATTGCGGTCGCCGATAATCTGCACAGGATTCTGCACGCGTGTCGTGCCATGGTCGGTTGTGAGAACCAGTTTGTAGCCCAACTCGGCTATACGGCGCAGGAATCCGTACAGGGGCGAGTGCTCAAACCAGCCGGCCGTCAGACGCCGATATGCTGACTCGTCGGGGCATAGCTCCTTCATCATCTTGGAGTCCGTGCGCGAGTGGGATAGCATATCTACGAAGTTGACCACCGCTACATTCAGCGGGGTCTTCAGGCCCTTGAGTTGGCCGGTAATCTTTTCGCAGAAGTCACTCTCGTTGATTTTGTAGTAGGTGAAAGTCTCCTTGCGGCGGTAGCGCTCCAGTAGGCTCTGCAGCAGTTCTTTCTCGTTGAGGTTCTTGCCTTCCTCTTCATCTTCATCCACCCACAGGTCGGGGAACATCTCCTGTATCTGCAGGGGCATGAGTCCGGCAAAGATGGCGTTGCGGGCGTACTGGGTCGCCGTAGGCAGTATGGAGCAATAGACTTGTTCGTCCTGCACGGTAAAGAGTTCGCCCAAGATCGGCTGAACGGTTTTCCACTGGTCGTAACGGAAGTTATCCACCACCACCACAAAGACCTTCTCGCCTCTGTCGAGGGCGGGGAACACGGCGCGTTTCATGACATCGGGCGACATCATCGGGCGCTCGGCATCCTTGCGGAACCAATCCTCGTAATGGCGCGTAACAAACTTGCGGAAGGCCTGCTCCGCCTGCTGGTGTTGGTCGCGCAGGATGGATAGCATGCCCGAGTCAGTCTCAGCGAGCTGCAGATCCCATTTGGTGAGGATCTTATGCACCATAACGAACTCGTCCCAGGTAGAGGCGCTATCTATCAGGTATGCTATATCAGAGAACTCCTCGCGGTACGACTTGTTGGTCTGCTCGGTCAGTATCTCGCGGCGATGGATGTGTTTCTTCAGGCACATCAGAATCTGTGTGGGGTTGACGGGTTTGATGAGGTAGTCGGCAATCTGCTGACCGATAGCCTGTTCCATGAGGTTTTCTTCCTCGGATTTGGTGATCATCACCACGGGCAGTTCGGGTCGGATAGCCTTTATATCCTCCAGCGTCTCCAAGCCCGAGAGGCCGGGCATTTGTTCGTCGAGGAATGCTATATCGAAGCGGTTTTCGCGTACGCGGTCGATGGCATCTTGGCCGCTCTTGACGGCAGTAACGGCATAGCCTTTTTCGTTGAGATAGATGATATAGGGCTTGAGCAGTTCTATCTCGTCATCAGCCCAAAGTATTTGGTACATAATTTCTCCATTTTGTGATTAGGTTTGACATATCTTCCGGCCAGTCGCTATCGAAATACATACGCTCGCCTGTGCGCGGGTGCGTAAATCCTAAGGTCTTGGCGTGCAGCGCCTGACGCGGACAGAGGGCGAAGCAGTTCTCGATGTACTGGCGGTATTTCTGGGTACGGAGTCCCTTGAGGATCTCCATGCCCCCGTATTTCTCGTCGCCGAAGAGCGGGTGTCCGATGCTCTTCATGTGGACGCGTATCTGGTGGGTGCGGCCGGTCTCGAGGCGGCATTCCACCAGCGTTACATAGGGGAAAGCCTCCTTGACGCGCCAATGGGTGATAGCCTCCTTGGCGTTGGGGTTTTCCTCGGGGTCGTAGATGCGATAGCAGGTTCGGTCGCGTGTGTCGCGTGCCAACGCGCCTTCTATGGTGCCTTCCTCTTCCTTAAAGGTGCCCCAGACCAGCGCGTTATAGGTACGCTCGGTCGAGTGAACGAAGAACTGGTTAGCCAGGTTTGCCTTCGCCTCTGGTGTTTTGGCGACCAGTAGCAGCCCGCTGGTATCCTTGTCAATACGATGCACAAGGCCTATCTGCGGGTCGTTGATGTCGATTCTCGGTTCTCGGTTCTCGGTCCTCGGTTCGTGGGTAAAGTGCCATGCGAGGGCGTTGAGGAGCGTGTGTTCGTAGTTGCCGTGACCGGGATGAACGACCAATCCGGCGGGTTTATTCACGATGAGCAGGTCGGCATCCTCATAGACGATAGTGAGCGGGATATCCTCGGGCTCGATGTGGTAGTCGTGTGGCTCGTGGTCCAGCAGAACCTGAATAATCTGCAGGGGTTTGACCTTGTAATTGCTGCTGACGGGTTTGCCGTCCACCCATACGTTGCCGGCATCGGCAGCGGTCTGGATGCGGTTGCGCGAGGTACCCGACATATGTTCTGCCAGGTACTTATCCACGCGGACGGGTGTCTGGCCCTTATCCACCTGACAACGCCAACGCTCAAACAACTCGTCCTGCTCTATTATTTCATTCGCTTCGCTCACGATTTCCTATACTATTCACTCAACTTTCAACTCTAAACTTTCAACTGCACTCAACACTCAACTCTAAACTCTAAACTTCTTTCACTTTAGAAGAACTCTTCTTCGTCATCGGTATTGCCCTCGGTAATGGTTTTCTCGAGGTCGGTAGATAGGCGAATGCTGATGCTGCTACCCTCCAGGTACAGTTTGCCGGCCGCCGGATCCTGGTCATAGACCACAAACTGGTCTTCGGTTTCCTCGGTAGGCTGTTCGTCGTAGTTGCACGAGCCCATCGTGAACCGGTGTTCCAGCAGCATGCGGCGTGCTTCTTTCGCATTCCTGCCGCGCAGATCGGGCACAGCTATCATCTGGCTGCGCTTACCCGTACCGACCACCAGCGTAAGTGACGACCCCTCCTCCAGGTACGTACCCGGTTCCACAGGCTCGTCGTTATAGAGGATGTCTATCACCAGGTCGCGGAACTCGGAAGGCTGATAGATGACGGTATCCACCACAAATCCCAGTCGCCTGAGGTTATTCTCCGCCTGCCTGTAACTCATGTCGTGTAGCGCGGGAATGGCCGATTTCTGGCGGGTCTTGGCGTTGACTATGGCATACACCTTGCGACCGCGTTTGGCATGCGAATCAGCCTGCGGTATCTGCTCCACGATGGTGCCCAGAGGCACTTTGTGCGAGAAAGTCGAGTCGGCTATCTCCAGCTCCAGCTGGGCGCTCTGCAGCAAGACCGCTGCTTCCTCCGGATACAAACCCGTTATCTGCGGAATCTCAACTTCCACATCGTGGTCGGTATATTTACGCAGCCACGAGACTAACGCGATGAGCAAAAGGGTGCCCAACGCGATGGCTAAAACCAAATTAAGCGTTATAAAACCGAGTTTTGTAGCCAAAAAGCCGTCTTTTTTTGTATTTTTTACCATAAAGTTCAAAAATTTCGTGCAAAATTACAATTTTTTTTGCATATATCCAAAAAATAGCGTAATTTTGCACTCGATTTCTGTCTTTTGACGGAATCAAACTTAAAATAACAACATTAAAACTAGTTTTTTGTATGAAAAAAATGATGTTGATTGCAGCCATCGCTCTCTGCGCAATGGGTTGCTGCAAGAAGGCTGACAACAAGTGCTGCGAGCAGAAAGAATGCTGCGAACAGAAAGAATGCTGCGAAGAACAGAAGGCTTGCTGCCAGGAAGCTCAGGCTACAGAAGTTCCCGCTGAGGAAGTTCCCGCTGAGGCTACCGTTGAAGAGGCTCAGTAAATCCAATCCTGAGACTTTTCGCAAGACTGCTTCACGGCAGTCTTTTTTTTTAACCGAAATCATATCGAGGTTTTGTCGAGGTTTTATCGGGGTTTTGTCAGCCGCATGGCAACGCCAAACAATCTTGCAAAGGGACAAAAAGGCCGATTTTCTAAAAAAAATTTGCATATATCAAATAAAAGCAGTACCTTTGCGGCCGATTTGGAAAAAGTAGAACACCTTATATATAAAATATGAGTAAAAACTTAGTTATTGTTGAGTCCCCTGAGAAGGCAAAGACCATAGGAAAATTTCTGGGATCGGACTATCACGTGTTGTCATCAAAAGGCCACGTACGCGATATTGAGGGACAAGGAAAAAACAGTATAGGTATCGATTTTGAACATCACTACGAACCGCATTACGTCATAGATTCATCGAAGGAGGCGCTACTGGCTACGCTCCGCAAAGAGGCAGACAAAGCCGACTGCGTCTGGCTCGCATCCGATGAAGACCGCGAGGGAGAGGCCATCGCATGGCACCTGCAGGAGGTGCTGGAACTCAAGCCCGAGCGTACCAAACGTATCGTCTTTCACGAAATAACCAAGCAAGCTATATTGGACGCCATTGCCAATCCGCGGCAGATTGACTACAACCTGGTCAACGCCCAGCAGGCACGACGCGTACTGGACCGCATCGTCGGTTTTGAGCTCAGCCCCATTCTATGGCGCAAGGTCACCACAGGCCTTAGTGCCGGTCGGGTACAGTCGGTAGCCGTACGACTCATTGTGGAGCGCGAACGCGAGATAGAGTCATTCCAAGAGCAGGCCTCCTACCGCGTGACGGCTGTCTTTACGGGGCTCAACGAGGAAGGCAAGGAGGTGAGTCTGCATACGGAACTCAACCACCGTTTTCAGGATAAGAGCGAGGCGATGGCTTACCTGAAGGACTGCCAGAAGGAGACCTTCATCGTGAGTGCTATTACCACCAAGCCGCAGCATCGCAGTCCTGCGCCGCCATTTACGACCTCGTCGTTGCAACAGGAGGCTGCGCGCAAGCTGAAGTTCCCCGTCAGCCGCACCATGCGTCTGGCGCAGGCTCTCTACGAGGCCGGACGTATCACCTATATGCGTACCGACTCCGTGAACCTCAGCTCGCTCGCCATCGGTACCGCCAAGAATGTTATCATAAGCGAGTACGGCGAGAAATACCACAAGGCACGCCAGTTCCGCACCTCGGCCAAAGGCGCCCAGGAGGCGCACGAGGCCATCCGCCCGACAGACCTGCGAGTAGAAGTGGCAGGGCAGAATGGCGACGAGAAACGGCTCTACGAACTCATCCGCAAGCGCACCTTGGCTTCGCAGATGGCTGACGCCGAGACCGAGACCACCCGCATCGAGGTAACGACCCGTTCGCTGCCGTTCACCTTTGTCGCTACGGGCGAGACGATACTGTTTGATGGTTTCATGCGCGCTTACGTGCAATCGACCGATGATGAGACAGAGACCTCTGAGGCCATCCTACCGCGCATGAAAGAGGGCGAGAAATTGGCAGCCGACGAGTATGTAGCCCAGCAGACCTTTACCAAGGCACCCTTCCGCTACACAGAAGCTTCGCTCGTGAAGAAGATGGAGGAGTTGGGTATCGGACGCCCGTCCACCTATGCCTCTATCATCGAGACGATTCAGTCGCGCAAGTACGTAGAGCGTGGCAACGTGCCCGGCAAAAAACGCGAGTACAACGTTATGACCATGACCGGCGGCCGCCTGACGGACAAGATGAAGAGCGAGATGTATGGCCAGGACAGCCAAAAACTGCTGCCCACCGACTTGGGACGCATCACCAACGACTTCCTGGTGGCCAACTTCCCCGAAATCATGAGTTACGACTTCACAGCCAAAGAGGAGGAGAACTTCGATACCATCGCCGAAGGCAAGGCCCAATGGGTTGATACCGTGGATGCCTTCTACAAGACCTTCCACCCGCTCATCAAGAAGATCCCTTCGGGCAAGGTCGATGGCCGTCTGCTCGGGCAGGACCCCGAGACGGGCGAACCCGTTATTGCTAAGATCAGTAAGATTGGTCCGTGCATCCAGATAGGCGATGCCGAGGACGGCAAACCGCGTTTTGCGTCGCTCAAGAAGGGACAGTCGGTATTCTCCATCACGTTGGAGGAAGCCCTCGCCCTCTTTGAGGAACTCAAACCCAAAGTCGTGGCCGTAATAGACGGCGTTGAGGTAACCTCGGGCCAGGGCAAATACGGACCCTACATCAAGTACAAGGACGAGTTTGTATCCATCCCCAAGGGCAAAGATGCCGCATCCCTTACCGAAAACGACATACGCGCACTCATCGCCGCCAAGGACGATAGCCGCAAACCGCTACGCGAGTTCGGCGATATACGCGTCATGCAAGGGCGCTACGGCCTGTACCTCAAGACCCCGGACGGCAACTACCGTCTGCCCAAGAATACCAAACCCGAGGAACTGACCGAGGAGGCTTGCCGAAAAATTATTGAGAAAAAATAAAACCAACATATGTTACTGACAATACTGAAATCAAAGATTCATCGCGTCAAGGTGACGGAGGCCAACATAAATTACGTGGGCAGTATTACCATTGACGAAGCATGGATGGAGGAAGCGGGAATCGTAGCAGGCGAGAAAGTGAGCGTGGTGGATGTGACCAACGGCGCCCGCCTGGAGACCTATACCATTCCCGGCAAACGCGGTAGCCGCTGCATCTGCATGAACGGAGCGGCAGCTCACCTCATTCACGTGGGTGATACTGTCATCATCATGGCCTATGCCTTGATGACGCCCGACGAAGCCAAGGACTTCAAACCGCAAATCATCTTCCCCGAATCTTAAATCTTAAATTTTAAATCTAAAAATTTCACGAAGTGAATTTTTTTGACCTGAAATATACGGATACCCGGACAGCTGCGCGTGTAGGCGTCGTGCATACCGATCACGGCGATATCGAGACCCCTATTTTCATGCCCGTGGGTACGGTAGGCTCCGTCAAAGGCGTCTCGTTCCGCGACCTCAAGGACGACATCCGGGCGCAAATCATCCTGGGTAACACCTACCACCTCTACCTGCGTCCCGGAACGGAAATCCTGCACAAGGCGGGTGGCCTGCATCGTTTTGAGGGCTGGGATAGACCCATCCTGACCGACTCGGGCGGCTATCAGGTGTTCTCGCTGACCGACATCCGCAAGATGACCGACGACGGCGTACAGTTCTCGTCGCATATCGATGGCCGCAAGCTGATGTTCACACCCGAAAGCGTCATGGATATCGAACGCGAGATAGGTGCCGACATCATGATGGCATTCGACGAATGCTGCCCGGGGACGGCGGACAAGAAATACGCCCTCTCATCAATGGAGCGCACCCATCGTTGGTTAGACCGTTGTATCAGCCGCTTTGACGCCACGGAGTGTCCCTACGGCTACAGACAACATCTCTTCCCCATCGTACAGGGCTGCGTCTATACCGACCTCAGGCAGGATGCTGCCAAACGCCTCCGCGACCTCGACCGCGACGGTTATGCCATAGGCGGACTGGCGGTAGGTGAACCTACGGAGGTGATGTACGAGATGATAGAGGTGGTCAACGACATCCTGCCCCGGCATAAACCGCGTTACCTCATGGGCGTAGGCACACCGTGGAATATACTGGAGGCTATCGAGCGAGGCGTCGATATGTTCGACTGCGTCATGCCCACCCGCAATGGCCGAAACGGTATGATCTTCACGCAGAACGGCGTGATGAATATGCGCAACAAAAAATGGGAGGACGACTTCACGGAGCTGGACCCCGCAGGCACCAGCTATGTGGACCATGCCTACACGCGGGCATACGTACGACACCTGATTCATAGCGAAGAGATGTTAGGCCTTGAGATCCTATCGATACACAACCTCGCCTTCTACCTATGGCTCGTAGGCGAAGCGCGCCGGCATATCCTCGCAGGCGACTTCAAGAGCTGGAAGGACGAAATAACTCCCCGCATTACAACAAGACTGTAACGAATAGCCCAATAGTACATGGTAAATGAATAAATGGTAAATGAAAAAGTTGGACTGGTATATTATCCGTAAGTTTTTGGGAACTTTTGTGTTCTCAATTCTGCTGATATTGAGTATCGGAATCGTATTCGATATCACGGAGAAAATGGATAATTTCTACGAGTACCAACTGACCTGGCGGGAGATTATCGGGGATTACTACATCAACTTCATCCCCTACTACACCAACATGTTCTGCCAGCTCTTTATCTTCATCTCGGTCATTTTCTTTACCAGCAAGTTAGCCGGTAATAGCGAGATCATCGCCATGATGGCTACGGGTATGAGCCTGCAGCGGCTATTGGTGCCCTATATGTTTTCGGCATTCATCCTGTTTGTTTTCACCTTCTGGCTTGGCGGCTATGTTATACCGCCCGCGTCGGGCAAACTGCTGGATTTTACCGACAAATACATCGACCACTTCACCAGCGACAACGCCCGTAACGTACAGATGAAGGTCGGACCCGGCACTATACTCTATATCGAGACGTTCCGTCAGAGCAACCAAACGGGTTACCGTACATCCTTCGAGCGTTTTGAGGACAAGACCCTCAAGACCCGTATTACGGCAGACCGTATCGTCTATGATAGCGCTTATAACTGGCATTTCGAGACCTATGTCCGCCGCGACTTCGATGGCCTGCGCGAGAGTCTCACCCGCGGCGCACGTCTGGATACAGTCATAAACCTCCTGCCCGAGGAGATGTTTCTGACCGCCGAAATGGCGCAACAGATGACCAATACCGAACTGAGCAGCTATATCGAACGACAAATAGAACGCGGAGCCTCGAATACCGAGGCCTTCGAGACGGAGATGCACAAACGTCGCGCTTCGCCCGTTGGCGCATTCGTCATGACGCTACTGGGCTTTGTGCTCAGTTGCCGTAAAGTACGCGGCGGCATGGGTAAGAACTTGGGTATCGGCATCGTCTTGTCGGCACTCTATATCCTCTTCTCTACCGTTTCCGGAACGTTCTCCGCCGGAGGACTGATGTCGCCCTTCTGGGCTGCATGGCTGCCCAACTTCATCTTCCTGATAATCGGTATATCCTTATATATACGCGTGCGTAAATAACCCATCGAAATTATGACAAAAACTACAGATATGAATTTTACCGAACGGAGTAATGCCATTTTCCACCAAGCCGTGGAGGATTACCACAAGACCAACCATGTGGACACCCCGTGCCCCAATCCTTATCCGGAAGGCACTATTGAATACGACCTCTACCGCAAGAACTGGATAGATGTAGTACAATGGCACCTGGAGGACATCATCCGCGACCCGGAAATCAATCCCGTTGATGCCTTGGCGCTCAAACGCCGTATTGACAAAAGCAATCAGGACCGTACGGACCTGGTGGAGCGTATTGACAGCTATTTCTGGGAACAGTTCCATAACATACCGGCTGAGGCCGATGCACGGATCAATACCGAGAGTCCCGCTTGGGCTATTGACCGCCTGAGCATCCTGCATATCAAGATTTATCACATGCAGGAACAGGTCTGCCGTACCGACGTAAGCGCCGAGCAACATGCCAACTGCGCCCGGAAATTAGCGGTACTGAACGAGCAACTGCAGGATATGACCACCTCCATCACCCAACTGCTCGAAGACTACGCCGCCGGACGACGCATCATGAAGGTCTATCGCCAGATGAAGATGTACAATGACCCGAGTCTGAATCCTGTACTCTACGGGAAGAAAGGGTAACGGTTATCGGTTATCGATGAAGAGGGTTCTGGTCATACGGTTTTCTGCCTTGGGTGATGTAGCCATGCTTGCGCCTATCGTGCGTGCGGCAGCAGAGCAGCATCCGGACGTATCGTTTACGATGCTGTCCCAACAACGCTTTGTCGACCTCTTTGCCGCTATGCCGACGAACGTGACTTTCCGCGGAGCGGACCTCAAGAAGCAATCGCTACACGACATCATCTCCGAGTTGGGTACCTACGACCTTGTTGCCGATATGCACAGCGTGCTGCGCTCGCTCTATATCCGTACCGCCATGCGCCTGCGCGGGGCAAAAGTTGCTATCATCGACAAGGGACGCCGCGACAAATGGCACCTGACCCGTGGCCACCATGCGCAGCTACGCCACAACACCCTCCGCTACGCGGACGTCTTTGCCGAATTGGGACTAACGATCCTACTGCCCGAACCCGTGCATAGCCCGGGCGAAGGTATCGGCATAGCTCCCTTTGCTGCACATGCAGGCAAGATTTACCCCCTCGAACGGATGGAAAGCGTCGTAGCACAACTCAGCGGGCAGGGTATCCCCATTACCTTGTTCGGCGGCGGACGCAAGGAGCAGGAGATACTTGGCGCGTGGGCGACGATGGACTCGGGTAATATGCACCTGGCCTCGCTTGTCGGCACGCGTGTTTTGAGTATCTGGGGTGCCACGCATCCGTATGCCGGTTTTATGGGCTTCGGGCAGCGTGAGAGCGACTGCATCCAGCGCAACCTAAGCTGTCGTCCCTGCTCGGTCTATGGCAATAAGAAATGCCGTTTGGGCGACTACCGTTGCATGGATATAGACCCTGCAACCATCGTCGAACGCGTACGCCAAGCCTATAACGATTAAGCCTATAACAAATAAGCCGCCATGAAAGTAGTCCTCAACCCCAAATACATTCACCTGCGTCCGTGGATAGAGCAACTGCCCGAACACTTCGAAAAAGAAGGCAGAATTATATATAATGCTCGCAATCAAATTCGGATAATGCGTGCATCAGATGGCAGCGAGGTATGTGTAAAACGCTTTCATGCGCCACGATTTTTAAATCGTCTTATTTACTCGTACTGGCGTGCTCCAAAAGCCATGCGTGCATATGAGAATGCCTTACGTCTAAAGTCTGCAGGCATCGGAACACCCGAGCCTATTGCTTACATCTTGAATATTAAGAACGGTCTACTAGAAGGGTCGTATCTCATTTGTCAAAAAAGTGTCCTCACGCGTAATTTTTATGAGTTCCGTCATCATTCTCTTAATGGCTATGAATATATAGTTAGTGCATTTGCCCGTTTTACAGCATTCATGCATGAACAAGGAATCCTACATAAGGATTATTCGCCTGGAAATATATTGTTTGATTTGGATGAAAAAGGACAACCAATGTTTGAGTTGGTAGATATTAACCGCATGGTGTTTGGCCATCCCGTGAATATGGCCACAGCCTGCCATAATTTCTGCCGGCTGTGGGGCAGGGAAGATTTTTTTATCTTATTGGCACAAGAATATGCCAAGTCACGCGGATTTGACGAAGGGCGATGCATACAATTGACCATTAGATACTGGAAACGATTCTGGAGGTTCAGAAGATGAAAAGCGTAAGTGTTGTCATCCCAAATTTCAACGGTCGCTCGTTATTGGAGCGCTATTTGCCATCTGTGCAAGCAGCGTTGCTTCATCCTTTAGTCCATTCGAGTGAGATTATCGTGAGTGATGATGCCTCTACTGATGCATCTGTAAATTTTTTGAAAGAACACTATCCAGAGATAATTATCGTAGAAAGCAAGCAGAATAGGGGATTTGCGACATCGGCAAACAGAGGTATTGCACGCGCAACGAAAGAAACTGTTTTGCTGCTTAACTCAGACATGCAGTTGATGCCGGATACGATTGGCATACTAATTGAGAAGATGAAGGATGACCTTTTCGGCGTCAGTTGTGCAATCTGCACTCCACAAGATGGCCATATTCAAGAAGGGCGCAAAGAACTGCAAATACGCGGCTGCAAGATTGGTTATACAGATGATTTACGCGAAGGGATTGAAGGGAAGACAATGTATCTATGTGGCGGTTTGGCACTTATTGATCGTCAAAAACTGATGGAATTGGGCGGCTTCGATGAGCGCTATGCTCCATTCTATTACGAAGACGTAGATCTGAGCCTACGCGCCCAAGCGCGCGGTTGGGATTGCTTATATACTGCTGCTACGAAGGCCATTCATCAGCACTCCGCTACTATCGGCAGCCATTTTACCAACGATGAGGTGAAGTCAGTTTTTATTCGAAACAGGGTTCTTATCTCATGGCGTTTTCTCCCTAAAAGACGTGCACGCATTGTCTGCAACACGCTATTTCACGCCTTGCAAGAGAAAATTTCACAGGCAAAATACCGTCCATATTCCGAGGCACTCAAACGCCTACTTCACGATAAATAGCAAGATAGGACTGCATATGCCGCTCCCACGTAAACGAGCGTGCATATTGTCTGTTTGCTTCCTCCTGCTCAGGAGTCAATGCAGCGGTAGCAATTAGGCGTGCCGATTCAGTAGCCGGATAACCCTTTGGGAAGAAAATGACATGATCACCACCGATCTCAGTGAGGCTAGTCTCGTTGCTACATACCACAGGCTTCCCAAACAGCATAGCCTCCACAACGGGTAGTCCAAATCCCTCAAAGAGAGAGGGAAATACGAACGCTTGGCAATGACGATAAAGCCATGTTTTCTGTCCTTCGCTGACCAAACCAATCAAATGTACATTAGTGATATTACGGGATATTATTTCGGTACGGATGCGGTCGGCATAGGGGGTGTTGCTGTTGCCTGCGATATAGAGATGCATATTGGGAAGCAAAGTCATCATATCAAGTAGGACGTGGAAATTTTTCTTTTCTTTGACTTCGCCAATGGAGAATAAATAAGGTTGCTGCACTTCGGGAATACATTCCTCGGCTTTTAGGTCTATGCGCTCAATGCCATTATAAATAACCTGTACGTGTTTGCCACCTAAGCGCAGATAGTGCTCCGTCTCCGCTTTCGCAAACTCCGATATAGCTGTAATACGATCAGCCTTGTTCGCCTTTCGCTGCACCATATATTGGTATTTATGTGTTTTGGGACCAGACTTTTCATAAAGGAAATTGAAGTCATGGATGGTAAGAATGTAATGACGTGCAAAAGGTTTGTACCGTGAAAGTTGGTGGATAGCGTGCCATACATCGAAATGAATACCGATAAGCCAAGGCATAATTCGGTATATTTTACGCGCAATTATATAACGCACCTTGTTACCAAATACTCCTACAAACGATTTGGGTACGAGCAGGTAAATTTGCTCATTTTCCAGTGGCTCATATAAATCACGAAAATAATAACCGTAATTCAGTGCCACTTGCCCTAATCCACAATGCACATTTTTAAGTATGGATAAATCTATTAGGATTCGCATGATTCGTCTATTTTTTGTTTTGTTGTAGTAGGTAATGCAGCGCATTGCCATACCAAAAGAATGAGTGTAATAAATTGTGGCGTAATATGCTGACCAATCGGTTCTGTTAACCCTTGTATAAATACTGCGAGTAGGAAAAGCCATAAATAAGGTCTGTATCGCTTTTCAATAGGCATCATAGCAGCAACGATGAATAAAACAAGAAGGAAAATGGGGCCCGCTATACCGAAGATGAGCCAATAATGCAGGATGGCATTATGCGCATGGTGAGTTTTCATAGTCTTACCTAACTTTGCAAATTCCGGCATACCTTCCAAATGGCTGGCAACAAATCCGTTATACATAATTGAATCCTGATATGCCCCTTCTACATATTCGATACTTAGGGTAGATAAGCCGTATCCTGTAATGGGTTTTTGCTTTACCATACGCCAAGAATAATCAAATATAGCAACACGTGGGTTATGAACCACATAGTATGATGAGATTCGAGGATTATGAGTTACTAATAAGCCTGTACTAATTGCCACCAGAATACCAATTATCAACCCTATGTACCAGTGTTTGCGTGGTATTACAAGCAAACTGCATACAATTAGAACTAATATTGAAGTCGCCTGACCATTACGACCATCTGATAGCATAATAAGACTCCAAGAGAGGAAGATTGCCAACAGTAATATCACTTTACGCCAACGCGTGGTTTCTTCCTTAAGAACAGAAAAACCCATAATGATAGCCGTATTTATATATAAATTCATCACCATATGCGAATTGATATGATGTGAACGAAGCCAATTGAAACGGAAAAACGGTTTTAATTCAGTTACCTCGTCTGTGAAAAAATAAAGACCAAATACCATTAATTCCATCACGACCGAAGTGGCAAGTAAAACATATGCTACATGTCTCAATTGTAGTTTGTCCGAGAAACCAAGTAAACCAACGATACCGACGTATAAAAACCATTCGTGTAAGTGAAATTGCAATTTTGCATAATCAGTAAGAGGCGTAGGATCAAACCATTCGCGAACAAAAAAGAGTACTACAAAGAGCAACATTACGATGTATATCCATTTGCCACGATTCCATGATATCGATTGCCAACGTCTATTAACAATATAGTCAGTTAAGTAACCTACACCTAGTATATATAAACTTATGCGCTGGTATGCAGACCACCCAAACGGTATAGCACTTAATAACATCAGCAAGCCTAAAACAGGCAACCATGATATCATCTCATTCCATTGTGTTTTTTTACATGTATCTTTCATCGCTATTCATCTTAATTAGATATACATATTGATTAAATTGTTAACGACCTGCTCATCAGTAAATTTGTTTGCTTGATTGTACCCTTTCTTTATCATTGCAGTACGCAAATTATTATCGGTAAGGATACGTTTTATCTGCTTACCTATCTCATCAGGTTTGAGGGGATTTGCATATAGAGCTGCGTCCCCCCCTGTTTCGGTAAAGCAACTACCTGTAGAGGTCAGTACAGGAGTACCGATACACATAGATTCCAAAATAGGAATACCAAATCCCTCGAATATACTTGGGTAGCAGAATAGTTCAGCACCTTTATACACAGCCGGCAGATCTTCAAAAGGCAAGTTATGAATCATCTTCAGAACAACCCCTTTTTCATGAGCCAGTTGTACCATTTGCTCGGCGTACTTACTCTTACCTCCTACTGCGACTAAAGGTAAGTCAATATGAGTACAACTCATCGCCTCAATAAGGTTACGGAGATTCTTGCGGGGTTCTATAGCACCTACTGTCAGCAGGTAACGCTCCGGCAAACTATATTTCAACATTACCTGCGTAGCACATTCCTCACTCACCGGTTCCCTAAATCGGTTACTGCAACCTTGATAAACCACATGAATACGTTGTGCGTCTATGCCGAAATAGCTAACTATATCTTGCTTCGTTTGCTCGGATATAGCTACAATCACATCCGCCACTTTTAATGCATACCGCATTTTCTGTCTAAAAAGCCAACGATAAGTTGTACTATATAACTCGGGGTATCGAAGAAATATGACATCGTGAATCGTAACAATCTTTTTTACCTTATAGTTATGTATCCCATATGGCAGTTCACCCGAAAGCCCCCAATATATATCCACACCGTCCAATTTCTGCAGGCAACCATAACTGCGCCAAAGAGAAGGTATCAAAGCCCATAACCCTTTCGGAGTTATCGTTTGGGTGTGCGGGAAGGAGTATTGGTCAGTCGGTTTAGCAAAAAGCAAATACTCGTTCTCCGGAGCATAAGTAGTCAATAGCCGGATAACATCCCGACTATAGTTTCCCAAACCACGATGGTTATGGTAAGCACGTTTGGCATCAAAAGCTATTCGCAATGTTCTGTCCATTTTTTTTCTAACACCATTAAATTGACACGTTGCATATTCAAACCGAACTGACGCATATCTGCCGCACGTCCGGGGTCGGTTCCAAGCAAATTTTATAATAGGTGAAGTATCAGAAGATATCCTATGACCGATATGAAAGGAAGTCGTTTTTTCATTATTCTATAATTTTCCAATCTCCTCCATAACATGTTGTATATACGCGCGGGCTTGCTGTTCGCTGTCGCCGGCTGAACCGATAAGCAGCTTGTCGGCTTTGGCATCGATGACAACGGTATCGGTCGGGGTGATGAGACCAAAGCCATCGTTGAAACTATAAAAAGCATAGGGCGTTGCAGCCGAGTCCAGGATATCCTTGCCGAAACCATACGCCGAATAA
>ONBH01000013.1 GCA_900316005.1 uncultured Bacteroidales bacterium | reverse complement strand
CCAGCTAAACATTTTTTTACAGCTAATAGCCGTTCTTCAATAGAATGTTTCATAATAAAACCCCAAAAGTTTATTGTTCAACTTTTGGGGTTCATTACAGGATGCCGTCTCTACAAGTAGTTCCTTACTTAACTTTTGCGCCGGAGGGATCGTAGGTGGTGCCTTCTTGTCGTATTATTAAGAGGCGACCTTGCTGGAATTCCTTGCGGACGGCGGGGGAGGCAGGAAGGGAATGCTGCTCTTCGAAGCCGGTGGAGTCACCCTGCTCAACGATGTTGAACTTACTCCATACTTCGTCCGCCAAATAGAGCGCAGCCGTACCCACGGGCACGCGGATGGTCAGGCGGTCGGCTTGGGGCGTTTCTTCATCAACTACACCAAGTCCCATATCCTCCAGCACGCCGTCGGGAGCAAGAATATGGGAGGTTACATAGGGTAGGTTCTCCGTGTTTCGGAAAGCCATAGCACCAATATAACGCAGCGAGGCCGGGAGGGTTAACTCTGTGAGCGGGGCATCCATGAAGGCGCCCATCTCCAGGGTGTCGAGGGACGCGGAGAGCTGCACCGAAGCGATACTATCGCATGCGGCAAAAGCACCCAGTCCCACCTTTGTTAGGGCATCGGGCAGGACGACCGTTTGCAGGTTCTCGCAGCCGAAGAACATACGCTCCGGGATAGCCGTCAGCGCCTCGTCAAAGACGATACGGCTGAGACCGGCATACTGGAAGACACTCATCGCCCAGTCAGCCGCCGAAGCGGGCACATAGACCGAGTCGAGCGCGACGCAGCTCTGAAACGCCACCTCGCCTATCCATTCTACGGATTCCAGATTGACATACTGCAGCAGGGAGTCGCTGCTAAACGCTTCGCGCTCGATGTGGGTGACTGAGGCGGGCAGTTCCACGCGGGTGAGATTGGCATCCAGCATAAAAGCATGGTCACCAATCGTGGTCACCGGTTTGCCCTGCGCCTGTGCGGGCACACGGATAATCGTAGCGGTATAGAGTAGCGGTTCGCTATGACGACCGATGTACTGCTGGTTCTCGTCGTAGTCGTTGACCCATATCTCAGGGCAAACGACCTTGACGGGACCACTGTTGCCGTTCAGGTAACTGTAGTATAGCGTTATACCGTCCTGATTGGCATCGGTGAAATCAAACGAGTCCTCCACAAACTCCGCCCGTACCTGCAATCGAAACAAACACAGACCAATCGTCAGCAGGAAAAACAGTTTCTTCATGATGAGCATTTTTTACTCCTTGGTGAGCGTTATTTCAGACGGACGCTCCCAGTCCAAACCTATCGTAATGGTCAGCGAGTTACCGTTGATCACATACTTGAAGCGGATATCCTCTTCATCCGGAACAGTTTGGTTAGTATGTCCGTCATTCATCGTTTTGGTCTTTTGATGCAGCACACCGTTGCACTCCGTCTGATTCAGTTCGTAGGTACCCTTTTTAATTTGGGTGTCAACGTTATTCTGATCCGTAAAAGTGTAGTTCGTTTCGTCAAACACATAGGTGTAATAGATCATGGACCAGCCTGCATCGACCGAGTATTTCCACGTTCCTACCAGGGGATTTTCCACTTTGTCCTTCTTCTCGCAAGAAGTGAAAGCCAATACACTTGCTACAAGCGCGATGGCAAAAAATAAACTCTTTTTCATTGTTTGAATATTTTAATGTTCTATTTCGGATTTATTTCATTTTATGCAGGAACTTGTTGGTAGTAGTGGTGTTATAGTAGCTGCGCAAGTAGATGACATTGCCAGTCAGTTCGACTACATCGTTTATGTCATCGCCACCCACTTCCGTGTTGGTGTCACCGTCGTAACGGAAGGCCACAATCAGACGGTCGCCTTCGATACGCCAAAAACCGCCTTGCTGCTCGTACTCGGCACCCGACAGCCATTTCTCCATCAGGTTTTCGAATACAAAAGTTCCGTCCTCCTTGAAAGTATATACATCCAAACCGTGGTAATTGATACTGATGAGAAAGCGGGTCCAAGGTTCACCACTGCCGCTATACACACCGTTCTCCACATAGTAGTCGGCTTTCCATACGCCTACAATATTTTCTTTTGCAAGGGACACCTTCTCGCCGTTCGATTCCGGAATACGACCCAGACTCAGACGCAACTTCGTCGAACCGGTTATTTCACCATGTTCGTCGTACGTAGGCGTGGTGCCTTCCATATGGATGTACCGGTCGGTAGCCTCAATAACGGTTAAGATACCGCAATCTCCCACCAAATCCTCTATCGTTACCTTGTGGTCCTTGACGGAGAAATTGTACACCTCATCGTTCTGCAGATACTTGTAGGTGGTCTCCGACTTGATTTCAAAGGCCTGATACAAACCCGTTAACACGCCACGCCCCTCGTCGACATACGCGGAATCGACACGCCATTTGGTACCCACCATCTCCTTGAGCGTGATACTCTTGGGTGCATCCGGCTCGTTATTCGACTTGCAGGAAGTGAATGCCATTACGCTTGCTACAAGCGCAAAGGCAAAAAATAAACTCTTTTTCATGATTTTATCCTTTCGTTTTTATTGAACGCGACAGAACCACCAGTAGTAGTATTGGAAACCATCCGGGCTACGGAGAATCGACATCCAATTTTTGGTGAGCGGCTGTACGGTGATCTCTTCTCCCTCTGCAATGACGATTCCTTCGGCAGGATTTTTGGTGAATTTGATCATGTAAGGGTCACACTCCCAAGTTCCTGTTACGGTCTCGTCGGTGAACTGGTTTTTATAAACACAGGTACCATCCGCCTTGAACTCCCATGTCTCTACGCCGGGGTTCGTGCCTACGTTGTGCATGGTGTTGTCCGGAGTGTGGTTGTCGTAGACATAGTACGCAAGTTTCCAGGTGCCGACAAAGTCTGAAGCCTGATGCTCCATGATGATGTCATCCATATCATCGGCGGGCAGTTTGGAGAGATAGACATCAACCATATCCATCTTCAGATGTGCCGTTTCCTTGTTAGCAGCCACAATCGTCCATACGGAAGGTTCGTCATACTCGGCATGCGTAATGAGTTTGCCGTCTTCGAACTTGTAGGTCGTGGTATCGCCATTGATGATAACCACGTTATCCTTCATCACTTCTATAACGGCATGGGGAGCAGCGGATCTCTCACCTCCCATAAAGGCACTATCCGTACGCCACATCGTGTTGATATAGTCCGAGGGATTGATTGCCGCGGGGGTATCCGGCTCGTCGGGTGTATTACCGTTGTTCTTCTTGTCGCAGGCCGTAAAAGCCATCGTCATAGCAGCAAAAAGAGTTGCTGCAAAAAACAAATTTTTCTTCATTTTTTTATATATTTATAAGTGTTTTCGTTCGTTAGTTTTTGCGATAGAGGAATTGCTCATTGGTGCTGGTGATTTTGCCGGCTTCGTTGTAACTGTAGCGGGTCAGGTGCATATAGTTGCTCTTGAGCTCGACCGTAGCAAAATAGTCCGGCTTCATCGTAGCAGGTTTGTCGCCGGTATAGAGGGCGAGTTTGCCGTTGTCTATTACCCACCAGCCATCGTAGGAATAGGGGTTGCTGTAACTTACGGCCTCACCGTTTGCCTTGATTTCCCAGATGGAATAATGGTGGTAGAAACGGGTAGCATCAACGGGTTCGCCGTCTTCGTAAGCCGTGTTGATTTCGTAGGTGGTACGCCATTTGCCCAGGATATTCGCCTCGTTGAGCGGGAGATTGTCGCCTTGGGGTTTGGGCAGACGGTACATGTAGAGCATGGCATCAGCAGGCACACCGAGCAAGTCGGCGCCGGACATGACATAGAAAGAGGCTGTCTGGGCCTCCTCGTCGTAGATCATCTCCTCCAGTTCGATCGTGCCCATATCATTGGGCAGGGTAACCGTAATGAAGTGGTCTTCGATGCTCCAGGTAGCTTTTTCCTGGCCGTGGAAAAGGACTTCCTTGTCGTTGAGAACTTCCCACATCAGTCCGTGGGGGTACAGATCGGTGTCATCAAGGATGGAATCCGACACCCAGATACCGTCGTAGCGCGAAGTCGTTTCGGGTTCCGGCTGGTCTGAAGGTTCGTCAGGTGTGTTACCGTTGTTCTTGTTGCAGGCTGTGAAAGCCAGCGTCATGGCAGCCATGAGGGCTGCAAAGAAAAATGTTTTTTTCATTTTTATGTAGTTTTTTGGTTCATTTGTTGGTCAATTCGGAATGTCTCGTTAGCCTTCACCGTCGTTTGACCGTCGTTCGACCGTCGTTCGACCGTCGGTTAGGGCGGGTTTCAGGCGGGCGCCGAGGGAGTGACAGGCGGGCACCGAGGGAGTGGCAGGCGGGCGGCAGGCACGTGGCTATTTTGGGACGGGCAAATGTGTGTACCGGACGCTAACCTTGCCTTGCACACGCGGGCTTACGCAAAATCGCATGCAAAAGTACTGCTTTTTTGGAAAAAAGCAGTCGCAAAAGGTAAAAAAGGACTCGCAAATCGTACAATTATACAGATTCGGGGGTATTTCGGTACTGAGCGGGGGTCATACCGGTTTGCTCCTTGAAGACACGGTAGAAGGTCTGGTCGGAAGCAAAACCGCTGCGGATAATGGCATCGACGATGGCAGCCTTGTCGCTGCGGTAGGCGGGGTCACGCAAAATAAGTTGTGCGTACGCCACCCGCTGGCGGGCTACGTACTGGGAGAAAGAGATATGGTAGGTTCGGTTGATGGCATTGGATACATAGGTGCGGTTGCTGCCGACAGCGTTCGCCAGGTCGAGAATGGTGAGGTTGGCATTCGTATAGAGCTTCTGCTCGCGCATAACAGTATCAATCTTGCTGATGAGATTCATCGACTCTTCATGGGAATGTTCCTCAGCTATCGGTTGTTCCTCCGGCACACTATCCGGCGGAATGACGGTATGTGCAGCCACATAGCCTAATCCGTACAGCAGCACCGACATAATGGCCGCCGGCAGCACGACGGGCGCATCCTCGGCAAAATAATCGCGACCCATAAAATTGAGCACTATCGATATAATCGATGTCAGGGTAAAGAGCAGCAAGAGAATATGCGTCGGGCGGAGCAGGCGGCTTCGGTCGTCGGAATAGGTGTTGTCGAAACGTTCGGTCGTATGGCGCAGCAGACCAAATCCGCGCACCAGAACCCAGATGACCTGCACCATAAAACAGATTCGTACGACCGTAAAGAAATCCTTCGTATCCATCATGCCGCCTAAACGACCTATTGGAAACAGCACTGCAGCAACGAGCGCTGGCAGTAGCAGCATAGGCACTTCCCACGTCTTTTTCGAGCGCGTGAGAGCACGCAGGTACATAAAGTATAGGGGATAGACACAGAGGTTGACAATGCCGTAGGTCCATTCACAGGCTATGAGACGCTCACCAGAGAAATACATCCAGTGGTCGAAATAGAGGATGGTAGCTGCCAGATAAAAAAGCCATATACTCCCTTTCAGGCGCGGTTCCTCCTCGCTGTAGAACCAGCGGATAAGGAAGAAAATGCTCCAAAAGAAACACACCAGCATGGGGAGCGATATGAAGAGGCGGTATAGCATTTCAGGTTTACTTTCGTTAAAAAGGCCGGGGTTAACCGGCCTTTTTATTGGTGGTCCCACTTGGGCTTGAACCAAGGACCCCCTGATTATGAGTCAGGTGCTACTAACCAACTGAGCTATGGGACCATTGCGTTCTTTTTTTAGAGGTTACGCACCCTCTTTTTTAGTTCTTTACCTCCCCTATATCCTTGCCCGTCGATTCGCGATACATCTCTGCAGCTTCCTCTCGCGTGGTCAATTTCTGCTTATCCGTCAGTACTGGAATAAAGAGGCTTAGACCGGGTGTGAGGCTGTTCGGATCCTCGATAATCTCGACGTTAGCTCGGTAGATATAAATCCAACAATGGGTGTTGCCGTAGTATTTGCGGGCTAACTTAGCCAGGGTTGTATTCTTATCCACGATAACGCTCTTATCGGACGGTACGGTCTGACTGGGCACGTTGGTCTCACTATTGATGAGCTCAAACTCATGCTGCGTCATCACGTGCATCTCTACGCGGCGGTTGGGAGCATACGATCCCTTGCTACGCAAGCCTCGTATAATACCCTTGCTCACTACCTTGATGCGGCTCGGATCAATTCCGTACTCCTGAATCAGTTCATCCGCTACATTCTGCGCACGACGCATACCCAGCGAGTTATTGATAGAGTTCGAACCGGTATTGTCGCAGTAGCCCGTTATCTCGACGAAGAGGTTACCCTCGCGTTTCATACGGCTTGCCACCTGTTGGATGGTGATGAGTGCCTGGTCGTAGAGAACGGCCTCCCAGTTGTCGAAATAGACATAGTAGTAGTCGGTTACTGCACCAATATAGTTGGTATTCTCCACTACCGTGGACGGACCGGCTGTGCCTTCCTGCACAATTCGTTGTACCAGTACTACCGTATCACGATGGTAAACCACCACGGTATCCTTTCCGGCACTTCCGTACACGTTGGTAATGTTCTGCAGACCTTCCACGCCCTTCGGACCCATCGTCACGCCGCGTAAGTTGGCCTGTGCATCACGCCCGTCGCGCGCAGCCTGCATGACCACATTGTTGACCAATCGCTCCTCACTCGGGATATTACCCAAGTGACTGCGATGCTTAGCGCCAAACTTATAGCGCAGCATCAGGTCAAAATCGGCCATACCATCGTTGTTATTACCGCGTGCACGACCGTCCACCTCATCCTTCGTGAAATAACTGTACGTCGCACGCAAACCGATAGCTATACTACGCGCCACATTAAATTCGAAGGTCGCGCCGCCGTAGATATGACCATAGCGACCGAACTTCTCGTCTTTTGCAGGCTCCTGCGTGGCCGTCTGGTAGGCAAAACTCAACGGTTGACGAGGCGTCACACCATCGGATTCTGTCTTATAGACATTCGGATAATAAAGATCATTTTTGAACCAGTTTACACCTCCACCCAGAAGTATCTTCATCGTGAAGATCTTAAACTTGTTCATTGGCCGCCAGGCGTTGAAGATATCGAACGAGAAGAACAGGCTTCCTCTATGCATCTGACCCTTCAGCAGGATAGGTGCGGTACTCGGATTATCGGCACCCGTCACACGATAGCGGTCGTAGTTATATTCCAAACCGATACCCCAGGTAGGCGTGAAACTATATTCAACACCTGCACCTGCCGACGGAAACCAAAATGCGTGTTTCTCCTCACTACGATAGTCACCATCAAAGAGATTACCACCTCCGAAAATATACATCGTCCAGTTAACAGTCTTGGGTGAAACGGGGTCCGTTCGCTTCCAAGGGTGCTGTCCTAACGTGTCCTCTACCACCTGCTCCTGCGCATACAAAACTGACGTGCAGCATAGCGCGATAGCGACTATAAGGAGATGTTTCTTCATATTTCTTTGACTTATTTCAATCGTAACAACCAAAATGGCTTGCAAAATTACTGCTTTTTTTTGATATAACCAAATAAAAAGTAAAAAAAATGAAAAAAATTTGTGTATTTGCTATAAAATGTATATCTTTGCACGCTAAATATGACAAAAAAGTGCTACATATTACTCTTCGCGTGTCTGATTTCGCTTGCAACTCATGCTTTACCCGCCGACTCTCTTTTTTTGTTTTCTACCGAAGCTATTATTGAAGATATCTGCCGCATGCTTACCGAAACGGATGATGGTGCCTACGATGAGGAGGCACTCAACGAACTGCAGGAACAGCTCACAGAGCACAGCCGGAACCCTATCAACCTCTATACCGCAGGCGAAGAAGACCTCCGGCAACTGCATTTTCTGAGCGAGACACAGATTACCAATCTGCTCGTTTTTGTTCATTCTAACAAGCCGGTCAGCCTTCAGGAGCTGCGACTACTGAACGGTTTGAACGACTGGGAACTGCGCAACCTGCTGCCTTTCATCACCTTACTACCGCCGACTGAGTCGGATGAACGCCTACGCGGACGCGAGGTTTTTCACTATGCCAAGCACGAACTCACCACGCGTGTAGATGCACGCAATATTGAAAATGCCCTACGCGATACCACCATATCCGACCCTGTCTTTGCGCAACTCAAATACAAGTTCAATTACCAAAACCGCGTACGTTTTGGTCTTGCCCTCAAGCGTCCGACGGGTGCTAACGCTTCAGGTCTGCAATACGGCGGCTACGTACAGCTCAATAAGATAGGCGCCTTGCAAACCTTGGTCGTAGGCGACTATAAAGCTTCTTTCGGCCTTGGGCTGGTCTTATCTGAACCTTTTCACGCGGGCAAACGTGCTTACCTCACACACGCGGGCGCACAATCCGATTATATCACGCATTATAGTTCACCTTACTCAAATGCCCTACGGGGTGCTGCTACAACCATCCGAATGCCTCTCATTAAAAACCAATTCCCTTCCTATACCGAGTTGACAGCCCTCTATTCCTACAACCGCGAAAACGATTCCCTCAAGCGGTATACCGCCGGACTCAACCTCACCTTCCACCATCGCAAACTGAAAGTAGGGGCTACATTCGTCCATAAATTCTATTCCGATAGCGTCCGTTATTACTTCCGTAACGCAGCATACAATCAGCATTATTTCCGCGGCAAGAACCAGGCTGTCATCGGACTTAACGCCCGCTATAACTTCGGGCGATGGAACCTGTTTGGCGAAGTAGCCACAGCTCAAAATCAGAAATGGGGTATCGCCTCCGTCGTCGGACTGAATGCCACGCCGCGCGACGATATATCGCTTACCATCCTGCATCGGTACTACTCCCTCTATTGGGATAATCCGCTCGGCTACGCTTTCTCCGAAACCACACGCCTCAACGACGAACACGGCATCTACGTAGGGCTGCAAATCCGTACGCTGAGGCGATGGCTATTTGATATCTATGGCGACTTCTTCTACTTTGCCGGACCTAAATACCGCATTCCTTACTATCCGTCCTGGGGTTATGATGCACTCGCCGAAGCACATTATGCACCTAATGACCGGCTCCTTATGAATATGCGCGCACGCGCAAGGGGTAAAGCTAAACAAAATCAGATTGATTTTCGCTACCAACTGCAATACCGCCTCCGCAAATGGCAACTTAGAACCGAGCTGAATGCCAATACCGTTGCTGACAGCACACACAATTGGACCTTTGGCGCCTCGATTAGTCAGGATATCAGTTATACCTTCCGTGTACCACTTGTGTTGCAAGCGCGCCTGCAGGCATTCTACATTCCTAACTACAACAACCGCATCTATACTTACGAAAACGACGTCCTCTATGCCTTCTCATCCGCCTTCGTTAACGGTATCGGCGGGCGCGCCTATATCAATCTACGCTGGCGTTGTACACCATGGCTCAGCCTGTATTTTCGCGCAAGCGAGACCATTAGCAGTAAGATAACAACTGCTAAAAATACCTCTAAAGGAATCGACTCTAAGACAGATCTACACCTGCTGCTTCGCTTTACGTTCTAAAGGAGAAATACTTTTGCCCGAAGAAACTGACGAAAACCGTTACCAAGGTGATGAACATCTTAGAGGGTGTTGGATACCAACCCCATACTTCCACACACAGTTTCAGACCGAAATAATTAATCGCCAAATTTACAGCCACTATCAGAATATAGCGCGCCAACTGCCGGGCTCCATGAAGCGACGACTGCGTGAATGTGACATTTCGATTCAGCCAAAAACCCGTAAATAACGTGATTGGAAACACGATACACAACGTCAAAATATGCGGAGTAATGACCTGCGTAAACGAAAAATTGAAAACCGAAAATTGAAAGGTGACGTTATCGTGACCAATCACAAAATTGTAAATCAAAAAATACAACACCCAGTCCAACACCAGGTTGCCACCACCACACATTCCATAACGGAAAACCTGCTCCGGAACCCATTTTTCGAAGGGTTTATAAAAAAAATCGATGATTTTTGTTATATTTTTTGCTAAAATGTTCATTTTTCTTGCGTATATAAAATAAAAATCGTATCTTTGCAGCCGAATTTGGGTGCAAAGGTACAAAAAATCTTTCATACCCACAAATAAATTAGGCATAAAAACAAAAAAAAATGGACGACCACCCTGATAATGCAAGCTGTACGTGCCAAGAAATCGCTGGGTCAGCACTTCTTGAAGGACCTGGGCGTCGCCCAACGAATTGCTGACACCATTCAATCCGGACGGGTTCTCGAAATAGGACCCGGTATGGGCGTGCTTACGCAGTTTTTGCTGCGTAATAACGCTATTGACCTGACCGCCATCGAACTCGACCGCGATAGTGTAGCCTACCTCCGGGAATGGTATCCCGAACTCAAACTCATCGAGGGAGACTTCCTCAAACTCGACCTCGACCGCCTCTTCCCAGAAGGAGACTTTTCCGTTATCGGCAATTATCCCTATAATATTTCTTCGCAAATATTCTTCCGCGTTCTGGACTACCGCGACCGCATCCCCGTCTGCTCGGGCATGATTCAAAAAGAGGTAGCCGAACGTATCGCCTCCAAACCCGGCAAAAAAGCCTACGGCATACTATCCGTTCTGCTCCAGGCTTATTATGATATAGAATATCTCTTTACGGTGGACGAATATGTCTTTGCTCCGCCGCCTAAGGTCAAATCGGCTGTTATACGACTCACGCGAAACAAACGAAGGCAACTCGATTGCGACGAAAATCTGTTCCGCACCATCGTAAAAACAGCCTTTAACCAGCGACGAAAACAAATGCGCAACTCCCTGCGCACTTTCGTTGAAAACAGGAATACGAAAGTCGAAAACGAAAGACTAACACACTTCCTGACTCAACGACCGGAACAACTAAGTGTAGATGAATTTGTAGAACTGACTAATTTATTACAACCATGAGCGAACTCCGTATATTCTATAAAGACCAGGAGAAAATTAAGGTGGCACGTACCATCTCCACTCTCAAACAAATCGACAAGAAAGATATCATCTGGATTGACCTCTTGGATGTGAGCGATAAGACCGAGGATACCCTCGAAGGCTTCCTCAAAATCGATATCCAGGAAGACGAAGAAATGGAAGAAATCGAGATGTCGTCGCGTTATATCCAAACCGACGATTCCATCGTGGCGAACAGCAACTTCCTTAAGGAAAACTTCGAAGTAGAACCCGTCAACTTCATTCTCAAAAATAATATTCTCGTTACCATCCGCGACGCAGACTTGGGTAGTTTTAACGAGACGATGAAGAAAATGTTTGTCAATACACGTAGCTTCCCGACCGGCTACCACGTACTCGTAGCGCTCATGGAAACACGTGTGGAGAAGGACGCCGACCTTATCGAGGATACCACAGATTTCATCACCACGCTTAGTACCAAAATCAACTCTAACGACTACGTGGACGAAGAAGTTCTCATCCAAATTAAGGACTTGCAAGAAAAAGTAACCGTCATCCGTCAGAATATCATGGATAAACAGCGTGTGATATCCAATCTCATGAAATGCGACCTTATTCCGGATGAACTACAAGTTCGCCTAACCATGATTATTAAGGATATTAACTCACTCTTCGATTACACCCGTTTTGGCTTCGACCGTCTCGACTACCTCCAGGATACTTTCCTGGGTTTGGTTAATATCGAACAGAACCGTATCATCAAGATTTTTACGGTTATCAACATCATCTTCCTGCCGCCTACACTTATCGGTAGTCTCTACGGTATGAACTTTGACTTCATGCCCGAACTCCATTGGCAGTACGGCTACCTCTGGGCATTAGGACTTATGGTGCTCTCCGTCGTTGGTATCTTGCTGATTTTCAAGCTGAAAAAATTGTTATAAACATACTTATTAACATCTGTGATACGAAAATGTTTACTTCCTTGATAACCCACAACTTATTAACGTAGTAAACATTTTTTTTAGAGGCTAAGTTTAATTATATCGTAGTGAAATACAGATATTTACAAGAGTTATTATAGTTTTCAACAGACTATTATAACCATAGCTATTTTAAAATTCAATAGATATAATGATATAAAGCAAGTGGTACTTTTGCACCCGATTTGATAACCGAAATCACATCGGACTTTTATCGGACTTTTGTCGGACTTTTATCGAGCTTACCAAATGAAAATGCGCCAAATTGCCAAATAGTTGCAAAAATATTTGCGTATTTGCAAAAAAAGTTGTAAATTTGCACCCTAATTTGGAATAGTGTACATAATTTAAAACCTATAGGCTTATGAAAACACTTTTTAAAATTGCCATTTTTTCTGCCGCGCTACTGATTACGGCATGTAACAAGACCCCTGTATCCAACGAACCGGATAATACTTCTGTACCGGAAATAGATCCACGCGAAGACTTCGTTGGCGACTATAATCTGTCTATCAATGGTGATGTCAATACGGTAGTAAATATTCCTATGCTCACAATCAACCGAGAAGGAACCTATCCTGTTAGCTATTCCGACGTCCAAATGCGTATTGAGAAAATGCCTACCCATCCGGATAGCGTCGTCGTTACGATTACTATTGAGAACGAGACGGAAGAAACACACGGCGAGGTAATTGGTAATAAATTACTCATGCAGCCGATGAAGATGCGCATGAAAATAAGCGATATACTCGATGGTATGGATCTGGGTCTGAGCGAGACGATGATGGAGACCATCAAGCCATTTATACAAAATGCCGAGTTGGAACTGAAGCTCTATCACTCGCCCGCCACGCTGAATGACAGTACGTTGACCTTAACAACGGATGTCGAAGCCGAGATAGCCAATAGTTACTTCTCCTTTAGCTTAGACGGCACCCTCAACGACAAAGCTAAGAAAAAATAAAAAATTGTAAATTGTAAATTGTAAATTGTAAATCGTCCAATCGTCAATAATCTTATGTCACAGTTCTTATTCAAAGGAAGCGACGACGCCAAACTCCGCCGGCTGATGAAACTGGCGGAACGAAAGGCTGTCAAGGGACGCGAAGCGGTCCATCTGCAGATTGAGAGTCAGCAGACTCTACGGATGCTGCAGACCCAGGATATGAACGACGATGTGCGCCGTAAGTTAGAGGTGCATGCTTTCTCTTTCGAAGAACTGTGGGCCCAGCAACTCTTTCTATCGCTGCCCAACCGCGAGTCGCTCTATAAACCGCTTGACTACGAACCCATCACACCCGCGTCGCGCAAACGGGTACATCTGGTCGTCTTCGGCATGAACAGCCTTGTAGAGGCGGTTGTACGGCAGGCAGCACTCATAGCGCATTATCCCAACTACGTACGCGATAATTCGCTAAAGACCATCATAACCGTCGTCAATCCGGGGCTGGATACCGACAATAATCTCTTGACACGCCGTTGGGCAGTCTTATTCGAGAATAGCCTATATCGCTATACCGACGCAGACGGCGATAAATTGGTTCATGAACCCGAAAATGCCCATTTAGGTGCTCCGTTTACGGATATTGAGTGGCAGTTTATGGCGGGCGATAGCGGTACGCCATTCGTGCGTGACAGCCTCAAGAAATGGGCGCGTGACCCGCATAGACTCCTGACTATTGTCTTCGCCTTTGAAGATGAAGAGAAGAACCTGGACCTCGCCCAAAACCTGCCGGGCGATTATCTTAGCGAAGGTTCTGCCATACCCGTCTATGTGCGTCAGCATACCGACGAACGCCTCAATATCCTTTCCCCGATGCCGCAGTATAAGTGTCTGCGAGCATTCGGTATGCAAGAGACACGTTACGATGCTTCCTTGCCCCTTACCCAGATGGCGCGCAGCATCAATTATATTTATGACTCTTGCTACCACGACATCTCCGACCGCGACGGACGGCTCTCACACATAGAGCGTATCCCGCACGATGAGGCACAGAAACTGCTGGACGGCACGCGTGCCATCAATCGTTTCTCATCGGAAGTCAACGCCATGACGATAGCCAGCAAGATGCGCTCCTTGGGCTATACTACCATCGAAGAATGGCGCCAGCTGCACAGCCTCAGCCCCGAAGAGGTTGATACCCTCTCGGCGGTAGAACATAACCGCTGGTCAATGGAGCGACTGCTCGATGGTGTGAGGCCCGTTAGCGAGGAGGAACAGAAACTCGTTGAGGAAGACATCAGTCAGAAAGACGTGCTCAAGAAACGCGGCATTCACTATGATCTCCGATCCTATGAGGCGCTTACGGATGATGCTACCGGACGTAATGTGGTCATCTACGACAATGCCCTAACGGTCAATATACCCCTCATAGCCCGTACTTATCTGGAGGAAGACAAAGGTCCCGAGTGGAAGACCGTATTGGCGCATTACAAGGAACCGCCCCTGCAGATGCTCAAACCCTGGCATATGGCGCTGGCGGGTTTGTTCCTCATATTATTATTTGGTGTAGGCGGATGGTTCCTATACCGTTACGAGAAAGCCGATGTACTCTGCAAGCAGGCATCCGAATCCTCTATCTATCTGCTGCGTGTGGATTCTGTTCGCCTCCAGCAGGTGGATATCCTCAACCGCGGCACCCTGCAGCAACAGGTAGTAAAGGATATCAAGGTCATCAAACCCGGCGCAGACTTCTTTGGTACCGCTTTCCTGGCTGCCAACGGCACATACTATACCGCCCGCCATTGTATTCAATACTGGCTGTACGATGGGGCCATGGTGGTTTCCGACCCTTCTACCTGGACGCCCGAGATACGTCTTGCCATGCAGGCTGAGGCCTATAACCGGCAGTCGCGTGACGGCAGCTACCAGCGCTTGGTCTGCAACTTGGTCCTCACGAATAAGACCGATACGTTCTACTTGCGCGAGAACTTCACCTATACCGATTCGCTCGATAAGGTCAAGCGTATCTTCCCCAACGATGGCAAGTCGTATATATGGCGCTACGTCGAACCGTCCTTTGAGCACGAGAATAACATGCGGCTGACGGATGTTGCCAAACTGCATGTGGGTCGCCCGGGTGGACTCAAGATGCTCAATTCCCTGCCACCTGTTGACACAAAAGTTTATATCTTGGGTTACCCTAAGAACGAAGGACGACATGTATATCAAGTAAGGACAGGTGTCATCGGGCAGGTAGATCCCGAGATGGGCTTCCAAATCGTAGGCGCAAGTGTTGCCAAGGGCTTTAGTGGAGGACCTGTATTGATGAAGACCCGTACCGGCTATACCGTCATAGGCGTCATCTCGCATTGGGACAAGAGCGACGAAGTCAAGAGCGTCTGGGCAGTACCACTTAATTGATAGTTGATAATTGATAATTGATAATGGACACGCATATGAAACGTTTAATGATTTGTTTAGCCGTTGGCCTTTTCACACTCTCGCCGCTTGCGGCACAGGAGGCTGCGGAGCGTACCGCCGAGGATTATATACGCCTCTTCCGTCAGTTTAAGGAAGGACAGCAGTCCGGCGTCGTGGACCAACTCAAGGATGACGAGCGTTGGACCCTGATGGACGAACTCGCACCCTCGCCCGCCGAGGATACCGAAGATAAGACCATCGGCATCAACGATGCAGCCTATAACGCCTATGCCGACCGTTACGGTATCAGCTATTCCAACGGCCGTTTCCTGGACGGGCGCGACGAGACCTACGATATCTGCTTTATCGAGAAAACCATCCGCTCCATGCAGATGGCTACCTACGCGCTCGACGGCAGACAGGGACAGCAACTCTTTATCGTCGTGCCTATGGAGGGCGAAGCCGATATGTTGGAGGTCAGCCTCTATACGGACGACGAGCGTTTTGCAGCCCGTTTTGACGGAAGCATGTATCGCATCCACGTACGCCGCAACCTCTCTACGCAGGAGCAACTCCGTCTCTGCATCCAGAATAACGGAGCCGGTACCGTATCCTACGTTATCGTGAATGAGCACTTATAATAGGCTTACATATAGACTCCTTTTGGTAGCGGTCGGGATATTCCTGACCGTTTCCCTTTGGGCGCAAGCCGATGCCTCGCCGCGCGACTTCCGCCGCTATATGACTTCGCTCAAACAGCAGACCGAACGCCAGAATCTGCTCTCTAACTACCCACGTGTCGAGGCTCTTCTTGCTGAGGCTGACAGCCTCATGGCTGCGCGTCGCGCCTTGGGCCTTGCTGTCGAAGGTAAGACAGAGGCTGACTTCCTCAAACTACGTGGCGACTATTACTACTGGCTTGCACTCGGCGCCGGCGAAACAGATGCTGCCCATAAGGCGGACAGTTGTTATACAGCCTGCCTCATCACCTACCGCACACGCTTCCTGCCTATGCCCGATACCGTAGTGCTACTCAACCAGTTAGGGCAACTCTATTATACCCGGCAGGACTATTCAAAAGCCCTCGCTTACTTGCAATCGGCTGCTGAGTCGCGCACCCCTTATACCTCGCCGCGCGAGCGACAGAATGCCCGCATGGGTGTGGCGATGTGCCAGGCGCGCTTGGGCGACTACCCTGCCGCACTCGCTACCCTTGACAGCTGCCGGGATGATAAGAACATCCGTCGCATGCGTGCCAAAACACTCTGCCTGAGTGTAGAGACGGGTTATAATGCCCGCAAGGCCGTTTTGCCGCAAGCAGGACAACTCTACCGCGACTATGTCGAGGCTATCCGAACCGAGGCAGACTCCGTCTTCCGCACGCTCTTGCCCGATGAACGGGAACGCTGGTGGGTAGCCATACGGCCGTTTATTACTGACTGCTGGCGACTGGAGGACGAAGAGGCGGCATTACTCTACGACGTGGCACTCCTGAGCAAAGGTATCCTGCTGCAACTATGCCGCGACATGCAGGCCGACAACCCCGAGGCACGGACACGGGCTCTCCATCTGACCTGGCAGGATATCCAGCAAGCGCTGGCGCCACAGGATATAGCCGTCGAATGGCTCGAATACGAACGCGGAGGTGTACACAGATTGGGTGCCGTAGCGGTCAAGAAGACCGGCAAACCCTTCTTCATCCCCCTATGCGAGACAGACACCCTACTTCAGTTGCGGCTGCGTAACGGCAGAACAGTCGAGCAGGCTATCGCCTCGTCCTACGCACGCGACAAGGAGATGCTCTACAACGACCTCAATATCCGCAATCTCTTTCGCTCCTTCTTTGCCGCAGGCAAGGGTACCAATAACATATGGTTTGCACCCGATGGCATGCTCCACTTGCTCGGTATCGAATACCTTAGCGATAATGAGTCCCTGCGGCTGCATCGCCTCACTTCTACCCGCCAGCTGACCGAACAGGCGCTACCTCTTAACGCACGTGCACTCATCGTGGGCGGCATCGACTACGATGCTACACTACCGACCGGAGACTTCTCTACGGCAGGTGATAGCCTGGCACTCCATTTCCTGGCGCAGAAAACCCAACATATCACCCCCCTCGCCCATACTCTTACGGAGGCGGAAACGGTCTATCAGCTCCGAGCCAATCACTCAGACCGTATCTTGCGTCGCAACGAGGCACAGGAACAAGCCTTCCGCTCCCTTAGCTCCGAGGTAGGACTTATCCATCTCTCTACGCACGGATTCTTCTATGGCGAGCTCCAAAGCGGCAACTCCGACTTCCCATTACCCCAACAGACCGACGCGGCTCTCTCGCAGTCCGGATTGCTATTTGCGGGTATCAACCCCTCGTTACAGCACCCCGAGGCGGCATGTGCTACCAATGACGGCTTGCTCTCCTCGCGCGAACTATCCACTCTCCATCTGGACTCTGTAGCCCTCTTCGTTGTCTGTGCATGCCAGGGTGGCATGGGACGCGTCACCCACGATGGTGTCTTCGGCGTCCAACGCGGACTGAAGAGTGCAGGCGTCAAGGCGATGGTCGTCAGTCTCTGGAAGGTCGATGACGAGGCCTCCGCGCGTTTCATGTCTGCACTCCACCAACGCCTCAAGGACGGAGCAGAGACACTCGGCGAGGCTTTTAGCTTGGCAAGGCATGACTTACGCTATTACTCCCCCGAAGGCGCTACCGAAGAGGACTTCGACCCCGAGGATGACGAACTATTCCCCTATGCCGCACCCTATTTTGCAAACGCTTTTATACTAATCGAACGCTAAAGACTTTTTTTTAATAACGCACAAGGCGCAGAAGTTAAGTAAATGTCCTGTTTTAGTAATAAACATCGTACTATCCGACTTGCAATATTTGATGACATCCCTGCTATCATGCTGGTGATAGATGCGGCACGCGAGATGATGCACGCTTCCGGGAATGTGAACCAGTGGATCAACGGCTATCCATCAGAGGAGGTTATCCATGCGGACATTGATCGTGATGGTGGCTTTGTGGTCACAGATGATGAGCGGATAGTGGCTTATTTTGCTTTTCTTCCGGCTCCGGAACCGACATACACAAAGATCTATGAGGGTGCATGGCTGAACGACGAACCGTATTATGTCATCCATCGTTTGGCGAGTTGGCCGAACGTGCATGGAATATGGGATAGCGTGCTCGCATGGGCTTTTGAGCGGACAACCACGCTTCGTGTAGATACCCATCGTGACAATCATATCATGCAGCACAATATCCTCATGCATGGTTTTACGTATTGCGGAATTATTTATTTGCTTTCCGGCGACGAGCGTCTGGCATACCAAAAGACCATCAGTCTTCAAAAATAACTTTTAGTAAACCGTAGCCCTTCTAATATGCAATGAAATGTATTAAAAAAATTTCCCCGACTTCATCGAACCATTCCCGAGGGAATCTCGAAGCATTTTCGAACCATTCTCAGGGTCACCGGCACGGTTTAGTATGTCACTGATGCTACCCAAAAGTGAGTTACAATAAAAACAAGAATGATAAAGTGATAAAGTTGATAAACTTTTGACAAGGTATAAACTATTGATAATCAGTTAACTATAACCAAGTTTATCACTTTATCAACTTTATCACTTTATCATGCATATGGAAAAGACTGACTTGGAATTAAGACAAAACGAAAAGACGTAAAATGGGTAATCGTTAGGGATATGTTACGGAAATGGTACGGAAATGTATCAAGTATTGTCTAGGATTGTCTCGATAACGTTCCGAAATAGACCTGAAAATCCATCGAAAAATAGTGTTATTCTCATCGAAAAATAGTGTTATTCTCATCGAAAAATAGTGTTATTCTCATCGAAATATAATGTTATGATTCTATTTTTGCAAAAAAGGTCTTGAAAATTTGCGTATGTGCAATTTTTGTAGTACCTTTGCAGGCTAAATGAAAATATGACTATGTCGGCACAAGAAAATGATCAAAGGGCGATGCGGTATATAGCAGATACTGCGAGCCAAGTTATTGACTACGAATGGGAGATTCAGCACCACAGACAAATGCACGAAGCCTACGAGCGTCGCTTGTAGGACTTGACCGTTTTGCGCAACACCCTGCAGCTTATAAATGGGCTCTGGAAAATGATCGTGTGATAGATATGTTTTAATGGTACAATCTTTGTTATCGATGCCGAGATACAAAAAAAGTAATACATGTTCCCTCCCGAGGCGTAAATCGGGAGAGTCCCATCCATGACGTAAAACTAGATCGTTGAGAAGTTAAATACATAGTTATGGCAGATATAGAAGTTATCACACTATCCCAAGCCGTTGAGACCATCAAGACGGCTATCCTGCACAGCTAAGCACGTGCAGCAAGAAATGTTAGTGCCAATCAGTTAGCACTATATTTCTCGGTAGGTGGGTATATATCGCTTAACACTCGCCAACAACAGTGGGGAAGCGGAGCGATAGAGACTATCAGCGAACGTCTGCAAAAAGAGCTACCCGGTCTTCAAGGATTCAGCCCTACCAGCATCAAAAACATGCGTCAGTTCTATGAGACGTGGTGTCCAAATGTATTTCGCCAGCCAGTGGCGGGCGAATTGAAAGAATATGACAATGAGCCGATTATAATTCGCCAGCCGGCGGCGGGCGAATTGCAGCTTACCCCTTCTCGTCTCGATTTCTCCCGCGATGTATTCGATATAGAATTGGCGCACGATTTCCTTTCCATCAGTTTTACACATCATATGGAAATCCTCAATAAAACCAACACCTTAGAGCAGCGTCTATTCTATATTCAAAAATCTGCTGAGTTTAAGTGGAACAAATACGAATTGCGAGACCAACTGAAGAAGGATCTGTATGACCATCAGTCTTTGATGCCAAACAATTTCCTCAAGTCGCTTCCAAAGCATTCGCAAGCCCTCAAAGCGATAGAGATGTTCAAGGATGAGTACCTGCTGGATTATATCAATGTGGAGGAACTTAACGTGCGTGATAAATCGGATGCGGATGAGAAGGTAGTTGAGCAGGAGATTGTACACAACGTGAAGAACTTCATTATGATGTTTGGTCACGACTTTACATTTGTCGGCAATCAATATCACTTGGAAAAGTTTGGTGAGAACGAATTTATCGACCTGCTTTTCTATAATCGCGAGTTGGCTTGCTTGGTAGCGGTTGAATTAAAGAAAGGTAAGTTCAAACCATCGTATTTAGGTCAATTGCAATCATACTTACAGATTTTGGATACCGACATCCGCAAGCCGAATGAGAACCCATCTATCGGAATCATTCTTTGCCGCGAAGCGAACAAGGCGTACGTCGAGTTCGTTATCCGGAAGTATGACAATCCCATGGGAGTCGCAACTTACAAAACGGCAGCTGATATGCCGGAAGAACTCCGCAAGGCACTTCCGGACGAGGAGCAATTGAAAGAGTTGCTTTCCGCTGACGAAAAATAGATATGGTATATGCGTTGCACTAATGAAATGTGTAAACCCACCGTCCCCCTCCTGCGACGTTAAATCGGGAGCGTCCCATCCATGACGTAAAACTATATCGTTGAGGCACAATCGAAAGGTTGTGCCTTTATTTTTGTTCAAATTATCGCTTAAGGAAATGCGTGAAACGTCTGAGAATCAAGAAGTTGCGCATTTGACATCACAAATTGTGATCTCAAACAAGCGAGGTGGACTACGACACTTACCTTATGCCTTCACCGAAAACGGCGTAGCCATGCTCAGTTCTGTTCTTCGTTCTCAGCAAGCTATCAATATCAACATCCAAATCATGCGCGCGTTCAACGCGATGCGCCAATTTATCGCCTCTAATGTACAGCTATTCCAGCGGCTAGAGGTAATCGAGCATACGCAATATGAAGATGGACTTGAATCCCGAAGTGGTGTTAAGAGAAGTAAGATAACCTGCTTTTAAGTGTTAAAATCCACTAAAATCTGCATACAAAGTGCAGATTTTTTTGCGTTTTTTACAAATATATTTGTATATATCAAAAAAAAGTTGTACCTTTGCGGTCGCAAAGGTTTGCAACAGCCTCTGCCGCTGGCACCGACAGCGTAAAAAAGCGGCGACATAAAAGGCGTTCAAGGTACCAAAATGGCACCATGAAAAACAACTTATTATAAACAAAAGACACGATGAGTGATATAGAAATCATACAAAATAAGATCTATGAAATTAAAGGGCAGAAAGTGATGCTTGATAATGAACTGGCAGATCTTTATGGTGTAGAAACAAAAGCTCTCAAGCGTGCAGTTAGACGTAATATAGAGCGCTTTACTGGAGAAGATTTTATGATAGTTTTGTCTCCACAAGAAGCAGAACGCTTACGTTCAAGGTACCAAAATGGCACCATGAACAAAACAAGAGGAGAAAATATCAAATATGAACAATTTGCCTTTACGGAGTTAGGAGTAGCGATGCTGAGTTCAGTTCTAAAGTCTAATACGGCGATAGAGATAAATCGCAATATTATGCGTGCATTTGTAGAATTACGCAGGCTCACACAATTAGCAGCAGCTTCTTACCAAGAATTGCAACGTGAAATAAACGATGTAAAAGAGTATATAGAAGATATCTTGCGCGATCAAAATGATATAAATGAAGCGCATGGAGCACAATTAGAAGCAATCAGTATGGCGATTTCGGAACTTCAATCGCAAAAGCGACAGCAAAAGCCGATGCACCCTATAGGTTATAATGCACCGCAATATCAACATAATGATTGATACCGTCCCGCTCCCGCGACGTTAAATCGGGAGCGCTGGCACCGACAGCGTAAAAAAGCGGCGACATATTTAAAAAAAAGCGTCTTAAGCGCTTTGTTTTGGCTGATAGGAATCTCGCAAATTCAATAAAACCCCAAAACATTGCGACACGAAGATGCTCACAGTGTGTATTCCCGTACACGCATTGCGCGTACATATACATACGGTGTGGGCTATAGTGTTGATTGTTCGGGTTGCAGGCTATGCGAGAGCCTCTATCAGCGGAACAGCAGCAATGTAGTCCCGCTTTTTTTGCGTGTGTATGAATATTAACTAAAAAAAATAAAACAATGAAAAAGATTTATTTAAAATTAACCGTTCTATTGCTGACGCTCATTGTCGGAATAGGACAAATGTGGGCTGAAACCAGTAGGATTATATTCTTCCAAGCGAACGACAACTGGGAAGCGTCAAGTGCTGAAACGTGGATTCATTATTGGCAGAGTTCATATACAAGTAATAATGGTGATGTACAAATGACTCTCTCTAATAATTCGCAATTGTACTATGCTTTTGTTCCAAGTTGGGTTGATAAAGTCCAATTCTATAGAAAATCTGGAGACAATATTTGGAATAGAACGAGTGATTTAGGTGTTAATTTTGAATATGGTCAAGGTAATATCAATAGTGACTGTAGCTTTAATAATTGGTCTAATACTGTTTGGTGGAATACCTATACGGTTTATTACGATGATACAGAAACAAGTTTTGGGAATCCTAAATTTCATATAGGACATAATTCATATTCTGACTCTTATGACATGACATTGGTAACAGGTACAAAGAGTCTTTATAAATATACAAAAACAAGCAGTAACTGGAATGGATATTATGGTTTCTCTATCGCTAATAACGTAGGAGGAACAGGGAGTGGGTATGGTTATAACCACAGAGGTTCTGATGGGTATTTAGTAACCAAGCAATCCGAATATATAAGAGGCTCCTTGATGGGTAATTTTACTTTCATAGGTCGTTCAAGTGGTGCATATTCTGGAAAAGGAGATGATGCCTCATGTACATATTATCCTACGGAGATATATTATGGTGTGAAGAAATATACGATTACTAACAATCTTGCATCAAATGGTACGGTTCGTCTTTCGTATTACGATGAAGAAAATACGAAACATTATGTAGAAGAAGGAGGTACTGCAGACGTCCTTCCTACTACTATCGTAACGTTAGAAGCGACTCCTAGCTCCGGCTATGCTTTGACAAACGTAAAACTATGGGATGCATCTGGAGACAATCGTGATTGGTTGGCGAACGGAGAAAGTTCCAATCAATATATTGTTCGTTGTGATGTGACTTTTGAAGGTCAATTTGAGCCCAAAACCACTAAGACTATCGTAGTAAATGACGAGCATGGATGGGGTTCAATGAGTATCCACGCATGGAACTTGTTTACCGGAATAAACACTATTGACTATCCTGTCAAAGATTATATTACGGTTTCTGATGCGGGTGCAGGTTGCAACGGCACATGGTATATTATCAATATTAGTAATGAATATTACTACATGGAATTGTATAAGACGAATGATATTAAAGCCAATGCCGGTGATGTTCAGACGAAGAAAATGGTGGATGGCAATAAATATTATAATACCAACAAACCGGATTATGACATGTACGGTTCTTCTTGCGTATTGCCTGATTTATACTATGTGGAAACCTATGATGGTACAAACTATTATCGTTCCAACACGGTAACCAATACGGCTGATACGATGTCATTTTATGCTAACCTGCAGAATGGAAGTTCGTATGTTAAATTAAGAAAGTTCGCCGGAAGTACAAGCGGATGGACTCGGTCAAGTGATTTGAAGAGTAGTTTTAGTAGTGCTTATACGCCTTCAGCCAACGAACCGGGTAATATCTTTACCGCTCGTGTAAATGATGGATTAAACGGGCTGAACCATATTTCGGTATATGATGGCACAACCTATATCCGTACGGACGTTGCAAGTAGTTGGGATGACTATCAGAATGATGATGACTCTTTAGCCATAAATCCTGAATATCGTACCGAAACTAACAATATTTATTCGCATTATTTTATGCACTGGGCGACCACTTCACAAAATATTAAATTTGATTTGGCTAACAAATATAATGCTCATTTGGCTGGACGCGACGAAGGATATGCGGCAGACGATTATACCAATGATGCAGGTTCATTAGCCTACAACTCTAACGTTCGTTTTATGTGGAATCGTTATACCAATACGCTTTCTCGTGCATATATCAGCGGATCAAGTACGGCCAGTGATCGCTATCTGGTACTTTCCTGTTCTGATAACAAGCTCACGGATAAAGATGGCGGGGCACTGAACATTAGTGGCTTGAATGCCAACGAAGCTCTTTTCAAGGATGATGGTAACTGGGTATATGAACTGGACGCGCAAGTATATCCCGGTGCGCAGATTAAATTGACGTCCGATGTAATCAAGACCGGCGGCTCGCGCCAGACACAGTATTTTAAAGGAACCTCTGAATCTTACGTTACACTAATGAGTGGTTCAGTCGAAGACTATCAAAAGGTACGAATCGTTTATGACTTCAAAACGAATCATTTAGTCTCTTCGTGGGTGCCGAATGATGGAGCTATTACTGGAAATTTAACAATTAGTACGGACGTTATGCTGCTACGTAAACATCAAGATGATGCCAAACAAATTACCTTTACAGGCACAGGTATTACTTTAGGAGATGTCAAAACCATATATGGTGTAATGCAATTTAATAAATGGGTTTTGAATAATCAAAGTGAGGCTGATGGGCATGCAAATTTACCGGTTGGTTCCCAGAAAAGTGCTTATTGGCGCGACCTTTATTGGATATCGTTCCCGTTTAGTGTGAATCTAAGTGATGTGTTTGGCTTTGGTACCTATGGCACACACTGGATTATTGAGTACTATGATGGTAAGGGTCGAGCTAAGAATGGTTTCTGGGCAGATTCGCCATCCAACTGGAAATTTGTAACCACGGCTGAAAAGAATAGTTTCGTACTTGAAGCAAATGTGGGATATATTCTCGCACTTGATTTGGATCAGTTAGGAACAGAATCTTCTATTTGGAATAATAGTGTAACAGATGTGTACCTCTATTTCCCGTCAACCACAACGGTAGGAGACCTTACCCAGACGACACATACGGTAGAATTCACGGATCAAAATCTATACGAGTGTAAGATTGGTCCGCGTTTTGCGGGAGGTGATGACCGAACAAAAGCTGATAGTTATTGGCATTGTATAGGTGTACCGAGTTTTGCTGATAATAATGCAGGTGTGACAACTAATGGTAGTACGACAATTACATGGCAGTCTGATCCTAAGCAGTTGCCCTTCTTATATCAATGGGAGGCATATACCAACTCGACTTCCAATACTGCCAACACACTAACAGCGCAAAATACATCTTCTTTCAACTTTAAGTCGATGTATTCCTATCTGGTACAATATAGTGGCGCAGAAATGCATTGGAGTGCGGTAACAAATGTGGCACCTTCGGTTGCAGCTAGGCAAACTGAAACGCCAGACAGAAACTATTCGCTATGTCTCGTGCGTGAATCGGAGGAAGAAGACCATGCTTTGCTCCGTTTCACCGACGATGCAAGCGTATCGAACCGATTCGAGTTCAACTACGACTTGTCGAAGGAATACAACGCCGGTCGCGGGAATATCTGGACGGTGACCGCCGATACCGTTGAGGTTGCCGGTAACAGCATGCCGAAGCCTTTGCAGACGACTCTTGTGCCTGTAGGCGTGAAGGTGGTAGCGAATGGCGAATATACGCTCGCGATGCCCGAGGGCACGAACGGCGAGGATGTGTACCTTATCGATAACGCGTACGGCACGCGCATTCAAGAGACCGCGACTGGCGTCGAAAATGATGGATTGAGCCGCTCTGACGAGCTAAATGATGCGAATGATGACGTGCGCAAGGTATTCGTCGGCGGCCGGCTCTATATCATCCGTGATGGCAAGGTATATGATGCCGCCGGACAGCGAATAGAATAAACAAAATACATCGTGGGGCACAACACACCTTCGAAGTTTTTTCAGAAGGTTTTTATGTATTTGTGTTGGGAACGTGCCGCCGGGAGGCGTTGCGTTCCTTTTTTTCGAATATTGAACGACCAACGACAAAAAAATCGCTCGAAAAAGCGATTTTTTTTGCATATGTGAGAAAAAAGTCGTACCTTTGCAGACTGAATCGGCATAGGGGTATGAGCGAAAATAAATGGCATTGGCAAACAGGGCGTATATGGCGCGGGGTAGGTATCTACCATGTGACGATGGTTGTACCAAGTAGGATGCCTTTGTTGGGTGATTTGATTATCCCTAATAATGATCCCGAACAAGCATATGTGGCGCGTAAAGAGTTAGGAGATAGGCTTGTTGATGAATTGGTACATATTCACACATACTACCCGGAGATTCTGATTTTGCAATATTGTCTGATGCCGGATCATATACATGCGATTATTCATGTGCGACACCCGATGAAGAAGAGCATTAACGAGGTATTACGCGGTTTTTGGCAAGGAGCCAAGAAAATCAGTCGCTTATCCTCTTCGTCCGTTTCGTCTGAATTAAATTCAGACCAAATTAACGAAGACTATCTCAAAGCCAATCCCATTTTTACAGAGAAGCCATTTATCCGCCCGATGTCCAGACGAGGTCAATTGCAATCCATGATCCGCTATGTGCAGATGAATCCGCAGCGCCTTGCGACGAAGCGTCTTAAACCCGGCTATTTCTATGTACAAGAGAATGTGGAAATAGGTGGGCGCATATATAGCGCTATAGGCAATATTAAACTGCTGCATGCGGAGAAGTATTGTCCTGTGCATGTGCGGAGCGTGTGGGTAAAGGATGCCGAACAGAATGGTAATGTTCAGCCTCTCAAAGACTATAAGAACAGCTGTGTGATAGCAGCCAGAGAGGGTACTGTCATGGTCTCGCCTTTCATTAGCGAGCATGAAAAAGCAGTATTGGATGTGCTCTTAAAGGAGAAACATGCCATTATTTATATCGTCGATAATGGTTTTGGGCAATATTTCAAACCCTCTAATGCGTTGTTTGATGCTGTGGCTGACGGGAGGTTGCTCATCCTCTCTCCATGGCCCTATGATCCCAAGAAGAAACGTGTGACGCGCGCTGAATGTATCGCCATGAATACAATGGCAGAAGAGATAGCCACATCGTCCATTGACCCTGATAGCATTCGGAATAATTAATGACGTTATCGGATTCACGCTATTTTGCCAGATAAAATATAGAGTATTCACTCTATTTCTGCAAAAAAGGTCTTGAAAATTTGCGTATGTGCTTTTTTTGTAGTACCTTTGCAGGCTAAAACGCAGATAGTATGACAAAGAAATATGATTTTCTGATTATTGGCGGCGGTGTAGCCGGTATGAGTTTTGCCCTCAAAGTGGCACGCAAACAGAAATACCGCATCGCTCTGTGCTGCAAGACAACACTGGATGAGGCTAATACCGCCAAGGCTCAAGGTGGTATTGCCTCCGTGACTAACCTTCTCAAGGACGACTTTGAGAAACATATTCACGACACGATGGTGGCCGGCGACTGGATTAGCGACCCGATGGCCGTAGAACAAGTGGTGAGGAATGCGCCCGCCCAGATTCAGGAGTTGGTAAACTGGGGTGTCAATTTCGACAAGACACCCGAAGGGGACTTTGACCTGCATCGCGAGGGCGGTCACTCGGAGTTCCGCATCCTGCACCACGCAGACGATACCGGTCGCGAGATACAACGCGGTCTGATGGCAGCCGTCAGGAACAATCCCTTTATCGATGTGCTGGAGAACCATTTTGCCGTGGAGATTATTACGCAGCACCACTTAGGAATCCTGGTTACGCGGCGCACACCCGACAAGGAGTGCTATGGCGCCTATATCCTCAATCCCGAGACGGGCAAGATTGATACCTACCTGAGCCGTATCACGCTGATGGCAACCGGCGGAACGGGTGCTGTGTATCAGACGACCACCAATCCCGAGATCGCGACCGGTGACGGTATCGCCATGGTCTATCGCGCCAAAGGATTGGTTAAGGATATGGAGTTTGTACAATTCCACCCGACTGCTCTTTTTAACCCGGGCGAGACGCACCCCGCCTACCTCATCACAGAGGCTATGCGCGGATACGGAGGAATACTGCGTCTGCCTAACGGAGAGGAGTTCATGCAGAAATACGACGCTCGTCTGAGCCTCGCTCCGCGTGATATCGTGGCACGTGCTATTGATAACGAGATGAAGATTCACGGTCTGGACCATGTATGCCTGGATGTGACGCACAAAGACCCCGAAGAGACACGTCATCACTTCCCCAATATCTACGAGAAATGTATGTCCATCGGCATCGATATCACCAAGGACTATATCCCCGTTGTGCCCTGTGCGCATTACATGTGCGGCGGTATCAAGGTGAACTTGGATGCCGAGAGTACGATACGGCGTCTGTATGCCGTAGGCGAATGCAGTTGTACGGGTTTGCATGGCGGCAACCGTCTGGCCAGCAACTCGCTCATTGAGGCTGTCGTGTATGCCGATGCGGCTGCGCGGCACAGCTTGAGCATGATTGAGCAGTACGACTTCAACGACCGCGTTCCCGATTGGAATGACGAAGGCACCATGACCAACGAAGAACACGTTCTCATATCGCAAGATATGCGCGAGGTAGGGCAGATTATGAGTACCTACGTCGGTATCGTGCGTTCCAATCTGCGTCTGCATCGTGCTTGGGAGCGTCTGGATATCCTGTACGAGGAGACGGAAGACCTCTTCAAACGCGTCAAAGCTACCCGTGAGATTTGCGAGTTGCGCAATATGATTAACGTAGGCTACCTCATCACGCGTCACGCCTTGGAGCGCAAGGAGAGTCGCGGTCTGCATTATACTATTGATTATCCGCACGGCGGCGTACCAAACAAGGAGGAAGTATGGTAAGCCCTTGTGCAGCTGTTGTGCCGCTGCGCGAAGAGCCGCGTGAGGGAGCCGAGCAGGCTACCCAACTTCTCTTCGGCGAGCCGTGCACGCTCCTGGATACACAGGAGCGATGGGTGCGTGTGCGAAGCGAGTGGGATTGTCAGGAAGGCTGGGCGGATAGGAAGATGATGCAGTTGACGGGCGAAAGCCCCCGCGTGCCGGCAAAACTGACGATGGGTTCAATGGTTGATGGTCAACGGGTGCTCACGGGCGATATACGATTGACAGAACCGCTACCTTTCACGCACGATAATCTGTTGCGTATCTATTCTATTCTTGCCGATACGCCGTATCTATGGGGCGGCAAGAGCGAGTGGGGGATGGACTGCTCGGGCATGACGCAGGTCGTCTTCTCGTTGTTCGGCGTGCAGTTGCTGCGCAACGCCTCTGAGCAGATAACGCAAGGGACACCTGTTCCTTCGCTTCCGGAGGCACAAGCCGGTGACCTCGTCTTTTTCGACCATGCATTCGATAACCGAGAACCGAGAACCGAGAACCGAAAAATATCCCACGTGGGCATTCTGCTTGCGAAGGATGAGGTATGGCATTGTAGCGGCTGGGTGCGCCGCGATGTCATCGATGCACAGGGTATCCGAACGGCGGACGGCAGCTATACGCATCATCTTGCCGGGATCAGAAGGATGATGCGATGAAGAGATCTCGATAAAAGAAAGCCTCGATGAAAATCGGGGCTTTCTAAATATCAAATATCAATTATCAATTGTCAATTGATTTTACCAGATTTTGACGCGTTGGTCTTCGGGTATGAAGAGCGGGCTTTCTTCCGTTACGTTCCATGCCTCATACCAAGCGTTGATCTGCGGCAGGGCGCCATTAACGCGCCAGCGACCGAGGCTGTGGGGGTCGCTCTTGGTGCGCTGGAGGATTTCCTCCGGACGGATATTGCCTGCCCATACATTCGCGTACGCCAGGAAGAAACGCTGTGCGGGCGTGAAGCCCTCGCGTTCTTTGAGACGCTCGTTCTCGGGCTTGGCGGCTTCGTTCTTGGTGAACGCCAGGTAGCTGACCTGCAGTCCGCCGTGGTCGGCGATATTCTCACCTAAGGTGAAGGCACCATTAGCATGAACGCCGGGTGCTACCTCGATGCGGTTGAAGGCCTCTTCCATCACCTTGGTCCGTTCGCGGAAGCGTGCGCGGTCTTCGTCTGTCCACCAGTTGAGCATGTTACCGTCCTTGTCGAACTGGCAACCCTGGTCATCGAAGCCGTGCGTCATCTCGTGACCGATGACAACACCAATTGCGCCGTAGTTGAAGGCATCGTCGGCATTCATGTCAAAGAAGGGGTATTGCAGAATACCTGCGGGGAAGCAGATCTCGTTGCTGGAGGGGTTGTAGTAGGCATTCACCGTCTGCGGAGTCATGTACCATTTCTCCTTGTCCACCGGTTTGTTCAGGAACGAGAGGCTGTAAGCCTGTTCGAACTTAGCCGAGCGCTGGAGGTTGGCGTAATAGGAGTCAGCCTTGTCGATGTTGAGGTCCGTGTAGTCGCGCCATTTGTCGGGATAACCGATCTTGATGGTGAAGGCTTCGAGTTTCTCGATGGCTTTTGCCTTGGTCTCGTCGCTCATCCATTCGGTTCCGCGGATGCGGTCGCCCAAAGCGGCTTGCAGGTTCTTCACCAGGGCCAGCATGCGCTGTTTGTTTTCCTCGGGGAAGTATTTCTTGACGTACATCTGGCCAACAGCCTCGCCCAGTGTACCATTGACGATACCCACGGCGCGCTTCCACAGCGGCGAGGGCTCTTCCTTACCCGAAAGAACGCGGCCGTAGAAATCGAAGTTAGCCATGTAAATATCGGTGCTCAGGTAGGGAGCAGCACCATCAATCACCTGCCATGCAAACAGGGTCTTGAGGTCATCAATCGGTTCGTCAGCTAACATCTTACCGGCTTCCTGCAGGTGTGCTATCTGGCCCACCGACAGTACGCCCGGCTCGATGCTCATGGCGTCAAAATAGACTTTCCAATCCACCTGCGGCACGAGTTGCTGCAGCTCGTCAACGGTCATCTTGTTGTAGTTGGCAATGGGGTCACGCAGTTCCACATTGTTCTTGGCAGCTTTTGCCAGACGTGTCTCCATGCGCATAACGGTCTCGGCGCGCTCGGCGGGATTCTCATAGCCGAAGAGTTCAAACATACGTGCGATATGCTTTCTGTATGCCTCGCGAATAGCGGTAGTGTGTTCGTCATCGTCAATGTAATACTCTTTCTCGCCCAGCGCAAAACCGGCCTGGCACTCGTTGAGGATGTTCATGGAGCTGTTCAGGGCATCGGCCTCAACATACATACCCCAGATACCGAAATCCATGGCTCGGCCGAGTACTTCGCTCAGTTGAGCGCGGTCGGAAATAGCCTCTATTTCACCCAAGGTAGCCTTCACGGGCTCAAAACCCTCCGCATCCCTGCGGGCGGTATCCATAGCCAGCGAGTATAGGTCGCTGATTTTCTGTTCTACGGTACCCTTTTCGTAGGTCTTGCTGCCCAGTTCCTGAATCAGTCCGTTCACCTGTTCCAGGTTCGTCAGGCCTAATTTATCGAACGAGCCAAAGCGGCTATATTCGCCCGGTAAGGGGTTGTTCTGCATCCATCCGCCGCAGGCAAACTGGTAGAAGTCATTCTGCGGAACAGCAGTTTGGTCCAGGTTTTCGAGGCGAATACCCATCGTTTCACCCTGTTGCTTACAAGCGGTCATCAAAAGTGCCATACTTGCCATCATTATAAAAACTTTTCGCATATTATATACATTATTATAAGGTATGTTTTTTCAGGGTTAGAGTTCCTTTAGCGTTTCCAGCACGAAGCGGTAGAAGCGTTGTACCGTGGCGATATTGACGCGCTCGTCGGGGCTATGGGGATGCTCGATGGTAGGACCGAACGAAATCATATCCATACCCGGGTAGTTACGGCCGATGATACCGCACTCCAGTCCGGCGTGGATGGTCACGACGCGCGGGGTGGTGCCGAAGAGGCGTTTGTGGATATCCTGCATCAGGGTCAGCACATGGCTGTGTACATTGGGTTTCCAACCCGGGTAGTCGCCCGAGAACTGCACATCGGCGCCGGCGAGTGAGAAGGCCGACTGAATCATCTGCTTCAGTTCTTCCTTGCGGCTCTCTACGCTGGAGCGTGTCAGGCAGAGTACGGTAACGCTGTTGCCGTTCATGGCGATGGTGGAGAGGTTGTTGCTGGTCTCTACGATATCAGGCATCTCGGGAATCATACGATATACGCCGTGCGGGCATACGCATACGGCATGGATAAGGAAGTCTTGCACATCTTCGGGCATCTCTGTCTTGGGGCATTCCACTTCTTGCATGCTTAAACTGATATTTTCCTCGACGCCGTCGTATTCGCGGATAAAGAGGTCTTCGTATTCGTCAACGAGTTGCTGCATATCGTCGTAGCCCTCCTGCGGGATGGTGATGACGCATTCAGCCTCGCGCGGGATGGCGTTGCGCAGACTGCCGCCCTGTACGCATACCAGTCGTGCCTCGTATTCCGAGACAGCGGTCTTGAGGAAGCGGAACAGCAGTTTGATGGCATTAGCGCGCTGCAGATGGATGTCGCAGCCCGAGTGACCGCCTTTGCAGCCCTTGAGTACGACCTTCAGCGCGATATCACCTTCCTCTACCTCGACGGGTTCGAAGTCAAACTTAGCCGTGGTATCCACACCACCGGCGCAGCCGATATAGAGTTCGCCTTCACTCTCGGAGTCGAGGTTCAGTAGCGTCTTGCCTTGTAGTACGCCGCCCTTGAGGTCGTTAGCGCCGTACATACCGGTCTCTTCGTCCACGGTGAAGAAGGCCTCCAGAGCAGGGTGAACGGCTTCCTTGTCGGCCAGGATGGTCATGGCTGTAGCCACGCCGATACCATTATCGGCGCCAAGCGTCGTACCATCAGCTGTTACCCATTCGCCGTTGTCCTCTACGTAGGCGCAGATGGGGTCTTTTTCAAAGTCAAAGACTTTGTCGCTGTTCTTCTGGGGCACCATATCCATGTGTCCTTGCAGAATAACGCCCGGATGGCCTTCCATACCCGGCGAGGCGGGTTTGCGGATGATGACGTTGCCAATCTCATCTTGGATGGTTTCCAAACCCAGCGAACGGCCATAGTTAGCCAGGAAGTCGCTGATTTCTTTCTTCTTGCCCGACGGACGCGGGATTTGGGTAAGGCTGTAGAAATTGTTCCACAATGCCTTGGGTTCTTGGTTTCTCATAGTGATGTATTTTTTAGTCGTTAGTCGTTTGACTTTGTTATTTCTCCGGCGAGGGATGTGTCGAGCAGTCGGCGGATGGTATCGTTGTCATGTTCGTATTCGCCGAATAGGCACATCATCTTGGCGAGCAACGCCTCGGTGGTGATGTCGTAGCCGGAGAGTACGCCGGCCTTCATTAGCGGCAGGGATACCTCGTAGCGGCCCATCTCTACGCGCCCGGCAGAACATTGGGTCTTATCCACAATGATGATACCGCGGTCGATAGCATCCTTGAGCAGGTTGTAGAGCCAGTCGAACGAGGGTGCATTGCCGCTACCGTAGGTCTCCAGCACTACGCCGCGCAGCCCCGGTGTATGGAGCACAGCTGCCACCACTTCTTCGGTAATGCCGGGGAAGAGCTTCAGGATGGCCACATGCGGGTCGGTCTTGGTGCACAGACGGAGCGGAAGGACTTGCTCCGGATGGTGAATGAGGTGCTCGCGGTAGAAGATATGTACGCCCGCTTTCGCCAGCGAGGGGTAGTTATGGCTGGCAAAAGCCTCAAAGTGCTCCGCATTCTGCTTGGTGGTGCGGTTGGCGCGGAAGAGGTGGTTCTCAAAGAACACGCAGACCTCCGGTACCATGGCGCGCCCCTGTTTGTCGGTAGCTGAGGCTATCTCGATGGCGGTCAGTAGGTTCTCTTTGGCATCCGAGCGCAACACGCCGACCGGCAGTTGGCTGCCCGTGAAGATGACGGGTTTGGCCAGGTCGCGCAGCATGAAACTAACCGCTGACGCCGAATAGGACATCGTATCCGTGCCGTGCAATACCACAAAGCCATCGTAGCGCTCGTAGTTGGCATAGATCGTTTCAGCCATCTTTGCCCAGTTCCGGGGTAGTACGTCGGAGGAGTCAATCAGCGGGTCGAAACTCAGCATTTCGACCGTAGCCTCCCCAGCCTCCAGCTCGGGGACCAAAGCCTTAAACGCTTGCATATCGGCCGGGCGTAGTGCGCCTGTGGCCGGGTTGCGGACCATAGAGATGGTTCCGCCGGTGAAGATAAGCAATATTTTCATATCTGCACGATGCTTCCAATATTCAGTTTGCAAAGATACTGCTTTTTTGCGACATACGCAAATAAATATGCAAAAAAATAGGTCAGAAGGCAATCTTTTTTGTTTTTATGCAATAAAAATTGAAATAAATTTGCATATATGTAAAAAAAGTTGTACCTTTGCACGCTTGATTTATCGGAAAGGAATCATTTATGGAATCAGTAGCACATATCATGGCGCGCAAGCTTCTTCAGATGAAGGCGTTTCGGGTGCAGACCAACAATCCCTTTACGTGGGCAAACGGTTGGCAGGCTCCGATTTATTTTGATGACCGTAGGATTTTGTCGTATGCGTCGGCGCGCGACTTTGTTCGGCTGGAGTTGGCACATTGTGTATCCATCAATTTTCCTGACCGCGATGTGATAGCAGGCGTGGCGGTGAATGCCATCACGCACGGTGTATTGGTGGCAGAACAGCTCGGAATGCCCTTTGTATATGTCTATCCCAAGCCGAAAGATCATGCTCTGGAAAACCAGATAGAGGGCGAATTGGCGCCGCGACAGAACGTGATTGTCATCGAGAATCAGGTTAGTGCCGGTATTCATGCCATGAAAGTGGTTGAGGCGCTGCGCAACAACGGTTGTCGCGTACAGGGCGTAGTGACAATCTTCAATTACGACCTACCGGCCGGTATGCGCCGCTTTGAGAATGCCGATGTTCCACTCATCTCCCTGACGGACTTTGAAACGGTCTTGGAGGAGGCTGAGGCCCTGGAAATGTGGAACGAAGAGGAAATTCGCACCCTGCTCGAATGGCACCGAAATCCCTCTAAATGGTGCAAATAACTCAATTTGTAACCTCTAAATAGTGCAATAGTAAAAAATCATTATGAGCGAACAAAAATACGAAAGTAAAATCTGCTCCATCCCCAACGATGCCCATACCGTCTATTCCGTGCTGGGTAACCTGCGCAACCTGGAGCGTGTTAAGGATATGATCCCCAAAGACAAGGTTCAGGAAATCGAAATCATGGACGATGCCATCCGCATGAAAGTGGACGGTCTCGGACAGAAATTTACCATCCGCATCGTGGACCGCATCGAGGATGATACCCTCAAGTTCGGGTTTGACAACCTGCCGATATCCCTTAACTTCTGGATTCAGCTGAAGCAGGTGACGCCCCTGGATACCCGTATTAGGCTGACGCTTAAGGCGGATATTCCATTCATGTTTCGCATGATGATTGAGAAAAAACTGCAGCAGGGACTTGACCAGGCTGCCGAAATGTTAACCCAATTCCCCTATTCCCAGTGGCAATGAAAAAAAATAGAATACACCGCGAAGGGCGTAATGCCATCATATTGATTACATTGTTGATTTTTGTCATCAATGTACCGATTTACCTGTTTGTGCAACCGCATTGGGTGTTTGCCATCACGCTGATACTGACCGCCATGTTGCTGTGCTTTGTCACCTATTTCTTCCGAAACCCCGTGCGGGTACTGGAGGTGGATGACCCCAATTTCATCATTGCTCCGGCAGATGGTCGCGTGGTAGTGGTGGAGCCGGTGGACGAGAATGAGTATTTCCATGAGCGTCGCCTGCAAGTCTCCATCTTCATGTCGCCCTTCAATGTGCATGCCAATTGGTATCCTATTGAGGGAAAAATCCTGGTAAGCGAGCACCAGAAAGGACGCCACAAAGGAGCCTGGCTGCCCAAGTCCAGCACCGAGAATGAACGTTCGCTGGTGGTCATCGAGACCCCCTCAAAGGTCAGCATCGCCGTTCGTCAGGTAGCCGGTGCGATGGCTCGCCGTATCGTGACCTATGCCAAATCCGGTCAGCTGGCTCGCCGGAATCACCACCTCGGTTTTATCAAATTAGGTAGCCGCGTGGATATGTATCTGCCGCTGGATACCGAGATGTTTGTTGCCGTCGGCGAAGCCGTTCGCGGCAACGAGACAATCATCGGAAGACTGGCCGATGAAATTGATAGTTGATAGTTGACAGTTGATAATTGAAAAATTATAATACAATGAATTTTGAAGAACTTTTTGCGCAGTATCCCTGCCCCTTCACCGATGAGCAAGTAAAGGCTCAGGTGGCTGACATTCAAGCTAATCATTTCGCAGAGAACAATAACCGCGATGTATGGATGCAGTGCCTGCATCAGATTGACTATACGACCCTTAGCGCCGACGATACCATTGCTAAGGTCGAAAAGATGGCCAACGCAGTCAATAACTTCGAGAAAGACTACCCCGGTATTCCCAACGTAGCCGCCATATGCGTTTATCCCGCCATGGCGGAGTACGTACGCAAGGCCCTCAAGGACCCCAAATTCAATATCGCCTGCGTCAGCGGTGTGTTCCCCAGTTCGCAGAGTTTCTTGGAGGTCAAGATAGCCGAGACCGCCCTGGCTCTCCGTGCCGGTGCTACCGAGATCGACATCGTGCTGTCGGTAGGTAAGTTCCTGGAGGGTCGCTATCAGGATTGCTACGACGAGATATCGGAGCTGAAAGCCGTATGCGGTGACCATCACCTGAAGGTTATCCTTGAGACCGGTCTGCTGCAGAACGTTGAGAATATCTGGAAAGCCTCCATCCTCGCCATGGCTGCCGGCTGCGACTTCATCAAGACCTCTACCGGCAAAATCAGCGTCAACGCTACCCCCGAAGCTACCTTCGTGATGTGCCATGCCATTAAGGCTTGGCGCGAGAAAACCGGCATCAAGATGGGCTATAAACCTGCCGGCGGCGTTTCTACTACCGCTGAGGCTGTACAGCATTATACGCTCGTCAAGGAAATCCTTGGCCAGGAGTGGCTTAACAACGAGTCTTTCCGTTTCGGCGCTTCGCGTCTGGCCAACAACCTGCTGAGTTCAATCGTGGGCTCTGAGCAGAAATATTTTTAAGAAAGAATGAATAGAATTATTTCAAAACGATTCTTTTCGGAGAACGTGTGCGAGGTGGTAGTGGAAGCCCCCCTCATTGCGCGCAGTCGGCGTCCCGGACATTTTGTCATCATTCGCGTGGATAAAGATAGCGAGCGCATGCCGCTTACCATCGCCGGCGCCGACATAGAGAAAGGTACCATAACGCTTATCGTGCAGCGCATTGGTGTTTCCTCGTCTAAACTATGCGCCATGAACCCCGGGCAACAGCTGCATGATGTCGTAGGTCCGCTGGGCAAGGCCACCGATATTCGTCACTATGGCACCGTCGTTTGTGCCTGTGGTGGCGTCGGTGCCGCACCTATGTTGCCTATCGCTGAGGCATTGCATGCCGCCGGAAACCGTGTTATCACCGTTCTGGCTGCCCGCACAGCCTCGCTCATCATCCTGCAGGAAGAGCTGGCGCGCGTATCCAATGAAGTGATCGTGATGACCGATGACGGTTCGCTGGGCGACAAGGGTGTGGTGACGGTAGGTGTGGAGCGCGTTATTCAGCGCGAACAGGTTGACAAATGTATCACCATCGGCCCCGCTATCATGATGAAGTTTGTAGCCCTGACAACCCTGAAATATGCTATTCCGACCGAGGCGAGCCTCAACACCATCATGGTGGACGGAACGGGTATGTGCGGCGCCTGCCGCGTGACAGTAGGCGGCAAAACACGCTTCGTCTGCGTTGACGGACCGGAGTTTGATGCCCATCAGGTGGACTGGGACGAGATGTTATCCCGCCTGAAATCCTACCGCACCGAGGAGGCGGAGGCACTTGCTGCCTACCAAAATTCGTCTGCTTCTTCAGCAGTCAATTACGACGGTCGAACGACGGTCGAACGACGGTCGAACGACAGTCAAGTACAATGTCAGGCCTCTGTCTATCCCATAGAACCCTTCGACGGCACCGCGAAAGACCGTGTCGCCATTCCCCGCGTCCGGATGCCCGAACTGCCTCCCGAGGTGCGCGTCCGCTCCCTGCGCGAGGAGGTGAACCAAGGCCTGACCTTCGACCAGGCGATTACCGAATCCCACCGCTGCCTCAACTGCAAGAACCCCACCTGCGTGCAGGGCTGTCCCGTCAATATCAATATCCCCGGCTTCATCAAGCTCTTGGAGACCGGCGATGTAGCCGGTGCGGCTGCAGTTATCAAGCAGAGTTCATCGCTACCCGCTGTTTGTGGTCGCGTCTGCCCGCAGGAGAAGCAATGTGAGGCACACTGCATCCACCGCAAGATGAACCACGAACCCGTCGCTATCGGTTACCTGGAGCGCTTCGTGGCTGACCATGCTAATGGCCAAATGGCAAATGAGCAAAAGGCCCAGAATCCGACAGGCGCTAAAATAGCGGTTGTTGGTAGTGGTCCTGCCGGCCTCAGTTTTGCCGGAGATATGGCCAAATTCGGCTATCAGGTCACGGTATTCGAGGCTTTGCACGAGATAGGCGGTGTGCTGAAATACGGTATCCCCGAATTCCGTCTGCCCAACCGTATCGTGGACCAAGAGATTGACGGTCTGCGTGCTCTGGGTGTGCGCTTTGAGGCGGATGTCATCATCGGTAAGACCATCACCATTGACGAACTCCGTGAGCAAGGGTACAAGGGTATCTTTGTAGCTTCGGGGGCGGGTCTGCCGCGCTTTATGAATATACCCGGCGAGAACCTAAACGGCGTTCTATCCTGCAACGAATACCTTACCCGCGTCAACCTCATGGATGCCTCCAATCCGGCTACCGACACTCCGCTGCTGTATGGCAAGAATGTGGCTGTCATCGGCGGCGGTAACACCGCTATGGATGCTGTCCGTACAGCTAAACGCCTCGGTGCTGAGCACGCCATGATTGTCTATCGCCGCAGCGAGGACGAGATGCCTGCACGTATTGAGGAAGTGCGTCACGCCAAAGATGAGGGTATCGAGTTCATGACCCTGCACAACCCCATTGAGTACCATGCCGACGAGAACGGCCGCGTCAAGGAGGCAGTGCTGCAAGTTATGGAATTGGGCGAACCCGATGAGTCCGGGCGTCGCAGTCCGGTGCCTGTGGAAGGCAAGACGGTCACCATTCCGGTCGATTTGGTCATCGTAGCGGTGGGTGTGAGTCCCAATCCCCTGATTCCCCGTACGGTCAGTGGTCTGGAGATTAGCAAGAAGGGTACCATTGTGGTCGATGAAACGACTATGCAGTCTTCCATCCCGACCATTTTTGCCGGTGGTGACATCACCCGTGGCGGTGCCACTGTCATACTCGCTATGTCAGACGGCCGCCAAGCTGCGCATGCCATGCACGCGTACCTTACGAAATAAATACAAAAAATGGTGCTAATGATATAAAAATTGCATTATAATTGATAATATAATACAAGTTGGCATAATTTTTGTAGTACTATTTTTGCATGAAAGTAAAACCATACATACTGATAGTTGACGGCCGGCAGGATGCGAACGCTAAATTGGCAGACTTTTTGCAGAGCCTTAATTATCAGGTGGAGGTTGCCAAGACAAGCAAGGAGGGCTTAGACCTATACATGGCGTCGCACTACGATGTGGAACCGGCAGCTGCTGATGTGGTCTTTGAACTTGGCAATGTGACCTTTGACTCGGTACATCAAACCTTGGGAACCAAGCGTTTGTCGGCGCGCGAAAGCGAAGTATTGCTGATGTTGTGCCGCAACAGAAACCATATGGTAGAACGCTCGCAGATACTCAATACGATCTGGCATGATGATAGTTTCTTTGCCTCGCGCAGTTTGAGTGTGTACGTGAACCATTTGCGTAAGTACTTGGAAGATGCCCCGTGCCCCTTGCAAATCATGGTAGTACATGGCAAGGGCTATAAAATGGTAGATAAGCAAAACGATACTTGTTAGAAAGAAACTTGTCCTCTAGTGGCAAGTTAAGTGATTTTTTTCAATTGTGTTATTAATAAATAGTGTTTTCGGTAGGAGTTCGTTGTGAAACGAGCTCCTATTTCTTGTTAGGCTATTCTTGTTAGGCTATTATTCTATGGCCGGATGCGCGCGTAGCCACCTATTCGGCTATCGATATGATATGGCCGTCAGCAAGGTGGGTGATGAGTCGCTGCCCCGTGTGTACCGACTGCGTGGAGCGGATGATATGTCCGTCAGGGTCGGTAAGCAGACTATAACCCCGGCGATAGATACGCTCAGGGTTGCATGCCTCAAGCCGTACGCGCAGCACATCGATACGATGCCGGCGAATGAGAATCTGGCGTTCGCGGGTGCGAGCTAAGCGCTGACGGAGGTTGTTGATGTGCTCTTCCTCATCGCGAAAACGACCGATGAGGAAGGCAGCCACGGCGGTAGGGGTCTTGAGCGGCTGGTGGGCAATCATATCCACGACGCTGATGTCGCGTGTATGGCCGATACCGGTCAGGATGGGTAGTGGGAACTGGGCACAATGGCTGGCCAGTTCGTAGCTATCGAAGCACCCGAGGTCAGTGGTGGCACCACCGCCGCGTATGATAACAACGGCATCAAAATGCTCGGCTTCGTGGCTGATTTGAAGTAGTGCGGTAATGATGCTGTTCTCCGCCTGGTCGCCCTGTACGATGGCAGGAAATAGTTGCGGATGGATATCGTAGGCTGTTTCGCTAATCTGATGAATGAAGTCTTCGTAGCCCGCCGCTTCCTTCGATGAGATGACGGCGATGCGGCGGATGAGGGTAGGCAGGCTATAGCTGCGCTGCAGATCCCATACGCCGTCTGCCTGCAGGCGACGAATGGTATCCATCCGCTTGCGCGCCATATCGCCGATGGTATAAGACGGATCGATATTGATGATATTGAGGCTGAGGCCATAGACGGCATGGAAGGATACTTCTGCTTCGATGAGAATCTGCATGCCGACACGCAGGGGTTCGCCGGTCTCTTCTTGGAAAAAAGCGGATAGTATCTTATACGTCGTAGCCCAGCAGGTAGCACGTGCTTTGGCAGCCAGCACACCCGTCTCAGCCTTTTCAACCAACTCGAAATAGGCATGACCGTTGCGCTGGGTGAGCGAGGCTACTTCCGCCCGCACCCAGCAACTGTCGGGCAGACCCATTGTAAGGACGTCGGTTATCTCATGACAGAGTTCATATAACGATATCGTTTCCATAATATAGTACTATAAATCCAATACATGCAGCCGCAGCGGGTATAAGCCATAGTAGGCTGCGGCGTAAGGTCAGTATGGCGCTTAGCATAAACGCGTACATGCACACCGCCATCATCGGCGTGACGGGGAATCGGAAAACAGCTCCGGGTAGTTGTTCTACCCATCCGACGGCGCTGTTCATGCCTTCGGCCAACGCTCGAACGACGGCTGCTAAGGCATATCCGACGGGGTTCAGCCATCCGATGGTCAGCAGTGCCAAACTGCAGCTTACCAACAGATACGCCAAGGGGATGACCATCATGTTGGTAATCAGAAAATAAGAGGCTGCCTGACCATAGTACACCAGTGTCAGCGGTAGGGTTCCGACCCAGGCGGCGATGGATACCATACAGAGATCAATGACCCACTGGATGGGCGCTTTCCACCAATGATTTCGACGTAGTCGTAGTGCGCGGTACAGCGGCCCCTGTATCATCAGCACAATGGCTGTCACGGCTGCAAAACTCAACTGAAAACTGACGCTGAATAGATCATACGGTCGTATGGTCAGGATCAGGAGTGCCGCCAGGGCAATGCTATTGAGCGTGGTAGCCTGCCGGTGTACTACTACCGCCAGCGAGGCTATTGTTATTATGACGACGCTGCGCACAACGCTTGGCGTCCAGCCCGTCAGGGCAGCATACATCCAGAGCATGGCGCAGAGCAAACCATAACAGAGCGTGCTCCAGAGCCGCTCTTCGTAGAGTGGTTTCCAAAGGCAGAAGCCCGTCAAAAGAAGCCAAAGAACACTCATCAGTATGCCGGTGTGCAGTCCGCTGACGGCTAACACGTGCATAGCCCCTGACCGCTGAAAGCGCCGGCGTGTATCATCGTCGAGGTCCTCGCGCCAGCCCAGACTGAGTGCTGCCACGGTGGCAAAGGCCTGGTCTTGACCGATGAGTTTAGCCAGCCTATCTTTGAGTACCTCCTGCCAATAGGTAGGACCGTGCGGTGGGGTATGTGCGGTGACCTGCCAGTCTTCAGCGCGCACATAACCCGTGGCGGTGATGCCCTGCCGACGGAGGTATCGTGGGTAATCGAAGGTGCCCAGAGGCTCAGGGCTCCGAAGCCGCGTGACGATGCGGATACTATCTCCCAGCCGCGGAGCGGGGCGGGTGCTATCCTTCTGCAGGTAGAGTAGTGCTGCACCGCTCTCGATACGCCAGGTCTTGGCGCGTTCGGTCGGTACGTCGTCTATCAGAAAAAGCCACGTTAGGGTGGTATCCATCGGTAGGCGGTCATCGTTCGGACCTTGCCATAGGCGCAGGCCCAAGCTATCCGCCAGCAGGATGAAGGCCACCAACGGCAGTAGCAACATCAAGACCGGATACCGTTGCCAGAAACCGCTCATTGCAACATCCGCCGTATGGCTTCACTCATATCGGGCGCATGAAAGACGGCACTGCCTGCCACCAGAATATCGGCTCCTTCGGCAAAAAGTGTGGCAGCGTTCGTCTCGTTGACACCACCATCGACCTCGATGAGCGTATCCAGTCCGCGTTGCACGATTTGCTGTTTGACGTACCGTATCTTATCGTAGGTTGATTCGATGAATTTCTGTCCGCCAAAGCCCGCAAAGACAGACATCAGCAGCACCATATCCACTTCACCCAACCATGGGTCGAGACGGTGTACATCGATATCGGGATTGATGGTTAGGCAGGTGCGTACACCCTTGCGGCGAATGAGTTCCAATGCCGGACGCGGGTCGTCAACAGCCTCCAGGTGGAACCCTACACTCCATGCTCCGGCATCGCAGAAGCGCTCAACGTATTTCTCCGGATGAACGATCATCAGATGCACATCCAGGGGCTTGGTGCTATGCTTGCGGAGGGATTCCATCACCGGAAAACCAAACGAGATATTGGGCACGAAGACACCATCCATGACATCTACATGAAGCAGCGTGGCAGGACTTTCGTTGATGATATGCACCTGTTCGGCAAGGTGACCGAAATCAGCCGACAGTACGGAAGGAGCGATTTGTTTCATATTCGTTTTTACGTTTATGGTTTATCCAATCGAAGTGGGTTTATCAGTGGGCGATGGTGACCACATACTTTTCGGCATCGAGGGTTGTGAATCGGCAATCACCCGTGTTGGTCAAGGTGTCGGTCAGTTCCTCGCGTATGCCGGTGCCTTTCCATTTGAGGAAGGCCTCCTTGTGGGTCCAGAGGCGGATAAAAGCGCGAGCGGGGTCCGGGTCACCGGCGATGAGGGCCTGCTCGTTGGCATTCATGGTGCGTTCAACGAGGGCTGCATCCCATCGGCGGATACTCTCCACATCGATGCCTATCGGGCTGTCAGCGATAGCTACAGCCAAGGCGTTGCGGCAATGACTGATAGAGAAGTGCGGACCATGTTCCATATAGGGTTTGCCTTCGGGGGTGAAGAGCCATGTAGTACGCGGGCAACCTAATTCCAGGAGCAACTCGTAGGTCTTCAGCGTTGCCCAGCGCCCAAACAGATGCTTGTAGCGTAACGCATAGGCACGCCTTTCTTCGCTCACCAGCGGAAGCAGTCGCATTACATCCGCCTCGGTGCAAGCCGACATATCATCCCATATTTTGTACTGCATCATATTCGTGGTGCAAAGATACGATTTTTTTTCGATATACGCAAATTATTTCTGCTTTTTGCGTTCCGTCAACCACTTTTTGAGGTATTCCTGTTCGCTCTGTCCGGGGGTAGGGATCAGTTCGGCCTTATGGAGCAGTCCCAGAGCATGGAGATCCATGATGGTGGTGTAGCCGCTGCGGGCGATGATGGTGCGGCAGTTCAAAAGGGCGGCTATCAGCTTATCGTCGTCCATACGTGGCAGTAAGGTGATGTTGCCGTGCGTGGTGCGCGTCAGTGGACCCTGCATCAGGCCGCGAACGATGAGCACGCGCTCCGCCTGTTTCTCGTAGCGACGGATGAGGCTCTCCTCCAGCAGCGATCGTTGGGGTTCCGGACCGGATAGTAGAGCGACGATGGGATAGTTGATAGTTGATAGTTGATAGTTGATAGTTGATAGTTGATAGTTGATAGTTGATAGTTGATAATTGATATTTTGAGTGTTGAAGCGGGAGAGGGGACCGATATAGCGGGTATGGGCGGGGAGTTGCTTGGGGTGGCTGAGCCAGCCGGCAAGCGAGCCGGCGTAGTCTTCGTAGTCGGGCACCCACACTTCGTCGTACTGCCGGTAGAAATAGGCATGCATACGCTCCGCCAGCGGTTCCGCCCAGCGCCAACCGTGTGGCAGACGGATTCGGAGTTGGTGGGTGAGATAGACGGTTCTGGGTTCTGGGTTCTCGGTTCTGGGTTCTCGGTTCTCGGTTTTGGGGAGATAGAGCCCGAAGCGGTTGTCGGATACGATGAGGTCAAAGTGGTACCGAGCTTGCAGAGCCTGGAGGCGTCTGTGGTCTTCGCGAATAAAACGGATGAAGTCGGGTAGCATGCTGAGCATAGCACCTACCTGCGACTGCGTAGCGGAATACCTTACTCTCAACTGTGCCAACTCTTCGATACGCAGGGTCGGGAAACGGCGTTTGAGCCATATTAGACTCTCACCGTCGCCGCCCAGGATGACTTCGTGCCCCTCCTGCCGGTAACGCTCAATGAGCGGGACGCAACGTGTAGCATGACCCAGTCCCCAGTTCAGTGGCGCGATGAAGACCCTCATTTTAGTTGATAATTGATAGTTGATAGTTGATAATTCTTATCTCGGCAAAGCCTCGAACGATCGGCTAAAGCCGTACGATAGTTGATATTTAGGCGCTGATGCTGATGGGGAATCCCTTAGCCTGCAGTGGTGCGGCGATGCGCTCCATCTCATCACGCGTGATTTTCTCCAGATGCTGTTCGGGTGTGGCGCGGTCGATGACGTAAATCATCAGCTGTTTGGGGCGTAACTGTTCTACCGCCTGATACCAGGCTTTGAGTTCCGTTTCGGTCGTGTTGTCGATAGGCTGACCGGCATGTTCGCCACGCAGGAAGCAGGTCTGCAGGGTGAAGTCGCCCCGGAACCATGCCAGCCACTCTTTGATTTGGGCGACGGTCAGTTCCTGATTGAGCGGTTGGTCAATTCGGCGCATGGTCTCGTCAATGGCAGAATCGAGTTTGAGGATACGGTTATCCACAAGCATCAGTGCCTCTCTGACTTCGGTACGCCCTAATTGGGTGGAGTTACTCAGCACGCTGACCTTGGCGGAAGGACAGTAGCGGTCGCGCAGCGCACAGGTGTCCTGAATGATACCGAGAAAGTCGGGATGCAGCGTAGGTTCTCCGTTGCCGGAGAATGTGATGACATCGGGGCGGATGCCTTCGGCTTGGAGGGCAATGAGTTTTGCCTCCAGTTCCTGACGAACAGCTGCGCGCGAAGGTAGAAGGGGGTAGAGAGCCTGCGTGTTCCAGCCGCACTCGCAATAGACGCAGTTGAAGGTGCAGAGTTTCTTGTCCGTAGGCATAAGGTTCACGCCCAGTGACACACCCAAGCGACGGGAGTGTATCGGACCGTATATGATAGAATCAAAGAGCATCTTAAAAAAAATATCAATTATCAAATATCAATTATCAATTAACTACGACCCTGTTTCCCAGTTCCTTGCAGATAAGGGAGCGGATCTGCAGCAGTTGGGGTTGCTCGCTCAATAGGCTCTTTTGCCGTTCCCAATCGTTGTTTTTCTGGGCCTCTTGTAGGGCTTTTTGCAGCATGGCGATGCGTTCGTTAACAACGGTATATTTCAGCTCTAAGAGCAATTGGTTGGTCAGTTCCGGCAGGATATCCTCATCCGTCTGTGGGCGTACTTCCTGCACGACATTCTCAGAGATGGACTGCTTGTAGAATATCTTACTCAGTTGGTACTGGTCGGCGGTGAGTTCGGCTGCCAGTTGGCTGACATGCGGATTAGTATGATGCACAAAGAAGCTATTGGCATTGAATCCCGGTTCGCGGTAATGCTGCATGAACTCATCGATGATGGTCTGCTGGATTGGCTGGCGCGGACGGATACCATCGTTCGTCAGTTCGCGGATGATATATTCCCCTACGGGTATCCAATTGCCGGTCTCGGGGTCGCCCAGGCATCGATCTCCATACCGTACGATGACCTGCAGGAGGTTGCGCATGTTATGGTCAAAACTGGGGTCCTCGGCCGTCCTCGGTATCGTTGGTTGCTGCTGCTCCTCCGGCTGTGGTTGCGGTTCGCTGAAGGGTGTCTCAGGGGTGGATGAGGTCTCAGCATTGGTATTGGCGGCCGGCCGTTGGTCACCCTCGCGTCTTGTGCGTCTTAGGCGTGCCGTCTCGCGCGAGAGGATATATTCCGCCATGCCGAGTTGTTCGCTGCAGTCTTTGATATACACCTGACGGGTTATAGGGTCCGGAATGACTGCAATACTCTCCACCAGCGAACGAATCAGCTGACTGCGTTTCATGGGGTCGTTTTTCGCTTCGTCCTGCAGTAGTTGCGTCTTATAGCGGATGAAGTCCGTCTGGTTCTGACGGATATATTCGATGAAGTCTGATGCGTTATGACTGCGGGCAAACGAGTCCGGGTCTTCGCCATCGGGCAGCAGCAGTACCTTGACCTGAAAGCCTTCCTCTAAGAACATATCTATACCTCGCAGGGCGGCATGGATACCGGCTGCATCGCCGTCGTAGAGCACGGTGATGTTACCCGTGAAGCGGTGGATAAGACGAATCTGCGGTTTGGTGAGTGCCGTTCCGCCGCTGGCTACAACGTTCTCAATACCCGCCTGAAACATGGATATGACATCCATCTGTCCCTCCACCAGGTAGCACAGGTTTTGCCGCGCAATAGCCTGTTTGGCGAGGAAGAGTCCGTACAGCTCGTTGGTCTTGCTGTAGATGATGGAGTCGGGCGAGTTGATGTATTTGCCGGTGTTTTCTTTCTTCTTGAGGATACGTCCGGCAAAGGCGACGGTCTTGCCCGAGACGGTATGGATGGGGAAGATGACGCGGTCACGGAATCGGTCGTATAGCCGTCCGTCCTCGCTCTTGCCGCAGATGCCGGTACCGATACGGGTGTCAGGGTTGTTGACCAGGTACTCCTCCTTGAAACCCTCTTTGCGGAGTGCTGTAGAGAGCGGATTGCCTTTCTCGGGCGAGTAACCGAGTTGGAAACGCCGGATGATATCGTCCCTCACACCGCGTTCGCGCAGGTAACTCAGGCCGATGGCTTGTCCTTCGCGGGTGTTCCACAGCGTGTCCTGGAACCAGCGGTTGGCGCGGTCATTGACCACGAACATGCTCTCGCGATCGTCCTGTCGCTGCTGTTCCTCGGCGGTGAGTTGACGTTCTTCAATCTCAATATGGTACTTGCGTGCCAGTTGGCGCAGCGCATCGTAATAGTCGCATTGCTCTATCTCCTTGACGAAGTTGACGGCATTGCCGGCTTTGCCGCAGCCGAAACACTTGTAGATACCTTTGGATGGCGAGACGGTGAACGAACCGGTCTTCTCGTCGTGGAAAGGGCATAGGCCGATGAGATTAGCGCCCCGCTTCTTGAGCGTGACGTAATCGCTGACGACTTCCTCTATCTTGACGGCGTCGTAGATCCGGTCTATGGTTTCCTTTGGAATCACAAGTGGCTTAAACTTAAGATTAAGATTTAAAATTTAAGATTTAAAATTTAACGAGTACCTTAGTCGTTTAATCTGTTCCCCAGAAGAAGATACCCAACTTAATCTGCCACTGGTCCAGGCGACCGCGGGTGTTGCGGTCGGCATAACCTACCTCGTTGAAGTTACCGAAATTATACGGATTGATCAAGCCGAAGTCGTATCCGCCGCGCAGGTAATAGCGGTCGTACTGGAAGCCGGCACCGACCCCCCAGGTCACGTTCAGTCGCCTAAGGTCGTGGGCAATATCGGCATCCGAGTAGTCGAAATAGGCGATGGTGTTCTCACGCACCTGCTCGCCGGTTGATTTCTGACGCAGTAGTGCTACCTGTTTGTACTGTGCTACCACCTGAATCGTCGGACCCGTATAGAGTATCAGCCAGGTGTTCTGGGCAATCTCAAATTTGTACTGCCAGTCCACAAACAGCTCCAACTGGTGGAACTGATACTTGGTGCGTTCCTCGTAGGGTCGGGCATAACCCGAGGCGATGGGTTTGCCGTCCAGGTCGTAACCAAACTCTTCCCAGGATGAGATATGCGCGCCAAAAGTGTAGTTCAGACCGGTCATAAAACCGAATCCTGCCCAGATGGTGGCGTCATACACCAGTCCGACCTTGAAACCCTTCAGTTGCACTGCGGTCAGTGCTGTCTTGTCATCTACTTGTTCCGAGGGCTGGTTCAGACGGTAAACGGGGTTGGCATACCCGAACTGCAGACCTACTGCCTGCGTATAGTCACCTGCCTTCGCGGCCATCGTCACCGCTACCAGCGCCATGATACATACAATTCGTTTCATATATTAAAAATATCGATTATCGGTTCTCGGTTTTCGGTTCTCGGTTCTCGGTACTAGTGCATTAGTAAACCAGAAAGAACTATCATTTGTCAATTCTCTTTTTGTTCCGCTGTTCTTTCTGCTTGCGCGGATTCTCGGTTGCGTCTAACTCTTCTTCCACTACCGCCGATACAGCCTTCTCCTTCGGACGCGGTGTTCGTTCCGCATGGCGGAAGACATCCATCGGGTCACGCGGACGCTCCTTTTTCGCCCAGAAGAAGGCATTCAGGAATCGGTCTGTATCCTTGATTTGGTCCAGGGGGTACATCGTGCCGTTGGTGGTGGTTGTGAACACGATGCGCTCAATCTTTTGGTCTTTCAGGTACAGTTTTACCAGGCTCGACTGGGTTTTGTTGACACCCGTGAAGGTGCCATCCTCCTCGCGTGGGTAGAATATGGTCTCGGCGTTGCCCGACACGTCTACTTGCCGTATCTCGCCGTCGCGGATATAGGCGAACATCTCCTTGCCCTGCATTTGGTCGAACATGTCGCGCGCCTCGTGTTTGATGGCGATGGCATTACCCACGCCGTGGGCGTAGTCGGCGAGTTCGTTGCGGATGTAGATATGAATCACGTCGGCTGACACCTGCTGCTTGTCGCTCCATAGTACAGGGTCGTGGTAGAGCGTTATGATAGAGTCCAGGCCGTTATAGACAGCCGAGTCGGATACCGTCTGGTATTCCTTGTTGTAGATACGCACGTTGTGGAATGCGCGTAACTGACGGTAAGTACTGTCTCGGCGCAGCGTATCGGGTGCCATTCGGCCTATCGTGCTGTCGATGGGTAGAACGGTGATGGCTACATAGGCTTGCAGTTCAGAGAACAGCGTGTCGGCGTGCATATAGGTGTACGACGTATCGTTCGACCAGTCCACTAACAGCGCGCTGTCGGTGGCATAGCCGCTGTCGCCGTCGTTGAACACCTCGCCGTAGTTGCCGTATAGGCTGGTCTGTTGCACGGTGTCGCGCATCTCCATATGTCCGCGTACGCGCCCGTACCCCACGCGCTTGGCGTAATAAATGGTGTCACCCGTCAGCTGTTTGCCGTCGGTATGCAGTATGCGCGAGCGCTTGTAGAGCAGGCCCTGTTCCGTCTCGGTGTTGTAGGTGCCTGAGTCAGACAAGATGGTCGTCTCTTCCTCATAGACGATGGTGGTGGGCCGCACGATATCGGCGATGTGCGACTTGGTGTTGTAGCGTAGCGAATCGGTATCCAGGATAAAATTGGTATTGATAAGGTGCACCTTATCCCGAAAGACTGCTTGCGAATGCGGGGGCATGTAGAGTCCCCAGACCGATGTGAGGGTGTTGAGGCTGTCTTCAATCTGTCCCCAGTCATCGTAGAAAGCCCGTTCCGCCTTGCGGTCATAGTCCACGCGGTCGGTAGTCAGTACCGTGTTGCGGTGAATGAGCCGAACGTTTCGGCGCAGGCGGGCATACTTCGTGTTGCCGTCGTAGTAGAGTACATCGCCAAAACCCGATAGTGTATCGCCCTGCTCAAAACGAACATGGCCGAAGGCATCCAGCGAGTTGCTTTTCTCGTAGAAATACGCCGAGTCGCAGTACATGAGCATGTCGTCGTGGCGGAAGCGCACATCGCCTTTTAGGATCTGGGCATCGGGCAGTCGTTCCTTGTCAAACGACAAGGTCTCTGAGTGCTCCAGATACACCAGCTCTTGAGCAGTTGACAATTGACAATTGACAATTGACATTATTATGCCAATCACCAGCCCGATAATATGTGCTCTATTAATTTTCAACTTTCAACTATCAACTCTCAATTTCCCTGTCCCCATCCCGGGTACTGGAAGTCGCATCCGCGCCAGGCGGGGTCAATATGGATATAGGTTTCCTGTTGTTTCTTGCGGATCCACTTATCGATGAATTCGGCGGCTAATTTCTCCTCAAGCATAGCCTTGATGACCTGGAAATCGTCCGTCAGGTTTGCCTGGTGTGCATCCTGTTTTTTCTTCAGGCGCACGATGGCGCAGACCTCTTTGTTTTTCTGCTGGTCCATCATCACAAAAGCCTGCGACAGGTCGCCCTCGTTCATGTCGTATATCTGCCGTGCCACCTCAGGTGGCAGGTCTTGGTACTCGAACTTGCCGGCACCCGTATTCGGGTTGGCCATCATGCCGGCATTCATCGCTGTGGTCTTGTCTTGGCTGAAGCGGATAACGGCTTCCTCAAACTTCATTTTGTCGTCGCGTATCAGGTTGGCAATGCTATCCAGGCGTTCCAGCGCATGAATCTTGTCGTTGGCTGACAGACGCGGACGCATCAGTATATGCCGGCAGTTGATACGGTCGCCTTTTTTCTCGATGAGCTGAATGATATGATAGCCGTACTCCGTCTCTACGATACGGCTGACTTTCTTGGGGTCGTTGAGGTTGAATGCCACATCGGCAAACTCCTGCACCAACTGTCCGCGGCCTACAAAACCCAACTCACCGCCCTGTTTGGCGCTCTCTGTGTCTTCCGAATACAGGCGAGCCAGCATCGCAAAATCCGCTGTACCATTGGTCACACGCTCGGTAAACTCCCTCAGACGCATCTTGATACGCTCAATCTCCTCTTGGGGTACCTGGGGCTCCAGCGAGATGATCTGTACTTCCACCTGCGCCGGTATCAGCGGTATGGAGTCCTCGGGCAGGCTGTTGTAGTAGCGCCGTATCTCCGCCGGGGTGGGTTTCAGGTTCTCGGTCAGCTTCATCTGCATCTGCTGGATGATCATCTGGTTTCGTACCGTGCTGGACAACTCTTCGCGAATCTCCGAGGTCGTCTTGCGGAAGTACTCCTCCATCTTCTCCTTGCTGCCTATTTGCGAAAGGTAGTAGTTGATACGCATATCCACCTGATGGCTGACAGTCGATTCGTTCACCTCTATCGAGTCCAACTCGGCCTGGTGCAGAAACAGCTTCTGTATCGCCAGTTGTTCCGGAATGAGGCAATACGGGTCACCTGCCATCTGCTGCCCCTCATACTGCGCGCGCAGACGTTCCTCTTCGACCTCGCTGCGCAAAATGGCTTCGTCACCTACTATCCAGATGACCTCATCAATCACATTATCGGCGTGCGCCATGAGTGATAGCGTGACGGCTATCATCGGTATAATCTTCTTAATCCGTTGCATATATCTTCAGTTTCTTAAATTTCACCGCATCGCGGTATAGGTTATTACGTTGTTCGCGCAGAAAAACGCTCTGGCGCTGCGCCAGCAGTATCTCTTCTATTTCCGGACGGGCATATTCTATGGGCATTACCTCGCCGGGCAGACACTTATCGGTCACCTGCAGCAGGTAGGTCGATAGGCTGTCTTGTACCTCGATGAGGTTGCTCTTCTTCAGTTGCTGCACCAGGTTGTTGGTCTCTAACGGCAGCCTGAGCACGATATGGGTGGCAGGCATCCATTTGCGTGTGAAGAGCTCATAGCCCGTAGCGTACTGATAGGCATATTTCTCGATATGTTCGATGTTCTCATCATCGGGCTCAGCCAGTTGTTTCTTCAGTTTGTCTAACTTCGGCGCTCCGTTGGGCACGATGAGCAGGATACCTTTCAGCAGGCTCTCACCCAAGATAAACTGGTCGCGATGGCTTTCGTAGTAGTTATTGACCACGCTATCCTCGATAGTCTTGTTCATGCGTTGCTGCACCAGGCGTTGTTCGTAGGCGTGCACGTACAGCGAGCGTCGGTAGTCTTCCACCAGCCGCTCTACCTCGGCGTCCGCCTGATCTTTGGCTTTCTCATACACCAATATCTCTTCTGCCCACTGGCGGATATAGGCCTCTGCATAGCGCGCACTATCCTCCGGCGTAGAGGCCTTGCCTGTTATTTGCTGCAGTTCACTCGCCGTCAAACGCTGACCTGCCACCTCGGCTACGGTATCTCTTTGCTGGTGTTTCTCCAGAAACTGACAACCCGTCAGCCCTACTAACACTGTTGCTATGTATAGTATCTTTTTCATCAAATTTTCCATTTTCCATTCTCAATTTTCAATTGCTTTTCGTATTATGAATAGCCTGTTTCCCTCCACTTCGTTTCCCGCTTCTTCCGGCAGGTACACCTGCGGCGCTTTCACGCCGTCGCCGATGCGTATCGGTGCTACTTCCACATGCATCTCATCCCATGTGCCGTCTGTCAATATGGCATTCAGCACCGTGGCGCCGCCCTCTACCAGCACGCTGTGGATATGGCGGTCCGCCAACATATGTAGCACATCCTGCCACCCGCCTTCGCCGCGATAGACGATAGTCTCGGCATCGTCGCTAAACAGCCGGCATGTCTTATCCACCCGTCCGCGCCGGTCTAACAGCACCCGTATCGGGTTGCGTCCGCTCCAGTGGGTGGTAGCAAGACGCGGATTATCCAGTAGTGCGGTTCCCGAACCGACCAATATAGCCATGTTCTCCGCCCGCATTTGGTGAACCAACTGCTTGGTCACCTTGTTTGATATCACCAGCGGCTTTTGGTTGCCAAAGTCAGGTTGTCGTTTGTAGTCGATGAACCCATCGGCTGTCTCTGCCCACTTCAGTATCACGTACGGACGGTGTTTCTCCTGCAGGCAGAGGAATCGCTTGTTCAGCTCGCGGCACTCGGCTTCCATGACACCTACTACAACTTCTATGCCATGCTTTCGCAGTCGCTCTATTCCTTGCCCGCTCACCAGCGGATTGGGGTCCTGCATGCCTACTACCACGCGCGGAATGCCTTTCTTGATGATCAGGTCGGCGCAGGGCGGTGTCTTGCCCCAGTGGCTGCACGGCTCCAGGCTCACGTAGAGGGTGGTGTCCGTATAGTCGAAGTCGTCCGGCAAAGGGTTGAGGCAGTTCACTTCGGCATGCGGACCGCCGTACCGCATATGACAACCCTCGCTTATGATTTTGTCGTTCGACAACCCAGAACCGATAATCGAGAACCGTTTCACCAGCACTGCCCCCACCATCGGGTTGGGGGCTACATAGTATGCCCCCTTCCGTGCCAACTCCAAACACCTCCGCATATAGAAACAGTCATTGTTTTGCATAATCTTTTTCGCTTATTTTTGCCCTTTTAGGGCATTCTCCCGCAATTTAGGCCACAAAGGTACAACAAAAATTGCACATACGCAAATTTTTTGAATGAATAATGAATAATTAATAATGAATATCCGTATTTTTTAGCAAAAAAAGAGTAAATACATACAACAAGAGGGTGTGTTATCCATGTTAGCGAAAGGTATGTCGTTAATATGATGTCGGTAGCAGGGTGCTTTCGATTTTACGACCCCGATATTGTCTCGGGATTGGTTCGGGATTGCTTCGGGAATGGTTCGGTTCACTCTCGCAGAAATTTCGATTGTATACTGACAAGATTTTGCCTATAACCGATAACCCAGAACCGAGTACCGAGAACCGATATATAACAGCGAGGATGGATTAAGGGGTGAAATCGAGGTAGGGGGTGAGGCGGGTGATGTCATCAGGAGTGATGGACGAGATTTTCCTGATTTCATCGATACTTTTTAAGTTAATTTTTCTGCGGCGCATTTCATAAATTGCCTCCGCCTGCGTGTAAGTGAGGTACGGATGAGAGGCCAAACGACGGACTGAACTATGATTGACCGGAATAGGTCGGATACTATCTATTGTGGCGAAGAAATAGCGGGTTAACGTATCCAACCCACTGAGGCGTGCATCCTCGCGCGCCAAATCATGCAGCTGTTGTGGGGAATAATAACCGCCTAATTGTTCGCGGTAACGGATGATACGGCGCGCAATAAAAGGTCCAATACCCCTTATGAGCGTTAACTCAGAAGTATCAGCGCTATTGAGGTCGAGAATGGTATCACGTTTGGGTCGGGGCTCGCCATAACGTGCCACATACTGAGCCCGATAGATACTATCGCGCAACAAACTATCTGCACGCCGTGCACTATCCCGCAGGGTGCGGCGAATCTCCTTCTCGCGCCAAAAAGGCATGGTATCAATGGCGATATAGGGTCTGAGAACCTGAAAAGCGCTATCAGTAAGTCCGTAGAGACGTGCGAAGTCATCAGCCCGGCGCCAGCGTCCCCCTTTGCGCCGATACTGCAGGAGGCCATGTGTCTGACGGGGAGTCAATCCGACGCTGATGAGGGTTATGCTATCAGCAGTATTGGGGTCAAAGGGTCGTAAGACGGGTAGAGTGGTGCTATCGGTATTTTCTTCGGCAGAAGCACCCTGTATTACAACCCTATCCGGCATAGCCGGTTTGGGGATGAGGCAAAGGATAAGGATGGTCAGAACCAACATTCCACCAATGGCAATAGCTCCTATTATTTGCTCGCGTGAAGGCATAAAACTAATCTATTCGGGGTGCAAAAGTACAACAAATAATGCAAATATACAAATATTTGGCATTTTTTTTGCATAAATATTTGCATATATGGCAAAATAATAGTAATTTTGCAAGTTAGATGAGCGACTAAACGCAAAAATTGGAGAATAGATTACAGACCTCTGCGCTGACAGAATACAGATTGTATTATGTGCCGGCGAGAAACGAATCACGTTTGCGGAAGCACACCTGTTCAATCCGGTGGATCAATGGCATCGACGGAACCAATGCCAACGCCAATGCCATAGGCAAAGTAAAAAAAAACGCTATACGAAAGCGTTTTTTTTTGCATATGTCCGAAAAAAGTTGTACCTTTGCAGCCGTTTTTGGAAAAAGAAAGAAATTATGAGTTTGCAATGTGGAATAGTAGGGCTTCCTAATGTAGGGAAATCGACCTTGTTCAATTGTCTGAGTAATGCCAAAGCGCAATCAGCTAACTTCCCGTTCTGCACCATTGAACCTAATGTAGGGGTTATCACGGTGCCCGATGAGCGGTTAATCAAATTGGGTGAGTTGTGTAAACCCGAACGCGGTGTCATCCCCACTACGGTGGAGATAGTTGATATAGCCGGTCTGGTGAAAGGTGCCAGCCAGGGCGAGGGATTGGGCAATAAATTCCTGAGTAATATCCGCGAGACGGATGCCATCATCCATGTGCTGCGCTGCTTTGATGATGAGAACGTGGTGCATGTAGATGGTTCGGTTGACCCTGTGCGCGACAAAGAGATTATCGATGCCGAGTTGCAACTGAAGGATTTAGAGACCGTGGAGAACCGCATCCAGAAGACCGAGAAACAGGCCAAAGCGGGTGGCGACAAGCAGGCCAAACTGGCCTTAGAGGTGCTGCTGCGTTACCGAGAAGCCCTTTCGCAAGGCAAGAGTGCCCGCACTGTAGAACTAAACAACAAGGACGAGGAGCAGGCCGCCAAGGAAATGATGCTACTGACGAACAAGCCCGTTTTGTATGTCTGCAACGTGGATGAGGCATCCGCCGTGAGCGGCAACAAGTATGTCGAGGCCGTGCGCGAAGCCGTTAAGGATGAGCAGGCTGAGGTATTGGTGGTGGCTGCCAAGATAGAGAGCGAGATAGCCGAACTGGAGACTTACGAGGAGCGACAATTATTCCTGGAAGAGATTGGCCTACAGGAGAGTGGTGTGAATCGGCTCATTAAGGCTGCTTATAACCTACTGAATCTGCGTACGTTCCTTACCGCCGGTAGCGATGAGGTGCGCGCTTGGACCTTCCGTGCAGGCAGCAAGGCACCGCAATGTGCGGGTGTGATTCATACGGACTTCGAGCGCGGCTTCATTCGTGCAGAGGTCATTAAATACGAAGACTACATTGCCCTGGGTGGCGAGGCTGCCTGCCGCGCTGCCGGTAAATTGGGCATCGAAGGCAAGGAGTATGTGGTGCAGGATGGAGATATCATGCATTTCCTGTTTAATGTATAAAGAAGACCGCTTCGCTGGCAGAATACAGAATAGTGGACTATTCCTCCCGACAAACGACTAACGACAAACGACAAAAATTAAGATAGGCTGTGATAGCAAGTTTATTAGCATACGGTATTTGGGTGGCAATCGTGCTGATTGTGGTTGGTTTTGTGGCCCTGATTAAGGGTGCAGACTGGCTCGTGGATGGTGCATCGGCTATTGCTAAACGATTTGGAATAAGTGATTTAGTAATCGGTCTGACCGTTGTGGCTTTCGGCACCAGCATGCCGGAGTTTGTGGTGAATATGGTGTCGGTAGCCAGTCAGACCACCGACCTTGCCATCACCAATATCTTGGGTTCAAACATCATCAATACCTTCGTTATCTTGGGTTGCACGGCCCTGGTCTATCCCATTGTGTCGCAGCGCGATAGTCGCCGTTTTGATGTCCCGCTATCCATTGTAGCCGGTCTGGCTATCCTACTGGCTATCTACGTGCCTGTACTTCAAGGCGGATATGAGCTGAGTATAAACAGAGTAGGCGGTGTGCTACTTTTGCTGGTGTTCTGTTATTTTATCTATCACACCTTCCGCCATGCCCACGAACATGCGGGTGATGCAGAGACAAGTCAGGTAAAGAATATGCCTGTTAGCCGCGCTGTAGCCCTGATAATAGGCGGTTTGGTCGGCCTTATTGTAGGCGGCGAACTGATTGTGCAGAGCGCTGTAGAACTGGCAACGCGCATGGGCGTCAGTGAGGCCATCATAGGTCTGACCATTGTAGCGCTGGGCACTTCGCTGCCCGAGTTGGCTACATCGGTCATTGCTGCTACCAAGAAGAACAGCGATATAGCGTTGGGCAATGTTATTGGTAGCAATATATTCAATATATTCTTTGTATTGGGAACCAGCGCGGTTATTTGTCCGCTACCCGCGTATGAGGGCATCAAGTTGGATATTGCGATGGTCGTATTGGGCAGTGTGCTGGTTTTGGTCTTTGTCGGTAGCAATCGTCAGCATGCCATCCTCCGTTGGCAGGGAGCGCTTTTATTGCTTATCTATGCCTTGTACCTGACGTATCGTCTGATGGTTGTATAGGCGTCGCTCGCGGTCGAACAGCCATCCCCATTTTCCGAAATAGCGGCATAGATTGCGGATGTGAACCCACGTCATGCGCCATGAGTGATACGAGGCGCGTCGGTGATCATGCACAATGGTGACCGTCGGCCAGTAGAGTGTGCGGTAGTGCCGATGTATCGTGCGCGTGAGGTCGATATCTTCGGGATAAAGGAAATATCGTTCGTCAAACAAGCCTGCCTCTTCGGCGGCTCGGGTGCGGAGAAACATAAAGCAGCCGCTGAGGTAAGGAGCATCGATAGGCAGGTTGTGGTCCAAGTTCCGTAACTCAAAGCGCGCATTGCGTCTGCGCATCAGGCCGGCGGGCAGAAAGCGCCGTCCGAACAGGTCAAGGGGGGCGGGCAGCAGTTTGGCCAAGTACTGTTCCTCGCCGTCGGGCGAGAAGACGCGGGGCATCAGACAGCCTACATCCGGATGCAATTCCATGAAAGCATGTATCCGGTCGAGGTCCTCGGCGAGAAGAAGGATATCGTCATTGAGCACCAGGTGATACTCCACCTCATCCTGAATACTCTCGCGAAGCGAGATGTTATGGGCACGACCGTAGCCAAGATTGGTACCTGTGAATAGGTACGAAACTTCCGATGAATCCTGAAAAATCTGTTTATCGAATAGCAATTGAGACGACTGCTCGGAGTTGTCGATAAGTGCTATCTTCCGGACGCATCTTGCGCGTTGAAGCTCCTTCACAAGCGGCAGCACATTCTGCTCCCACATGGGGTGAAAGAGTACAATTGATACATTAAGCATACGTTGTTAGCGCTTTTTTGTATTCCTCTATAATAATCTTTTCATCAAACTTTCGTAGCATTAACTCTCTTCCCTTCTTTCCCATGCAGCGTAGTTGTTCTGGTTCGAGTTTCAGCACTTTGCGCATCGTATTGGTAAGACTGTCCAGGCTGCGTTTTTCGCAAAGCAAGCCGTTCACGCCATCGAGTACAACGTCCTTGCATCCGACCGAGTCTGTGGCAATCAGCGTACGCTCCATAGAGGCAGCTTCCATCAGCGAACGCGGAACACCCTCCATATAATAGGATGGCAAGACCATGCATGAGCAACGCTCCAAATATGGTCGCACATCATTGGTTACACCCAGGTATTCTACAATTCCGCTACGGACCCATGCCTCCATCTCCGCGGGCCGAATGGCATCGGGATTGAGGGCATCCAGTGGACCCAGTAACTGCCAGCGCACTTCCGGATATTCTGCCTTCAGCCGTTCGGCTGCACGGATATAGAGTTCAACACCTTTGCTGCGAAGCATGCGTCCGCAGTGGAGGAAAATAAATGGCTGATCCGGTTCGCGTGTGGAGCGGAAATAATCGGTGTTCACCCCCTCGCCGTGTATGATATGTGTTTTAGAGGAGGGAATTATATGCCATTTGACGAATGAGTCGCAGTCGTCCTGATTGAGGAACCACACCGCATTGGTGTTGCGCATGGCATGCCGATGTAGCTGGCAGGATAGATAGAACAGCCAGTTACGCTTGATAAACGTATAGCCGAGACCGGTGATTACATTGATATGCTTGATGCCCAGTGACGAAGCTGCCATCGAACCATAGATATTGGGCTTGATGGTAAAGTGGAAGATGAAATCAAATCCCTCCGACTGATAGATTTGCTTCAATTGGGAAATCAGTTTTAAGTCGCGAATCGGATTCTGTCCTTTACAATCCACCTTGATTGGCACAAAGCGGATATTCGTGCCTTTCAAGGGTGTCAGTTCGCAGTCTTCGGGTGTCATCATGACCACCTCGTACTGCTTGCTCAATTCTTTCATCACGCCCAGACGGAAGTTCATCATCGTCAAGGCACTGTTGCCTACAAAAGCCAGTTTGGCGGGTGTTTTCATGTCGTATGTATTAGTATGGCGACCGTAGCAGCCGATTTGTCCCAACTGAACAGGCGGCAGCGTTGACGGCCTTTTTCTATTAATTGATTGCGCAACGCCTCCGAGCCGATGAGTTGCCGGATCGTCGTGCGGATGGATTCCGGATTATAGGGGTCGAAATAGACGGCGGCATCGCCGCATACCTCGTGATAGACCTCGATATCTGATACGGCCAGCGGGCAGTCCTGCCACATGGCTTCCACATTGGGAATGCCGAATCCCTCATAGACCGACGCGCTGACAAAAGCCAAGGCGTTGCGGTAGAGGTCGCTGAGGCGTGCACCGGAGACGTAGCCCAGCAGCTTGACGCGCTCGTCTGTCTCCATTCCGGCATGACGGAAAACACTATTCGTACCGCCGACGAGGTATAGCTTGCAGTCGGTATCCTGCATGCCGGCGAAGGCCTCTACGAGACGCGGCAGATTCTTGCGCGGATCCATAGAGCATACCGACAGGATGTAGCGTTCGCCCTCCTGAAGCTGACCGGGTGGCATGGTATCCACAGCGTTATAGACTACGTTGATTCGGTCAGCAGGCAGGTGCAGGTACTTGATCAACTCGCGTTTGGAGAACTCGCTGACGGTCAATACCCGTTCGGCACGCCGTGCCGCCAGCGGTGTCAGGAGGCGGTAGAACCAGTAATACGACCGGCTGAACCAGCGGGGATTCTCCAGGTACGACACATCGTGTATCGTATAGAAGGCATGGCGGTACGACAGCGGACTGAGTCCTGTCCAGGTGATGAGCAGGGCGCCGCGGTAATGGCGACGGACATAATGGGGCAGAATCATCTGTTCCCACAGATGCGAGCCTTTGCCGCGCGTGCGTACTACGGGGAATGGGCATTCGTATTGTTCGCACACATCCGCCGGCGCTACTACCACGAGTTCTTCGCCCCGTCGCCAGAGGGCGCAGGTGATTTCGTAGGCGAAACGGTGAACACCCGTCAGGCGCTGCGTAAGAAATCTGCCGTTTATTACTATCATATCGTTGTTTTCAAAGTTTGTAAATAGGCGTCTTGCCATTCGCGGTCGGGTTCCATATAATTGCCCTCTCCCCATTCGTTCCACGACTTGAGGAATACTACTTGCCGTTCGGCGGGTTTCCGGCTGACAGCCGTTTTGACCGCCTCTATCTGTTCGCGGAAGAGATCAGGCGTGGAGCCTTGTAGCACAAAACCATGCTTTCCGCTGCGCGGCGTATGGTCCCAACGCGGTATGAGCGACGGGAATACATCGTTGCGGCTGTTCTCCTCTCCGACCAGGACGCCGTTGGCCAGCCGATAGGAATAGACGAAGGGGCGAAGGCCTGTAGCGTACAGCGCCAACGGAAACAGGTGACGCAGGATGAGCCGTGGACTACGGCGGCAGTCACCCAGCCGCACTACATTGACGGCATCGAATCCCAAGGCTCGTATGGCATCCACCTCGCGGGAATAGAGGGTGTGTCCGACGAAGAAAATTCCGGTGAGTCCTGCATTTTTTGCCAACTCGTTCCATCGTGCGAGATAGGCCTTGGCATCCGGCAATTGGAATGGTCGATAGACTACCACCAGTGGTTTACCTTCCACCCGTATGTAACGCGGGTCGCTCAGCATCGGCAGTACGGCCTCGAAATGGCGGTCGGCATCCCCCTCGGGATAGGTTTGCTCAATGAGCAGGCGGTCTTGCCGTCCGCTGGTGTCCGACCATACTTTGGCTTTCCAACTCTCGTTCGCCCATCCGATGCAGAAGGGGAAGTCGGGTTGCCCGCTGCGCAGTACCTGCTGCAGGGGTTTCTCCAGCAGCTGGCGGCCGTTTCCGAACCAGTAATGCCAATAGCAGAACCCTTCAATGCCTGCTTCGCGTGCCAATGCCGCCTGACGGATGCTTACCTTGGGGTCAGACAGGTCGTAGTAGCCCAACTCACCCGGTTCGACCGGCTGGTGATGGCCGGGGAACAACGGACGGGCACGGCGGACGCTGGTCCATTCGGTGAACCCTTTTCCCCACCAGGCATCATTCTCCGGGATGGCGTGGAATTGTGGCAGATAATAGGCTATTACTCGCATAGTAATCGGCTCATGAGGTTGGTATAAAGGTTGTTATAATCCCGTTGCAGGGTAGTGGTCTGTCCCTGCCGCGCGAGCCGTTCGCGCGTAGCGGCATCCATGCAGCGCTGGAGGGCTGTCAGCCAGCCGGAACAGTCGTCCGGATTAACAAAGAGGCAGTCGCGGTCATCTATGTATAGCTCGGAGAGGTACGAATGCGTGGTCTGTACCACGCAGACACCCGCCTGCATGGCTTCGACGGCTACCAGCGGCATCGTCTCGCTCTCGGATGGCAGCACCAGTATATCGATTGCGGCATAGAAAGCCGCTACATTGCCCGTATGCAGGCTAACCTGTACCACCGGTTCCGGAAGGGTGGTACGCGCCTGCCATGCCTCGCGTTCCGCTTCGTCCTTCGCTCCGCAGAGCCAAAGCGAAGTAGCGGAGTAGAGCCGGTGCAACTGTTCGAAGGTATCCAGGAGTAGCCCCACATTCTTGCGCGCCTCAAAGCTGCCCAGATAGCCGATGCGGATACCCTCATGCGCTTCCTTAGCGCGTTGCGGTATGCGGGCGATAGGATTGTAGATGACCTCGCCGGCGATGGGGATGCCGAGTTCCTGCTGCCATGCCTGCTGTTGGGCCCGAGCGATGAAGATGACGCGGTTGCGGTCATACGCGAGGCAGCGTCGGTAGATACCACGCATGGATGGCTGCCAGCCGTAGAAGGCTGCGGGCGGTTCGTGGAAATGCCACAGATGCCGTATGCCTGCCATACGGGCTGCCGTGATACCCAGGATGGTCACACTTGTATCAGAAAATACCGTATCGATGCCGTTCATCCGGCACCAACGGCTGAGGTGCCATGCTGCGGGCAGGTTAAAGAGCCGGACGAGCAGCGTGCGCAGCAGACCTTTGCCCGCCGAGCGGTACGGAAGTCTCAGGATACGATCGGCGCCAATCTGCTCGCTGAGCGCGTCATGCAGTCCTTCATCGGGTGCATGCTCGGGTAGCACCACCCATACGGCGCAGCCTGCCTGCTGCGCTACCCGTATCGTCGTCAGCATCACCCGTTCCGCCCCGTGAAGCGACGATGAATGCGCTATGAATAGTATGCTCTTCATCGTTTCCGTTCCTTGTCAAAGGCTTTGTGCGAACGTTCGAGACGGGCTTTGCCGTCGCTGGGACGCGGGTTCAACTGATAATCGATATAGTTCTGATAGGGGTTGTAGGCAGCCGCCTGGGGTTTCTCCAGGAAGATGGCCGCTGAAAACGAGAAACAATAGGCCACTACCACCAGATACACGGGTAGGCGGTTGGCAAAGCAGGATAGCGCTTCTAATATCAGGGGCAGCAAGACGATGATACTGATGAGGAAGAATAGCCGCATGCGGTTGCTGACTTCCACCAATTCAAAGCAGTAGTAATACAAGCACAGACTGATGAAGAACATGTTTAGATGAATTGTACCGTAAGGGTGCTCATCAATCTGCCGCTTGAAGAAAAGCAGACCGGCAAAGAGTAGCAGATTCAGGTAGTAGCCGATGGATAAGATACGTGTTACAGCGAATTTATCGCTGGTGGTGTACATCTCTGCCTTGCGAGTATATTTCTCGCCGAGCCACGAGGCAACGGTCATAAATATCTCTTTTATCCACGGAATACCGGCGAACATGATGGCAGCACCAACGCCGACAACGGTCAGATAAACCCACGATGGCAGGCGTTTATCGATGATGAAATACACCGGAATCATCACCACAGCCACGCGATGGAACAGGCAGGCAAGTAATACCATCAACATATAGGGCACAATGCGTTTCTGCTCTACATAATGCAGGGCGTAGAAACACAGGGCTACAGCCGTGGCCTGACGGATATAAATCATCTCCAGATTGAAGTACAGGATGGAGTAATACGCCAATAGCGCGATGATGGGGTATTTGGTATAGCGGGGCAGGGTGGCGGCTATGAGCGTCAGATTCAGTGCCGAGACGACAAAGAAGAGAACTTGCACCGAGCCTCCGAATTGCCGGATGATGGATCCTAAGAGTAGGAACGCCTCCTCGGCATGGCGGTTATGAATCAATGATGGTTGCAATAGTATCTGCTCGAAGGTCGGAAAACCGTTGAAGAGGCGGGTATATACATCCCAGTCGCCGCCGGTCTCATAGCGCAGTCCGGCTATGCCGATCAGCAGCAGGGTCACGGCAGGGAGCGACAACTGACGAAATAGTTTGTCCGTGAACTGCAAGTTCAGCAATCCCACGATGGCTAATATGATAAAGATAGTCAGGTAGAACATGTTTTTTTCCGATGAAATAAGAGAATACTACCAACTATCAGTATCTCCGCCGCTTCGGCTATGAGCCAGCTCCATACGGCTCCTATCGTGCCGACGCGGGGGATGAGAATGATATTCAGCGACACGCAGAGTACGGCTAATGTCATACCGACCCACGGTGCAAAACGCTGCAGTCCGCTGCCGTATAGCCCCTGTACGGTAAAGAGCGTAGCTACCATGACGAGAAGCGGAATAGGTGCCATCCAACGTAATAAGGGTATCGAGGCTTCGAAGTCGCCGTGCAGCATCAGGTGTACCAGCGGCGTAGCCAGCAACCAGGTCAGGACAGATGCCCCGAGCGCAGGAACGGCAGCCAGCAACAGGGTGCGGCGGAAGAACTGCCAACCGGCCTGTCGGTTCTCGGCAAAACGGCGGCTCATCTCGGGGAAGAGAGCCGTGCTGACAGGCATGATGACGCACATATTCACCGCTGTGATGAGTCGTAAGGCACCGGAGTAATGCCCCACGGCCGCATCGTCGGCATAGATGCCGAGAATGGTCATATTGGCGGTGGTATAGAGGGCTACAAAGAGGTTGTTCAGGAAGATGGGCATTCCCTCCTTTAACTCACGGCGTACAGACTGTCTATCGCCGGCAGGGGGCATGAGCTTGTAGTGGCGGATGATATACACCAGGGCACCAATCCCCATCACGATGCTCGAAACGGATAGCAGCAGTGGGTAGATGCGGTATTGCGCTGCCTCGCGCAGTAGCGCCAGCACCAATACAGCGCCGATGAGTTTGATGAGGAAATTGACCAGTGCCATCTTGTGCATCTGCTGGATACCCTGCAGAAACCAAGTGGGGAAGAGCACAAAGCCCACGTTGATGAGGGCGGTGTAGAGATAAAGGCGGAAGTCTGCCTCAACACGTGGTACAATGAGCGGCAGGCAAGCCAGTATCAGAAATGAGATGAGTAGCAACCACCCCTTGGCGCGCATCACGGACCAGAAGATGCGCCGCATCTCGGGTAGCCTGTCGTTGTCGCCCAGCGTAGCAGCGATGCTGATCTGTCGCGTGGCGGAGTATTCAAAGCCATAATTGACCAGTAAGGTCAGGTAGGTGATGATATTCTGGGCGTAACTGACGCGCCCGAATAGTTCGTTGCCCAAGACACCTGTTACAAAGGGTATGAGCAGCAGGGGAATAAGGTAGTTGGCTACCTGTAGTAGTCCCAACGAAGCCATATTGCGAAACAGCCTGCCTCGCATGAATTCCGTTAGAAAGTGATATGTACTATGTCCGTTCGTCAGCGTGAACAGTAGGTATAACACACATAGGAACACGTCGTGACGGACGTGCTCCTATGTTGTGTAGCGTGATTACTTGAGGTAATTCTCCCAGCGGGTATTGCGCATGTCACCACTCTTGGCAAACTCCTGGTGCATAGCCAGCGCGAGGGCGAGGTTATGCGGGGTGTGTGCCTTCTTGGCGAGCGCGAGGTACTCGTTGAGCAGCGGGCGATAAGACGGGTCAACGCACTTGTCGATAATCTCGTGAGCGCGCTGAATAGGCGACTTACCGCGCAGGTCGGCGATACCGTGTTCGGTGATGATGACCTTGACGCTGTGCTCCGAATGGTCCACATGGCTTACCATCGGTACGAATGCCGAGATGGCACCACCCTTTGCCGTCGAAGGCGTGGTATAGATCGAGCAGTAAGCGTTGCGGGTGAAGTCACCGCTGCCACCGATACCGTTCATCATCTTGGTGCCCAGCACATGCGTGGAGTTGATGTTACCGTAGATATCAGCCTCGAGTGCAGTATTGATGGTGATAAGTCCCAGACGACGTGCTACCTCGGGGTTATTGCTGATCTCCTGCGGACGCAGCACGATACGGCTGCGGAAGAACTGGATATGATCCAGGATATCCTGCAGTTTGTCGGCTCCGATGGTCAGCGAGCAACCGCTGGCGAACTTCACGCGACCTTCTTTCATCAGGCCGATTACGGAGTCTTGTATCACCTCGGTGTACATCTCGAAGGGCGGGATATTCGGGTTCTCACCCAGTGCACCGAGCACGGCGTTGGCAATGTTACCCACGCCCGATTGGATGGGCAGGAACGACTTGGGGATACGGCCGTTCTTCATCTCGGTCTCGAGGAAGAGCGCTACGTTGTTACCAATGCGTTGTGTTGTCTCGTCCAGGTCGGCAAACTTCGCTACCTCGTTCGGACGGTTGGTGCGCACTACGGCTACAATCTTCAGCGGGTTGACCTTGATGCAGTCAAAACCGATGCGGTCGTTGACATGGTAAATAGGAATCTCGCGACGCACGGGCGGGTCGGCGGGTTCGTAGATATCGTGCATACCGCGCATCACGGGCGGCATGGCGGCGTTGAGCTCTACGATGATACGGTCTGCCAAGTTGCAGATGGTGGGCGCAATACCCACACCGGCTGTCGGCACGATCTCACCGTTCTCGGTCACCTCGCAAGCCTCAATGATGGCTACATCGGGCTTGGGCAGAAAACCGTAACGCAGGTCTTGCGCCAACTCGCTGAGGTGCATATCGTAGTAGTGTGCATCCTGATTGTTGAGTTCGTTGCGCAGGTCTTTGTTACTTTGATAGGGTGTGCGGAACGAGATAGCGTGTGCGCGAGCCAGTTCGCCGTCGCAGCTATCGCCAGTCGAGGCACCCGTATAGATACCAATCTTGAACTCCTTGCCTTCGGCATGCAGGGCTGAGGCCATATGTGCGATAGCCGTAGGCACTTCTTTCGGCGCGCCGGCAGGGGTGAAACCACCCATGCCGACTACATCACCGTTATGAACAAATTTTGCAGCCTCTTCGGCTGACATAAATGGAAGCATAAATCTTAATTGTCAATTATCAATTATCAATTTTCAATTACTCTGCTTTGCCGTCGCTACCCAGCACATTGATGATTTTGTGCTTGTAGAGTTGCTCCATCAGGTCGCGTGCGGGACCGCAGTATTTGCGCGGGTCGAACTCACCCGGTTTCTCGGCGAAGACTTTACGAACGGCAGCCGTGAAGGCAAGACGGCTATCGGAGTCGATATTGATCTTGCATACAGCGCTCTTGGCAGCCTTGCGGAGTTGCTCCTCAGGAATACCTACTGCGTCAGGCAGTTTACCGCCGTATTGGTTGATCATATCCACGTACTCTTGGGGAACGGAAGACGAACCATGCAGTACGATGGGGAAGCCGGGCAGCTGCTCCATGATAGCGTCGAGCACGTCGAATGCCAATGGGGGCGGAACGAGTTTACCGGTCTTCGGGTCACGGGTGCACTGTTCGGGCGTGAACTTATAGGCACCATGGCTGGTACCGATGGAGATAGCCAGGCTGTCGCAACCGGTGCGGGTAGCAAAGTCAACTACCTCTTCGGGCTTGGTATAGTGGCTTACTGCCGACGATACCTCGTCCTCTACGCCTGCCAATACGCCGAGCTCAGCCTCAACGGTTACATCGTACTGGTGAGCATACTCAACGACTTTCTTGGTGAGGGCAATATTCTCCTCGTAGGGCAGAGAAGAAGCATCGATCATCACGCTTGAGAAACCGAAGTCCACGCAACTCTTGCACAGCTCAAAGCTATCACCGTGGTCCAGGTGTAAGCAGATTTGCGGGTGCTCCCAACCCAGTTCCTTGGCATACTCTACTGCACCCTGTGCCATATAGCGCAGCAGGGTTTGGTTGGCGTAGTTACGTGCGCCCTTCGATACCTGCAGGATAACCGGCGATTTTGTCTCTGCGCAAGCCTTAACAATGGCCTGCAACTGCTCCATGTTGTTGAAATTGAAAGCGGGAATAGCATAACCGCCTTTGATTGCCTTAGCGAACATCTCACGGGTATTCACCAGGCCTAATTCCTTAAAACTTACCATAAATGATTGATTTTTGTTTGTTAGTATTTCAATTACCTATTTTTCTTTTTATTTCAAACCTCTCAGTCTCTCCCCCTTAAGGGGGCGGGGGGCTTAAATCTTCTTTGCTGCCTTCACAAAGTAGGCGATGAGCGCTACGTACATCACGATACCTAATACCAGTGCGCCCGTCGTTCCTGCCCATGATGTCATCCACCAGTCGGCACCGCAGAATTTCAACACCGCACTTACTACGCCCATCAGTGCGCCGCCGGCTATGAAGCCGCTGGCTACCAAGGTGCCTTTTTCGTTGCGTTTCTGAGCCAGTTCCTCCGCCTTATCGCCGTCCTTCTCGTTCTTGCGGCTAACGAAATACGATATCGCACCGCCCACCAGAAGCGGGGTGTTGAGGTGCAAGGGAATGAACATACCGAGTGCAAACGGCAGAACCGGCACACCCGTGAAATTGAGAATCAACGCCAGTACTGCGCCGGCGAAATAGAGCATCCACGGCGCACCCTGACCCGACATCAGCGGTTCGATAACTGCCGCCATTGCATTAGCCTGCGGTGCTACCAGAGCATTCTCACCGGTGAAACCGTAGGTTTTGTTCAGGATAATCATCACACCGCCTACGGTTGCCGCGCTTACCAGCGTCCCCAGAAATTTCCAGGTCTCCTGCTTGGCAGGTGTTGTACCAAGCCAGTAACCGATTTTCAGGTCCGTAATGAAGCCGCCTGCCATACTCAGCGCTGTGCAGACTACACCGCCGATGACCATAGCAGCCACCATGCCGCTACTACCCTTCATACCTACGGCTACAAACACTACCGATGCGATAATCAGCGTCATCAGCGTCATGCCGCTCACGGGGTTACTGCCCACGATGGCGATAGCGTTTGCCGCTACGGTCGTAAAGAGGAAGGCGATGACGGTCACCACAATCCATGCTACCAGTGCCTGCACGAAGTTATGCAGCACGCCTACCCAGAAGAATACAAACACCACTACCAATGCCACGCCTACGGCCAGAGCCAGGAACTTCATGCTGAGGTCTTTCTCGGTGCGGAGGGCAGCCTGAGCTACCTGTTTGCCTTTCTGGCCGAACTCCTTCTTAACCAGCCCTACTGCGCCGGCTATGACGCCCCAGTTCTTGATGATACCCAGCAGCCCTGCCATTGCGATAGCACCAATACCGATGTTACGTCCGTAACCGGCATACAGCGCCTGTGGATCCATATCGCCCATACCCGTTGCGCCCAGTACCGGCAGGATGACCCACCACGTGAAGAACGAACCGCAGCAGATGATGGCGGCGTATTTCAGACCGATGATATAACCCAGACCCAATACAGCTGCCGAGGTGTTGATGGCAAAGACTGCCTTGGTCTTCATGGCGATGGCTTCGCCCCAAGCGGTCATACGCGTCGAGAGGCTGTCCGTCCATAGGCCAAAGGTCGATACCACAAAGTCGTACAACCCACCGATACCCGCTGCAAAAATCAGTGGTTTGGCTTGGTTGCCGCCCTGCTCGCCGGATACGAGTACCTGCGTCGTGGCGGTTGCCTCGGGGAAGGGATATTCGCCGTGCTTCTCCTGCACAAAGAACTTACGGAACGGAATCAGGAACAGAATACCCAGACATCCGCCGAGTAGGCTGGAGAGGAATACCTGCATGAAGTTCACCGTGATATCCGGATACTTGGCTTGCAGAATATACAGAGCGGGCAGGGTAAAGATAGCACCTGCCACAATGACGCCGCTGGAGGCTCCGATACTCTGGATGATGACATTCTCGCCCAAAGCCTGCTTGCGCCGCAGTGCACCCGACAGACCTACCGCTATGATGGCGATAGGAATCGCGGCTTCGAATACCTGGCCGACTTTCAGACCCAAATACGCTGCTGCTGCAGAGAATAGAACCGCCATTATCACACCGGTTATCACGCTGTAAGGCGTTACTTCGGGGTAGTTTTGGTCTCCGCGCATGATTGGCTCGTATTTCTCACCGGGGCGCAACGGACGCGATGCGTTTTCCGGCAAACGAACGGTGTTCTCCACCTGGTTTTCTACTTCTTTCATACGGTATAGTTCAGCAATTTAACATTTCAACGCGCAAAATTACAAATAATTTTCGATATATGCAAGAATATGCAAGAAAAAAGCCATTTTCCTTGTGTTTTTTTATGTTTTATTTGCATAAATCAAAAAAATATTGTACCTTTGCAGGCTGAAACCGAAATAATAGTGAGAAAGAAGACCTTGTTGGTATTGGTAGGCCCTACGGGTGTAGGGAAGACGGAGACGGCACTCAGAGTAGCGGAACGATACGGTTGTCCGATCCTCAATGCCGATTCGCGTCAGCTCTACCGCGAGATACCCATTGGTACCGCTGCGCCTACAGCCGACGAGCAGCAGCGGGTGAAGCACTATTTTGTGGGCACGCGCTCGCTGCGCGAAGACTGCAATGCGGGTATGTATGCCCGCGAAGCGGTGGACTTACTCACCCGGCTTGCTCGGCAGGCCGACGGCGATGGACGTAGCTATGAGCCCTTTGCTATCCTCACGGGCGGCAGTATGCTGTATATCGATGCAGTATGCCGAGGGCTGGACGATATACCTGCTGTGAGCGAAGCCACACGCCTTAGCGTGCAGGATGCCTACCGCACCAAGGGGCTCGGTTGGCTGCAAGCGGAGGTGGAGCAGCGCGACCCCAAATACTGGCAGCAGGTGGACCGCTGCAATCCCCAGCGCCTGATGCACTGCCTGGAGATATGCCTGGAGATGGGCAGACCCTATTCGGATTACCGAACGGGCATACAAGCGCCGCAGCACCCCTGGCAGACGGTTACGGTTGGTCTCGAGCGACCGCGTGAGGTGCTCTACGAACGCATCAACCGCCGCGTAGAGCAGATGATAAATGCGGGGCTGGAGGACGAAGCGCGCAGCGTCTATCCCCTACGCCACCTCAATAGCCTCAATACCGTCGGGTACAAGGAGATGTTTGCCTATTTTGACGGCCAACTGACCCTACCCGAGGCCATCAACCTGATACAACAGAACAGCCGGCACTACGCCAAACGGCAGATGACTTGGTTTAGGCGGCAGAAAGATATACACTGGCTTCAAGCCGAACAAGATTATGAGACACAACTGGATTTTATTGATACTTGTCTTCGCACTCTGTAATGCGTGCAAGCAGAAGACTGTCGATTTCAGCTATTCGCCCACGCAACCCCGAGCGGGGCAGTCGGTCGCATTTACCAATGGCTGCGACTTTGGTGAAGAGTGGGCGTGGAATTTCGGCGACAACACGTTCTCGACGCTGAAAACGCCTTCGCACACCTTCCGCAAACCCGGTACCTATACCGTCACATTGATGGTGGATAGCACGGCGCGCCACAGCATCAGCAAGACTATTGAGGTGGTCGATACCCTACCGACTATCGGTTGTGCGGAGGACTCCATCCTCTATTTCATGCCCGAACTCTTTACCGTATCGCTGTGGAACCCCTTCAAATACAAGGTCAGTTACCAGTGGCAGATTCCCGAGGAAGCGCTGTTAGAGAGTGGCAAATTAACCGACGCAACCATCGAGGTTGCCTTCACCACCTTTGGTGACTCGCTGCCGATGCAGGTCACGGTGGATTTCAATGGCACGCAGTATGTGGTAAAGAAGAAATTCTATGTGCACGAGCGTCCCTCGCAGCGCATACTGACCCGTACGTTGGCGCAAGACTACGGCCAGCGGCTCTTTGGCAAGCGTTTTGAGCTGGTCCGCGAGGTGAACGACAGCAGTGCTCTGGCCTGCCTGGCTAAGGTACAGGATACCGTGGCAAAGTACGGAAGCCAGGTCTTCACCCGCACCAACCTGCCCATCAGCGGACACGAGTCTGTCGAGGGCTTTATGATCGACCAATCCGCCCGTAAGATCTATTTGCGTGACAACGGGCTCTACGTAGCGAATATCAATGGTTCGAACCCCGTGTGCCTGGATAGCCGTCCGACTACGGCCCTGGTGTTGGACCATACGGGTAGTCGCGTCTATTATGCCAATGCAGAGGGTGTATGGCGTCTGCCGCTGCTGCAGACACCCGACAACCGCACCGAGGCACAAGCAGAACAAGTCAATAGTTTAATCGGCGTCCAACGCTTGGCTGTGGATGCCACAAAAAGATAGTTATGAATAATCCCGATTACATTTTTGAGACCAGCTGGGAGGTATGCAACCAGGTAGGTGGTATCTGTGCCGTCCTCGCAACCCGTTCGGCCACGATGCAAACGCTTTTCCCAGATCATGTCGTATTCTTTGGTCCCGATTTGGGCGAGAGAAGCGACCAGTTTTTCCGTGAAGACAAACGAATCCTCGGCCGCTGGCAGAAACCCGGTAACGTACGCGTAGGTCGCTGGCAGATTCCCGGCAACCCGATAGCTGTACTGGTGAACTATCAGTACCTATGGCCGCAGAAAGACGAGATATACAGCTGGGCATGGAACCACTTTGGCGTGCAGAGTCATGCTGCCTATGGTGACTACGACGACTCTGCCATGTTCGGTTATGCAGTGGGCGAAGCCATGAACAGCCTGCAAGCCGCGCTGACCAAGGGTGACAAGAAAATCAAAACCGTGGTACATGCACACGAGTGGCAGACGGCCTTCACGCTGTTCTACCTCAAGAACCGTTGTCCGGATATCGCGACTATCTTCACCACCCATGCTACGGGTATCGGTCGCTCTATCGCCGGCAACGGCAAACCGCTCTACGACTATTTCACTGCCTACAACGGTGACCAGATGGCAAGCGAACTGAATATGGTATCCAAACACAGTGCCGAGAAGAACGCTGCCCGCGTGGCAGACTGCTTCACGACGGTCAGCGAACCCACCGCCCGCGAGTGTGAGCAACTTCTCGAACGCCGTCCGGATGTGGTGCTGCCCAATGGCTTCGAGCAAGACTTTGTGCCCAAGGGCAAAGCCTTCACCGCATGCCGTCAGGAGGCCCGCCGCGTATTGGCTGAGGTGGCAGGCAAGCGTCTGCATCTGAGCCGACCCATCGACCCCGAGCGTGACCACTTCATCGGAATAGCCGGTCGTCTCGAGTGGCGCAACAAGGGTATTGATGTCTTCCTGGATGCCGTAGAACGCCTCGCCTATCGCTGGAATGGCGATGAACAGGTTGTGGCCTTCGTGCTCGTACCGTATCTGGATCATCCGTCCTTCAGCCATAACGAGCGTGTGCATGTGGTCTTCGTGCCGTATTACCTTGACGGTCACGATCCGCTGGTACAGCGTACGTACTACGACACGCTCATCGGTCTGGATGCTACCGTCTTCCCCTCCTACTACGAGCCCTGGGGCTACACGCCGCTGGAATCGGCTGCCTTCAGCGTACCCACCATCACCACGACGCTTTCGGGCTTTGGTCAGTGGGCGAAGACGCTGCTGAAAGGCAAGGCAGACCACCTCACCGATGGCGTATGCGTGATGACGCGTACCGACTCCAATGGCCTGGAACTCATCGAGCAACTGGCGGGTGAGTTGAACGACTACCTGCACCTTAGCGCCGACGAAAAAGCCGCCGCAGGCAAAGCTGCAGCGGCTGTGGCGAAGAAGACGCTCTGGAAGCACTTCTTCAAGCATTATCTCGAGGCTTACAGCGTGGCTAACACGCGGCACAGCCAGTCATAACAACGCTTCGTACCGGGTATGCTCAGCCTCTCTTGAGGCGAGTGTACCCCGTACATTTGCGGACCGATACTTACCATATCCAGATACGGATATTTCTCCAGGAACAGACCGCACTCCAGGCCGGCATGGATAGCCAATACTTCGGGCTCCTTGCCGGTCAGGTCTTTGTAGGCGCGGCGGGTCACCTCCATCAGCGGCGAGTGTACGTTGGGTTTCCAACCGGGATAGCCGTCGCCGTGGGTCACCTCATCGCACGCGAGCGCGAGCGCGCACTCTACCATATTCTTTATATGGTGCTTCTGGCTCTCGACGGACGAACGCTGCGAGGTGTTGATCTCTACGTACCCGTCTTTCATCTTGATGCTGGCCAGGTTGGTGGATGTCTCAACCAGTCCGGGCATATCTTTTGACATAGCAATCATGCCGTGCGGGCAGGCATAGAGGGCTTGAATCAGCCGTTTTGCCTTATCCTCGGGTATCACAACGTCGGGCATATCGGTCGATTCCAGCTCCAGACGGATGTCTTTCTCCACGTCTTTGATCTCTGCCTCGATGTCGGCTACGTAGTGGTTGAAGAGGATGCGCAGCTCTTCTTTCCATGCCATCGGCACGCAGAATACGGCCTCTGCCTCGCGGGCGATGGCATTACGCAGGTTACCGCCGTTGATGGCTGCCAACTGCATCGGGGTGCGCTTCATGACCTCAAAGAGGAAGCGGACAATAATCTTATTGGCATTGCCGCGTCCTTTGTTGATATCATCGCCCGAGTGGCCACCCATCAGGCCGCTGACACGCACGCGTGCTGCAAACAACTCTTCACCCTTAACCATTAACCTTTCACCCTTATAATGCATCTTTGCTAAGGTGTCGATACCGCCGGCGCAGCCGATGAATATCTGGCCGTCGTCTTCGGAGTCGAGGTTGATGAGTTGGCGTCCCTTGAGGTAGCCGTCCTGCAGTTTGAAGGCGCCGGTGAGGCCGGTCTCTTCATCTACGGTAAAGAGGCATTCTAAGTCGGGGTGCTGCACGCTGTTGCTGGTGATGACCGCTAAGGCCATGGCTACGCCGATACCGTCATCGCCGCCCAAGGTGGTGCCACGGGCTTTGAGCCACTCGCCATCTACGTAGGTGTCGATGGGGTCGGTCATGAAATCGTGCTCCACATGGCTGTCTTTCTCGCACACCATATCCATGTGTGCCTGCAGGATAACGCCGGGTTTGCCCTCCATACCGGGCGTAGCCGGCTTGCGCATGATGACATTCATGGCTTCGTCGCGCACGCATTCGATACCGTGCTGTGCAGCGAAATCTACGAGCCATTGACTGATTTTCTCCTCGTGCTTCGACGGACGAGGTACTTTTCTGATTTCGTCAAAAATGGCGAAAACTTCTTTCGGTTCTAAGTTATTCATGGTATAAATCAATTATATGTACGATTTACGATGTACGATGTACGATTGATGTACGATGGACCTTCGTCCTTATTTTCCTTCGTAAATCCTTCGTACCTCGTACATTTGTCCTTCGTCCTTTTATTTACTCGTGAGCTGTCTCGCTCACGATCGTTCTGAGGTATTCCTCCTTGCATGCCGGGCGACTGGGATATTCAGCCTCGCCGTATTCGTTGTACAGGAACTTGCCGTTGTCGTCCATCTTCTTCTCCTGTCCGTCCAGGTACTTCACCATCAGGTAGGTGAACAGATCCTTCCATGCCTCTGTTACCTGTTCGGCCTGTGTCATGCTGTAGGTTGTCAGCAGCTCGCGTGCGGCGTTGGCATCCAGCGTAGCGACCTGTTCGTCCAGCACTTGTACGCGTTCGTTGAACTGCGTCTCCCACTTCTGCTGCTCGCGGCGCAGTTCGGGGTACATCTTCGAGTACTTGGTGTATGCCCAGTTGGCGGTCATATTGAATGCCCACCAGGCGCTGCTGGCAGAGTAGGTGACGAGGTCGCCGTTACCTTCGGCAAAGCAACGCGGTACGTTGGTGATGCTGCAGTACATCGGTACATACACGGTGCAGGCTGCATCGTCCACGCCGAACCAGAAGATACCGCCGGCCTTGGCACTCTCGTAGCCGCGCATCTGCGCAACGAATGACCAACCGGTCTGCTGCGTAGCCGTCGGACGCTCATACCAATACTGCACGCTATCTACCTTGAAGCCCAGTCCGCCGTAGCGCAGCTTGCTGTTCCACGGTCCTGCAGCTGTCTTCTGCGTGATATCCAGCGGAGTGCCCTCATACTGGTCACGCATGCAGTCCTTGATATCCTGTGCGCTGACTTTGCGGTTGGGTTTGATCCAGAGGGGGAACGCCTCGCCGGCATCCTTACCGCCGCTCAGACGGAAGGTCTGACCCGATGCGTAAGGCAGGTAGCGGTCCATATCGTCAGAGAAATGACGGAAGAAACTCCATACGCGTGCTTCGCAAACGTACAGACCCGAGAAGTCAAAGGGATTATAGGCAGCCTGGAAGGAGAAGAGGGCATCGTCTTTGTCGGTGAAATAGCCTTTCTCGCGGGCAAGGGTGATCACATCCTTGTGCCACATCCACTCGCCGTCTTTGCTGGTGTAGCGGAAGCCTTTCTTCTTAGCGCCCTTGACAGGTATCTGACGGATACGGGCTTGGTTGGCGTGGCCGGCGATGCAGTCGTCGGGGATGCGTACGGCTACCCATACGGCTCCCTTGCCGTCCTTACCTTTGCCGATGAGGTCCATCATCCACACCTCGTTGGGGTCGCCGATGGAGAAGGTCTCGCCTTCGCTGCAGTAGCCGTAGGTCTCTACCAGGTCGGTCATGCATTGGATGGCCTCGCGGGCAGTCTTGCAGCGTTGCAGGGTGACGTAGATAAGGCTTCCGTAGTCGATACCCTCACCGCCCCAGAGTTCTTCGCGGCCGCCCCAGGTCGTCTCGCCGATGGTGAGCTGGTGCTCGTTCATGTTGCCGATGACGGAGTAGGTATGACTAACTTCCGGAATCTGCATCAGGGGTTTACCGGTGTCCCACTCGTTGATCTGACGCATGGCACCGGGCTCATGGTCTGCGGCGGGTTGGAACTTCAGAAATCCGTACAGCGTGTAGCTGTCCGCCGCGTACGAGATAAGGGTACTACCATCTGCCGAAGCAGACTTGCCTACGATAAAATTGGTGCAAGCTTCGCTCGTCATCCATACGCCGAGAGCTGCAAAAACTAAGAGGAAAAGTTTCTTCATGGTTTTCTATCTTATTAGGGTTATTACTGGTCTTCAGTTATTGGGTTATTACCGGTCTTCAGTTATTGGGTTATTACCGGTCTTCAGTAGATTTAAACCTTGTGCTAATAAGGCTAAATTACTAAAATTGTGCAAAGGTACAACTTTTTTTTGACATACGCAAAAAAAAATGCCCTTTCGAGCATTTTTTTTACATTGGCATTGGTCCATCATTCCATCATTAAAATCATTTTATCAATCCATCATTCCAAAAATCTTTCCATTTGGATTTAAAAAATCAACTTTCGTAGCATTTTTTTTGCGTATGTCAGAAAAATGTAGTAACTTTGCAGCGTAAAATCGAAAAAAAAGAAGATGATGGAAGCAACGATGAGAACAGTACAAGTAACGTTGCCTGTAGCTGACGCAGCGTTCTTACGGCGCCAATCCCGCAATATGGGT